>CAZWMD010000024.1:20418-25297 GCA_964634815.1 uncultured Pseudomonadales bacterium | reverse complement strand
ACTTGTCAGTGGCTGCGTTTCACAAACTGTTCGCACGGTGGATATGCGTCCGCCCGCCCAGGCCGCTGAACCTGTTGAGGAAGAATTGCTGCTCGACATAGGCATTTCTGTATTCGATGCAAACATTCCCGAAGACTACGACGAACAGATCAAACAAATTGTCCAGCCCGAAATCCGCCGGGCTGAAGCCAACTATATGGCTTACTTCCAAAAAAACCTGCTGCAAAGCACCGGTAACTGGGGCGCTGTTCGAGTTGTTCCCCGGGATACAAAAGCCGTAGACCTGGTGGTCTCCGCGAAGATTCTGCGTTCCAACGGTGAGAGTATGGAAATTGAGGTCATGGCAAAAGACAGCCGTGGCCGCGAATGGCTGGACAAGAAATACACCTGTCTGGCGAGTAAGTACGCCTACGACGACACCGTGCCCGCTGACATTGATCCGTTTCAGCAGATCTACAAAAACGTGGCCGATGACTTGCTTGCGATTCGCGAAAGCCTCAGCGATGAAGAAGTATTAGAAATTCGTCGCACGTCAGAAATGCGTTTCGCCCAGGACTTTGCACCCGATGCATTTGCCAATCATGTGCGACCCGACGGCAACGGCGAATACACCGTCCTACGCTTGCCCGCTGACAACGACCCTATGCTTGCTCGGGTACGAAAGATTCGCGAGCGCGAATACCTGTTCATTGACACGCTGGATGAGCACTACAGTACATTTCATCGCGATATGTATGAAAGTTATCAAAACTGGCGCAAGGCCTCCTACGATGAAGCCATTGCCTACCAGAAACTACGTGCTCAGGCCCGCGCTCGAACGGTTGCCGGTGCAGCGTCAATTGTCGGAGGTATCGCAGCCCAGGGCAGTGATTCACGAGCAACCCAACTCGGTGGTTATGTAGGCATTGTCGGCGGTGCTGTCACCCTGCGCAGTGCGATTGGGAAGTTTGCTGATGCAAAGATCCACTCCTCCGTACTGCAAGAATTGGGCATTTCTGCTGAGGCTGAAATCACCCCCCATACCATTGAGCTTGAAAACGAATCGCTGCGCCTGCAAGGCAATGTGGATGAACAGTACGATGAGCTGCGCACGATCCTGAAACAAATATATGCAGACGAAGTCGGGCTACCGGCTGACGACGCCTAATCGTGAGCTCCCCGGTGCCGTGAGCGACCCTATTGTAATAACGCCGAGATCGGCACCGCTATCCAGACCAGCAGCGGATCAGCCTTCTGATGAGAGCCCAGCCGGCTCATCTAATCAACAGCACAAAGGCAACTCGGGCGCCGACGGGATAGCTTCGACCCGCAATAACAAACTTTACCTGGGGTTGGCTGGCGTACTTATTGCCATTGCCCTGTACTGGGTCTTCATAGTATTGCCAGGAACCGTCCGCTCAAACCTTAGCCAGGGCACTAATGCCGCCGACATCGACACGGGAGTTGCCGCGGATAACACAGACGCTACCGGTTCTGGCGGTTCCAACTCGACCTCCCAGACCGATCAATCTGCAGGCGCAGCGGGGTCTCCCCTGCCCATCTCCCCCTTCAGAGACGCGCAACTTGCCCGAGCTAAAGAACAGGCTGAGAAGGAACTCGCAAGCTTTGTCGAGCTGCAAATTCAACTCGAGGACCAACTACAGATCGGAACCTGGGGCCAAAGTCGGTACGACGCTGTAAAAGATCTGGCCACTCAAGGTGATACCGCGTTCCAGGCGCGAGAGTTTGAAACAGCGCTTGCGACTTATCGAGACGCGACCCAGGCGCTCGAGGAATTGCGCCAGGGCGCAGAGCAGGATTTTGCAGACGCCCTCGCCGCAGGTACCCAGGCGATCGCAGATTTCAATCAGCTTTTGGCCCAACGGGAGTTCAGTCAGGCGTTACAAATCAAACCGGACAATGCTGAAGCATTAGCCGCAATGGCAAGAGCCGACAAACTGCCTGAGATTCAAACTCTGCTGCGAAAAGCTCGCCAACTTGCCCGTCGCGGGGACACACAGGCTGCGACTAAAACGTACAACGAAATTCTGCAGATTGATCCGCTAACCGCCACTGTAAATGAAGCGCTTGCCGAACTTTCCCAGGCCGCCACACTAGCTGATTATCAAGATCACTTGTCTAAGGGATTTGCCGCACTGGAAAATCGGCGTTACACAAACGCTCGCGCCGCCTTTAACAAAGCCCTTGGCATCAAGCCGGGAGACGCGGTTGCATTGGGTGGATTACAGCAAATCGCTCAGGAGACGGAAGTGCAGAGCTTGCAGAACCTGCAAAATGCAGCCCGCAATGCCGTTGCAGAAGAACGCTGGGATGATGCCGTGAAGGCCTTTGATGACGCCCTGAGCAAAGACAAAAATCTGGCGTTTGCACAAAGCGGGCGAAAAGACGCGCTGGAACGAAGACGCCTCTCCCGTGGCATGAACATCATCGTTAGCCAATCCGATAAATTGTCAGATAACAAACGTATGCAGGAGGCAATAGCTCTTCTCCAGACAGCCTCAGAGCTGGCTTCTTCAGGACCGCGCTGGACGGCCGACTTGCAACGGGCACAGCAAACCGTGAAAAGTTATCAGCAACCTGTTGCCGTTCGACTGACATCAAACAACGCTACGCTGGTCACCGTTTACAAGGTCGGCCGCATAGGGACATTTAAAACTCATGATCTGGAGTTGCGGCCAGGTGCTTACACAATTGTAGGCAGCGCTGACGGTTGTCAGGACGTGCGCAAAGAAGTCATCGTCAGGCCACAGATGGGACCGGTCGAGATAGTTTGCGAGCGAAATCTCTAATCGTTTATGAATCAGCCCATTAAACCTTCTGTTGTTAAACCTTCCGTTGTTAATCCTTCGGTCATTGCACCAGGCACATTTGTACCGAGTGATGCCACAGGAGGCCAACGCACCCGGCTTAGCGGCAAAGTTATCGCGCTACTGGGCGCGGGCCTTGTTGCCACCCTGCTACTGGCTTTCCTGTTCAGCGCCCGGTCCGTTAACTTCCAGTTCACGCCGGCCACTGCCGAGTTCAAGCTTGATGGAATTTTTCAGTTTGAACTTGGCGGGACCTACCTCGTCTTTCCCGGAAACTATGGGCTAAGCGCAACCGCACCGGGTTACGAACCACTGAAGCAACAGCTCGAAATCGCAGGCGAGCGCAATCAGTTCATCGAAATCGCCTTGACCGAGTTGCCTGGGCGAATCAATCTGGGCACGCAACCGTCTGGTGCAGAAGTCATTATCGATGGTGAGAATGTGGGCGTCACACCACTCACGCAGTTAAAGCTTGCGCGTGGAGAATACTCGCTAATGGTGAGGCGCGAGGACTATGAGAACCATCAATCAGTTCTGCAGGTATCTGGTTTGGACCAGGAGCAATCTCCGGTTATCGAGTTGCTGCCGGATTGGGCGGACGTTGAAATCACCACCGAACCTGGTGGCGCACGCATCACCATTGGCGACCAACCAACTGATCTCACTACCCCGGCTATCGTCCCTGTACCGAGTGGGTTTCAGGAACTCACGTTAAAACTTGATGGCTACAAGAGTTGGACCACAGACATTGAGGTCACGGCAAGAGAACCACAAACGCTTGAACCCATCACGCTGGTTCCTGCTGATGGGCTGGTCACCGTCATAACAAACCCTCCAGGCGCAGGGGTCACCGCCAACGGGAAATTCTTTGGCGAGAGCCCCGCAGAACTCGCGTTACGTCCAGGCAAAGACTACAAAGTCCAGGTCTACAAGGCAGGCTACGCTCAGGTTTCTCGCTCCCTTACCGCCACCAAGGGCGAACGCACCCTCAATCTCAGTCTCAAACCACTGCTTGGCAAAGTCACAGTGGAAGTGGAGCCCCGTGATGCCCAACTCACCGTTGACGGACGCGTGCTGGATTCACCAAATCAAACACTGACTCTACCTGTCGGGGAGCACAGTTTCACAATTAGCAAACCAGGTTATGCCAGCTACAAGGCGACCTTACGGCCAAAGGACGGACTCACCCAACAGCTACGCGTCAAGCTTTTGACCGTAGCAGAAGCCCGGATCGCAGCACTCAAGCCAGTGCGTCAGAGCGCAGCCGGAGACGAGTTGCTGCTGTTCAAATCGGGCGAACTCACAATGGGTGCATCACGACGCGAACCCGGGCGTCGTGCCAACGAAGTGTTACATCCAGTCACACTTACCAGGCCGTTTTACGTGGCAACAAAAGAGGTTACGAACAAGCAGTTTAAGGAATTCATCAACGGCCATGATTCTGGTGAATTCGAAGATTCCACCCTCGATAAATCTGAAATGCCGGTGGTGCAGGTTCGCTGGTTAGATGCGGCTATGTACTGTAACTGGCTGTCGAAGAAAGACGGATTAGACCCGTTTTACCAATCGAAGCCAGGTGAAATCACTGGGATCAATCCAAAAGCCAACGGCTATCGCCTTCCTACCGAGGCTGAATGGGCTTTTGTCGCCCGAGCACAACCAGACACAAAAGACTTGCTGCGGTTTCCCTGGGGCCCGCGTATCCCCCCTCAGGATCGCCACGGCAACTACGCAGACAGATCAGCGACTCATGTCGTCGGCCGGATCATCTTTGGCTACAACGACAACCATATTGTGGCCGCTCCCGTAGGCACCTTTGAGCCCAATGCAAACGGGCTGTACGACATCGGGGGCAACGTTGCCGAGTGGATCAACGATTTTTACGCGCAACCCACCTCAGACCCAAGCACCGATCCGATTGGCCCCGGCAGCGGCGACTACCATGTGATTCGGGGATCTAGCTGGCGCCATGGAACGATCACCGAATTACGGCTTTCCTTTAGAGACTACGGCAAAGACGGACGCAAAGACCTGGGCTTTCGAATTGCCCGGTATGCGGATGAGGGCTAAGC
>CAZWMD010000024.1:0-20318 GCA_964634815.1 uncultured Pseudomonadales bacterium | reverse complement strand
ACGGACGCAAAGACCTGGGCTTTCGAATTGCCCGGTATGCGGATGAGGGCTAAGCGAATGAGGGCTAAGCAAATGAAAAAAACTCAACGGACATCAAGACGATTCCTGTTACTTCTGGCCCAGCGGTTCGCCTTTGTGCTTGGGCTTGTTGTCGGGCCAACCGCCATCGCCCAACCCGCACCGCAACCCCAGACACCCAGCGAAGCTGACGCGAGCGGTGACGGACCGCCGTCAGCTGATGACCGATCTAGCGACACCACAACGGCCAATACAGGGTCTCAGCGGCGTAAGGCGGGCGATAAGGGCGGTGTTTTTCGCCCTTCCGAGGACATTTCCGAGGACATCGCGATAACCTTCCCGGTAGATATCTAGATAGGTCGCAAATTGAACTAGATGGGGTAAAACATACTCCAACTCTACAATCGGCAGAACAATCTGCCTAACCAAAAAGCTATGCCTGTTAGCCCACATAAGAGAGACAAAGCGCGATAAATGGCTACTAAAAAGAAATCGAATCTGCCAGCCGAGCTAATTTATCAGGTAGCTGCACTCCTGATTGCGGTGATTGTCGTGCACCTGCTGTACGTGACAATGATCCGCCCCAACGCAGATGCTCTGCTGGCGAATCAGGCCGAGCGATCAGCCGCAGGTGAGGCCTTTGTTCCGCAAAGATCCCTGTATGTTGTGTTACGCGACTATGAGCAGGAGAGTTGCTTCATCCTTATGTTCTGGTCGTTGTCCATCATGGGTTACAAAGGCCGTAATGCACTCCGCGAGCGGGCGTTGCTGCAAGAAGATGTTGTTGAGGTCGCAGAAGGAATGAGCGTGCTTCCTGAGGATTCCCGCGAATACTCACGTCCAATCCAGGCGCTGGCGGCGGATCACCAGGAAATGCTTCTGCCTCGCACACTGCTTTCAGCGCTACAGCGGTTTTCTTCTACCCGCAACGTCCAGGACGTTTCCGAGGCCGTGAAATCTATCTGCGAAGCTGAGTCGGATCGACTCGACAGTGAGTTATCACTGGTAAGGTACATCGCCTGGGCCATACCGAGCATCGGCTTTATCGGTACTGTACGTGGTATTGGTGACGCGCTGGGGCAGGCCTATAAGGCCGTTGAGGGTGATATCGCTGGCGTCACCGCCAGCCTCGGGGTGGCCTTCAATTCGACCTTCGTCGCACTGGTAATCAGCATCCTTATCATGTTCCTGATGCACCAACTGCAATTGATCCAGGAACGACTGGTACTGGATACCCAGGCCTACGCTGATCAGCGCCTTATTCGCCACATGCAGGTTCGCGATCTGTAATGCAATTGCTTGAACTCAACGACCTTAATCTCAGCTGGTATGGCGGAGCGTCGCACGTTCAGGAGCCAGGAGCTGCATTGGTGGAAGATGGCAGCGCTGTATATGGCAGCAAAGCGCTGGCGCGGGCCCGTGTCGCTCCAAGAGGTTTCCAGGACCAACACTGGCAGTTCCTGAATAGCGACTCACTGGCCGTGAGCGCGCCCGGAGTCCAGAACAACGCAGACCTCATTTATCGTCACCTGCAAGAACTGGCAGAACGTACTAATCCGGACACCAAGCCCAAGGGTCTGATCTGCGCTGTACCTGGGACCGTAAGCAACGAACAGCTCGGACTGCTACTCGGAATTGCCAACGAGGCAGGCATAGAAATTTCTTCCTTCGTCCACAGCGCATCGCTCTATTGCCTGAATATCCCCCTGCCCAGTGAGGCATGGTGCCTGGATGTCCAGAATCGCCGCGGTCTTCTAACGCGGTTACTTAGAGACGATGCAGGACTGCATGTCGCCGAAACACTCGAACTTCTACAACTAGGCATGAACGGGCTAATCGATGGCTGGCTGCATCAACTCACGGATCAGTTTGTCGCACGCTCCAGGTTTGACCCGCTGCGCGTCGCAGAAACTGAACAACAACTTTTCGATCAGGTGCGCGCCTGGTTACCGCTTGGCGGCCCCTTACAGGCTGCAGTCGATCATCGCGAGCATCAGCGCGCGGTTGACCTAAGCTTCGAAGAAGCCGCAGGTCGCGCGCAGCAGCGCTATCGAGAAGCCCAACAAAAATTGCCAGCCCAGGCCACGGTGGTGCTGACACCCAATGCAAGCACCCTGCCCGGCCTGTCGACTTACCTGAGCGGGCATGGCCACAGCGTACTGAAGGCAGAGGCAAATGATCTCTGGAGTAACGCGCAGAACTGCCTCGAACTCTCAAATCCCGAGGCCGTTCACTTCATTACTTCACTGGCCACCAACACAGCCACCACCCAGGCCCCTGCAGAATCGCAACACGCAACACATGCCCTGCAAAACAACATTGCAGTACCACTGGCAAGCCTTGCCAAAAAGTTAGCAACGCTGGCGGGCTCAAAAGATCTGGGTTTTCAGGTGAGTGCTCCGAGCGACGGGGTAACAATTAACGGTACCCAGCGCACCACGCAGCAATCACTAAGCCCCGGCGACCGCCTTAGCGTCGGCGATCAAGATTACATCTGCATCAGAGTTGATCATGGCCCGACGGCGTAAGTTCAGCGTATTTTCCCTGTCTTTCCTGGACATCATGTCCTGTGGCTTTGGCGCCGTTATCCTCATATTCCTGATCATTAACCATGCCACCGAGGTGACGGTTAAAGAGGTCAATCGCGATGTCCTGGCCGAGTTGCGCATGCTCGACTACCAGGTACTCACCGGCGAAGAAAACCTGGTAGAGGAAAAAGAACAGCTTGACGAACAGCTCAAGAAGCTCGAAGAAGCAAAGATCGCTCTGGCAATCACCGACGTAGAATTAGAAGAACGCATCGAAAACCTAAACGAGCTTGATGCAGATACCCTGGCCAAGATCGCCAACGCCAACAAATTGAAAAGCGATATTGAAGTTCAAAAGGAAGAAATTAATCGGCTACGCGCTGCTGAATCTGCCAGCGCAGGCGGCAGTGTTCGCCAGGTTGAAGGCGAAGGCGATCGACAATACCTCACCGGCCTGAAAGTCGGCGGCAAACGCATTGTGATCGCCGTAGACGTGTCGGCCAGCATGCTCGATCACTCGCTGGTGAACATTATTCGACGTCGCAACATGAGCGACGAAAACAAGCTGGCCGCACCTAAGTGGCGTCGCACCGTAGCCACCGCAGAATGGCTTATCGCGCAACTGCCCATTGCCTCCCAATTCCAGATTGTTACCTATAACACCACAGCAGATTCACTGGTCAGCCCCGGCGATATGAGCTGGAAAGAAATCGACGGTCCAAGGGTTTTGAGCGACACCGTTGACCGGCTACAGAAGGTGATTCCCGCTGATGGGACAAGTCTGGAAAACCTGTTTATCGCCCTGGGCAAAATGAATCCCATACCAGACAATCTCTATCTCATTGCCGACGGCTTGCCGACCCAGGGTACAAAACCCCCGCGCGCAACCACCGTCACTGGTAGACGCCGGCTCGAGCTGTTTGGTTCGGCAGTACAAAAACTGCCCTCCCCGATGACCGTCAACGTCATCATGTTCCCGATGGAGGGTGATTTTGCGGCCTCAGCGGCATATTGGAATTTATCTCTGGTTCGAGATGGCGCTTATTTGTCACCATCACGCGACTGGCCCTAAGGTTATCGCTGATACAAGGAGAATCTGATGGCAAAACGCAAAGGTCGACGGGAAGCTGAAGAATTCAGCATGTCTTTTCTGGACGTTATCTGCTGCGGCTTTGGCGCCATCATTCTTCTGTTAATGATCACCAAAACGGCTGAACCCATTGTTTTGGAGCAATCCTCCATCGATTTGGGCGGCCAGGTTGCAGCAAAAGAAGCGGCCCTGTTCGAAATTCGTGGTCAGGTTACCGAGCTCAAGAGGCAAAAGGACGCAACCCAACAGGCGCTTGATGATTTGCTGGCGCAGCTCGCCACAAAGAAAAAGGAAGAGAGCAAAATACTCGGTGAGTTTGCGCTCACCAAAGACAACGCCGACCAGGCAAACCAGGGGCTCGATCAACTGGCCGCTGCCAAGCAGGAACTCACCGAAGAAATGGAACGCCTGCTGGGTCTCGGTTTCAAGCGGAGCTCGTCCACGATCGGTGGTATCCCTGTTGACAGTGAGTACATCATATTTGTCATCGACACCTCCCAATCCATGCAATCAAATGCCTGGGGTGCTGTATTGCGCAAAGTTAGCGAGACTCTCGCAATCTATCCGACCGTCAAAGGCATCCAGGTAATGAACGATATGGGCGACTACATGTTCCCAACGTTCCGCGACCGATGGATTCCAGATTCACCACAACGACGAAACTCAATCACCCAACGGCTACGCAACTGGGCACCCTTTTCCAATTCTTCACCGGTGGAAGGAATTGAAAAGGCGGTGTCTACCTTTTACTCACCGGATCGTCGTATCAGCATCTACGTGTTTGGCGACGATTTTGCCGGTGGTTCTATCGAAGATGTAGTGGATACGATCGATCACATCAATCAGCGCGACGCCCAGGGACGACGTCGTGTTCGAATTCATGCCGTTGGCTTTCCGGTCTATATGGAACGGCCTGGAGGCCGGGCTTATCGATTCGCAGCATTGATGCGAGAATTGGCGTATCGTAACGACGGCACCTTTGTGGGGTTACCTAGTTATCGTTAAACGAACATTAAATCGTTGGGCTGGCAGGACTGGTTGGATTGATAGCTACTGTGAGCAAGGCTCACGTGGTTTTTTCTACCTGTTTACAATCGCCCTGCTGACCGGTTGCGCAGGCGCTGATGTCGCCGTCCAGTCCACCCGATTGCCCGTACCCGTTGTTGACCCGCTTCCTGTCTCCATTGGCATACACCTGTCCGACGAGCTAAAAACCTTCGCCCACGAAGAAGCTATCCGCGACTTCGGCACTTTTCGCATTGCGGTGGGATCAGCTCAAGACCTGATGTTTAACAATCTTGCCCAAGGGTTGTTCGCTAACTATCGAATTCTCAGCGCCGCTGAAGCAGGCATTCCTGAGGCTGCTGCTGAGACAACTGAGGCTACTGCCGAGGCGTCAGGGGCCACGGCAACACCTGCCGCGCTGGTACCCCAGGCCGCAGGCGTGGATGCCATTCTGATTCCGAGTATCGGCGAACTTCAGTTCAGCATTCCGGCACAAACCAAGAGTGATTTCTTTGAAGTGTGGTTGAACTACAACTTCAAACTGGTTTCCAGCGATGGCCAGGACATTGCCTCCTGGCCCCTACAAGCCTACGGGCGGGCAAATTCCCGTAACTACGGTTTTCTTGAAGACACAGAAAATGGCGCGCTGCAGGAAGCTGCCCGAGTAGCATTGCGGGATGCAATGGCGGTATTTACCTTCAAGTTTCAGCGAGTCCCCGGTGTACAACAGTGGTTACAACAACAAACCGGCGCAACAACTGCCAACGACAGTAACTCTCAAGGAGCTGGCGCCGGCCTAAGCACGGCATTGGAAAACACCACGGCTCCTGCCGCGCCCCCCATTATTAATTCGAATTCATCATCTGATGCATCGCCAGATACATCCTCTAATTCATCTTCTAACGAACCCAATGAGACCAAAGCCCAGCTTGGTCACTACGGAGGCAACGAATGAACTTTCAGTTTAACGGCCGTCCTAACCACATACTGGCCAGACCAAAGGCTGGCAAACGAAAGCCGTACCATCGAGCTTTTCTGCAGCGGCTACTACTCAGCCCGCTACTACTCACGTTGGGCGGCTGTGTTACCGCAACCGTACAGGAAGTTCGCGAGGCGGCCACCGGTATGGGCCAGGATGAGTCGGTTGTAGTTATTGGTCGCGCGGGCACCGTTAGGGGCGCCGAAACAGAAGAAGACTTCGTTACCTGTATTGGCCGAAACATGGGTGGTGGCGGCGACGCTGTTGCGGTAATCACACAACAGGATTTCCAGGACGCCATGTTCCCCTGGTTTGAGCCTCGCATTGCCCCCCTGGCCACCACAGATTTACCTGAGTTGCTGTCGCAGCCACAAATGGCCAGGCGGCTCGAAGAAATTGGTCTGCGCTATCTCATCTGGGTAGATGGTTCGACCCAGCGCACCGATGAATCTGGCAGCATGAGCTGCACTATCACACCTGGCGGTGCTGGCTGTTTTGGTTTTCTTTCCTGGGAACACGATTCCTCATATGAGGCCTCGGTATGGGATGTGCAAAATGGTAAGCCGGTTGGCAAGGTTAGTTCAGATGCCAGTGGCACCAGCTTTATGCCAGCGGTTGTGGTCCCGGTCCCTTTTGTTGCCCGAGTACGCGCTCAGGCATGCAACAGCATGGCGAATCAGCTTAAATCGTTTGTAATCGATGAGGGACCGACCTCCTGAATTCAGATCTGCTGAATGTCGGTCTCTGGAATGTCGGTTTCTGGAATGCGATTACGACTCACAGATCTGAGTTTGACGCTGACACAAAATCAGGAACAACGATTGCTGCGCGTCGTTGAGATATCCTACAGTTATACACTGCACAACAGCCTGGACAACACTCAGTTCCTGACCAACATAGATATTTTGGGAGAGGACGCGCTGCGAGATCAGCTACTCGCGCAAGCCGTGGACAAACATGAGACCCAGTGCAAACCGGGGGAACATCATAGGACCCATCGACGCCTTGTGGTTGCCCAGGGGCTTCTTGATGAAGACGTTGGCGATGACGAAATCAAGTTGCGAGTTAACGTAGAATCCATTGCTGTCGGTCACACAACAAATACCGTCCCACCTACCCAAACAGTGGTGTCGGCGCTTACACCGATGGTTCGAGGCAAATTTTAGGTTAGTTCAGTTATGGCAAACAACTCTCTCTCTCCCGCTCAGGTGTTTCTGCGGCTTGGCCTCACACTGGTCGCTTATTTGCTGCTGTTTGTTCATCTCGCCTTTGTCGCCGCGGTACCCAGCCTCAAATGCTCCGGGGACAATCCCGATATCTGGCAACTCACGTTCTATCTGGCGCCACTCACTCTGGTGTTTGCCCTCTTGTTACTGGCTTCGCGGCCCCTGAAAACCGTCGTTCAAACCTTGCGCTGGGGCTGTGTACCACTCGTTGTACTGGTACCTCTAGCGCTGATAGGCACCCTGCCAACCTTCTCGGCCACCACACTCGGTGGCGCGCCTATCTGTCCTGGTGTCAGTGCTTACTCAAATTTGGTCTGGCAGCAGGGCTGGGGCCCGGTTCAGCTCGGTCTGATCGCCATTATTGCCATCCAGGCCACCAGGTACTGGCTTATGGCCGCCAAGCAGGCTGAAGCCGCACGTTTCGGAATGGACTAGCTCAAACAGATCAAATTCTCGAATTTTGACCAGTTTTCAGGATATTTTACCAATAGTTTTCCGGTTTACATCTGTTCAACTCATAAGAAATTAGGCAAGCTTCTACCCACACACAAACGAGGGGTTTCTTATGGGAATGATGAGTGAATTCAAAGACTTTGCCATGCGTGGCAATGTCGTGGACATGGCCGTGGGTATCGTGATCGGCGGCGCCTTTGGCAAGATCGTGTCGTCGTTCGTCGCAGACGTTCTGATGCCACCAATTGGCCTCGCTATGGGGGGTGTCGATTTCTCTGATCTGGCAATTACGCTCAAGGAAGGGGCTGAGCCCGTATTGCTTAAATACGGTGTATTTATTCAGTCCGTTGTCGACTTCATTATCATCGCATTTGCGATCTTCATGGTTGTGAAAGCGATGAATTCAATGAAGGCTGAAGAGCCACCTGAGGAAGATCCAGGTCCCAGCGAGAAAGATCTGCTGGCCGAAATTCGCGACGCATTAGCGAAGTCCTGATCTGAACCGGCGGTCAGGAGCCTTAGGGCTTCTGACCGCTACTCCTGGCCTCCTAGCAGCGTTAGGCCAAGTACTTTTCTCGCTGCCTTTCTAGGTGCCTTTCTTGCCAGATTTTCTGTCCTGAGGCTTCTTGTCTGCAGATCGGGCCCGGATTTCCAGAATTTCACCAGTGAAATGATTCGGTTGCACCGCAAACCACTCCTGCAAACTGACATCGTGTTTCTTCGAACACAGATCCGCAAGCTCGTAGAACGTCGGTCGTCCAGGATCAGCAATGATCACCCTCTCCACACCAGACTTTAGCGCTCGAGTCACAAGCTTTGAGAGTGGCTTCACCAGCTTGTCCCAAAAGCAAATGTCTGAGCCAATCAAAAGTTTTTGACCGGTGAGTTGCTTGGCAGTCAGGTCTTCGTACTTGCTAACCAATGACTCAACATCAACATCATTCAGGGCAGCCAGCACTTCCATAAACGGGAAGACGTCAGGGTCCATATCAACGCCGGTGACCTTGGCATCAAAGGCTTTGGCACAATAAATAGCCGCTGGGCCCCAGCCGCAGCCAATTTCCATCACCCGGGCTTTCTTGCGCATGGGTTCATGCTCAAGGTAATCCATAAGCAGGAAGCTACTACCCCAGGTTTTGTGTCCATGGACCGACGGCTCATACAAGCGCTTAAGTCGACGAACCAGACGATGTTGCGATTGCAATAGGTAGATTCCGTAGGCCGGGTACACATGAGGTTCCGGCAACCGTTCGATTCGAGGCATACAGCGTGTTCCAACCAAGACAGCGCGAGATATTAGCCGCTTTGTTGCCTGACTGCGAACCGAGCCGTCTAAAACCACCCAGGGTCTCAATCACGCCCCAAATACCCGAGTATTTTACTCTGGTATTGCCCTGCCCCGCAGCGATAAACTGACGCGCCTAAAACAACGTCGCAGAATCACGCCTGCATGCATCAGCGTGGGACGATAATCCGGATATCTCATGAGCCAAACAGACCCGTCCTCCCTATCACCGTCAGAACTTTCTTCCCAAGTCTCGGACGCTCAAGCATCAGAAGATCAACAAATCGCTGACCATCTGAACGCCGACTACGCTGCCGGTTTTGTAACAGACATCGAATCAGACACCCTGGCCCCGGGACTGGACGAATCGACTGTGCGCTTTATTTCTGCAAAGAAAGAGGAGCCACAGTGGCTGACCGATTGGCGCCTAAAAGCCTACGCACGCTGGCAAACCATGCAAGAGCCCGAATGGGCGCACCTGCACTACCCCAAGATCATCTACAACGATATCTCCTACTATTCCGCACCACGCAGTTTGGCCGACGCCCCCGAGTCGCTGGATGATGTTGACCCGGAGTTGATAGAAACCTATAACAAACTCGGTATTCCGCTGCATGAACAGGAAATGCTGGCCGGGGTAGTGCGTAAAGATGGCAGCACGCCAGAGCCCGCCCCTGGGGAACGATTGGGCCCGCCTGGCGGACCAAACGTTGCTGTAGACGCTGTATTCGACTCGGTCTCGGTAGCAACCACCTTCAAAGCCAAACTGGCAGAGGCAGGCGTCATCTTCTGCCCAATCTCTGAGGCCGTCCGCGACCATCCGGAGCTGGTAAAAAAGTACCTGGGCAGCGTGGTTCCCCAGGGTGATAACTTCTATGCGGCATTAAACAGCGCCGTGTTCAGCGATGGGTCTTTTGTTTACATACCCAAGAACACGCGCTGCCCAATGGAACTGTCTACCTATTTTCGGATCAATGCCGCGAATACCGGACAATTCGAGCGCACTCTGATTATCGCCGACGAAGGCAGCTATGTGAGCTATCTCGAAGGCTGTACAGCACCAATGCGCGATGAAAACCAGCTGCATGCGGCTGTGGTTGAACTGGTTGCGTTGAAAGACGCGCAGATCAAGTACTCCACGGTGCAAAACTGGTATCCGGGCGACAAAGACGGCAAAGGCGGCATCTATAACTTTGTCACTAAACGTGGCAACTGCCTGGGAGAGAATTCAAAAATTTCCTGGACCCAGGTTGAAACTGGCAGCGCCATCACCTGGAAATACCCAAGCGTTGTCTTACGGGGCGATAACAGTGTTGGCGAATTTTATTCCGTCGCTCTAACAAATAACCTTCAGCAAGCCGATACAGGCACCAAGATGATTCATCTTGGCAAGAACACCAAAAGCACAATCGTCGCCAAAGGAATTAGCGCAGGGCGCAGCCAGTCCAGCTACCGGGGGCTCGTGAGAATAACGCCCAATGCAGAAGGCGCACGCAATTACACGCAGTGTGATTCGTTATTGATCGGCGGAGACTGTGGCGCCCACACTTTCCCTTATATTGAAAGCAAGAACACAAGCTCGACTATCGAGCACGAAGCAACCACGTCGAAAGTCAGCGATGACCAGCTCTTTCTTTGCCAGCAACGCGGCATCGATCCTGAGAAAGCTGTTGGAATGATCGTCAACGGTTTTTGCAAGGAGGTCTTTCGAGAACTACCCATGGAGTTTGCGGTGGAAGCCGGCAAGCTACTGGAAGTAAGCCTTGAAGGGTCTGTCGGATAACGAATTACCACAATTTTGAGCAAACTTTGGGCTAACAAAGAACACACACATGCTGCATATCAATAACCTCGCCGCCCGCGTGGGCGAAGAGAACATCATCAAAGGCCTTAACCTTTCCGTTCCAGCCGGAGAGGTTCACGCCATCATGGGCCCCAACGGCTCCGGCAAAAGTACGCTCGCTAACGTACTGTCCGGACGGTCGGGCTACACAATTACCGAGGGCAGCATCAAACTGGGGGATGTTGACCTCAACGAACTGGAACCCGAAGAGCGCGCAGTTGCGGGGTTATTTCTGGCGTTTCAATACCCCACCGAAATCCCAGGCGTGAGCAACATGGAGTTTCTCAAGGCTGCAATGGATGCCCAGAGAGCCGCCAAGCAACTCGAGCCAATGGATGCCAGTTCGTTTATCCGTCGCGCCCGCGAAACAGCAAAAAAACTGGATCTGGACCCCAACTTTTTGAAGCGCGGGGTCAACGAAGGCTTCTCGGGGGGCGAAAAAAAACGTAACGAAATTCTCCAGCTCCTAATGCTCGAGCCTCAGCTCGCCATTCTCGACGAAACAGACAGCGGACTGGATATCGACGCATTGCAGGTTGTTGCTGCCGGTGTGAACAGTTTCAGAGCCGCTGATAAAGCAATTTTGCTGGTCACGCACTACCAGCGGTTACTCGACTACATCAAACCCGATCGCGTGCACGTTCTCGCTGGAGGCAAGATAATTCGTTCCGGCGATGCGGACCTGGCTCTGGAGCTGGAAGAGAAAGGCTATGGGTGGCTCCTGGATGCCTGAGAACCCTATAACCCAAACAGCAACGCCTGGCACGGCCCAGGCGATTGGCGAACGATTGCACAAGGTAGCGCAGGGCTTGATAGGTCAGCTGCCCGACACGCAAACGGGCCAGCTGTACGAGCGCGCGGCTCAATGCCTGACTCAGTTACCGGAACCTGGTAGCGAGGCCTGGAAGTATTCTCCCGTAAACCGGCTCTATGAAAGCCTGGTCTCGACCGCATCATCGGCAGCCTCACAAAAAGCGGGCACTCCAGAAGCGACAGAAGCCGCTGAGCTTCTCGAATCAGTAGATCTCAAGCGATATCCGCTGGCCGCGGTAGCCGCCCTGGATCTGCACCATGCCAATCGCATCGTGGCAAAGAGCGGTGATTCAATCACTCTGAACTCTGCTGACGCTGGTAACCACTGGACTCACATAGAAGTTCCAGACAACGTGCATGCGACTCTGATCCAGCGCCAGCAACCTGACTCCGGAGCACTACAAGTCACCACCGTGAATCTCGGGGCCGGCGCATCCCTTGACCACGCTATGACGGGTTGCGCAAATCCCGGTACTCGCTGGCACTTGCTGAGTGTAAAGCAGCTGGCAAACAGCAATTACTCGCTACAGCAGCTCAGCCTTGGCGGCGCGCTTGAGCGTATCGATACTCATGTACGCCTTATGGGCACCGGGGCCAACGCCACCCTTACCGGAGCCCTGCTGTGTGGTGACCGGGATCGCTGCGACAATCAAACCGTGCTTGAACACGCTGCCCCGCGCTGCACAAGCACCGCGCGCTATCACGGCCTCGCCAATCATCTGGGCAAACTCACTTTTGGGGGCCGAATCCACATACTGGAAGATGGCGCAGGCACGGACGCACGGCTGCACAATCCAAATCTGCTGTTGAGCGACGATGCAGAAATCAATACAAAACCCGAGCTCGAGATCTACAACGACGATGTCGCCTGTGCACACGGCGCCACTGTCGGCCAGCTGGATGAGGCGGCAGTTTTTTACTTGCGCTCACGCGGCATAACCAGAAGCCGGGCCAATGCACTATTACTGCGCGGGTTTGTCCGTGAGGCTGTTGGTGGCCCGGATGCCGACTATGCGCAGGAACTCACCGAACAAAGGCTAGCCGCTTGGACACTGTAAATCACCCCACGCCTTTTGACGTCGCAACTCTGCGAGCAGACTTTCCGCTTATCGTTGCCGACGAGCAGGTCTACCTCGATAACGCGGCCACTACCCAAAAACCGCAAGCTGTTATTGATGCACTGACAAATTACTACGCTGCTGATAACGCCAATGTCCATCGTGCCGCTCACAAACTGGCAGGGCGAGCTACCCACAACTATGAAACCGCCCGAGAGTCCCTGCGTCGCTTCATAAATGCCCGGGCAAGAGAAGAGATTATTTTCACCTCAGGCACCACTGAGGCAATCAATCTGGTGGCAAACACCTGGGGCAGCTCGAATCTCACTCAAGGTGATGAGATTTTGATCACACTGCTTGAGCATCACTCCAACATAGTTCCGTGGCAGTTACTCGCGGCACGCACTGGCGCAAAGCTTCTCGCCTGCAATGTGACCGCATCCGGTGAAATCGACATGGACGATTTTGCAGCCAAGCTATCTGACAAGACCAGACTGGTTTCCGTTGGCCACATATCAAATGCACTTGGCACAATAAATCCTGTGGAGACCATAATTGACGCGGCTCACCGCCTGGGGGCCAAGGTTCTTGTCGATGGCGCTCAGGCCGTTGGCCATGTGCAGGTCGATGTGCAGGCGCTCGATGCAGACTTCTACGCATTTTCCGGGCACAAAATGTTTGGCCCGACCGGCATCGGTGTGCTTTATGGCAAAGAAGCCCTGCTGGAAGAAATGCCGCCCTGGCAAGGTGGGGGTGAGATGATAGAAACCGTCACTATTGAGCAGAGCACTTATAACACCCTACCCTACAAGTTTGAGGCCGGAACCCCCAACATCGCGGATGCGATCGGTTTGGGGGCGGCGGTCAACTACATCGAGAACATCGATCGTAACGGTGCGCTGCATCATGAGGACCATCTTCTAAGGCAAGCAACAAGTGCCCTACAGCAGCTACCAGGCGTGCACATCGTTGGCCAGGCGGCAGAAAAGTCAGGGGTACTATCGTTTAAAGTGGATGGGGCCCACCCTGGCGACATCGGCACCCTGTTGGACCAGCAGAACGTGGCGGTTCGGGTAGGCCACCACTGCGCCATGCCGCTCATGAAGCATCTACAACTGCCCGGCACCGTTCGTGCTTCATTTAGTCTGTATAACGATACCTCCGATCTGGAGCGATTTGTGGAGGCCCTCAGCAAAGCGTTATCCTTCCTATAACCGAGGATTATCAAAACCAAAGTGACTACTAACTCGACACCCAGTGACAGCAACTCAAACGCATCTGAGGCCAGGCCAAATGCAGCGAACTCCGACCATGGACATGGCGTAGTAGCATTTGATCCAGCAACAGATCCTGCGGAAGTGACACTGTCCCCCGCGGCAGCGCGCCACCTTGGCAGCAATCTGGCGGCAAACGCTGCGTCTGCTGTACGTCTGGGTGTGACCGAAAGTGGCTGCAACGGTTATATGTATGAGTTGAGTTACGCTGAAGCCATAGACGGCAACGATCACCGCTATGAATTCCCACTGCCAGAAAGTAGCGGGTCGGGTACAGCGCTCACCCTGGTTGTGAGTCGTCAAGACTTACCCCTGGTGCAAGGCACCCAGGTTGACTACGTCACCGAAGGCCTCAACTCGGCTCTCCGGTTTACCAACCCAAACGCTGACACGCACTGCGGTTGCGGCGAGAGCTTCTCGGTGTCATCACCGGACGAGGCTTGAGCCCGAAGGCTCAATCGCGCTTTGGAACGTAGACTCATACCTGTTCAACGTGCGGTTGACGCCCGGCTCGTACCAACTGGTGATCCGCTGGAGATTCCAGCGGGTGTGTTTGTGACACTCACTCAGTCCCTGGGTGGCACATACACCGTTATCCATCAGGGCAATATGGCCCGGATAGATGCGCTGGATGCTGACGCGCTGGGCTTTGAAATCGAACAACTTGAATTTGCCGGACCACTAGACAACAACCGCATCAATCCCGCAGACGTCGACACTGCGCTGCTGTCTGTCTACGATCCAGAAATTCCCGTCAACATTGTTGACCTGGGGTTGGTCTACGACACCTGTATCTCCGCCCACAATAGTGTCCACGTCACCATGACTCTCACCGCACCCGGCTGCGGCATGGGAGAAGTGTTGGTGGAAGACGTCAAGCGAAGAGTAAGGCAAGTCCCGTCGGTCAACGAGGTTGAGGTTGACCTTGTTTTTGATCCACCCTGGAACCGGGACATGATGAGCGAAGAGGCTCAGCTTGAGCTGGGGTTGTTCTGATGTCTCAGGAAAGCGCAGATAAGACACCAGCGAGCATCGAGACCATTGAAGAAGATATGGCGTTCTTTGATGACTGGGAAGATCGCTACCGCTATTTGATCGACCTTGGCAAATCGCTGCCAGAAATGGATGAGTCTCTCAAAACGCCCGCAAACATTGTGCACGGCTGCACCAGTCAGGTGTGGCTTTACGCCACACAAGACCAGACGTCAAACCAGCTACACCTGCAAATGGACAGCGACGCCCTTATCGTCCGTGGCCTGCTGGGCCTCGTTGCTGCAGCTTATGCAGGAAAATCACCCGATGAGGCGGCGAGGTTCGATATAAATGCGCTCTTCGAACGCCTGGATTTGCTGTCTCATCTCAGCATGACCCGCGGCAACGGATTACGGGCAATGGTTGGCCGCATTCAGGCCCTGGCCAAGGAGTTGGCACTCTAAAGCCCTGGTTGGCAGGCTCAGAGGGGTATTCGCAAGTTGATACTGGTTATATATACAGTTATCTTAGGCGTATGGCTTCCAATACCCCAGATACCCATGCCCTTCTCACCCGGGTGTTCCGCGTGCACAACGATATGGGTAGCCTGGAGCAGATAGCCGAATCCCAATGGCAACAGATCATAAGTCGCGCGCTTCCATTACAACCCGTCAATGCCGTCGTCCGACTGATTGTGGTCAGCGGCAGCGAAGAGTCTTGCGACAGACTTGACGCTCTGCAATTACAAACCGATAGCTACGGATATCTGCTTGAGTGGGATCTAGGCAAGGCAAACCAGATAACCACAGGCCGAATAATTGATGCTCGGCAACTGTTCTTGCAACGTTACCTTTCGCATCGACACAGCTGGCGGCCATCACAGCCTCTTATCGTTGAGGCCCTGATCCGTTCTGGTTACGGCGATTCACTGAGCGACTAAGGCTGATTAGCCAGGCCTGTAGAGCGACTCAGGCTCTGCGTATATGCTCTGCGCGCTCCAACTCTGTAAGCACAGTTGGGTTGGGATTGGCGGCAACAAGCCGCTCAACAAAAAACTCCAGATGTCCTGAGAGAGCCGGGTTAACCGGCCAATCGGTGGCTTTCTTCGCCAGTTCCTCAAGCGATCGGGACACCGCGCTTCGAGGATAAGCGCGCATTACCGGCGACTGTCTTCGAACAGCTCGCCGCAAATACTCATCAAAGGGTAGCGACACACAATGCTCAAGCTCTACGTTCAAAAAACGTTCGCTGACGGTCTGAAGTTTGGCGAAGGCTTCAGCACCATCCTGTTCGGACCGAACCATATTGCAGACTATGCGAAACTTTTCTACGCCGTAGCGTTCACTCAAGATTTTGATCAGAGCATAAGAATCGCTTATCGACGTTGGCTCGTTACACACAACCAGAACAACCTGTTGCGCTGCAGAGAGAAAACAGATGACCTCGTCGGAGATACCAGCAGCTGTATCAATGACCAGAGTATCCATAGTGTCGGCCAGCTCCGAGAAGGCATGGATGAGCCCCATATAGTGATCCATGCTTAGCGACGCCAATTCGGGAACACCAGAGGATGCGGGAACAATACTCACTCCGTCAGTAGTCTCAACCACTACCTCGCTCAGAGAAGCCTCGCCAGTGAGCACATCAAGCAATGTTTGCCGTGGCTTCACGCCTAAGGTGACATCTGAATTTGCCAGTCCCAACGCAGAATCAAGCAAGGTTACCCTGCGACCCAAACGTCCAAGACCAACGGCAAGATTTACCGCCACATTGGTTTTTCCAACACCTCCCTTACCGCCACCGACGGCAATAACCTGAATGGGATGAGCGTTTGTATCTACCACCGACTTCTCCTGTTGGAACCGGGTCTGCTATCTGCGTGTCTTTGTTTAGTGTAGGAGAGAATCGCTGTCGCGCTACTGCGCTTAAGTTCGTTGCAATCCGTACTTGCGCATTTTTTCCACCAGTGTGGTGCGCCTGATGTGTAAACGATCGGCTGCTCGAGCGACAACAAAGCCGGTATCTTCCAGCGCCTGGGTAATCAGGTTTTTCTCCAGAGCAGCCAGGTGCGATTTCAAATCAAGTCCGTTGACTGGTAGCAGAACTGACGTATTCAAGCCGTCCGCTTCGAGCTCTTCGCTTTCCGGTTGGGCATCACCAAGAATTCGGGGCGGCAAATCTGCAACCTCAATGACGCCATCCCCTGCTTGCAGGCTCATCTGCGAGGCAAAGTTACGCAATTCCTTAATGTTGCCGGGCCAGCGGTAACTTTGCAGCGCCTGCCAGGCTTCTGCTGATAGGGCACCAGTTTGAAAAACAGGATCCATTTCGGCCAGAATGCCAGGTATCGCCGTGGCATAGTCTCGCAGTGCGGGAACCGTAATCACCAATCCCTGCAAGGCATAAAATAAGTCCTCACGAAAGCGCCCCTGCTCAACCAGAGTTTCCAGATTGGTCGAGGTGCTTGCAATCAGTCGCACGTCGCAAGGTGCGCCACGAGTCGAACCGACACGCTCAAGGCGTTTGGAACGCAAAAATGCCAGTAAACTGGCCTGACTTTGAATACTCAGAGCTTCAACGTCCTCCAGCAGCAACACACCGCCTTCAGCCATTTCGATCCTACCGAAGCGGCGAGTTGTAGAACCTGGTAGCGCACCGCTCTCGCAACCAAACAACTCTATTGCCAGGAGTGACTCCGGAAAAGTTGCACAGCTTACCGGCACAAAAGGACCGTCCGCATAGCTTGAACATTGATATATAGCATCAGCGATTAAGCGTTTGCCGGTACCAGTTTCTCCGCATATCAGCACACAACCGTCCTGTTCGCCGGTAATAGCGATTCCGGCTCTCAGCGCGTCCAGTGACGGATGATCGCCCGGTAGCCGAGCAAGGATGCCGGCATGGGCCGGAGACAGGTTACGGCGATGTGGGGACAGCAACATTGCGTTGTGCGATCTCACCGCCCGCAAAGCAGTACCTATCTGTTCCTGGCTAAACGGCAACCGAATAATGCCCACCGGGGCCACTCCCTCAGAACGCTCGGAGCCAACCAGCTCCTGACTGAGAGTACCTTCTGTATCCAGCAACAGAACAGGGTTGGTCGCCTGGATTCCAGCAACATCCGCCAATGGACCCAACACAACTGGATCGGTTTCTCTGCCAGAAAACCTCTGCTCGATCAGGGTTTCCACGCCCAGAAAGTTAAGAATAACCGCCAATTCGTGCTCTACTCTAAGATCTTGTGGATCAGCATTCGTGCCAATAATGTGAAGCTGCATGACGCCTTGGAACCCTTTTATGTGGCAATGACCTTTGAAGTAAAGTACGGCTCACCGAGGGGTCAAATTTCGCGCGACTTTCCAATCTCTCGTCGATATGGTCCTATCTCCCTACCCCGACAGAACTGTGAACCGGCGCACATTAGACGGGCCAAAGCAGTTGCAGATTTGTCACTGTGCAACTCAGTTAACGGCGCTGACCGGACAACTCACAGAATATTCCTGGCATGGGTATGCCACAGGAAAGCAGATATCTGAGTACGCGCGACGAAGTTGCGCAGGTATTTCGCTTGTTTCGCGACGAGGTATCTGAAATCAAACTGCGCTTCGCAGGGGTCCCGGCAGCCTATACCGCGAGAGTCCTGGATCTGGATTCCGACAACGTACTCCTGCAGAACATCGTGCCCAGAGACGGCCGGACCCATTTGCGCGAAGGGACCGAATTCTCGATCTCGGGGCGAGCCGAGGGATTGTTCGTTTACATCACGGGCAACAAGGCCACTCTGGATGAATCATCCAACTCTGCCTACTTCAGAATTTCGATGCCGACCACAGTGCTTTACCAACAGCGGCGGCGCTCCGAGCGCGTTCGTGTGCCGGTTCAGGCAAACGTTCATCGATCCCACATAAGAATCGGCAACATTCGTCCGGTCTATGCACGCATTCTGGATGTTTCAGACAATGGCGCCAGAGGTGAAATATCCCCTGCCCGTCCGGACACTTTGCGCCCCCAGCAAAAAATTGATAACTGTTTGATCCACGTTCCCAATCAGCTTTCTGTAGACGTTGATCTAATGGTTCGTCACGTTGGCTACGATAGTGCCAACCAATCGATGGTGTGTGGCCTCGAACTGGTTTCACCATCGGTAGACGAAGTCACCGCACTTCGCGACTTCGTTGCAAAGATCACCAGCAATCCTTTCTAATCAAACCGGGCCGTTTTATCGAACCGGGTTAAGTGCATGAACCGGGTTAAGAGCATATTGAGACCTTTGAGCCCCGCGCATAGCGACGCCAATCTTCCACGGTATCTATATCCCACAGCGGCGCTAACTCAACCAGCTCAAGCCTGGCATGTTTTGCCTGCTTTCGAGTCTGGGCCGCAACGGTTTCCGTACCCCAGGTGATCCCCTGAAACAACTGGGGAAACGCTTGCTCCTGACCAATCAGAACATAGCCGCCGTCCTCTGCGGTGCCCAACACCACCTGAGTTCCCGCAAGCCGAGCTGCAGCATCTTGCAAATACTGCTTCGTCATCGAACCACAATCCGAACCTATAATCAGACTGGGGCCGGTTTGACGCTGCGCAGCGGCGAGCATACGAGCCCCAATGTCACCCTCAGTTTGGGGTACCAAAGCGGCACTGCTTAGCCTTGCCATCTCAGTGAAAAATGGGCCCGGGGCCTCACCGGCAAAATGCAACTCAAACAGAAGTCCGGCTGACTCGGCGGCGGCGGCGGCTACCAGGACATTTCTCTTCAACAGTTCGACATGCGCTTGCAATGCGCGCGGCTTGCCAACGTGCTTCGCCAATCGACTCTTTACGCGCCCGTAGGCAGGCACACGCGCCATCATGATCAGTCGCGGCTCACTGCCACTCACGCTTCAGGCTCCACAGAGGAGAGTCCGTTATCTACATAGTAACTCTTGTGCAATTCTGCCGGGTCTACACCCAGCGCGTATTTAAGTCGAAGTCGCCACATCAAAAAAATTGTTCTCCATACACCATTTGTCCGCCAGCGCCGGGCAGAGGTAGTGAGCGTCGCCAGCCCCCTGGGTGGTAGACTGGGAGACATAAGACGCCTCAAACGCGCACAAAGTTCCACGTCTTCCATCAATAACTGCTGCGGCCAGCCTCCCGCATCCAAAAGTAGTGCGCTACTCACATAGATACCCTGATCTCCTGTCGCTATTCCGGTCAGCCTGGAACGCCAGTTCATGAACCATGGCACCATCCTGTAGAGCAGCCGTTGATCATCGAAGCGCACTTCAAATCGCCCCCAGGTACCCACTGGTGGCGACTGAGCAAACAGCTCGATCAGGTAACGAGCTGCATCTGCAACATCGCGCGTATCGGCATGCAGGAACCACAGACAGGATTGACTAGCCTCAGCGGCTCCCGCCGCCAGCTGGACAGAGCGGCCAACATCGCTTCGCAGCCAGCGGTCAGCGCTCTTGTGTAACTCGGGATCGAGGGAGGAGTCAGCGGCCTCAACGACCAGAATTTCGAATAGCGGCCCCCGGAACTCTTGAAGTTCACACAGCAGACGCGCACAGGGCAGTTCGTCGAAACGAACTGGAATAACCACACTAATACCCATCACACTAATGCCTAAGTGGGTTGCTGCCAGAGAGCACTAACTTCATACTGCTGGATGCCATCCTTGATTCTGGAATATGTGATTTTCGATGACCATTCATTGGCTACAGGTCTTGGCTACAGATCTTGGCTACAGATCTCGGCTAGAGACCTCAGTTAGAAAGCTAATCACAAGA
>CAZWMD010000023.1:51667-58572 GCA_964634815.1 uncultured Pseudomonadales bacterium | reverse complement strand
TACGTTTAACGGCCTGAAATGATCTTGCCGGATAGCCAACCGCTATATAAACCAACATGTACAGATCGTCAGGCACCTGGCAAAGGTTACGGATCTCAGATTCCGCATGGCCAGGAAAGGTGGTGAAACAGGTACCTATCCCAAGCGAACGCGCCGCAACAATCAGGTTCTGAGCGGCAGGATAGACTGTAGAAGCCATAAAGCTATCTTGAGGTGCATGCGGCGGATACACTTTTCTGGCCATACCTACGATCCAGACAGGCACCCTGGCGAAGTTCTTGGCCAAGTGTTCAGCCCCCTTAAGCATGCGTTCTTCAACCGCGTCAGCGCTCACCTCACGACCAGCAAAGAACGGCTCCATACCCTCGAGTACCTTTGCACCAAGGCGCTCCTTTATCTCCCGATCTTCCAGCACCAGAAATTCCCAACCCTGGCTGTTACCAGGGTTTGACGCTCGCGTTGCGGCATACAAAAGCTGTTTAAGAACCTCTCTGGGTACGGGATCGTCTTTAAAGTAACGCATTGCCGTGCAGCTGTTCATTGCATCGAGAGTGTTCATACAGTTTTCCTAGCGTCTGCGTTCAAATCAGGAAGACAACCTCGGCGCCAAAGAGTCACTATCAAGCTCGTCCTTCTCTGCCACTGTCCAGAGTCCACCCAACCCTTCGATCCGGACTAGCCCAGTGACGATAACAACAACCAGTAGCAGGAACGTTGCAAAGCCCGTCCATAAAAATCGTGCCAGATACTCGCCGGCAGGTGGAGCGTAACCAATCAGCAGTGCCACCACTAAACTGCAGCACACCAGGCTCAACCATCGGTATCGAATTGGCGCAAGCGTCTTTCCATCAAGAACGTATCCACCTATGCGTATCAGATGTCCAATCACTACCGCTGCAATAGCGCCGTAAGGGCCATAAGGAGGAATCAGCAGCAGGAACCCCAACACAGCAACTACCGCACCAGAAAAATCGATGAGGAGCACGCGATAACCGGTCTCACGCGCATAGCTACCTACTTCGGTGATACCCGATAGTGCATGCAGACACTGCGTCGCTACCAACAATGGCAATAGTGCTATTGCACCAAAGAACTCCGGCGGCAGAAAAGCGTTAATAAACATAGGCGCCACCAGCGCAACACCAACCGCCGAGAACAATAACACAGCAACGCCAATTCCCCAGACATCTGCACTGCGAGTCAGTCCGCCCGGTTGTGTTAGCACCGCGATCCTTTTGGGTAGCCACCACAGCTCCAATGGATAGAGCAACAAAACGGTTGCCAGAGCCAGTCGGCTGGCCAAACCAAACTGCCCCACAATCTCTGGATTGACCCATTGCGCAAGGAACAGACGATTAGCACTGCCTAAAAGAAACATGGCAAGCATCGCACCTACCAAAGGTGCACCATAGCTCCCGAGCTGGGCGAATCGGTGTAGAGACAGTCGAAAGGGCGTGAGTTTCGATTGCTTCCAGGTCAGGTATAGCGAAAACGATGTAAGTATCGCGCCATTGGATATCAATACGCCATCGGCTCCGTACCCTAGCGCTAGCGCCGTGGCTATCCCGGCCACCTGGAAAAAGGTACGCGCCACTACCACCCGAAGATACGCCTGCGCATCGTCTTGTAACCTCAGCCAGGCCATCGGCAACACTATAAGATTGTTGAGACAGGCACCTGCCAGCATAACCTGCAGAGCCGGCAGCCCTACTTCCAGCGAAAGTAAGGCCTTGAGCAAAGAACTGCCGGATAAGGCAAGCAGACAACCCAATCCTGCAAGCACAATTGCGCAGGCCATGACCTCGCCCGCCACGAGCCTTTCACCTTCAGAAGACCTGGCCGTGCTGGCAAAGCGAATTAGCTGATCGGTTAGGCCCAAACCGACTACCATTATGACGACTTCGGACAGAGCAACTGCCACATCGAAGTGTCCATAAGACTCTGGCGTTAAGTAGAGCGCCATGAGTGGAATAGTTACGAGCGCGAAGCTCTTCTCAATCGCGACGCTCACGACATAGAGAATCGGTGCTGGCAGCCTGGAAAGCCAAGCGAGCATCAGTTTAGTGCGCGCTTACCTTCGGACACAGATGAACCTGCAATCTTTTGGGACTTTTGGCGGAGGTTCCTCATAAAGGGAGCCACAGAGTATTTCAGCGAATAAGCCAATGAAGGGAGTAAGGCGCGTGAAAACAGGTCTACGTCTACATGAGTACGTGTCTCTTTGGACCAACTACGCAAATATTCGTAGTTGTCCCCACAACAGTCATAGGTATGGTCTTGGCCCGCGTCAAACAAATGTCGCAACACCTGTGCCATCAGCATCGAGCCGGGGGAGACACAGGTATAGGATTGATCGTAATCTGCTCTGATCGGGTAAACGATACCGTCATAATGCAGCAATAGCTCAAACGCGATTGGCTTATCACCAGAGAACAAGATCCAGGCAGACACAGCCTTTTGTGGGCCAAGCTCATCAATTAACCGCCAGAGAAAATCTTGCCCAACAGTATCGCTCTCCAGGTCGCTACCGCTCTCTGCTTTCCAGCTATGAGCAGATACCGCCACTATGTCTTCTAAAACCGGATCCCGCGAGCAAGAAATATCAAATCGCTGCACTCGCAGCTCATCTTCTTTTTCAAACCGCCTTAGCTTGCGACGGACTGTTTTCCTCGAACTGGAAGACAGCGTTTTGAGATAAGAAAGCCAATCTCCCTGCAGCGATATGACAGGGGTTCTCAAACTTTCCTCTATACCGACAAACACCGACAATCTGCTTCCGCGCAGGACTTTCTGAGCGAGCGCACTGTCAGTGGGCAGCTTCTGCAAACGTATAAGATCACACGGATTGTTAGTAACCAATAATTCCAGAATCTGGTTAAGGGTTTCGCCATTTAGGTCTGGTGCCAGCAGCAAACCACCAAAAGGAGAGTATCCGTTGACGGCAAGCATCGTTGTTTCAAGCAGAAACCCACCTACTCGCTCCGTGGCTGTATGAAGCGGTGCTATAGCAACAAGTTCAGTTCCGTTGGAGACGACACCTAGCGCCAATTGTGAATTGGCTCCAAAGCTCTCCCACCAGGCCATGTGCCACGCGTGAGATAACGGCAGTAATCTGTCCGCTTGTCGATTTTCCAGATCATTCCACTGCGCTCGAATAGCACGAAGCTCTTCGATTCGAGAAATACAATGGTAGTTAAGATCTGAGGACAAAACCGAAGGTCACCCCTAACAAACTAAGGCGCTAGATCCTTAAACAGAACCTGTTAATACCGCAAATATTGGCTTAACAATTGAGAGGCCAAGAGGACCATTTTGAAGTAATTACCAGCGCTTCAATGAGAGCTGGTTCACGCTTTGCCAGCCAGTTACATTCCCGGAAAAACCATGAACATTATTGACCAGGGAGTCCGGCACCCCTTCACAGAATCTCACTTTCTCTAGTGAAATAATCTGCATGCCTGTAGCTAGTGATACTGGCAATTTGATTTCAGACGCATCTATTTTCAGAGTAAGAGTGAAGGAAGCCGCTGCATGAAACTGTCATCCGCTGCGATAAATTGGTCACCAGAGCAATACAAGAACTTTGGTGTTGAACCACAGATTACTCCGCACTCATACCATCAACTCCCGTGGTTCACCGACCAGGCCCTCATTGATCTCATGGATCGATATCCTCGAGAAAATCTTCAGGCGCACACGATGGGCGTTGACCCTGAGCGTTATCAGGACTGGGTACAGGTAAATATCAACGCCAAGACTACGGGCAAAGAGATACTTGAAGCGGTTGGCAAAGGTCGCCTCTGGATCAATCTGACACACATAGAAAACTTCGAAAGAGACTATGCTGAGTTAATCGATGGAATGTATGGGCATCTCAGCGCTCACTGCACGCACCTTAACAAACCAACCCCTACCCACAGTGCACTTCTAATAAGCTCTCCCGGTGTTCAGGTGTACTACCACGTAGATGCTGAACCAAATATGATTTGGCATCTAAGGGGTCAAAAACACATCTGGATGTATCCAGCAATGAATATGGACATCATTGCGCAAGACTTTCTGGAAGACATTTACGCAGGAGAAATCGACGAAGATCTGCCCTACAAACCAGAGTTCGACAAACTGGCAGTGCGTGCGCTTCTAAACCCAGGTGATGCTGCGTCGTGGCCACATAACGCCCCACATCGAATACAGAACGTTGGCCTGAATGTCTCTTTGGCTACCAGCTATAGCACGATAGATACCCACAAGAGGCAATACGTACAGTTGGCGAACCGGTTTATTCTCAGAAACCTCGGGATAAAGAACAGAAGCATCGATGAAACCGGCCTTCTGTCTGTTTTAAAGCAAACAACCTATCGCGTGATGAATCGAATTCGTCCGTTCAAACGCCGAGCGGTTGCAAACTATTTAACCAATCTGGAAATTGATGCCAGCTCCCCAACAGGCATGCGAACCCTTAGTAAAAGTACCCTGCCGGTGTTCGCCAGAAAGGCAGAGGAGTTTGAACTGAGCGCTTCTGATCAACGCGCTGCATAAACCAGAGTATCCCGGTTAGCTGAGCGAACCATTATACCAACACATAAAGGTTGACAACCTAATGGCGGTTCGCTGTTATGGATACTGTGTATTCAGGTAAACCCAATGAAACTAGCCATTGAAATTGGCCCCGCTCAGCCAGACACTCTGGCGTTAACCGCTCAATGGGTGCAGCACGCGGAAAATCTTGGAGTTGATCTGGCGTTCTCTGGTGAGGCCTGGTGGAGCGATGCCGTAACACCGCTTGCGTATTTGGCAGATAAAACCCAACGCATCAAACTCGCCACCGGAATTATGCAGATCACTGCGCGCACGCCGGCCATGACGGCTATGACAGCCCTCACACTACATGATCTCACCAACGGCAGGTTTGTACTTGGCCTGGGTGCAAGCGGCCCTCAGGTTGTAGAGGGTTTGCACAGCACTCGTTATAGCAAACCACTCACGCGACTAAGAGAGACTGTTGATATTTGCCGAATGATTTTTTCTGGAGAGAAGGTGAAATACGATGGCAAAGTATTCCAGCTGCCTTTACAAAATAGCGACGGCAAGGCTATTCGAATCGCCCACTCCCCAACCGACATTCCTGTTTATCTGGCAACCCTTGGGCCTAATGCGCTTCGCTATACCGGCGAAATTGCTCAAGGCTGGCTAGGCACCTCCTTTTCGCCGGATCATCCCGAAGCTCACCTGGACTACCTGAAAGCAGGCGCGGAAAAAGCCAGTCGCCCCTTAAGCGATCTGGATCTGTGTGTGTCTGTCCGAGTCGAAATTGGTGACGATGTGGATGAGATGATTCAGCGTCGTAAAAAAGGTGTCGCGTTCAATATGGGCGGTATGGGATCGGCCACAACCAACTTCTACAACGATGCCTTTAAAAGAGCAGGCTACGAAGAGGATGCCAAAGCAATTCAGTCCTTGTGGGTGAACGGAAAAAGAGAAGCTGCTGCGCAACGCGTACCTGACGACATGGTGACCAAATTTCAGGCGCTGGGAACCCAAGAGATGGTGCAACAAAGGTTGGTAAAATATCGGGAAGCAGGCATAACCACGATCAAATTGGGTCTCGACAGCGCAGGGCCAATAGGACCAAAGCGATTTGAACTGCTGGAAAAAATTGTAGATCTGACTCGCGAGCTCTGACCAGTGCTTTTTAAGTCTACCCTCCGACTAAAGCAATTCTACCGAAAAGTGATCATCGGATGCATGACACTTGTTTTGAGTGCCTGTGTGGATTTAGACACTCCCGATCTACGAGCTTTATACGCCCTGCAGAGTGTCAACGAAAAACAGCCGCCAGTCATTCTCATTCACGGTATTCTCGGTAGCAGGCTCGAACAGACTAAAAACGGCATCGAATACTGGCCAAGCAGAATTAGTCGAATAGCCTTTGGTAACTACCCAAAACTGGCCCTGCCAATCGATGAGACTTCGCTACACCCACTTCCAGATCCACGTTTCAAAGTCACCGGTATCGCCGCCGGCGCGGCAGGACGGGATTTCTACGGCCGCATTATCGATACGCTTGAATCTGTTGGCAGGTATGTTCGGGCGAAGCCCGGTGAAAAGCCCTCTCAAATCGCCCCGAATTACTATGTATTTGCCTATGACTGGCGCCAGGACAATGTAACAAGTGCGCGTCAGCTACACGCATTTATCGAACAGATTCGGATAGATCATGAGAATCCGGAGCTCAAGGTAGATGTGGTAGCGCATAGTATGGGCGGGCTTGTTACTCGGTACTACGCGCGCTTTGGTACTACAGACGTATTAGATGGCAACGAGTTTCCGATGGATGCGCAACAGAGCAGTCGTATACGCCGTGCGATATTGCTGGGTACTCCCAGTCTTGGCTCCGCAAGCGCTATTCAAACGCTGGTTCGCGGCTACAAAGTTGTACTTGGCACCGTGCCACCAGAGGTCGTCGCAACATTCCCCAGCACCTACCAGTTGCTGCCACACGCACTAAATAGCTGGCTAATCACAAACGATGGAAAGCCACTGGAACGGGATCAATTCGATATCGATGTATGGCGTCAATTCCAGCTATCCATTTTTGACCCAAAAGTTCAGAAGCGAATCATGCGGCAAGCCGAATCCGAAGAAGCCGGCCGTGCTCGTATTGATCTATTAACCCGCTATTTTGAAAAACATCTTGAACGAGCCCGGCGCTTCACCTGGTCTCTGACAGTCCCCGTAAACCATGAAGCAGTAAGCTACGTGCTCTTTGGCAGTGATTGTTTTCAAACCCCCGCACGAATGGTCGTAGAGGAAACAGATAACGGTTCTGCGCTTCGATTGCACCCGAAAGAAGTCAAAAACAAGCTGGTCGGAGTGGATTACAAACGGCTGATGTTAGAACCCGG
>CAZWMD010000023.1:40025-51567 GCA_964634815.1 uncultured Pseudomonadales bacterium | reverse complement strand
GAACGTAGCATGCCCTGGGCATAATCGAGATTCCACTCAGCCTGACCATTTCTTACTACAGCTCTTGCACGTGACAAACCACCTCTGGCTTTGCCAAGGGTTTGAAGCAGTTGGTCTCTCTCATCAGGGTTGGTAGCGTTTGCAAGTGCGGTTTCAAGCTCATCAACACGGCGCAATCTTTGGGTTAAGTCTTGCCCAGCACGGAGTACTTCCGGTTTACCTTCGATGAATCTCTGACGAGCAAGCCAGGCTGCGGCCAACATCAGATCTGCGCGTGCAGAATCTCCTCGATTGTCTGCATGCTGACCCGCAAACCTCTTGAAGGCGATCAACGAATCATCGGTTTTACCGTCAGCCATTAACTTGAGCACAGCCTCCAGTGCCTTCAGATCGATAGCCGCCGGTGGTTCAGACACAGCGGTCATCTCTAGTAACGTTTGGAAATTGTTTTGCGGCCAGGCAACTGAGCGCGGCGGACGAGGTTTGCGCTGTTCCTTTACAGGATAGACGCCATGGAATGCATCAATCGCATCGAGCAGCTCTTCCGATGTCGGTCGTCTTCGCCCTACTTTTCGATAGTAGATTCGACCACCTGGATCAAGAATATAAACTGCATGGAGCGCAAGCTCCTGGGTTTCGGGATTTTGTACACCAAAACTCTTTACGACAGCCTGATCGGGATCGCTTGCAAGCGGGAACTCCAGACCAAGACGCCTGATAAGCGCCTCTGAATGCTCTGGCGCATCCACAGAAATGCCTAAAATGGAGGTATTGCGCGAATCAAATCTCGCTTTCTGACTTTGCAACTCACCGAGCTGCGAATTGCACGCGGGTCACCAGTGCCCTCGATAGAACACGATAACCAGATCAGAGTCACCACCCCCGGCAGAAAATTCAAACTCACCGCCACCAGATTTAGGCAACCTGAAGGCTTGCGCCTGCTGGCCAATACCCAGAGCATCTGGCGCGGTTCGTGTTGCTCCATAGCTGTTTGTGCGGATATCGAGTGGCTCGGGCGAGCGTGAGGAAGGCTTATACCTGGGTACTTTTTCCGAAGCAGGCGTCGCATCTCCACTTGCGGCCCAGGCATCATCGATCGGAAATATCCATGCCAGCAACAGCAACCACAGAAGCACATCTAGTTTCAATTTGCCGACCCCCATTTCAATCCCTGTTTCTACTCTTGTTTCGGCCCACAACATACCGAGTATGTAGCAGTTTACCTCAGCCAAAGCGTTCTATCTGTTGCCGGGCCCGATCCCGCCACGTCGCGCACGCCTGGGATCGTCAATTCGTGTGGGGTCGCCTGCAGGTCGACTTGAGCCACCTCTGTTGCCCTGATCTTCGCCCCCAAGCAATTCTCCAACGTTATCGCCCTGCGGCCCAACCCGAGTGGGACCCTGCCCTGCATTGGTTGAGCCAGCGTCAACCAGAGTTTCCTGTCGTCGCTGCCTTGCTTGTCGTCGAGTTGCCGCGGCTACAAGGGAGTGTCCTCTGTCACTCTGACACACACCTTTGGTATTTGTAGCTATCTCCAGCACCTGCTCAGAGCCAACAAAACTTGATCGATCGCCATCCCGAGCATACCAATCGAGCAAGGTTGTAACCGAGGGTTCGCTCTGCAGCGCCAGCGGTTTTCGACTAGATTTGTTCAACGCCTTGGGATTGATAAGCAGATACTTTATTTGTGGGCCAGAATGGGGCTGCAATACCCGCAGTCTGGCAACCCCATTTGTCGCGAGAGTGAACCCTCCGTCTTTGGTTGCCCGGGCTCGAACACAGCCGGATTGCACACCAGGTTGTAGAGCCTCAATCACAAACCAGCGATGGCGCGAAGGTAGCAGTTCTGGGACTGCCTCCCACGCCAACTCAGTGTCATTCTGCGTTCGGGCAGTGTTCTGCAAGAAATGCTCAAGAGATCGGGTCGTATCGCGAGCAAAATCGAGCTCGTGGGCCATTTCTGGTTCAATTTGCGCCTCCAGATCTACGCCCAAGGCCTGGATCGACGAGTGCCAGGGTTTAATATCATCGATTGGCATGCGCTGGTCGACGCCACCGTTCACCATAAACAACGGCACTGCCCGGAGGTTGGCCAGGGGCGGTGCGATGTCTTGATTAATCGAGGAGTCGTAGAGCACGCCAGGATGCCCAATGAGGCTGACAACACCTGCAAGTGGCGTTGCGTTTGTCATCGCTTGATAGAGTGCACCAGCAGCCCCATCAGAAACACCAATTAAAAATATCCGGGTGGAATCGATTGGGTAATGGCGCTGCATCTTTGCAATGAGTTCTTGCAGATTCTGTTTCTGCGCCCCTCCCCACCAATGAGCGTCACGCCAGGCAGCCGGTGAAACCACCAGATAATCTTCCAGCAGAGAATTAAAGGGATAGTTTTGCCACCAGCGCTCGCGCCCTCGCCAGGCCCGGCGTTGTACGCCACCATGCAGCACGATAGCCATGGGCATTCCATTGGCCGAGTGCGGTCGTTCCGGAACGCTGACATGAAAGGGTATTCGCAGATCACCAATCTGGTTTTCCGAAACGCCCTGCTCTCCGGCCTTCGGAAGCCCTGCCCTGGCCTCAGCAGAAAGTGCGTCTTCAGCACCAAGAGCTTCAACCAAATCATCGAGCCCGGGATCAAGATTGACTAAGGCGACAATGGCTTGCTTGAGCTGAAGCTCGTTGTTGGCCGCAAGAAACGCTGATACGCCACGCTGCAAGTCCGTACGTTGTTCTGCATTTTGGACGGGCGATCTGCTAGCGCGTCGACGTGCTGCAAAAGTACTGCGTTCGGCTTGAACATCTGCAGCCAGGTCAATGCCGCAACGCTCAAGCAACGCCTGCAACTCGCCTCGACCTGGCGCTAGTGGCAACGCTACTCGTGCCTCACCCTTGGGACTAAGTCGAGCACTGAATTGCATTGTGTTCGCGGCTAGCAGCTGCGCCATCAGCGGTTTGGCACCAAGCTCGATAAACTCAGCATTGGCATGGTTTCGGGTTACCAGTTCGAGCTTGTCTCTGGGTTTACCGTCAAGCGAGAGATCTACCTTGATTTCTCCTCGAGAATTCGTCCGCAATACAGATCCAAAAGCGAACGTCATACGCAGATTGTTGCGAATCGGCGCCGCAGTACATCGAATCAGAAATCCCTTGTGACGGGTAATGAGTTGCGGGCGCTCAATACCTGCAAGATAGAACAGGCTGTGCCACTGGTAGCCATCATCAGGACCCGAGAAGCTCAGTTCATGCCACCTGCCTGTAGTTGGTGTGTCCGCAGGCAGTGTCCCACCTGCAGGCTGCTCTGCACTGGCTGCCTGATGGCTTGCCAAAACCAGCAGGAGCCACGACAAAACGCCCCCCAAATAGCACGCAGACAGACTCGGAGAGCGACGGATGAAATGAAGGAATAATGCAAGCACCGGCATGATAACTAGGCAGATAAGAACGATCTCTGGAGCGCCCACTATGGCATGCTTCTGGTTCGTTGGGCTTAATTTGACGCTGTTTGTTAGACGAACTCCCGCCCGATGCGCCACCTTGTTCCTCGAAACACCCTTCAATTCACCCAGAGGACGCGCAATACTAAGTTACCCTGATCAGACCGCGAGGAAGAGCCATGTCGATTTCAGCCAAAACTGAACCAGGTGTTATTGAGGTGGCCCGCCTGCCAGGCCCCGTCGGAGCTCGAGTCACTGGTGTAGATCTGAGTATCCCAATGTCTGCAGAGATCAGACAACAGATCAACACTTCGTTCCTCGAACATGGGCTGCTTTGGTTTCCCAATCAGATGCTGTCACCTTCTCAGCAAGCCTCCTTTGCCGAGAACTTTGGCACATTGGGCTCTTACCCCTTTGTCACCCCGCTGGCCGAAAACGACAAGGTAGTGCCGATCATCAAAGAACCCGAAACCAAAATGAATTTTGGTGGCGGATGGCATACAGACACGTCCTATCTACCAAAACCTCCCGGCGTAACCATACTCCAGGCGATAGAGGTGCCCGATCAGGGCGGTGACACCCTGTTCGCAGATACCGCTACCGCGTTCGAATCACTATCCAACGGCATGCAATCACTGCTTCTGGACCTCACCGGCATCTACACCGCGGAGCTGGTGCATGGGGCAAGCGGCGCCTACTCGAAGAAAGCCGGCGCTGATCATCCCATGGACTACGGAGACACTCAGGGCGTTGCAGAGCGGAAGGTTGAACATCCGATAATTCGCACCCATCCAGACACTGGTAGAAGGGCAATCTACGCCGGGCTTGCGCACTGCGCCTGTATTAAGGGAATGACAAAACAAGAAAGCAAAATGATCTTGGAATGGATCAACAACTACAGCACTCAACCCCAGTTTGTTACCCGTTTGAAATGGCAGTCTGGTTCGTTGGCAATGTGGGACAATCGTCGATTATTCCACTACGCACTAAATGACTACGCCGGAAAAAGACGACACATGCACCGGGTTATCCTGGAGGGCGAAACACCCCGATAATCCGCGGCACTCAAGAACCGACCAAAGAACCGACTAAAGAACAGCTGGAAACAATATGACCAAAACGGTAGCCGTGATCCCTGGCGAAGAAGCCGCAGCAGAAGCCATGGAGGTGTCGATGCACCTGTTGCAACAGCTCGACCTGGATATCAACTGGGTTTACCCACCTGTTGGCACTGAAGCTCTGGAAAGCCATGGCTCTCTATTTCCGGACGCTGCCAAAACAATGATCGACAACTCCCATGCTACCCTATTTGGAGCGACCTCAGGTCCCTCAACAAAGGCGCTGTTTTATTTACGCTGGGGTAAGCAGACCTTTGCGAACGTACGACCTACCCGTTACCTGAAAGGCTTCAGTTCGCCACTGGCAAATCCGGAAAACGTCGACTTTGTCATCGTGCGAGAGAATCTTGAAGACGCTTATCTGTTTCTCGAAGGCGACATCGAAGACCTTGCCCCTCTAAATTTAACCAGTCGAACAGCAGGCCAAAAGGCCCATGAGCTCGGAGAAGGGAAATACTCGGTCAAGGCCATCACCAGGACAGGTTCAGAACGGGTGATTCGTCACGCGTTCACGCTCGCCAGAGAGCGTGCGGCACAGGCCGGAAACGGCAAGAGAGGCAAGGTAACCGTTGGCGCAAAGACCAACATGCTGCCAAAAACCGATGGGCTTTTTGCGTCGATTGGCAAAGAAATCGCGAGTGAGTACCCTGATATCGAACACGAGACTTTGATCATCGACGATCTCGCGCACAAACTAATCAGTCGCACGGAAGAATTTGACGTATTGGTTATGCCAAATCTGTACGGCGACATCATGTCCGATGCTGCCGCCGGCCTGGTTGGTGGCCTGGGACTTGCCCCCAGCGCATGCATTGGCGACTCCTATGCCTACTTTGAGTCCGCCCACGGTACAGCGCCTGATATTGCCGGCCAGGGCATTATCAACCCAACAGCCACACTCTTGTCTGCCGCCTTGATGCTCTCGTATCTGGGAGACGTAGGCACCGCGCAACGGCTAGAGCGAGCAATCGCAGCGGTTTACGCAAACCGAACAAACCTAACTCCAGATCAGGGCGGCAGCGCCACCACCAGAGAGTTTGCAGAAGCCTTACTGGCGCGCATGTAAAGCTCAACTGATATCAGGTCACGCCTTAACGCAAGCCGCGTCTCAAACAGAACGCTTTCTATTTTGAAACCAGCGGCTTGATGAGGCCTCATAACCTCTGGCCTGATCAAGCGTTACCATGTTCCTGCGACCTTGCTGCACAAAGGAACTCGCCCGCACCCCCTGGAGAAAAAGGTCGCCCACCAATCGACCACGCCAAGACATTGGCCGCTTGAACTGCAACAACAGAATAACCCGGTCTTGTGACGTACGGTTCCATACTTCATGCTCGAAGGTGTCATCGAACACCAGCGATTTACCTTGGTCCCAGTGACAGACCTGATCAGCTACTCTCATGGCGCAATTCGGTTGATCCTCAGGCACTTGCAAACCGAGGTGACACGTTAGAATCGCCTTGGTTACGCCACGATGTGGAGGAATTTTTGCGCCGGCCTGTAGAATGGAAAAGAAACCGGAATTAAGATCCGGTATTTGCTCCAGCACTCTGGTGGTCTCAGGACAGAGCGCGCAGTTGTGATCAAAGCGATAGCCGTAACCCAGTAGAAAAAAAGACTTCCAGCGTTTGTCCTGGGCAATTCTTTCGTGGTCCGGCGATACCTCCGCCACTGGATGAATGCGGTTGCGTTCTGCCAGCACATTCCTTGCTTCTTCCGCGATAATCGTCGATTTGGATTCCAGTAGCCGGGTAAACGCAAAAAAATGCGAATCAAACACCGGCTGGTCACCTACCGCTGAGTGATTTGCGAGAATTCTGTTGACCCCTGGTCGTACCTTTTTGCCAATCCTGACAAACATCGACGATCCGCTAGAACGCTGTTTGCCTGCAAGTGCTGCCATCCTACACCCCCTTTGGTTTCCCGATCTTCTGAGTTCCAGGCTGCCGGAGGGTTTGATTGGCGAAAGAAAGAATTGTTCCCGCGATTTATTTCCGCTATTTATTTCCGCGTTGGGCAGAATTGGCAGGTTACAGCTAGTTTTCCGTGAAAAGCGCTTCCATCGTTGGCCCGATGTCACGCAGAGACAAACAAGCGTCTACCGCATCCAGAGAAACTGCTGCTCCGGGCATACCCCATACCGCGCTGCTCGACTGATCTTGCGCCACGGTCAAGGCCCTGCTGTCACGCAGTTTCTTCATACCGACCGCTCCGTCCCTTCCCATCCCAGTCAACAGAATGCCTGCAGCAACACCCGAGGATTGCTCTGCAAGTGATTCAAACATGGCGTCTACGGATGGCCGGTGTCCCGAACGCGGAGGGCCATCATCTAACTTTATGCACAACTCTCCGGTTCGCCTGTTTAATAGCATATGACGATCTCCCGGCGCAACGTAGCACTGCCCCGGGACGAGGGGTTCCTCATCCTGGGCCACAGCGACTCGATATTTAGAAAACCCGCTTAAACGCCGCGCGAACTGGGACATAAACCGTGCCGGCATGTGCTGACTCAACAGCAAACAGGTATCCGGAATATACAGACTCTCCAAAACCTCCCGGATAGCCTCTGGTCCGCCGGTTGACGCTCCTATGGCGATAACACTTTTAAGCCTGGCGCTTTCAGGTTTAGACGTTTTCAACTGTCTCTTCCATGCGGGATAATCGGGACAATTCACCCTGGCTACTCCCTTGCCCGTAGTGCGTCCAATTTGCGTTTGTCCCGCGCTCTTAACTTTGGAGACAATCTCTTTAACATAGGCGTCGTACTCTGCCCCGGAACCCGGGTGCCGCTTCACCATGAAATCCAGAGCTCCAGCACTCAGAGCCTCCAAAGTCACTTCTCCACCCGCAGACGTGAGAGAGGACAGCATCACTACAGGCATCGGATGCAGGCGCATCAGATTTTTCAAAAAAGTCAATCCGTCCATACGGGGCATCTCAACATCAAGCGTGAGCACATGGGGACGAAGTGTCTTAATCAGTGATCTCGCCTCGTACGGATCAAGAGCATATCCAACTACCTCTATCTCGGGATCAGTAGCCAACACGCCCGAGAGGAAGTTACACATTGCTTTGGAGTCGTCGACTATCAGTACGCGTATAGGCATTAAAACAACTCCACGCTACCAACTGGCGGCGGAACAGCTGCGGTTTCCATGAGGCTCTTCTCAGTCTGGGCAACACGACCATTGTAGATCTCACGCAGCTTCTTCATTCTGGCTCGGCCAGTGATCGGGTTATAGATCAGTTTTCGGGCATACTCCTGCCCAACATCCATCGCAGCCACCTCTAACTGTTCAGCCTGAAGATAATCCAGAACAAACTCGACATTTGTCTTCCCCACATCAGCGCTGATATCCAATACTCGACCGCCACCAAATAGCTTTATCTCAAAACGTTTCCTGTTGCCCCCAGCCTTCATCACGGAATTAATCAGGCTTTCCATCGCGTAATTTCCGAATCGGTTCACAGCACCCGCTGCGCCCGGGCCACCGCCCCAACTCTCTGCACGATCCTCACATCCTAATGGCAGCATGAAGTGATTAATGCCGCCAACGCCCATAATTGGGTCACGTATACAGGCAGAAACACAGGAGCCCAGAACGGTCACAATATCGATGTCTTTTGTACTTACAAAGAACTGCCCCGGGTTAACTTTCGCAAACTGCTGACCCGAGGAGCCCGTAACTACAACTGCATCACCAAACTCCGTCACCTAATCAACCTGCCTAGCGGTGCGCTTGAATACTGTGTTGCCAACACGCTCATAATATTGCCCAACGTGATGTACTGTTTCAGAATGCCCCAAAAACAGATAAGCGCCTGCGGCCTGTACTTTTGCAAATTTCAGAACAATTTCAGTATGCTGCTGAGCGTTGAAGTAAATCAGTACATTTCTGCAAAAGATAATGTCTACTCCAGAACGAATGGGCCAGTCGTTAAACAAATTGAGTGATTTACAGATCATTGCATCACGCAGTTCCTGATTGACCTTGAGAACTCCTCCTGTGTCTTCGGCAAAAAATCGACTCTTACGCGCCTCATCCAGGCCCCGGGCATCTTTGGCCAAAAAATCACCGCGCCGGGTAAGCTCGACCATCTCTGTGTTTAAATCTGTGCACAAGATCCGATAGTCAGATCCGGCAGCCAAACCACTCTCAGCCAGTGTCATGGCAATTGAGTAAGGTTCTTCACCCGAAGAACAGGCTGAACTCCAAATTCGCAGAACGCCATGTCGACTTTTGGACCCCTGCAAATCAGGCAATACCGAATCAGCCAAAGTCTTGAAATGATGGGGTTCACGAAAGAAGTAGGTGAGATTGGTGGTAACCACATTCACAAACTCTTCTACTTCAGCAGGATCACCCGATTTGAGCAACGCCAGATACAAGTCAAACGTCGGCATCTTCAATGCCCGAAGGCGTCTCGACAGGCGAGTAAACAGCAAGCTTTCCTTACTGACGTCAAGTTGAATTCCGGTCAGCTTGTCAGCCAACTCGATAAACTCAAGCAGCTCAGCCTGTCCCAACGCTTGGGGATAGCCCGATGCGCGGTTTGTTTGAGGTGTCGCGCTCAACCTGGCTTCTCCTGCTTACGATTCCTGCTGATAGCTTCTTCCAGCCAGTCGGCATCATCGACAACAGGTGATCTTTGAAGCTCGACAAGACTGCTCTCAAGCTGCTCGTCGCCATCAAAGTCGAAGCCTGCAATGAGTTCAACTACCTGTGTGAGATGCGAAATTCTCTGGCTCGTTGTATCAAAGGACTGCATCGAGCAAATGAACTCACTGTTAGCACGGCTTTCGTCTTCCGCGGTAGATCCCTCAAGTGCCAGAGTAAAGGCATCCGCCAGACGTACGTGAGCATCTTCCTCTTGCTCAAGTATCTCTCTGATTCTCTGGAGAATATCCAGCACCAAATTTTTTGGTTTTGCATTCAAGCTGCTGAGATGCCCAATTCTGATTGGAAATTTGTTTCGCTTACCGCATTCGCCAAGACGTCATTCACACCAATCCAGGAAATCTCTACCTTCCCTCGCGACAGCTCAGCGACAAAGGCAACCAGCAATTGAATACCGCAGAAATCGACTCGATCAATATCTTCGCAGTTGATAACAACTTTTTCTGCATCAAGAGCAATTGTCTTCATCTCTTCATACAAGTCCTCAACTACGTCGATACCAACCTGTGGCGGCAGGTTCAATGTTGCGTCACTCATTAGTTTGCTCCGTTCGTCGACGTATCGTCTTCAGATACAGAAGCGCCCTGAAGCACTCCACTGTCTAGCAAATCGCTGTCTACGATCCGACCAAGGTTCAAAAGAATGACTAACTGATTTTCTGCCTTGGCTAATCCCTCGATATACACTGAGCTCACTGAACCAGAAATGTCTGCGCTTGGTTGAATCTGATCTGCGGTGAAGTGATATACCTCTGAAACACGATCTACCACCAGACCCATGATCTTTTCCTGATCTTGATGTTGTGTACGCACAATCACCACCGCGGTCTTGCTGGTGAACTCAATGTCTGGCAATCCAAATCTCTGACGCAAATTAATTATCGGGACAATCGATCCCCGCAAATTAATTACTCCTAACAGGTAATCAGGGGACTTGGGCAATAAAGTGACGGGGCTCCAACTCTTAATCTCCTGGACCTGAAGAATATTGATGGCGTACTCTTCCGAATCCAGCACAAAAGTTAGAAACTGAAGCGCTTCATCCGATTCAACGGTATCTGATGTATCTTTCTCTGCCTGCATCATTTCTAAACGTACCTCTACGCAGCTCTACTAATTTTCACTTTCGGTAAAAGGGCCTGAGGATCAATAATCAAAGCAACGCTTCCATCGCTCATTATTGTTGCTCCGGCAATTCCAGCTACCGCTTTGTAGTTATCTTCAAGCGACTTAATGACAATCTGCTGCTGACCCAAGACTTCATCAATCATCAAGCCAAATAGTTGCCCGTGGGTGTCAATCACCACTACTAGGCCACTGTCGTCGTCACTTTCAAGGCTGAAAGTTTCTCTCAGATCAACCAAAGGGAGATATCGTTCGCGGAAGCTGAACACACTTCCAGTACCCGGCAACTCACTCACCTCGCAGTCTCCCAGCTCGAGCGTCTCAATAATGCAGGAGAGTGGAACTACAAACGCTTCCCCAGCACATGAAACAAGCTGGCCATCCAGAATGGCCAACGTTAGGGGTAGGCGAATGGTGACGGTTGTGCCCACACCCTGCTCTGAATCCAGCTCGACTCGGCCACCGAGATCTAGAATATTCCTGCGCACAACATCCATCCCAACTCCTCGACCAGAAACGTCGCTCACGGTTTCTGCTGTAGAGAATCCAGGGGCAAATATCAGCTGATTGATGTCGTTTGGGGCGAGTACGTCATCCTTGCCAATAACACCTCTTTCAATGGCCTTCTCCCGCACTTTCTCCGTGTTGATTCCTCGACCGTCGTCAGTTATCTCGATTACCACTGATCCGCTTCTGTGATATGCCGACAACTTCAATATGCCGGTAGCGGGTTTGGCAGCAGCTTCTCGCTCCTCAGGCGTCTCAAGGCCATGGTCAACAGAATTTCGAACCAGATGAACCAGAGGGTCCATCATCTGTTCAAGCACAGTTTTGTCGATTTCAGTTTCTGCACCCTCTACAACAAGCTCAATGTTCTTATCCAGCTTTTTCGATAGATCGCGGACGAGGCGAGGCAGGCGACCAAAGCCCATGGAAAGAGGCAACATACGCACGCGCATAACACTTTCTTGCAGTTGCCTGGTATTACGCTCCAATTCCGATAGCCGTTCACGAAGTTTCTCTTCGCTGGTGGCATCTTCCGAGGTGGTTAAACTGCTCAACATGGATTGGGTGATAACCAACTCCCCAACGATATTGATGAGCTGATCTACCTTGTCGGTAGAAACCCGTATTGAGCTTGCCTCTGCATTGGCCGCTGGACGAGCCGCTTTAGCAGGCGCAGA
>CAZWMD010000023.1:15569-39925 GCA_964634815.1 uncultured Pseudomonadales bacterium | reverse complement strand
TCTTCTTCGCACAGAGTTTCCAGTGCGACTTTCCAGGGCATATAACAGACTTTCGGATCCAGAAATTCCCATTCCGGCAGCCAGGTCGAATCAATCTCAATCTGCAGTTCACCGCATTCTTTGAGTTCACGGATAATCAGCAGCGGATCGTTGCCGCGCTGGAAAAGCTCAGGCTTGGGTTTGAACACAATATCCCAGCCCGCACCCAAGGCTCTGTGCGATCCTACTTCTTCTTCCTCAGAGTCTTCAGCATCTGAACCTTCTGTGGGCGTCGCTTCACCACTCACTGCTTTCTGGAGTTTTTCTTGCAGGGCGACGCGATCAGGATGATCCTCGTTGCCAAGCGAATCCATAAGCTCCCGGACCATGTCGAGCCCTTGCAGCAGTAGCTCAATATCAGACTCAAGTATCGGCTTGGCGCCGGAACGAATCTCGTCGAGCAACGTCTCCATATGGTGCGTTAGCTCAGCAAGATCAGCAAAACCAAAAGTTGCCCCACCGCCCTTAATCGAATGGGCTGCGCGGAACACCTCGTTGAGCAGGTCAGGCGACTGCTCGTTGTTACTCATTTCAAGTAACCCACGTTCCAGCGTATCTACGTGTTCAGTCGCTTCTTCAAGGAACATAGCCTTGAGTTCATCCAGATCCATTTCGTCCATAACAGATTCCTAATCGCTCTATGGGATAACTCGCTTGAGCGTCTGTACGAGCGTCTCCGGATCGAACGGTTTAACCATCCAACCTGTTGCACCTGCTTCACGCCCTTCCAATTTGCGCTCCGGTGAGGCCTCAGTAGTCAGAATCAACATGGGGGTATGCGCGTAGTTGATAATGCCCCGCAGTTGTCGAATCATCGTAATTCCATCCATCTTCGGCATGTTTACATCGACAAGTAAAGCGTCATATTTCTTTTGCTTTGCCTTGTTTATGCCATCAACACCATCACACGCTTGCTCTACGTCGTGCCCTGCCGCTTTGAGCGTCATGGTTAACATGCGCCGTATCGAAGCAGAGTCATCTACAGTTAAAATAGTTGCCATTCGAGAAAAAGCCATAGTTCGAAGTACTCTTTATCGGCAAATGGGTCGGATAATTGAGTTTTTTCTAGATTTGGCTAATGTTCTAATTAGATAAGTCGATTAGGTCATAAGGGATTAGACCTAGATGCGAGTAGCCCAGGGATTGAGCGTAGCTATCCGACTTGCACCTTTGTAGATCTTTTATTTCCTGCTGTTTTGTTCTCAGCTGTTATTTGCAGCCATTGTTGGCTGCGCATGGAGGAACCTATTGGAAATATCACTAGATAGCGTAGTAATTCGTGCAGACGAAAATCTCCGCCTGCCCAGCTCTGCGCTGCGAGTTCAGGAACTCACAGAACTACCAGATACCGATGCAAACGAACTGTTGCGGGCTGTCGAAGTAGATCCCGCGTTTGCAGCGCAACTACTAAAACTGGCCAATAGCCCGATTTACTCCAGAGGCAAACAAACAACCAGCCTTGACCGAGCCATCGGCCTGCTGGGCTTTAAAGAAGTGGGTTATCTTGCAATTGCGCTCGCAGCCTCAAAGCAACTAAAAAAGATCGAAACCGAGCTTCTTAGCTCAACAAGTTTTTGGAACCATAGCCTCACCACTGCCATTTTGGCGCGAAACACTGCGCGAAAGTTAAAAATTCAAGATCGAGGTATTTTTACTTCAGCTCTTTTGCACGATCTAGGAATCCTCATTGAGATCGGCATGTGCACAGAAGAGATGCAAGGTGTACTGGATCTATCAATGTACTCTGAAGACGTGGGTCTGCAGGCGGCAGAAAATCAGATTCTGGGTTTCAATCATTCCGAGTTTGCTGCAATCCTCTTTGCAAACTGGGGATTGCCTGAAGTCATCATCGAAACAGCCAAATACCACCATAGTCCTGGCCAGGCCAAGCAGTTCAGGCAGGAAGTAGCGCTCATCGCCTGGGCAAACATCATAGAGCATATAGGTACTGATGCCGACGATGAGGACTGGGAGCAACATACGGAGTTGCTCGCCGACATCAAAGACATTACAGGGCTCGAAAAACCCGAAGACGACTCACTTCTGGAACAAGCCCAGGCTGAAACGATAGAGATGATTGGCCTATTTTAGAAATCAGGCGGGCTTAATAGCCAGGATAGAGAAGGAAATAGCATGATGCTAGACAGATTCCAGCATCAGATACCAAAAGGGTTACCAGTGATTAGCTCTGACAGATGACAAAAGCGACGTTGCCGCTGCCATATCGGCCGGCCTCAACAGAGTAATCTCGTCGCTCGCAATCGGGCAAACTGATTTCACCAAGCGCCTCGCTGGCATCATCTACGGTGGTGAGCTTTAGATGCGACGTGGCATCATCCATAAACAGGCTCGAGAACATATTCATCACTTCATAGAAGTTGTCATTAGCAGTTTCGCTGAGCTTTTTGTCAGCCAACATGTCATCGATACCTCCGGCCCCAATCATCGACAATGAGGCTCCCAGCGCTACGGCCGAAGGAAAATCAGCAACACAGGCCGCGACCAATGCGCCATCAGGATCTACATATCGCGCGAAAAAACTGAGGTCTTCAGCAGCACAGGGATCTGCTGGCGTAAGTGCTGCATCATCTCCGATGATCATATCCAGCATCTCTTTCAGTCCGTTTTCTTCCGGTAGTTTGTAACTCATTGATTTATCCTATTATGGGACGCAGGGCTCGTTCAAAAGACTCTGCGTTAAACGGTTTGGCAATCAGAAAAGAAGCGCCCGCATCTCTGGCCTTGGCTCTCATCTCGGCCGTAGATTCAGTGGTGACAAATCCAAACTTGGCGTCGTTGCCAATTTCCCGGAGTTTCACCAGGAACTCCATGCCGGTCATGTTTGGCATGTTCCAGTCACATAGAATTAGCGCGGGTTTTTCCTCCAGAACCGAATCCAGCGCGATCTGACCATCTTCAGCCTCGCAATAGTCCAAACCCTTAAAGCCCGCCTGACGCAGCGTTCGCTTTACCAGCATTCGCATCGCGGAGCTATCGTCCACAATCATAACCTTCACCAGAATCTCCTACTTTGTTGTGATCAGCATATCGGCACAAATTGAAGAGACTTTAGTCTGTGCCACCTGACATTTTGAGAATAGTAGCTACGCTTAGATTGGCAATGTCCAAAACTCCATTTCTAGGAAGATAAACGAGAGTAATTCATGAATAAGCTTTCTCTACGAGCCACATTGGTGATTTCAATGCTGCTCTGCGGGATACTCCCCGTTGTTGCAACAAGTGTTCTCACCGCCTCCAATTCCACAAAATCGCTGCATGACGCCGGTCTAGAGAAGCTGGATGCAGCACGATCCGGCCGCCAACAGCATCTGGAAAGCTATCTACAACTAGTGCGCGATCACAACGCTTTAGTGGCAAGGGATCTGAGTACTGGTGAAGCGATGATAGCGTTCACTCAGGCGTTTGAGTCTATCCCGGCAGATATTGACGCAAGCGAATCAGAGCTACGTCGTTCTAAAGATCGCCTGCAGAGCTACTACACCTCGAACTTTGCAACAGAATACAAGAACAGAACCGGCAATTCGGTCGACGCGCGGTCACTACTTCCTGTGAACGACATCGCAAAGATCGCCCAATCTCTCTACATCTCCGAAAGCTCCTACCCACTCGGGGAGAAAGAGAAACTAAATCGGAGTGAAGGTGATACTGAATACGACGATGTTCACGAACGTTTTCATCCTATCTTCCGTGACATTTTGCAGCGTTTTGACTACTACGATATCTTTCTTGTAGAGCCCGAAAACGGCCAGATCGTATACTCTGTATTCAAAGAACTGGACTACGGGACCAGCTTGCTTAATGGTCCCTACAGAAACACAAACTTCGCCGAACTCGTGCGCTCATCTTTTGGGAACGGCCCCGGCGAAACTGTTATCTCAGACTTTGACTTTTACGCTCCTTCTTACGATGCCGCAGCCGCCTTTATTAGTACGCCCATCTTTGTGGATGGGGAACTGGCTGGATCAGTGGTTTTCCAAATGCCAGTCGACCGCATCAATGAGATTATGCTCGACGAGGCCGGACTGGGTGATACTGGAGACGCGCAGATTGTAGGCGCAGATGGTCTGTATCGAAACCAGGCCAGATTCGGCGGTGATGGCAGTTTGCTGAACGCTAAACTCAACCACTCCGTCGTACAACGGGCTGTCAGTGGCGAGGCTGGCAGTGAAATTATTGAGATGGATGGGCAGGAGTTTCTCGTTTCATTCTCTCCCCTGGGAATACAAGATGTGGATTGGGCGATCGTCGCCCGTATAACTACCGAGGAAGCACTCGCCTCGCTGGATCGACTGAATCTGTTAATGCTGATTTCGCTAGGCGTCGCCTCTGCTTTTGTACTTATCTTTTCCGTTTATCTTGGCAATCGTATTCACAAAAGTCTTGGTGGTGATCCCCAGGAAATTCTCACTCTGGCCCAGCGAACTGGAGCCGGTGACCTTTCACCATCTCCCGGCGATGACAAAAGGGTTGGCGCTTTCGCCGCTCTCCTGAATATGCGAACTGAGCTGCGAACGGTGCTGTCTGGCGTCAACGGCATTGCGCAGGAAGTTCAGGTGGGCAGCCGCGAACTCTCTGACGGCAATCTGGGCTTAAGCGAACGAACCGAACAACAGGCGGCCAACCTTGAGGAAACTGCATCTAGCACCGAAGAGTTAACCAGTACCGTCCGCCAAAATGCTGAAAACGCACGCTCGGCGAACGAACTAGCGAGTTCCACGCAGGAACGAGCTCAGTCAAGTGGCGAAATCTCTGAAAAAGCGGTATCCGCAATGCAGGATATCAGTGTTGCGAGTGAGAAGATTGCAGACATTATTGGCGTTATCGATGAGATTGCTTTTCAAACCAACCTGCTGGCATTGAATGCAGCTGTAGAAGCAGCTCGGGCTGGAGAACAAGGTAGAGGCTTCGCCGTAGTCGCAAGCGAAGTGCGTGAGCTTGCCGGAAGAAGCGCCTCGGCAGCCAAGGAAATCAAGGAACTCATCGAAGACAGTGTTGACAAGGTGAGGAACGGTACAACCCTGGTACAGGAATCTGGCGAAGAGCTCGACATGATTGTGGAATCTGTAGGCAAGCTGGCCGAGTTGGTTAGTGAGATCAGTCAGGCCAGTGAAGAACAGTCCGTGGGCATCGATCAGATAAACCAGGCGTTGATTCACATGGATGGAGTGACCCAGCAAAACGCAGCACTTGTAGAGCAAGCTGCTGCCACCAGCAAGACGATGAGCGATCAGGCGACTCAGCTCAATTCGCAAATCAGTATCTTTTGCGTAGAAGACGCAATCTTCCAGGAACCAAACGTTTCAGCAGAGCCGATTTCGAAAGCACCTAGAAAATCAGCAATCAACAGCGCTCCGCCTCGCCAACCGGCTAAAGCGAACGTTCCTCCCTCACCGCCGCCTGCCGAAACCGCTGCGGCCCCTGTACAGCGGGCTTCTTCAAGCGAAGAACTTTGGGAGGAGTTCTAAAGACCAGATTAGGGTAGACGGCGATGTCTACCCTAAGGCCCCAACATCGAAGTCGCGACCAGGACATGCGATGATCTCCTTTAACGATGAATATCGATAGTGAAGGGGCAATCGGTCATGCAACAACGGACACTCGGTCAACTCGGCACGCCTATCTCAGCCATTGGCTACGGCGCCATGTCACTCAGCGACTTCTACGGTCCAACCGATGACCAGCAATCACAAAAGGTTCTCTCGCGCTGCCTCGATCTGGGGATTACCCACATCGACACTTCAAACGTCTATGGCCTGGGGAAGTCAGAGCAACGAATCGGCGCCTTTCTTGCAAAGCAAGGTAAACAAGCACAAGACTTTTTTGTGATAGCCACAAAAGCCGCGATCGCAGCAAAGCCCGACGGCACCAGATACTTTGACAACAGCCGAGCACATTTGGAAGAACAGTTGGAGAAATCTCTAAAGAGACTCGGCGTCGAGCAGGTCGAGCTGTTCTATGTGCATCGACGTGACTCAACGGTTCCTATAGAAGAGGTCGCTGAATCACTTGCAAGCATTGTACGCTCTGGTAAGGCACGACAAGTCGGCTTTTCTGAAATCGCCCCAGCATCACTAAGCATCGCTCAGGAGATATTGCCCATTGGTGCCGTGCAATCGGAATATTCGCTCTCTACCCGTGCTCCAGAACTCGGGTTGATCCAGAGAACCGCAGATCTCAACGCCAGTCTGGTAGCGTTTAGTCCAGTTGGGCGGTCTTTGCTTACCGATCACCCCCTCAACTATGCTGCGTGTCAAAAATTAGCTTTCCTGAAAGCAAACCCCCGCTTTCAGCAAGACACACTCAGACGCAACCTGGTTTTTGTTGACCGATTTCGAACCCTGGCTAGTGAGATGGGCATACCAACAGGCGGTTTGGCGATCGCCTGGCTCCTGGCGCAAGGCAAACATGTCATCCCAATTCCAGGCACTCGATCTGTTGAACATCTCGACGAGTTGGTTGCAGGCGTAAATGTTAGCCTGTCTGCAGAAGATCTGGCGCGCATTGAAACAATCCTGCCAGTGGGCTGGTGTCACGGTGATCGGTATACGTCAGCACAATGGCACGGCCCGGAACGCTTTAGTTAGCTAGTCAGGCAAACCTATCGAGCAAGGTGAACAGCCGAGTCAGTTCGTTGTTGGAAGAAATATTCAGTTTTGCATAAATACTCTTTCGGTGATTTTCAATCGTGGAAGCCTGATTACATAGCTTCCGCGCAATCACCTTGGTCGCATCCCCTTTGGCGTACATAGACGCAACCTGATATTGCTTGTCCGTTAATTGACCAAGTACACCCAGGTCAGTCATAACCAACAAGCTAAGGCCTCTGGCAGGTTGGCAGCTGATTTGTACCTGTTTCTGCCGAAATGACCAGCTTGCTGATGGCGCTTTCAGATAGTCTTGAATCTGTTTTGGCACCAACGGTCCATTCCAGTTCGGAAAATTCAGTCTGAGTCCTTGCAGGAAGCCATCTTCAATATCGAATATAGCGCCGGCCTCGGTAACAGTCGCTAAATAATTTCGTTGCGTCCAGTTTTCAAAAAGTTCTTTGCGTATGCGTTCTGTGCGAACTTTACGCAAGCCTTGCAGCAAGGCCTGCACCAGAGGTTTGTATCGCTCTGCTTCCACGGCCGAGAAGCCCGGACAACCCAACGAACGATACACATTGATTCCCTGAATCACTCCCGATTCAGGATGCAGGGTTCCCAACGACATCACCACTGGAAGAGACAACTCCTCAGCCCAAACCCGCAGAGCCTTCTGGTCATCCTTGAGTTGGCCAGTGTCAATACACAGAACTGTGTCTGGTGAATTTTTAAAATGCGCAAAGACCGGATCGATCGGGTTTAGTCCAGCGTAACCTCTCAGCGCCTTGTCAGCGTCGATCCTCTGGGAAGCCACCACTTCAAAATCGCCTTCGCTCGTGCCAAGCACCCAAAGCGCCCTTTCAAAAGACACAGCCTTTCTCAGACTGGCCAGCGCCCACTCACAATACTCGACCATGGTCTTGTTGCGTGCGGCATCAGCAATTTTACCCTCTAGCTCACCAACAAACTGGCCGGCACCCAGTGCTACCCTGGGCTGAGGAGATTTTGAGTTCAAAGCGAATCCTTCCACTTAGCAGCCAAACCTAACTTTGCCCAGAAGAATTGAGGCGCGCAAATCTAATTGCCGAAAATCGCTTGTCCAGCAGTCAGAAAACGCGTTAGAGAGCATAGTTGAAGAATATCCAGCTCACGCTCTTGTCCGCCCCAATTGCACCAGCCGCGGGATCTTCATCCCCAAAATAGCTGGCATGCTTTAGAGAGAGCGTTACCTTTCCGAATTTCTTCGACAACTGGACATCTACCTCCTGCCCATAGTCAGCTCCTCCGGATTCCGCCTCGAAATCGTGAAAAACCGTAGTCAATGAGATGTCCTTTGCAAATTTGAAGCCTGCCAGAAGATAAGCGTCTTTAACTCCATCGCCTGGAAAACCGATGAACCTGTCGGCCCACCCCTGGAAGGCGTGCACTGTCGCGAGTGGCGTAGAAAAACTGATGCCTTCATCGCTTTCAAGCACCTCATAACCAGCTTTCACAGCAAGACTTTTAACCGCACTATCAGCGAAGCTCTGAGTCAACCCAAGCTCCAAGCGATATTGATTTGCAGAGTCAAAATCAGTCTGGTTGTCTTCAATTGCTCTCTGATGCGAAAACTCCCCAAGATAGGTCAGATTCATCCTGTCCGTTAGAGATTGAGAGCCCTGAAGTTTAATGCCGTAGGTTTCCCGATCAGAGAACGGCGCAGCAAGTGAATCGTTGTCGTAGTCCAGCCGATAGTAGAAACCCTCCAACGAACCAATCGGTAATCCAGAATAAGACAGGTTCAATAGATGAGAATCCATTGGAGAACTGGCGAGAGCACTATTTGGATTATCATTACCAAAGATTCTGTTCACTTCTTTCACATAAGCGTAGTTGATACGCAGTCCTTCAATTGAACTGTTCTCTACGCGCAACGCGTCCATAGACTGCCAGTTTTGACGCCAGGGTACTGTACCGATAAACCGGTGCAGAGGTGGTGCCCGGAACGTCAGGTACTGGCGGCCAAGGGTTATACGCGTGTCGCTAATTCCCGTGTAACGTATGAATGCTTCCTCCAGTTCGGTGCCTTGTGGATCAGCAACCACATCAAACCCGTTGGATGATTCTCCTGGCACATTAAAGTCATCAACAAGATGAAGAACGTTCTCTGCAGCTACACGCACTGAGAAGTTCGCCAACTCTCCTGTTTCGTAGCCAAAGTAGGTGCGCAATGTCAGCGCACTGGCATCACCAAGTGTATTTGCCTCGTCGTCAACAAATTCTGCCCTGGCATGCATTCGCAACAGCGGTTTGCCCGCCTTGATAGCTGCGGTAAAGGCATCTTCCGCAACGGCTACTGATGGACCACAGAGCAATCCCACCACTAGCGCCGGCACAATGCCCCAGCTGTGAGATTGCGGCTTCGCAGAACTGGCTAAGAAAGTTTGTGGATAGAGTCTTGGTTGTTGAAAGGTCATACAGCTTCGGTTCCGTTGGAGATACAAGAGAATTGGATAGCACTTCGTACTTACCCTTTGTAGGCAACTGATAGCAAATACTGCGCCAACTGCGCTGCGTCCAGAAAACCACTACGCGTGAAATCAGGATGCAACCTGGCGGTGCAACACTACAGAACTGCTAGCTGCTAACGCTCGAAGAGCGTGCATATGCCATTCCCTTTGCCCTATCGGTCCTGAAAAACCAACAGAGTAAAGGCTGCCTGGCTCATTTCCGTCGATTCCACTCATGTGGCACAGAAACTGCAAACTTGACTACCGACAAGCTGAAGGAAACACCAGGAGGAACTTCATGTCCTATATAGAACCGGCTCAATTCGCAACCAAAATGGTTGATGCAGGCGAAGCCAAAATATTCATGTCGACTAAAGACACTTTGATTCGCGCTTATATGGCAGGTGCCATATTGGCCTTGGCTGCGGCATTTGCAGTGACCATTACCGTAAACACAGGGAATTTCCTAATCGGCGCCCTACTGTTCCCGGTTGGTTTTTGTACGCTCTATCTACTGGGGTTTGATCTGCTCACCGGAGTATTCACACTCTGCCCCTTGGCCCTTCTTGATAAACGACCGGGCGTGACACTCGGAGGCATGCTGCGCAACTGGGGTCTCGTATTTGTTGGCAACTTCGGCGGTGCCTTCACCGTAGCCATATTTATGGCCATTATATTCACCACTGGCTTTAGCGAAGCGCCAAACGCTGTGGGGCAAAAACTCGGCACAATAGGAGAAAGTAGAACCGTTGGTTACGCAGACGCAGGTGCAGCCGGCATGCTCACACTTTTTGTTAGAGCCGTGATGTGCAACTGGATGGTGTCAACTGGGGTAGTAGCCGCAATGATGTCAACCTCGGTATCTGGCAAGATCATGGCTATGTGGATGCCCATTCTGATTTTCTTCTATCTCGGCTTCGAGCATTCAATTGTTAACATGTTTCTGTTCCCTTCTGGCCTCCTAATGGGCGGTGACTTCACTCTTGGAGATTACATTTTCTGGAACGAACTACCGACAGTGATCGGAAATCTCGTTGGCGGTCTGACCTTCGTAGGAGCAATGATCTATTCAACGCACTACAAAACCTCACCCAGTCGTCGCGAAGAGGTCATACCGGATGCCAACGCAGCCACTCCCCAGTCCGTTTAAAACAAGTTAAGGAACATCAATGCAAGCAGAAATAATCACAGCTTCTCTGGAAAAAGAAGATGTCACCGCCATGATCATCGCCCGCAAAAAAAACAAGGGTATCACCTGGGAAGCTATTGCAGCGGCGATATCCATGTCTCCAGTCTGGACGCATTCCGCAGCCATGGGAATGCAAGCGATGCCGGAAGACAAGGCAAAAGCGATTGCGCAATATCTGGGTTTACCGGACGAAACCATCAGCGTACTCATGGAGTCACCAACCAAGGTATGGGAGCAAACGGTTCCAACCGACCCTTGTATCTATCGCCTGTACGAAATTGTGGGTGTCTACGGACCCACAATCAAAGCACTGATACACGAAGAATTTGGCGACGGTATAATGTCCGCAATAGACTTCGACATGTCGATTCAACGCGTACCTCATCCCAATGGCGACCGGGTAAAAGTGGAGATGTCGGGCAAATATCTGGGTTATAACGCCTGGTAGAGCCATCTAGCGGCTGGAGAATGCTCACTGAACGCACCCAAGCAGGCGAACCAACGTAAAAAGACAGATGGCCTGATACTCTCGGTGGGCCAGTTCTCAAGCGCTGGGGCAAAGCCACTAAATCAGGACTCAATGGCTGCAAGAGTGCCTGGCCCGGAATCGGGTATACAGAGTGACGCTATAATGAAAGGCGCGGTGTTTGCCGTTGCCGATGGCATCAGTTCCAGCCAGATAAGCCAGATCGCAGCGGAAACGGCTGTGAAAGCACTGGTGACAGACTACTACTCCACACCCCAGGCATGGACCGTAAAATCCTCCGCTGCGCGGGTTATAGAAGCGACCAATAGCTGGCTGTTCGCACAAAATCGAGCACAGCGCACAAGCGATATGAATCATGGAATGGTCTGTACGCTTTCCACGCTAATACTGAAAGCTGGAGCAGCTCATATATTCCACATCGGAGATAGTCGGGTCTCCCGGTTACGCAAAAACACAATCGAGCCTTTGACTCAGGACCACACCACCGTCGTATCCGAAGACGAACACTATCTGGGACGTGCACTGGGTGCACAGCACCGAATAGATATCGACTATCACTCCTTCGCACTAGAAAAAGGCGATGTGTTCCTGCTGACCACCGACGGTGTGCATGAGTTTACGAATGCGGAGATTGCTCATCACGCAATCACAGTTAACGCAGATCTCGACCTTGCAGCAGAAGAAATCGTAAAAGAAGCCCGCCATCGAGGGAGCAAAGACAATCTGACGGTGCAGATAGTGCGGATCGAAGATCTGCCTGATGCAAACTACTTTCGACAGATCGTCGACTCCCCTTTACCTGCATCACAACCACTGGCACCGAACCAAGAACTCGATGGATTCAGGGTTATCCGCGAAATCCAGCATACAAGCCGGAGCCAACTGACCCTCGCGACAGATTCTTCCGACCGGCGGTGCGCACTCAAGGTGCCGGGAACCGAGACCAGTGAAAACCCGGAGGCTCTACAGCGTTTCCTGTTTGAGGAATGGATAGCACGTCGGGTAAATTCACCGCACATAGTTAAGGCTGCGGCGTCTACTGCACCTCGCAGCAAAGGTTTTGTCGCTACCCAATGGATCGAGGGATGTACCCTTCGCCAATGGATGAACGACAATCCGACGCCATCACTGGACGAAGTAAGAACCATCGCAGAACAGGTTGTGCTTGGGCTACGCGCACTACACCGCCAGGAAATGATTCACCAGGATTTACGTCCAGAGAACATCATGCTTGATGAAAACGGTACCGCGGTGATCATCGATCTGGGTTCAGTTGCAGTGGCCGGAGTCGAACAGGCCACGTCAGGGGCGATGGGTGCACTACCCGGAACATTCCAGTACACGGCACCAGAGTATCTGTCGGGAGATCGAGTCAGTTGGCGATCTGACCAGTTCTCCCTCGGCGTGATCATCTATGAATTGCTTACGCGAGAGTTACCTTATGGAGCGCAGGTGGCGCGAATTCGTAATCGAACCGACCAGCGCAGACTGCGCTATAGAGCATCAGACCAGGGTGAAAGCAAGGTACCCGCCTGGATGGACCACGCGCTTGCAAGAGCCTGTCATCGCGACCCACATCGACGCTACGACGCTCTCTCAGAATTTTTGGCCGATCTCCGTTCGCCAGCCTCAGATTTCAAACCGCGAGAATCGAGACCCCTGCTCGAACGTAATCCTTTGAAATTCTGGCAAGGGCTTACCCTGCTGCAGCTTCTCGTAATCGTCATACTTCTGGCATACCAGGCCGATCTGCTCTCCTAGCGCCCTGCCAAATGGCTCAAGACTAAGTACCATCTACCCTTCAAGTTAGAGAATAGTCAGAGAAGGGACATAGAATGAGTTGGACCGAAGATGCACGCATACAGTCTGGATTAACCGAACGCTGTTTCGAATTGTCGGGAAATCACGGACCTGTACCTGGAGTGTATTGGGCACCAAAGGGTGCCAAACCAGCAGCACTCGTCTTGCTCGGACACGGTGGTACTCGGCACAAAAAAGTAGACTATATCCTGGGCGTGGCACAACAGTTGGCGGCAAAAGGCATCGCGTCATTCGCAATAGATGGCCCAGGCCACGGGGACAGAGCGAAAGCAAAGTTCACAGCAACCAATTTCTCCCAGCTGTGGAACGAAGGCGGCGGACACGAGGGCATGTTGGCTGATTGGCACGCTGCTCTTAACTTCGTTGAGACCGAACAGGGCGCTCTACCCACAGGATGGTGGGGTTTATCTATGGGCACAATGATGGGGCTTCCGGTCTGCGTACAAGAACAACGGATAAAGGTAGCTTTACTGGGTTTGATGGGTGCCTGGGGGCCCAACGGAGAAGAACTCAAAGCAGCAGCTCCCAAGCTCTCAATTCCTATCCGGTTTCTGATTCAGTGGGATGACGAGGTGGTTCCCAGAGGCGCCTGTCTCGAACTATTTGGTTCGCTGGGTTCAAAACGAAAAACTCTTCATGCCAATCCAGGCGCACACGCCGCTGTTCCTCAATTTGAAATAGCGGCTTCGGTAGATTTCCTGGCACAAAACCTGGCTAAGTTAGGTGATGGCGTCTGACTTGATCACGGTCATCTTGTCGATCTGCATGTCTTCGATGGTATGCGGAATACCGCCAACGCCAAGGCCGGACTGACGCAGCCCGGCAAAGGGCATCACATCATCACGAAAGGCGGTGTGATCATTTATCATGACGGCAGATGCATCCAGTTTACTTGCCATGGCTAAACCAACGTCGATGCTCTCTGTAAATACAGCAGCTTGAAAGGCAACCGGCAGGCTATTCGCTATCGACAGCGCTTCCTCTACCTCAAGGTATCCGTAAACACAAACAACAGGTCCAAAGATCTCTTTTGTCGACACAAGCGCATCTGCGGGAGGATTTACCAGTATCGTAGGTGCATACAGGCGCTCACTTATCGCGTGGCCACCAATGGCACATACCGCACCATCTTGTTTTGCTAGCTCTACCCACTCACTAACGCGCGTCACCTCATTAGTACGTATCAAGGGTCCAACATCGGTATCTGCCAACGTCGGATCACCAACCTTCAAGGTTCCTACCAGAGCGGTAAGTCGCTCAACAAAGTCGTCGAGCAAGTCGTTTGCCACAAAAATACGCTGAACAGAAACACAGACTTGACCCGCATGGTAGAAACCACCTTTAACAAGAGCTGGGATCGCCTTGTCGAGATCAGCATCATCACAGACTATTGCCGGAGCTGCTCCGCCATGCTCTAACGCACATCTCACACCGGGAGCGAGTTTGTTCTTCAACATCCAGCCGACATTGGCACTACCAATGAAACTAAAGAACGCGAGTCGGCTATCGGTAACTAGCGCCTCGGCAACATCAAGTGCTTCGGTAACCAAAATCTGGCCTCGACTCTTTGGCAACCCTGCTTCATGCAGCATGTCAACAAACGCGGCACAGCTCAGTGCTGTATCGGGAGCAGGCTTAACAATAACGGGGCAGCCACTGGCTACCGCCGGGGCGACCTGATGAACAATCAGGTTGAGAGGATGATTGAACGCACTGACCGCAGCCACCAATCCTATAGGCTCTTTCTGCGTAAAAGCCACTCGCCCGGCGCTCATTGTGTTTGAGCCTATGGGTATGCGCGACCCTACATCACTCCTGATATGTTCAACGCACAGACCTACACCATCGATGGCTCGATCCACCTCTATCAACGCATCAGTCAGCGGTTTGCCACCTTCCCTGGCTATCAGGAGCCCCAGTTCTTCTCGACGCCCACGCATAAGCCCGGCAACCGCGTCTAATACCCTTATGCGTTCGGGAAGGGGCATTCTTTGCTGAACATCACGAGCAATTCGATAGCCGGCTTCGAGCTTCGCCTCCAAAGAGGCCATATCATCTTGTGGCAGATGCCCGACAACCTCACCATCAAATGGACTGAGAACACTTAATTGTTCCATTGGTTCTTCCTTAGGAAACTCTATTGACTGGCTAGTCTACTGATTCATCATGGGCAATAAGTAGTTCTTTTGCCTTGCCCAGTGCATAACCCCAGGCTGCAGATGCTTCGATCTTCGCCGGTGCAAACAGTTCATCAGGATTGACGTGCGCATCCAGTATCACGGGTTTAGATTCAGCATAGGCTTGCTCTAGCGCGGGGAGCAGCTCGCTTGGTTTTTTGACGGAAATACCAACCCCGCCACAAGACTCGGCAAACATAACAAAGTCTGGGTTGGCAATTTCTGTGGCATAGCGAACATAACCGTGCGCCTGCATTTCGAGCTCCACAAAGCCAAATTTCCGGTTGTTAAGCACAACAACAATGATTGGCAGTTTGTAGTGCACAGCCGTAACAAAGTCTGCCATGAGTTGAGCAAACGCACCGTCACCGCATATCGCAATCACCTGTCGATCAGGCGCAGCAGACTGAATACCTATAGCTCCCGGCAAGCCCACACCAAGCGAGCCGTGAGTAAAGGAGCCAAACATTCGCTGTTCGGCGCGGAAGCGCAAATGACGTCCGGCCCAAACTGTGGCGGTGCCAACATCGACCACATAAATCGCATCATCGGGAGCAGTATCGGAAATAGAACGCACAACAGATTGCGGGTGCAAAATATCTACATCTCTATCGAGGTCGGCCTTCTTGTCCATCCGTCGATCCCAACGCTCTCTTTTCTGCTGAATCTTTGCAAGCCAGGGCGAGGGCTCAGTAGAACGCAATTTTGCATTGAGCAACTCAAGTGTTGGCTTAACGCTCCCAACAATAGGATGAGTCACCTGGCAGCGCCTGCCAATATGAGAAGAAATCTCATCGATCTGAACAACATTCACACCGCTGGGGAGAAATGCGCGATATGGGAAATCTGATCCCGCCATCACAAGCAGATCACACCCATCAAGTGCTGCCAATCCTTGTGGCGTTCCCAGATGGCCGATGCCACCAACCCATAGTGGGTGCTCGTAGGCAACAACGTCTGACCCTTTGAGTGAGTGCACTATCGGAGCCTGAAGCTTTTCTGCAAACTCTAAAAGTTCCGCAGCAGCCCCTCTTGAACCATCACCAGCCAGCACGACCGGCTGCTTGGCTACGTTGATGGCCCGCAGCGCCGAATCGACAGCCGCCTGATCCGGAACGACGGCTCCCCGAGGAGGCACCAGCATTCCGCGCATACTTGAACCCGGCAGCCGCTGGGATATCAAATCCACTGGAATGGACAAATGGGCCACACCATTTTCTTCTATCGCGGTTTGCACGGCAGCACGCGCGAGTCGTTCAAACTGATCAGCAGAACGCACGGTCTGATTGAAAACAGCGACATCACCAAACACCCGCTCCAAATCAACTTCCTGGAAGAAACCAGAACCATACTCTGATTCTGGGACCTGCCCGGTGATAGCCAATACTGGAGCGCGATCGCGCTTGGCATCATATAGTCCGTTCAAAAGGTGCAACGCACCTGGCCCAACGGTCCCTGCACACACCGCCAGGCGACCGGTGAATTTTGCCTGAGCGGCAGCTGCAAATGCTCCGCTTTCTTCATGTTTAACACTTATCCAGCGAAACTTGTCATCTTGTCGTATCGCATCAACCAGAGAATTTAGTGCATCACCAGTGATTCCAAAGATTTCGCTTACTTCAGCTTCTGCCAGAATTTCCAGCAATTTTTCACAGATAGTAGTCACAGTAGCTCCTTTGTAGGTTCTGTTTTAACCAACTTTTGTTTCGGTTTTCTTTTCTGCCAACACCAATGCACTGTATGCGCCGTAGGTTGCAACAAAAAAGGGGACTGCATAGGTCAACGCAACCTTCCACCAGTTGACAGAAGGCTCGCCAAAAATTGCCTCGGGCTGATTGATCAAATTTAGCGCTGTACCCACAACAATCGCAACCACAGTGGAGCGACGAATATAGTCGGGTTGAAAAACCACCTGAAGATTATTCATACAACACCAGTTAAGCTAAATGTAGTCCACGACAGGATGCCAGCACAGCCCTGGTATCGGCTCTAAAACCACTTCCATTTCTTAAACACAAACACCTGCACAACAACCAGAACCACGCAGAGTCCAGAGAAAAACCAGAAGCCCTGCACCGAGTTAACGCCAGGCATACCGCCCACATTGATGCCCATCAGGCCCGTCAAAAAGCTCAATGGCAAAAACACCGTAGCAGCGACAGAAAAAATGTAGGTAATGTCATTCAACCGCCTGCTATGCGCGTTGTTTAACTCGTCATTGAGAATCTGCGATCGCTCGCGCAGCTCCTGCAACTCTTCAACATATCGCGTCACACGATCCAAACTCTCGACCAAGTGTTCCCGATGGTCTTCTTTGAACCAGTCGAATTTGGCGCGAAGCAAGGTCTCCAGCAGAACTTTTTGCGGCGTAACATACCTTATGAAGATTGCTGTGCGCTTACGCACCAAGGCAGCATCATCAGTGATTTCATCTTCTCTACCGCTAGCCAGCAGTTCTTCCGCTCTTGAAATACGGTCTTCCAGATCCGCAAAGAAAGGTTCCATTCGCTCAAACAGGCGATCAGTGATTGTAATCAAAAAGCCGCTTGGACTTAGTGGTGCATCACCCTGCTCAATAAAGCCAATGATATCTCCAATAGCTCTGATATCACGCCGCCGCGTACTAATTACTTTCTTTTCATCGATCCACAATCGAATCGATATCATATCCTCGGGGTCTGCGCCGGGATCAAAGTTCATTGCCCGCAGTATTACTAGCATACCGTCATCTTTCACTAGTGCCCGAGGACGTGTTTCCTCGGCCAGCATGGCGTCAACGATAATAGGTTCAAGCTTGGCTTGATCCTCTAGAAATCCGCCCGATTCTGGATGCGGAGCGTGCATGTGCAACCAAATATAAGACCCATCAGATACTTCGAAGGACTGGTTTGCATCAGCGTCCAGCGCCTGTGCTTGTCCATCTGCATCAATACGAAAAGCATGTAGAAACTGGTTTTCATTCATGGGCGCTGTTCCTGGGATACACAGAGCACAGGAGGCCTTGTCTAAACATTGCTAACAACGGACAGGATTCAAAAATTTCTACCAATGGCGAAACCAAATACAACAGAATCTTCGGCGCTGGTTACGTCCCAATGAAGCTGAGGAGAAAATGTGAGGTGCCCGAACTCGAATTCATAGAGCATGCCAATGCGGCCCAGCTCGTTGGCATCACCTTCGATAAACTCAACCCCAACACCCAATTGCATCACTAAACCTTTATAGAGATGCACATCAAGTGCGCCAAGAAAAGTTGTTGCATCAAGTGGATCAACAGCGTACTCCGCCACAACCCCTGCACCAAATCGATAATTTAGTCGGTACTCGTAGTCAATACCGATCGTGAACGCGTCTTCATCTTCTTCACCGGGCACCAGAAGACGAGTATCAGCTAAGAGGACCGAAAGATGATGCTTGCGCGAATGCTGAAACTCGTTGCTAGCCGCGTGCCCCTCACTAGCCTGTTCTTCACCAGCCTGCTCTTCACCAGCCTGCTCCTGAGCATGCACCATTGGCACTGTCAGGCCCCAACCCAGGAGCAAGACTGCCGCCAAACAGATTGCAAAAAATCTTGTGGCCACTCGGCTAAGTCAACGCAAACAGGCAAAACAACGCTAAAGCAGCGCTTGGGCAGCAATCAAACATCGATAGGCGTCCTTTATGATTCAAATCAGGCGCTACTGCGCGCCAGTTTTTTCTCTGAATATTGGAGAAATTTTGGTGCCTTGAAGACCACTTCCCGCCATCAGCCCTTTCTGGTCAAAGACAAAAGCATATATGTCAGCGCGGACGGTTGTACTTGTAAGACTTTTGCCAATGCCACGATCGGCAATCACCAGACTTGGCCCAAGACCGATCTCCCAGCCCGCAGACTCACGCACGTAGCTGAGTGCCTTCTCATTGGTAAAGATCAGGGCATAGCCAAAGGTTTGCACCCCTGCTTGCAACCCAAAAGAAGCCGAAACGCTATTGTGATAGCTAAGCGCCTCGTCCCCCTGGAGCAGCACACCTTCGCCATACTGGCCACCAAAAGTAAGGCCAGCCTTCAGAATTTTTGGAAACACCAAGACCCCGACCGCGTCCTCAGCCAGTAGTTTTGCTGCATCATTACCCTCTAGAAGTTCCGAGTACGAGGCCCTCGCGCTTGCTTCTAAACTTTCGACATTGCCTTCATGTACATGGTGTCCACTTTGGCTTGCACAGCCCATTGCGCCACCAAGTCCAACGACCAACAAACCCCATGCGAGTACACATCTGGATCGAATCATGTCTATTCAACCTTCTTAAAGGAAAACGTTTTTGGTAATCTGACAAAACTGCGACTAAAACTGCTATTAGCCTTTGTCAGCTTCTACTAGCTTTTAGCTTCATCTAGCTTCATCGTTTGATATTTCTTGCAAACAATCCTGGAGGCTCGGTAGACCACAAATCATTACCCAGCGCCCGTTGAAAACCGACGTCATAAAGCCGCTGCATTTCGCCACCGTCAAATTTTGCCGGTGCCTGCCAGATAAAATCCTCTGGGACCTCTGTGTAATGGAAGTCTGTGCCGTGGGCTTGAGTAATGGCATAGATTTGATTCAGATCCGAACGCCCCATTGACTGAACCATTGATTCAATAGCGCGGGTTGCCACCTTAACCAAATTTCGATCGACATTTTCTTTGACGGGCTTGAATTTGGAATTTCTGATGATGAACATTCGTGGCGAGGGCTGATACGGAAACCCTGACTCATTTGCCTGTTGAATGGCTTTCGGCAAATCGATCGCGACTAAGGGCACGAAGAACTGAGCCTGAATTCCCCCGTCAGCGTGCATTTCATCAAAACGCTCTTCACCCGACGTGACCGACAGCATTACCGGCGGCATCGCTATGGGTACAGAGGCAGAGGCCAGAAGTAATTGACGCATCAGCTCCAGAGCTCTGGGCCCACCTACAGACGCGATACGCCCAAGGTTCCAGACGATGAATGTCTGAGTATCCATGTTCGTCGTACCAATATAGAGCCTGCGGCCTTTGTTGTACTCCGCTGCGATTGCTTCGACGACATCAGCGTCTATGAACTTGGCGATGTGTTCAGCCAACGGTGTGGTATCGGCCGCGGCGTCATTGCGTAATACGCCAAACAATCCACGACGGCGAAGTATGTCAGCATCACTCTCTATGGACAGAAACGCATCAGCAAGTTTGGCGTCCCACTCTTCACCCAGGAAGGCAAAGGGAGCAAGCAACGCCCCGGTACTGACTCCGGTGACAATCTTGAAGTTCGGCCGGGTACCTGCCTCGGACCAGCCATTCAATACACCGGCACCATAGGCCCCCAGGCCACCACCACCCGATAGCACCAACACACAAAGAATAGGTTGGCCATTGCGAGAATCGCACTGCGCTTCTGTACCGCCTACAACAAGAGCTTCGGAGAAATCATTTTGTAGCGCTTCGCTCGGTCCCAATCCCACAGAACGAATGTCGGCGGGCATCCCTTCAACTTGCAGGTTCAGGCCCTCACTATCGGGCGGTGCGCTACGAGGTAAGGTGGCACAACTGCTGAGCAAAGCCAAAACCAACAACCCAGTGACAGAAAGCGAACCAGAACGCGTAAGCGGTGCCATAGTTTGTTTTTCCTCGCCCCAGTTTGATAGCGGCTGGATAGATTTAGATCAAACATACTTGCTTGATCAAAATTGGTTGGCCGTATTTTCTGCTACCCAGAATATGAATGCCGACCACCGACGTAACCGGTGAATTATACAAGGGACCCAGCATCTAAGGAAGCCTATCAACATCCAGTAACACCGCTGGCTTTCGATATATTTTATTGAGGGAGTAGCCCCCCCTTTATGCCTCTACGCCTCTACGCCTCTACGCCTCTACGCCTCTCGGGAAGGGCGACCGGTGTTTTTGTATCGCGCATTGAACGAATCAATTCTATTGCCAGATTTTTTCGACCAGCTCTTACCGGTGTAAGCCGGATGGCAATCTGAGCAGACTTCAACCCGCATGGCATTTCCTATCGTCGAAAACAGCAGCTTTTCAGATCCGCAGTTTGAGCACGTAAACAAACTTGGCGCGCTCTTGGGGTGTATCGCTTTTTTCACAATCAACTTCTCCTGAAGTGTCCGACAAACAGATTTGGCGCTACCTACCAATAGATAGCCGACTGAATCAAAAATTCCCTAGGTCAATTGCGCAATCAGAGTGGTTCGCAAACGCTTAAAACTTGAGGTGTCGCCCATGGCGTTGGCTAAAATTAAGCCACCTTGCAACGCTGCAAGAAATGCTCCTGCCTGGGCCTGGGCAGTGCCTGCGAAGTTAAGTTCGCCAGCCTGTTTCCCCTTGCTCATTATTTTGGTCAACCAGGCAATGTGCTCGTCAAAGAAGCCTGTTAACACAGGTGCCAGCTGCTCCGGTAAGGCACCCACATCTGATGCCATCATTCCGGCTAAACAAATTTGCCCGTTGCCCAGGGTATCCAGATAGAGCTTTGAGTAACGGGAGAGCTGTTCTTCGGCCGTGTCCAATCGAGATTCGATGGACCTCAGCTGTTCCGCAAAACTCTCTCTATAACGTTCCAGCAGCTGGGTTTCGAGATTTTGTTTCGAGGGAAAGTGGTAGTGGATACTGGCTTTTTTCACGCCAAGCTCGGTCGCAATGTCAGCATAGCTAAAGGCATTAAACCCTCTCGCCTGAGCAAGTGCCTGAGCGCTATCCAGAATCCGCTCTCTTGTAGAATTTTCTTTCATACCTAAAGCTTATCTACCTACTAGTAGGTTGTCAAGCTGATGGTAGCCGTCTCCCCTGTCTGACACAGGAGGTACGGAAAAAACAGGCGCTACCGGCAAAAGTCGCATAAGCTCGAAGGGCACTAATCAAAACAAGAATAAATACTGTGTCGACTACGAGCCCCTCTACGCCTGGCGCCTCACCGCCACTAATTAGCAACCAGGTAAAAAACTACACGCTTGGCGTGTTGGTGGTGGTCTACACCTTCAACTTCATTGATCGGCAGATTCTGTCCATATTGATCGAGCCAATAAAAGCCGAACTCGGCGCGTCGGATTTGGTCATGGGCCTCTTGGCGGGCACGGCTTTTGCCATCTTTTATGCGGTACTTGGCATGCCTCTCGCGCTGATTGCCGATCGATGGAATCGGCGCAACCTCATAGGTTTGTCGCTCGCCATCTGGAGCGCGATGACTGCGCTGTCGGGCATGGCACAAAACGTTGTGCAGCTGGCCATTGCGCGGATCGGCGTTGGCATTGGCGAGGCCGGTTGTAGCCCCTCAGCGCACTCCATGCTGGCAGACCTGTACCCGGCAAAAGAGCGCGCAACAGCCCTGGGAATTTACTCATTGGGTATTCCATTTGGCATCATGTTTGGCTTGTTCGCGGGCGGTGCGATTGCCGACGAGTTTGGTTGGCGATACGCCTTCTTTATTGTTGGACTGCCCGGCCTGATCTTGTCCGCGATAGTGTTCTTAACAGTTAAAGAACCACCTAGAGGCCACGCGGACGGTGTAGCGGCAGACACCCAGCAAGCAAAACCATCCATCGTCGAGGTATTCAGCTACCTCTTGCAACGACGCGCCTTTATTAACATGTCGGCTGGTGCGGGACTAACCGCATTTGTTGGCTACGGCCTAACGACCTGGGTACCCACCTTCTTCGTTCGAAGCCACGGCATGAGCCTGACTGAAGCCGGTTTTTGGCTGGGACTGGTTCTGGGCATCCCCGGCGGACTGGGCATCGTCGCTGGCGGCTGGCTATCAGATCGATTTGGTGCCCGAGATGCCCGCTGGTATCTGTGGGTTGTGGCGATTGCCCTGGCGGTCAGTGTGCCCCTGGGTGTTGCCGCATTTTGGGTAGACAGTTGGCAATGGTCTTTGATTTTCCTCTGCGTGCCCGTGGTGCTGGGTAACTTCTATCAAGGCACCACCTTCGCCCAGACTCAAGGGCTAGCGCCCGTACACATGCGTGCCGTGGCGGCAGCCATTTTGCTGTTCATTCTGAATTTCATTGGCTTTGTCTTTGGACCACCTGCGGTGGGCAAGCTCGCAGATATTTTTGCCTCCACCTACGGGGACGACAGCCTGCGTTACAGCCTTATGTGTTGGGGCCTCGTGAACCTTATCGCCGCATTTCTGTATTGGCGCGCCGGCACTCACCTGCCCCGAGAGCTTGCGCTCGCCAGGGAGTTAGCGCTTGCGAAGGAGTCCTCGCGTAATTGATGGCTGGAAGAAGCGGGCGAACTGTCGCAAAATCAACATTAATTCTAAGATCCATGCAAAGATCCAGGGGGAATGATCACCATGGCTGAAGCAATCGAATTCAATCATACTGACCCACTCGATCCGTCGAACAGCGCGCTCTACGCGACCGGCGATCACTGGGCTGTTTTTGATCAGCTGCGCACCGAAGATCCCGTGCACTTCTCCCCGGAAAGCCCGTTTGGCCCTTACTGGAGCATCACTGGCTTTCACGACATCAAGCATGTTGATACCAACCATGAGCTATTTTCTTCAGAACCATCCATCGTCATAGGTGACTTGCCCCCGGAACAGACCCTCGCGCAGTTCATCGCAATGGATCCGCCACGGCACGATCAACAACGCAAAGATGTCGCGGGTGCCGTGTCACCCCGCACCCTGGCCCAACTAGAACCACTGATTCGACAACGCGTGCAGGGCCTGATGGACAGTCTGCCCATCAATGAGACTTTCGACTGGGTGGATACGGTATCTATTGAACTCACCACACAGATGCTCGCCACCCTGTTCGATTTCCCCTTTGAGGATCGACGCTTGCTCACCCATTGGTCAGATGCAGCCACGGCGTCGCCAGCGCTAACCGGTTCGTCTGATATGACAGACGAACAGCGGATGGCTGAGCTGATGGATTGTCTGGCGTATTTCAATCGGCTGTGGAAAGAACGCGAAGGCGGGGATGGCATCGACTTTGTATCCATGATGGCACGCAGCCCCGCCTTTCAGGGAATGGATCCGCTGGAGTATCTTGGCAACGTGATACTGCTGATTGTTGGCGGCAACGACACAACGCGCAACTCAATCTCGGGTGGCGTCTACGCCATGAATCAGTTTCCCGAAGAGTTCGACAAGCTGAAGGCAAACCCCTCCCTCATTCCCAATATGGTGTCCGAGACTATTCGCTGGCAAACACCGCTGTCACACATGCGACGAATAGCAACACAAGATTCGATTGTGGGCGGCAAAACCATCCGGGCGGGGGACAAGGTTGTCATGTGGTACATCTCGGGCAACCGCGACGCATCGGTATTCGAAAACGCCGAGAGACTACAGATCGACCGCAAAAACGCTCGGCAGCACGTATCCTTTGGATTTGGTATTCACCGCTGCATGGGTAATCGCCTGGGTGAGATGCAGCTACGAATTGTCTGGGAAGAAATTCTCAAGCGTTTCAGCAAAGTTGAAGTGATGGATGAGCCTGAGCGGGTTAGGTCTAATTTTGTCCACGGCTACAAGTACATGCCGGTGCGAGTACATCCGCTCTAGATCAGCACCTAGCACCTAG
>CAZWMD010000023.1:9405-15469 GCA_964634815.1 uncultured Pseudomonadales bacterium | reverse complement strand
AGCACCTAGCACCTAGGTGACCAGAGTCTGACCAAAGTGCGACCATAAATGTACTAACATCAAAATTACTCCCAGGAAATGGCACCAGGTCACATCCTGGAGCGACTTTGCGCGGGATTTACAGAAATTCACTGCGATGCGGCAAAAGATCATTTAGAGTTCGCGCCTATTCCATTAAGCAGTAGGAAAATCCCATGTCTCACGAGATGTCTCACGATCAAACTGAAGCCCTGGCCATCGACCCCGCCGACCAACAGGCTGACCAAGTCATCATGAAGCATTTGACCATAGTCATCGGTGTTATGATGGTTATTGCTCTTGCAATAGGCTTTACGGCCAACACTATCGCTTAACGCCTCTTTTTGTCCCAGCCCTGCAGCAAAGACAGCGCAGGGAACAAAAAGGGATGAAAAAGGACCCATATGGCTGATTTCGGATATCGCACCACGGCTGCAGAAGCTGTGGCTGGCATAGATCTTACCGGCAAACACGCCATTGTTACCGGGGGCTATTCAGGCATAGGTCTTGAAACAGTGCGCGCGCTTGCCAGCGCCGGCGCACGGGTGACTATTGGGGTACGCGATGCTGCGCGCGGCGAAGCAACGGCCCAGGAGCTGAACGCAGAGCTGCGCGATACTAAAATACAGGCTGCAGAACTGGACCTGGGCTCGCTGGCAAGCGTTCGCAGGTTTGCACAAACCTACCTTAAAACACTGCCCGCAGAAAACGCAGTACTCAACATCCTCGTGAACAACGCAGCCGTTATGGCCTGCCCCTTTGAGCACACGCAGGATGGCCACGAACTGCAATTTGGCACCAACCATTTAGGTCATTTCTGCTTATTTAACGAATTGCTGCCTGCGTTGCAGGAGGCTGAGGGAGCTCGTGTGGTGTGCCTCAGCTCCACTGGCCATTTTCGCTCACCTGTTGTTTTTGAAGATATTAATTTTGAGCAGCGGGAATATGATCCCTGGGCAGGCTACGGTCAGGCAAAGACTGCAAACGCACTGACGGCCGTAGGTATCCAATCCCGCTACGCCAACAAGGGGATCGAAGCCTTCGCTGTGCACCCAGGCGGCATTATGACCACGCTGCAACGTCATATGACGGCAGAAGAGATTACTCAGCGCGGCTGGGTAGATGAGCAAGGCAACATCAACGAACGCTTCAAAACCACCGAACAGGGCGCTTCCACCTCTGTTTGGGCCGCAACTGCACCTGCCCTGGCGGGCAGAGGTGGTCGCTATCTGGAGGACTGCTCGGAAGCCCAGGTTCTGGAAAAAATATCCGCAGACTTCACCGGAGTTATGAATTACGCCGTTGATCCGGCTCTGGCGGATAAACTGTGGGCCTTGAGCATGGACTTGATCGGCGCCTAGACCTCTTTTTTTAGAGCTTCTTGTTTATAGCGTCTTGCAAAGCTGCCAATACCGCCCGCACTCGTGGTATCTGTTGAGAGCTCTTGGCGCACACAATATAAAATTCACTGGTGGGTAACTGCACCTGCATCGGCACCACAACCAGCCCTTCCTCGGCCAGGCGTTGTTCTACCTCTGCGTCTAGCGGCGCAGGAAGCCCAACAATAGTCGCCCCTAATCCAGCTCTAACCGCCGCCTTTTGCACCAGATAGTCATCAGAGGTGAAGACTGGCGAAAAATTCGCAATGGCCTGCTCAAGCATCGGCCGCGGAGCAACCTGTCTGTAACCATCGCTCCAGGTGGTCCACTGCAAATCAGACCAGGCGCAGGGCGTCTTCAATGTCTTGGCGTAACTCGAAGCAGCAACAACAACCGGTTGCGTTTGTGCCTGCATGACCGCCACCAAACCCGGCTCTGTTGGCGCCCGGGTACGAAGAGCAATGTCCGCGTCACCCCGAGCAAGATCCAGGTGGGCAACGGCTGACAAAACGTCGATCCGCAACTGTGGATAGCGCGCTCGCAATCTCGCGGCAAAGGGTGCGGTTTGTTCAACGGCAACTCCTGGGGGTGCTGCAATTGTGACGACGCCACTAATCTCAGACTCAGAGCCCTGTGCAATACGAACAAACTCTGCAGCCCACTTTGCCATCTGTTGCGCAGTTGGGATTAGCCTGTCCGCCGCAGCAGTGGGCTCAGCGCCATACTTGCCACGGCGAAAGAGCTGCTCAGACAGAACCTCTTCAAGCTGGGCAATCCGCCGACTCACTGTCGGTTGCCCAAGACCCAGAACCGTTGCCGCTGCGCTAAAACTGCCCTGCTCGACGACGGCCAGAAAAGTTTGAGCAGACTCCCAGGAAATGGGCGGCATCACCGATTTTTGGCTCACCTGCTCACCTCGCTCTTAACTCTGTTTAGGCATTCTATTGTTGCGCACTCACTTGATGCGTATTCACTTGATATTCAAAAACGCATACTAATATGCATTTAAAACGGATATCAATCCATTATCAGATAGATACGATGTTCCTCTCACATAGAGGGCCAGACCATGCTTAACCAAAAAACCACCGTGCAACAAACGATTAGTCGCATCGGCCTGCTCGCCATGATGGCGCTCAGCCTCGCCGGCTGTTCCGCAACCCGAGTGGAAACCACTACAGGCAATTGGGGCACACCCGTAACCGAGGCCGATATGTTGCAAGCGGTGCAGCGCCCTAACGCCTGCTGCCGCCTTAACTTCACAAAACACCTCGCAGGAACTTGGCAAGTACCCCTTTCAGGCTTGCTCAATTTAAAGAACCCCAAAGCCGTCGCCGCTGGACTCAAAGATCGGGATGAACCGATTGAGATCTATGTATACAGCTTGCAGCACCCCACTAAAGGTTCGTTTCTCGTCGACTCGGGACTGGCCGAAACGCTGCGCGACCCGGCGACCAACAAGGATATTTCTTCGCTCGTAAAGCGCGCAATGAATACCGACGAGCTGGTAACCAGAACAACCACGGGGGAGATAATCAATTCGCTCAATGGCATTGACGGTGTCTTTCTTACCCATCTACACCTTGATCACATTCTAGGCCTGCAAGACATCGCAACAACGGTGCCAGTATATGTCGGTCCCGGTGAGGCCCAGCTTTCGGCGTTTATGAATCTGTTTACCCAGGGCACTACCGATCGCTTACTCGGCAAAGTTGATCAACTACTTGAGTGGCCGTTTAACGACGCCCAAATACTGGATGTGTTTGGCGATAGCAGCCTGTTTGCGATCAAGGCACCAGGACACACGCCGGGCACCACGGCTTACCTCGCAAATACAACCAGGGGCTTGCACCTAATGATTGGCGACGTAACCCATACGCGCTGGGGTTGGGAACATAGCGTGGAGCCCGGCACTTTTTCTCATGATGTCGAAGCCTCAGCCGCAAGCCTCGATTACATAAAGCGTTTAGCAGACCAGCTACCAAACCTGCAGGTTCACCCCGGACATCAATCCTTATCATCCCAGTAGAGGTATTGTTTACACAAACCAGGCACGTAGCGCGAATTATTAGGCTAAAGTCTGTTCAGATTTTGTATCTTGATAAGGAACAGACAACGTGCAACACGGGCTCAACCGAACCAATTCAACTCGGCTATTGGTCGCCGCACTCTTGTTGGCTGGCAGCACCTTTGCTAACGCCGGTCCCAGACTTGCCGATGGCTTTCAATATCCAGTAGGCGGTTCAACCCCAGGATCGGTCACACCTGGCCAGGATCAAGTTGATGACTTCTTTAACGAGCTTGATTTCATGGCCCCAGGCACAGGCGACACCGCAAACGCCCTGCACTCCGGAGAAGATTGGCGACGTAATGAGTCCAGCACAATAGACGCTCCAATAGTCGTGAGAGCCAGCGCCGCAGGAGAGATTGTTGCTGTATCTCCTGACGATCGCATCGTTCTCCTGCGCCATCAAGTGCCTGCTGGAACGCTAGCAACAGGCACCCCTTCCCCACGTCTTGCTGGAGCGGAGGAGCTCTACACGCTGTACATGAACGTCACTACCAATTTCACGGCGTTCAACAGTCAAACCAATCCCGACATACCATCAATCTCAATCAATCGTGGCGATATCCTGGGCATCGTATCCACGTTCGACGCACCTGCTCTGCATTTTGAGTTACGCACGATCGAACCCGACTTCGATACGCTGTATGACAACGCCGTAAGTGCTGAGGGTTTCTATGCCGATAGCGCCAGTCTCGCCGCCGAAGGTCTGATCGATCCATCTGACTTTATCGACGGCCATCGAACCATCGAGTTCACGCCGGGACCGCAGCTCTATATCCACGACGACAACGAAGGCATCGCCCAGGTTGACGTCCGTTCAGGCAATCTGGTCGGACTGGCAACACTCGACACCACATTAACTGATATTGCATTCGCCCCCTCTGGTGAACTCTTTGGACTCGACTTTGAATTGCTGTATCGCGTTGACCTTGCAAGCGGCGATCTAACCGAAATTGGTGAGCACGGTATCCCGGGCGGCAACGCCCTGGTGTTCGCCGCGACTGGCGAGTTGTATGGTGCCGGCAACACCAGCTCAAACCTGTTTTTGATTGATCCAACCACCGCTGAAAGCGTATCCCTGGGTGATACTGGCTTAACATCGTCTGGCGATCTGGCGTTCTTTGAGGGAGACCTCTATATGTCGGGTTCTAATGGTCTTGCGGCGCCATCTGACACGCTGCTGAGACTCACCCTGGAACCCGAATTCATGTCTACAGAAGTGGGGCCAATCGGTTCGGTCGCCGTATTTGGCCTGGCGACAGCCTCTGATGGTCGGCTCTACGGAACAGCTGGCACCCAGGTTCTGGAAATCGACCCCAGTACAGGAGCAGGAACCGCTGTAACTGATTATGCGGGCCAGGGTCTTGACGCCTCTAACGGCACGAGCTTTTTTGTTGAGGCCGGAGCTTCTCAAGCACTACTGGCAAGCGCAATCTTGCCAACAAGTCGCTCCGTACTCACTGGCACCACCGCAACGGCCTTTGTCAGTGTAATCAATGCAAGCGATAGGAACGCAACTAACTGTGTTCTGGCTCCCCGCTCCGAACTCAATGGCGTGTTCGAATTCCAGGCTACTGATCCCGTCACAAATGCACCAACAGGTACGCGCAACACGCCGGTAGACATTGCTGCGGGCGACACAGCTACCTTTATCATCTTTATTCAATCAGACGAGGCACGGGTAGCTTCTGAATTTGTATTGAATGTCGGTTGCGAAAATACCGAACTCGCGTCAGCTGTAGAAGGTATCAACACACTGTTGTTCTCTTCAACCGACGCCCAGGTCGCTGATGTGGTTGCGCTTGTCGCAACTCCCGGCAACACCGGCGTGTTAACTATTGACCTCACCCAAGGCAGCGGTGCGTTTGCATTGGCCTCAGCCAACGTGGGCGCAGGTGACACAGTTCGCGTGACGCTCGACACAGGCGCTGCAAACGATTTGCCGTTGCAAATGAATCTGTGCGAGACCGACAGCTCAGGTCTGTGTATTAGCGGAGCGCCTTCCGCATCGGTAGAAACCAGTATCGCAGAGGGTGCAACACCCACGTTTAGTATTTTTGTGACCAGCCAGGAACCTGTCGACTTCCGACCAGAACTGAACCGGGTATACATCCGCTTCAGAGATTCCAGTGGCGAGATTCGCGGCTCAACCAGCGTTGCTGTCCGAGTGGATTAGCGGCGTGTGGCGCGTTGCTAGCCAGATCACGAGGGCTAGCAGCACAATTGCACCGGCCAGCACCCAGTAGGTTTCGTACAAACCAGCAACCACGTAGGCTACAGCGCTCACCCCTCCCACCAGAAGAGCGTAGGGCAATTGCGAGGTGACGTGACTAACATGATCACACTCTGCACCCATGGCCGCCAACACCGTGGTGTCTGAAATAGGCGAGGTATGATCGCCAAAGAGCCCACCGCTGAGTACTGCTGAAACCGTAAGCAGCATTGAGGCATCTAGCGCATGGGCAACGGGCAACGCAATCACCATGAGAATGGCAAAAGTGCCCCAGGATGAGCCTGTCGCAAAGGAAGTGACGGCGGCCAACACAAACGCAATCACCGGAACCAGAAAAGGTGGCAAGGCGCCGTCTACAAGCTGGGC
>CAZWMD010000023.1:0-9305 GCA_964634815.1 uncultured Pseudomonadales bacterium | reverse complement strand
CAAACGCAATCACCGGAACCAGAAAAGGTGGCAAGGCGCCGTCTACAAGCTGGGCCAAATAAGGCCCGGTGCCAAGCTCATTGATAATGGCACCCAACGACCAGGCCAACACAAGAAGTGCAGCAACAAAAACCATGTCCTTTGCACCATTGATAAACTCTGCCATTGAGCGAGTCAGGCCAATCTGTTGATGCCGCCACATCATCCAGGCACTCGCGCCTGCGGCAGCAAGATAGGCAATAAATAACGTAGAGCGGACATGAATAGACGTTAGCTCGCCCATAAAGGCATACCAGCCCAACAAACCGCCGATGAGTCCGAGCAAGGTTCCAATAGGTAAAAGAAACAGAGCAGCGGGCTCGAGTTTTGTCGCCGCTGAATCGCCACCCTCGCTATCTTCTTTGTTATCAAGAACCAGTGACGCCCTATACACCTCACTGGTGGCAAACGCTTGTTGCGCCTCGTTCATCGCACCAAAGTCGCGATTGCGCAGAGCAAAAACCGGAACAGACATGAGCGTTAGGAGCGCGTAGAACTGAAACGGAATGGCCATTACCAGGGTTTGGTATGAATCCGCCTGCACCCCTACCGAGGCATAACCTTTCTCGATAAGACCGCTTATGTATGCCCCCCAACCGATAAACGGAATCAGGATACAGACCGGCGCTGAAGTACAATCCAACACATAGGCCAACTTCTCTCGGCAGATTTTTAACCGATCAAAGATGGGTCTGAACAGCGGACCAACAATGAGCGGATTGCCCACATCTGAAAAGAAGATTCCAATCCCCGAAAGCCAGGCTGAAATTTGCGCTCGTCCAGCGCTATTCACGGAGCTCGCCATATGTGCAGCAAAAGCTCTGGCGCCACCGGATAACTGGAGTAAGTGAATAAAGCCGCCAATAGCCATCATCACAAAAATGATCTGCGCATTAAACGGGTCAGAGACCTGCACAAACATGTGGTCTTCTACCAACGACAGAATCGCCGCAAAAGGGTCGCCGCCACAAACAATCAGCGTGCCGCTCAATGCTCCCGCGCTGAGCGCAAGCAAGATATTGCGGGTGTATAACGCTAATGCCAGCGTTAGTACTGGCGGTAGCAACGACCAGGCATCCGGCTCGATCACAACAAGCCGGAGCTCTGTCTTGGTCTATCTACGATTGTCCAGATAACTCTGAAGTGTGTGCTTGCCGGGGCCTGTGCAGTAAAGCACCAGACAGCAAATCGCGAGGAAGATGCCGTACTCCCAACCACCGTCAGGTTTGCTTGTGTAGTTCCAGCCATTTTCAAAATGCACCGCTCCGGCACCAAAGGCAACCGCCCCAAGGAAAGGCAAAGCAAGACGGGTTCGTATGCCGAGCACCAGCATAATGCCGCCGACCCATTCGATAACAGCAGCAGGCGGTGCAAACCATCCCGGAACCAGATTAATGTGCCAAATAGTATGCGCCTCGAAGACTTGCATGGCTCGCTCCAGTCCGAAGGTGAATACTTTCAACCAACCGTGCGCAAGAAACACCAGCCCCAGGGACACCCGCAGTATCAGCAGCCCTAAATCCAGTTGCTTTTGTTCCGCCGTCGCTTGTTCCATCGCATGTTCTGTCATTTTCATTCCTCCCGGCTCCCAGTAACCCCGCTCCAGCGAGACTACCAGCTATGCAAATTCGATCGTCAATTTTCTGCGATGACATCCAACCAAACCGGGTGAGTTTCTGTCCGGAATCGTCAGATCACCATTCTTTAATATCGATTATATATGTTATTATTTGATATTACCGATTATAAATTCAAACAATTGATTCACGACAAAGAGGTATAAAACCATGGCTAAGGTTCTGGTTGCCGGTTACGGCGTTATTGGCCAGCGACTGGCTGATGGCGTCACCCAACAAGACGACATGGAGCTGGTTGGCGTGGTGGATGCGGCACCAACCCTCCCCGTGCGCGCTCTGCGTGACAAAGGCATGCCCTACAGGTTGTTCACCGCGTATGACGGCGCCCGGAAAGACCTAGAGGCCGCTGGCATCGCGGTATCAGGCACCATGGAAGACGCGCTGTCCGACGTGGACATTGTGCTCGATGCATCTCCGGGCGGTATCGGCGCCAAGAACAAGGTGCTCTACGAAAAACATGGAGTGAAGGCGGTCTTCCAGGGCGGCGAGTCGAACGATGTCTGTGATGTGTTCTTTCATGGCTACGCAAACTACGCACAGGGCCTTAACCAGGACTATCTCAAGCTAACCTCCTGTAACACCACCGGTCTGATTCGTGCGGTTGATTGCCTGGACAAAGTCGTGGGCATCGAGCGGGCGGCTATCACTATCGTCCGCCGGGTTGCTGACCCGGGCGACTACCATCGCGGCATAGTTAACGCCCTCGAAGTAGACAAAGCACCAAACCATCAGGCCGTCGACCTGATGACGATCATGCCGCACGTTGATGCCACAGGCCTGTTGGTGCATGCCCCGGTTACTCATGGGCACTTCATTTCTGTACTGGTAACCCCCAAAGAAGACCTGTCTGTAGACCAGGCTCTTGACGCGTTTGCCGCACACGATCGTCTGCGCATTGTGTCGCTTGACGAGGGATTCATCGGTAACGCGTCCATCTTTAAGTACGCCCGAGATATGGGCCATCCCAGAGGGGATATCTATGAAGTACCCATCTGGAAGGACACGCTAGTCAAGTCGGGACGCGACCTGATGTTTGGCATTCACATTCCTCAGGAGTCAGTCACTATCCCGGAAACCATTGATGCCGTACGTGCGGCGTGCGGCATGCAAACAGATCAGGTAGATGCGGTAGCCGCAACCAACAAGAGTCTGGGCCTGCCCTACTGGAAACAATAAAGCCTGTAAATGAAGTCTATCGAGGAGCTTGATCTGACAGGCAAAACCGTCCTGCTCAGAGTGGATATCAATTCACCCATAGATCCCACAAGTAAAAGGATCGTCAACACCAACCGGATCGAAAAGAGTGTTCCAACAATTTCCTACTTGCTGGAACAGGGTGCAAAGCTCGCCATAGTGGCTCACCAGGGAGACACTCTCGACTACCAAAATCTGATGCCAATGCAGGAGCACACCGAGATACTCAGTCAGTTACTCGGATCCAACGTCGACTACATCGATGATGTGTGCGGCTCGGCAGCACAGGAAAAGGTGCGCTCCCTATCGCCCGGTACAGCGGTATTGCTGGGTAATCTGCGCTACCTCAGCGAAGAAATTTCTACTTTTGAAAATGCTGTCAAACTTGAACCCCATGAAATGCTTAATACCTGGCTGGTTAGGGGGCTCGCTCCACTTGTTGATATCTACGTTAATGACGCCTTTGCTGCTGCACACCGCAATGCCCCCTCCATGGTTGCGTTCCAGGAAATCAAACCAACAGCGGCAGGCAGACTCTTGTTCGATGAGGTCAGCGCGCTCAACCGAGTGATGTCTGGGCCTGAACACCCATCGGTGTTTGTGCTTGGCGGGGCAAAAATATCAGATGCCTTTGGCATGATGCAGCAGGTATTAGAAGCAGGCACTGCGGATCGCATATTGGCCTGCGGCATAACCGGTGAGATCATGCTGCTGGCGAGCGGTCGTCGGCTAGGCGCTACCAAAGAGCAGTTTCTAAAAGACCGCAGCCTCGATGTTTTTGTTGACCAGGCGGCATCTTACCTAAGCGATTACGCAGACAAAATCATGTATCCCCGGGACCTTGCGTACGAAGACCAGGGCAAACGAAAAGAAATCGCCATTGACGATCTGCCCGCCGAGCACATGTATATGGATATTGGCACTAAAACAATTGCTGAATTCGAAAAAGCGATCAGCGAGGCGAAGACGTTGTTTGTCAACGGACCGCCGGGTGTGTATGAAAACCCCTTGTTTGAGAACGGCACCAAGGCGATATGGAATGCAATCGCTGCGGCAGAGGGTTACTCGGTGATTGGCGGCGGCGATACCGTTACCGCCGCCAGCCGCTTTGCCGATCTCAACAAGATCAACTACGTCTGTACCGCAGGCGGCGCCATGGTGCGCTACCTGTCAGGCAAAAAGCTGCCGCTCATGGTCGCAATGGAAAAAGCCAACAAGCACTAAGTGCTCAGAGCTCGCCAGACCAGTCTGTATCCTCAATCAGTGACTTGAGTTTTTGCAAAAACGCAGCGGAATAGGCCCCGTCAATCGCCCGGTGATCAAAAGACTGACCCAGCATTCCTATTGGCCGAATGGCAATAGCGTCACCTTCGGGTGACTCTATAACCACGGGACGCTTTTTCACCGCGTCCATTGACAGAATCCCCACCTGGGGCTGATTGATAATTGGCGATGTGAACACCGTGCCATAGGGACCTGGATTGGACAGCGTATAGGTACCACCACTCAGCAAATCTGGCGGCAACTTGCGAGATTTTGCGAGCCCAACCAGTTCGTTAATGGCACCCGCCAGGCCACGCACATTCAGTGAATCGGCATTACGAATCACCGGCGCAACAAGGCCTTCGTGGTTGAGATCTATGGCAATCGCCAGATTGACCCCGCTATGAAGATGCAGTGCTTCGCCAACAACACTTGAATTGAGGCGCGGAAATTCTGCCAGCGCCTGGCACACGGCCCGGGCCACAAATGGCAAGTAGGTCAGCGAGTAGCCTTTCTCGTTTTTCCAACTCTCTTTTTTGCGCAATCTGCAGGCATCAATGCTGCTGAAGTCTGCATCAATCGCCTGCAACACATGAGCTGAGGTAGACTTCGACATGACCATATGCTCTGCCGTAACCCGGCGGAAGCGATCAAACGGAATAATATTCTCAGGTGAAACCGCCGCTGCCTGCGGAACCACGGCAGCCGCAGATCTTGCCACTGGCCTCGCTGATGCGTGACTGCTTTCAAGAAACAACATCACATCACGCTTGGTGATTCGACCGGCTCGACCGGTACCAGGAATCATGCTGATATCGAGATCATGTTCCTTAACGAGTCGTCGCACCGCAGGTGACAACTTGGTATTTGTTGAGCGGGCAGGAAGCCCGCCAGAAATTGGCGCAGAAGAAGCTGGTGCAGCAGACGTTGTTGCGGCAGAAGTTGTTGCAGCAGAAGGAGTAGCATCAGCCGCAGCAGCTGGCGCCGCCCCTTCAACCTCTCCTTCAATCTTAATAACAGCAACAATCGCGCCCACATCTACCGTGTCACCAGCCTGCACGTTGATGCTGCTCACTACACCCTCGGCGGGTGCTTCAATTTCTGTTGCGGCCTTGTCTGTTTCAACGTCAAGCAACAACTCGCCCTTCGCCACAGTATCGCCAACATTTTTGTACCAGGTTGTGACGGTTCCCTCGAGAACCGTTTCACCCAGTTGCGGCATCAGCACATCCATACCTGCTCCTTAATCCGCAAGACCGACAACGGCGTCAACAATTTTAGGAGCACTTGGCAGTACAGAGTCTTCCAGTGCATCAGCTGAGGGCAGAGGAATGTGCGGTGTGGTCACACGAACAACGGGTCCATCAAGGTTCCAGAAAAGTTCTTCCGATACCAGTGATGACACTTCTGCACCCCAACCACAGAGTCGCGGATTTTCTTCAACAGTGACCAGTCTTCCGGTTTTAGTGACTGATTCGAAAATAGTGGTCACATCCAGCGGCACCAGTGAACGAACATCAATGACTTCAGCTGAGATGCCGTGCTGCGTTGCAAGAATTTCTGCGGCCTCATTGGCATGACGAACCATCGCCGCCAGCGCGATGATAGTGACGTCACTGCCCTCACGCAGAATTTTTGCTTTACCGAGTTGATCAACGTGCTCACCTGTAGGCACCTCGCCTTTAATGCCGTAGAGCGATTTTTGCTCAAAGAACAACACAGGATCGGGGTCTCGAATTGATGCCGCCAACAGGCCCCAGACATCGGCTGGGCTCGAAGGAGCAACAACCTTAAGTCCGGGTACCGCCATTGCCCAGTTCTCAATACTCTGTGAGTGCTGAGCGCCAAACCGCGCACCACCACCATTTGCTGAGCGAATCACCAGGGGAAAGCTGCACTGACCGTCGGTCATATAGCGTGACTTGGCGATTTGGTTCACCACCAGATCCCAGCAAACGGCAAAGAAATCAGAGAACATAATCTCAGCAATGGGCTTTAGACCTGTCATGGCTGCACCCGCTGCTGCGCCCAGGATCGCCTGCTCAGAGATAGGTGTATCCCGCACCCGGGTTCCACCAAACTCTTCAAGCAAGCCGCCTGTTGTTTTAAACACGCCACCTGCTGCTGCAATATCTTCACCCAGAAACACAACCGATTCATCACGGCGCATTTCCTGGGCAATCGCGGTTTTAACCGCATCGCGATAAGTTAGTTCCGCCATGATGAACCTCCATCTGCCCAGAGCTCGGTCTCGGTAATATCCAGCGACGGTGTCTCACTGTCTCGAGCGGTTTGCTCCGCCTTGTCGACCCGCGCAGCCTGTTCGGCCTCGATGGCATCGAGCTCGCCGGCAGCAACACCCGAGTCAATAAGCTCCTGACGATAGGTAATAAGAGGGTCGCGCTTTTTCCAGGCTGCGACTTCTTCATCTGGCCGATACTTACCTGGATCGGCTCGCGAGTGGCCACCGTGCCGGTAAGTCAGCGCTTCAATCAATGTAGGTCCACCGCCTTTACGAGCTTTATCGAGTGCAGCCTTTGCGGTGGCATACATCACATCGACATTGTTGCCATCAACAAGGATGGATTCGAGGCCATAGGAGCCGGCCCTGTCTGCCCCGGGATTTGGCACGGCAGTCACGTCCTTGATCGGTGTGTACTCCATATAAAGGTTGTTCTCGCAGACATACACCACCGGTAAATTCCAGATCGCAGCAAAGTTCAGCGCTTCATGAAACGCGCCAATATTGGTCGTGCCATCACCAAAGAAACACACTGCAACCTGTCCGGATTCTCTGTATTGCGCCGACCAGGCAGCGCCCGCAGCCATGGGCATATGAGCGCCGATGATTGCGTAAGACCCGAGCACGCCTTTCTCTACATCCATAAGATGCATGGAGCCACCCTTGCCATGAAGTAGTCCGCATTCGCGCCCCATTAACTCACCAAGAATCGCGGTCATAGAGACCCCACGAACCAGTGTGTGGTTATGGCCTCGATAGGTGCAAAACGTGTAATCGTCTTCTCGCATGGCGGCACCAAAGCCGGCGGCAATAGCTTCCTGACCCAGAGCGAGATGGGTAGTCCCTTTAATAAGGTTCTGCATGAACAGCTCATACGCGCGCTGCTCCATGCCTCGGCATGCATGCATCAGCCGATACATTTCCAGGCGCACCTCAGTGGGTGGCGGATTCGCCTCTTTGATCACAGCGGATTGCTGTTGGTTATTGCTTGTCATTGCTGGTCACTGCTCTGCTTATCACTGCGGGCCACTGAGGGTCACTGGAATTGTCGAATTATTTATCGATTGTTTGAAAATTTTAGGGTATTTGTCGATTTTATGGTAGCCCAACATGAGGCCAACCAACAAGATTGGGGACTCAAGACTGACAGACAATCGTTAGCCGGTGAAAGCACAACGAAGAAAAATTGCTGCAAGATTAATCGATTATATTCGGAATTTTATTATTCTAGCGATATAATATTCGACTAGCAATTCAACTGGAAAGAACAAGAATGATTAATGCCGCCATAGTGGGCCTCGGCTGGTGGGGCAAGACTCTCGTCGAGTCTGTCTCTGGGGTCAGCGACGATATTCGATTTGTCGCCGCTACAACGCGCTCGAAGAGTGACGAAGACAAAGCGTTTTGCGAACTGCACAACCTCGAATTGCGCGATTCATTCGATACCATTATCAAAGACAGCGACATTGATGCTGTTGTTCTGGTCACCCAAAACTCGATGCATGCCTCGCAAGTCATGGCAGCCGCAGCTGAGGGCAAACACGTGTTTTGCGAAAAGCCGTTGGCTCTTACCGGGTCAGACGCACAGGCTGCGGTTGATTCCTGTGAAAAGGCCGGCGTACAACTGGCAGTGGGCTACAGTCGTCGGTTCCATCCGGAAATGACCAAGTTGCGAGACACCATCCGCTCCGGGGAGCTCGGAACCATTTTGCATTGCGAGGCAACAATGACCTTTCCAAACGGTCTGTTTCTGCAACCTGATGCCTGGCGCGCAAGCAAAGACGAGACCCCATGTGGTGGCCTCACACCAATGGGTGTACACGCCATCGATGGCTTCATCGATCTTTGTGGCGAGATTGATGAGGTTTACGCACAGAGTTTTCGTCGCACCGTCGAAGTCGATGCTGATGACACCACCTCAATTCTGTTTCGTATGAAAGAAGGCATGTCTGGGTATCTGGCCACAATGACCGCCACCGGCGGCGGTTTTAATTTTCAGGTCTATGGCTCCAAGGGCTTCGTGAAACTCGAAGGCATGACCCACATTGCGGGCGCCCCCTCAGAAGAAAGGCGTTTCCAGTTGTTTAGCGACTGTACGTTCAAACCCGTCAAGGGCCCTGCGCAGAAATGGCAAGCCGCCAAGTATGACGTCGCGCGGGCAGCACTCGATGCCTTTGCCATTGCAGTTGGCGGCGGCGAACCCTACCAGATCAGTAATTCTGAGCATGTGCATTGCGCAGCGGTTACCGAAGCCATCGTCCAATCGGCCGCCAGCCGCAGCGTGGTAAAAGTCTGAATCGTGAAACTGTTTGTCCTGCGCCATGGCATGACATCGAACGAGGATGAGGATGCCAATCGCGAGCTGACAGACATTGGGATCAGCGAAGTCGAAGATGTCATCAACCTTCGAAGCAAAGAGCTTGCAAACGTCAACCGCGTCTATTCAAGCCCCCTGCTACGAGTCAGGCAAACACTTGATATCGCCACAACCATCCTGGGCAAGGATGCCCTAATAACAGAGTCAGACGATCTGAAAACTGGCTCGCGATTGCCCGAGATTATTCAGTTCCTGCGAGAGCTAGACTACGAGCAAGATGGGGATGTACTTGTCAGCAGCCACCAGTCCTGCACAAGTATTCTTGTGTTGTGGATCACCGGCGAAGACATATTGATCCCAAACGGCAGCTTACTCGCTATTGATGTTGAGCGAGCTGAACGCGCGATTGGAAAAATTCTCTGGCAAGAAAGCCGCGATGGCAGCAACATTAAACGCAGTACCAACGTTATAGACATGTTCTAGCCGGTAGAGCGAGGTCCTTCAGTCCCCAATCGAGCCCTCTCGAGTAATACCTGCTTCGTTGGCCTGCCAGATCCGGCCCGATTCAATATCGAGGCAGGTCAACCAGCCATCATCCGCATACACTTTAGTA
>CAZWMD010000022.1:52099-59803 GCA_964634815.1 uncultured Pseudomonadales bacterium | reverse complement strand
AGAGTACCCGCTGCCAAAAAAGTACTCGCTGCTAAAAGCGGACCCTCCGCAACCCAGGCGTCATCGGTTTTTGATCGACTACAGGCAGACATTCTCACTGGCGCCCTACAGCCCGGGGTGAAGCTGCGCCTGAAGGAGTTGATCGAACGCTACGAAACCGGCAATAGCCCGTTAAGAGAGGCGCTAAACCGCTTGTCCGCAGCCGGCATGGTATTGCGCGAAGAGAATCGCGGTTTCCGGGTACCTCCTGCCAGTGCAGAAGAGCTCGAAGAACTGACCCGCACCCGCTGTTGGCTCGAGGAAATTGCCCTGCGCGAGTCCATAGAACACGGCGACAGTCATTGGGAAGAGCGGATTGTGGTTGCCTTTCACTGGCTCGCCCGATCGGCACGCACATCCGAAAACAAGGAAGACACCCTTTCACCGGATTGGGAGGCACACCATCAACAATTTCACGAGGCGCTCATATCCGCTTGTCAGTCAACAATACTAATGGCGTTCTGCTCAGAACTTGCCCAACGATCATTTCGTTACCGCAGCATTGCGGAAGTCGTAGAGTACCGCGACCGACATGAGCTCGACGAACATCGCGCCCTCCACGATGCAACAGTTGCCCGTGATGCAGATACGGCAGTGAAGCTCCTGCGGCAACACTATGAAGTGACCTCCAATATTGTTCTGGACAGCGGACGCTTCTAGTAAACAATCCAGCTCACCGAATGCGGCCAATGCACCGAACACGAGAAATGTAGAAGGCAAGTTAGACTATGAAAGTAGGATTCATTGGGCTTGGCCGCATGGGTCAGGGCATGGCAGGGCGAATTCTGTCCGCCGGTCACGATCTGGTTGTCACCGATCCCATACCCGATCAATTGGAAGCGCTGGTCGAGGCTGGCGCGGTTGCCGCTCTATCACCGGCCGCCGCTTGTCAGGATCGCGACGTCGTGATTTCGATGCTGCCCAGCGACAAGGTTCTCGAGATTGTCCTGCATGGAGATGATGGCCTCATCAATAACATGCCCGCATCCTGTATTCATATGGCTAGCGGCACCCACGGCGTTGCCGCCATTAACGCCGCCAGAGACGCTCACAGTAAGGCCTCACAGACCTTCATGGCCTGCCCGGTACTTGGCCGGCCAGATCTCGCCGCTGAAGGCTTACTGAAGCTGGTGCCAGCCGGTCCGCAATCAGCCATCGAACAGGTAAGACCACTATTCGATGTAATCGGACAACAAACCTTCGAAGCCGGAACGAGCCCCCAGGCTGCGGCTGCGGTCAAAATTGCCAACAATTTTATGTTGGGTTGCGCCATAGAAAATATGGGGGAAGCCTTATCGTTGGTCGAGAAGCTTGGCGTCGAGCCAGAATTGTTTTTTCAAGTGATGACCCAGGGTCTGTTCGCCGCCCCGGCCTACAAAATCTATGGTCGCTTTATTGTCGACCAAAGCTGGGATTCACACGGCGCAACAGCAGTCATTGGGCTTAAAGACGCAGATCTTGCCCTCGAAGCCGCAAGATCGGTGGACGTACCACTACCCAGCCTTTCGGCCTGGCGCAACTATCTGCAAAGCGCCATTGATAACGGTGAGGGTCATCTCGACTGGGCAGTCATGGCAAAAGAGCAGGCCCGAGCGAGCGGTTTAGAGAAGTAACGGGAGTGATAAAGCAGTGCCAATCATAGAGCCGGGTAACGCAGAACTTCGCAACCTTAAAGGGCTACACCTATGGCACGGGGGACTATCAAACTGCTCCCAGCGCTGCCGCATCGTATTAAGCAAACTGGGTTTGAGCTACGAGAGCAACCTGGTGAATCTGCAAGCAGCAGAACATGCCACCAAAGAATTCCACGAACTCAATCCCAGCGGTGTTATTCCGGTATTAATTCACGACGGCACAGTCATCGTGAACTCCGTGGATATCATTGCCTATCTTGAAGAGCATTTTGGTGACTCCTCACTGAGGCCCGCGGAGCTCGAAGACAACATCACAAAACTGCTGGAGCGTTGCGACAAATCGCAACTGGCACTCAAATACTGCACCTTTGAATTCCTGTTCCAGCACGGCCCGAAACCTAGCGAAGAAACCTTTCAGCAACTCATGAAAGGGCTTGAAAACGAATGGCTAAGAGACTTTCACAAAGAGTATCGCACCGGGTTCACGCGCGAGCGGATCCACACAATGGTTGGTCTTGCGCATGAGGACTTTCTGTTCTGCGAGACCACCCTGGCCGATGGCCGATCCTACCTTGCGGGCGACGCCTTCACACTCGCGGATATCGCCTGGATGCCAAACTTTCATCGCTTCGATCTCCTGCGCTGGCCACTGCAGAACTACCCCAATGCCCACAAATGGTTCGAGCGAGTCTCTCAGCTCGACTGCTATAAAGAGGCACTGCAGGACTGGGAACCCCAACCCCTGTTTGATATGGCCTTTCCTGTGCTCGATCAACGACGCGCCAACAACGACGGCATCGACAGCTATGGCCCTTTAAAGGGGTGAAGCAACAGCAAACCAGAGGACAACAAATGACGGTTTTAAAGCGGCTGCTAATTCTCAGCTATTGCCTAGCCCATTCGGCTTGCGCCGCGCCAGGCCCAGATCCAAGTGCTGATTCAGAAAACGCACAAGACACAATCAACACAGCTTCAACAAACCCACAAAACTGCCTTGAGGTTGTTCTGACAGGAACCCAGGGAGGGCCTCCCGCGGTGAATGGCCTCGCCGGACCAGGCACACTGGTTCGCTATGGGGCCATTGATAACCAGTGCAACGATGTCCTGCTGCAGTTCGATGCGGGTCGCGGCACTACCGAACGATTATCCCAGCTCGGCCTCTCGCCCAACAAGCTAAATGCGGTCTTTCTCACGCACATGCATTCTGACCATACCGAAGGATTGATTGGTCTGATGCAGTCACGCTGGCACTTTTTAGGCAGTCCCCTGGACATTGTCTGCTCGGCTGACGCCCCTGCAGCCAAACACACCCTGAGTTGTGCATCCTTTCTTACCAACATTGGAAGCGCTTTTGTTGAATCCGGCGAGATCGCCCAGCGCCACGCGGAAAATCCCAAACGCAACCCCAATGGACCAGCAGCACTTACCCGCCATTTATCAGTGCCATTGCACCTGGCCGAGGCAACCCCGGTCTGGTCCTCAGGAAAGATCACTGTGAGCGCTATTTCGACCACTCACATACCCGGCTCACTGGCGTATCGAGTAGATACACCGGTTGGCAGTGTCGTCATCGGCGGCGATGCGGGGAACGCCAAACGCAAGCCTCCCCGAGAGCACTCAACGTCAGATCAGGTAGCTCTCCTGGCCAAAGACGCCGATATTCTGGTCCATTCGGCCATTCATCCTGTGTTTGGGCCAGACGGTGGCAGTAAATTTCCCGCCCCCATCTATTTCCGCCAAAGCAACGCTCGAGATCTGGGATCGCTAGCCGAACGTGCGGGGGTGAAACAACTGGTCCTTACGCACCTGATTCCTGCTCTAAACGCCCCACGGCATGGCCCGTTTGTTGTACCAGGAGAACCAATAACAACCGAGAAATTCGAAGAAGTGGTGAAAGACTCCGGATTTCAAGGGTCTGTACACGTTGGCAAAGACCTATTGTCGGTCAAGCTCCGATAAAAACAACGACACAATAGTAGAACACAGGCAAATAACGATAAAAAATAGATTGCCTATGTTTTAACGACTATCTATATTCCTCAAGGCATGCCTACCAAAATAAAAATGCCGGGGCTATGCCTTTGTAAGGGGATATATATATGAGAATTGCTTTGTCCAAAGGCGCGGGTCGATTTCGCCTGTCGCCTATTGCTGCCGTTGTTTCATCAGTCGCGCTGCCCTTTGTTGGGCTTGGCACCGCCCAAGCCCAGGATTCTGCAGAGGCGGTCATCGAAGAGATTGTTGTGACATCTCGTCGATATGAAGAAAGCATCAACGATGCGCCAGTTTCTGTTGCCGTCATGTCGGAAGAGTTTCTGGACGAGAGACGCATCGATCGGGTTGATGACATCTTCAACTACACACCCGGAGCCACCTACGAGTCCTTTAGTAAGCTCCAGCCCACCGCGTCCATTCGCGGCCTGGTAGCACCAACTCCAGGTAACGCATCCAGCGAATCGTCAATTCAGTTCGTTGTTGACAACGTTGTGGTCAGCAAAGACTTCATGAAGGGCGCCGCGCTCTTCGATCTGGCAAGGGTAGAGGTACTCCGGGGGCCGCAGGGTACGGCGTTTGGTCGTAACGCATCTGCGGGCCTGCTGCACTTCGTAACCAAAAAGCCTGATGCCACAGAAACCTCCGGTGGAATTACTGCCACTCTAGGAAATCGCGAACGCTTCGAAGTAGACGGTTTCTACAACACACCGCTTGGCGACAGAGCCGCATTGCGCTTCTCCTTCCGCCACGAACAGGAAGACGGCCAAACCGAAGGCTTTATCATCGACGAACTGACTAATGAAGTCGAAAACATCGGTGGCATCGACGGCGAAGAGGCGACAGCGTTTCGATTACAGCTCGCAGTTGACCCTACCGACAACTTCAGCGCCAATTTCAAGGTTGAATACAGCGAAGATCGAGATGAATCACCCATCCGCGAGCTGTGTAACCCAGGACCTGGCATCAACAACTTCGATATCCTGACTACTCCAGCAGGTGTTGAGTCGATTGATGACGCCTGCGACTCGCCATTCCGGGCCTTTATCTCAGAGTCTGATGACCCTGACTTTGAGGGCGCCTTGGATCCAGCAGACTTCGAACTGAATCGCGACATTTTGACGCTCAGCGCTGAGCTGTCCTGGCAATTGGCCAATGGCTTGAACATCACGTCAATCACCGGCTTCATGGACGGCGAAACCGACAATCTCTCCGACATCATCGGGACCGCAGCAGATATCAACTGGCAGGCGGTGAGCAACGATGGCGACTCCTTCAGCACGGAGTTGCGTATCGATAATGTCGGCTCGGAATCGAGATTCCAGTGGCTCGCTGGCTTCTACTATCTGACCGACGAGGAAACCCGGGTTGAAACACTGAATTTTCAGCAAAGGGATCAACGTGGTGGCGCCTTTGTCCCCACTGTGCGAGAAACCGGTGGTACAGGAGAAACCGACAGTTGGTCTGTGTTTGCCGAAATCAGCTTCGATATCTCTGATCGAGCGACGCTGACCTACGGTGGCCGGTTTGTTAACGACGACAAAGACTATGTAACGCGCGCAGGCGGCTTTGGCTTCAGTGGCCAACTCGCCGGATTGCCTGGCGTTGGCGACAGCGTGCTTGATGCCGCCGGCAACGCGGTTCCAGCAGCATGCCAACCGTTCTCGCCACCGCCCAACCCGGCTATTCACGTTTGCCCTCAGCTCTCAATCGGTGAGTTTGAGCAAAGTGAATCCTGGAACGATTACATCAGCAAAGTCTCACTGGACTACGCTGTCTCCGACACCATTAACGGCTATATCTTGTTCTCCGAAGGCTTCAAGAGCGGTGCCTTCCAGCCGGACGCACTCAACATTGAGCAAGCACTGGTTGTTACCCAACCCGAAGAGTCCACGAACTGGGAAATTGGCATCAAGGGCCAGAGCAGCCGCTACCGTTATGCAATTTCGTTGTTCAACATCAAACTGGACGACGTTCAAACCGTAAACCAGGTCGATCTGGGCAACGGTGCCTTCGCCGGACTGATCAGTAACATTGGTAATGTTGAAACCTCCGGGGTCGAGGTTGAGGGCGCATTTGCTCTAACCCCTAACCTCACCATCAGCGGCGGCTTTGCGCTGCTTGATTCTGAGATCGGCGGCAACACGCCTGATCCGGAAGGTTTGATCGACCCCAACACAGGCTTGCCTTTCATCCTCGATGGCGAACGACCCGGTGGCGCGCCAGACTGGACCTTTAACGTGGCAATCGATTACCTCAAGGTCTTGCCCGGCGGCTCGAGTGTCGCGCTACGGGCTGACGTCCGTGGCCGAGACGACGTGTTCTTCCAGAACCGACGTCGTTTCAGCACTGTGGACGGCTCACCATCCGATGCTCTGTTGCGTCCCACCATAGTGGACGTGGGCGCTCAGATCGGTTGGACCAGCGCCAATGAAGGTATCAATGTCACCCTCTGGGGCAAAAACCTGGCGGAAGACGTCGATACGACCAACTTCAGCCCCTTTGTCGGCGGCGGAATCAACGATTTTGCCATTGGCTTCCGCGGCCGCCGGGAATACGGCCTGACCGCGTCATACGGGTTCTAATCAGGGCCTGACGAGAAAAAGCCGGTCCCAAGGGACCGGCTTTTTTTTGCTCTTTTTAAATTCCCTTCCCAGAGAACAACAAACTCTAGTCACCAGCCGTTACAGCCGCGCTTGATTGAGTCTGGCTACCCCGTTCGAACATGGCGCAAATGGCCTCAACAATCGCAGATGCTTGGGAGTGCACAAACAGCTCCCCCTCATCAGGAAGCAGGCTGATCGTTAAATCTACCCCCCGCTCGATCATCCGCTGCGCACGGAGCAGGCGCGCGCTGGGATCACGCTCACCAAGCAGAGCATGAAACGGGATTCCCAGATCCATCCCAGGATGCCAATGCTCCGATGGCCGGTCCTTCAGCTCTTTGAGGAACGGATGCTTCGAAGCGCCACCGCCTAGCGCCATTCCTGCTGACATGGCCGCAAAGCTGGATGGGTCGTCAATAAGAGCGAGATCCGCTTTTGAGGAGCGGTACACCATTCTCAAAAACTGGTCTGCACCAAATCGATGATAGATAGCGCTACCCGCCCGGGTGACAAACTTGAGGAGCGTGGGGTTTGCCCCAATGGATATCGTGAGCAGGCGATGATGTGGCGCCATGTGGTTAATGTCTTCACGGTCACCAATTGGCAATGCCGGGGCGATACCCAGCAAGCCGATATATCGCGAGGGATCTGCGCGGAAGATTTCAAAGGCGTAGGTGGCACCAATCACGCGCCCCACTAGCAACACATCATCAAGCTTCAGAGAGCGCATGAGTGCGGCGCAATCAGCACCAAACTGCATAAACGCGTTGCTGCCATCGGGATAGTCCGGGGCCCCACTCCAGCCCTGTCGCGCTGGCACAATAAGGAAAAGTCCAGCTCGAAGTGCCTCTTCGACCAATTCACGGGGTAACGCCGGACCGAAGACTGCGTCATGTACATACAGGCATGGATAGCCCTTGGGGTCGCCGATAAGCGCATATGGCAGGATTCGCCCGTTTGGCAGACGCAGCATCTGCCAGTCTTCGGGCATTGGCATTATCGGGCTTTTTGATGTTTTGACAACATCTTTCCCCATAGGGACAGGCGTCTCCGGATAGAGCGCTGCCAACCCGATGGCCATGCGCACAAACTCGCGCTGAGAGTTAGTGGCCGTTTTTTCAAACAGTGAGCGTGCCTGAGCGCGCACTGTGGCAATCGATGAAGATCTCGCAACAGCGATATCCTGCATGGTGGCGCCCTCGACCAGCCCCTTGCCTACGTCTCGCTCGGCTTTGGTTAATCCAAACGAATCGCTCATAAGTTCGTTGAGACGTTCTGGCCAGACAATATCGGTACTGATCAGATGCAGTTCAGAGCGCTCGTCCATCACTAATGATAGATACAGCGTCTGACCGGTATCCTTATGCACAGCGTGCACCAAACTACTCGCTAGTGCCTTACCCGATCCGGCGGACGCCCCGGGAGCAGGCGAA
>CAZWMD010000022.1:23006-51999 GCA_964634815.1 uncultured Pseudomonadales bacterium | reverse complement strand
CAAACTACTCGCTAGTGCCTTACCCGATCCGGCGGACGCCCCGGGAGCAGGCGAAACGGCAGCAGATTGCTCGCGAATCAGCTTGCGGACCAGCGCGTGGGTAGTTCTAAGGGCGGCTGTATCAAATGGCAGATCCAGAACACTGTTTCCAGCTTTTACGCCATAAGCTTGAGTCGCGGGAATGTTGCAAGAAATCAACTCACCAGCCTCGCCCACACGCATCACAGGCTGAGCATTAGGCTGCACCCGGGCGACCGAAAGTGCCTCATTCGGTGCGTCATCGGCCTGAGAGGCTGCAAGCAGAGAAATCACTCTGGTTGCACGCGCCACATGCTCATTCAGCGCTGCCGAAGCTGAATCCTGCGGATTGTCCTGGTAGGCAAACAGCGCAGCACTGAGCTTCGCGACCCAGGTAGTCACCAGGTCATCGTAACGTTCAGGCTCTAGGGCTACCGCATAGACGCTCTGAATGATCTCTGATTCGTCGCTCACACGCCCCTGTCCAACACAAACACCCGCCTTTAGTTAGTTCTCACAAACAGTTGTGGCCGTGCAACCAAGGACCACTGAACCTCCTCCAGTTCCGCTCGGGGGGGCAATTAGTCAAGCCGCCGTAAACCCGGCGTCAACGGAAGGTCAAAGCTCCCAGGACCAGTATATCGGCCCGCAAATGGCCATTCGTTTGGTTTTGCTATTCCCGAGACAAAATGTTTACATCCGGATCGCTCCTTTTTTACACGGCTATGTTGTACCAGCCGTTATCCGGGGAGATCAGCCCAGCGCTCAAAAATTTTTTGGAGAGGAAGTAACTATGAGTGTAGAACAATCGGGGGCGATTCTCAGAAACGCTCTCATCGCAACCGCAGTTTTCGGACTGCCCCAGGCATTTAGCACGGCAGTGCATGCCCAGGACACCGGAGCGCGCGACAACGTCATCGAAGAGGTGACGGTTACAGCGCGAAGAACCGAGGAAACACTGCAAGAGGTTCCAGTAACCGTCACGGCGATTACCGGTGAAACACTTAGTCGCTATCTGATCGACCAGGTTGCTGATGTACAGAGCCGTGTTCCCGCGTTGACCATCCAGGTCGGCGGATCGGGCGCAGGTGCGTCGGTTAACCTTAGGGGTGTTGGCTCATCAGCTATTTCCTCCGCCTTTGATTCCGCTGTCGCCTTTGACATCGATGGCGTGCAGGTAAGTACTGCACGTCTTGTTCAGGCCGCATTTTTTGATACCGCGCAGATTGATGTGCTGAAAGGGCCGCAAACCTTGTTCTTCGGTAAAAGTGCAACGGCTGGCGTTCTCTCACTGCGATCTCAAGATCCCACACCAGAATGGGAGTTTGGCATCAACGGCGGCTATGAATTCGAAGAGGAAGGCACCACCGTAAGTGGTTTCGCCTCGGGCCCAGTTACAGACACCCTGGGCATTCGTGCCGCGGCGTACTACAACGACATTGATGAGTTTCAGGAGATATCTCCCGGCTCTTTCTCTCAAAACGAAAATCGCGGACAAGAAAATTTTGTCGGTCGTCTAACCTTAGCCTGGGAACCCACATCAGCTTTTAACGCGAACCTGAAGCTGAACTACATCCGCAACGAAAACGACGGTGCAAACCAGTTCAGAGACATCGATTGCGGTCCTAATGGGGTTGCAGATCCCGTGATCTTTGGTTTTGGCAACGCAATCATTCCGTCTGAAGCGGATTGCGACACCGGCGATAGCGTGTTCCCACAACCTGATTCCGATCCAATCACTCTGGGTGGCTTGGCACCGCCAACAAACCGCGGAGCAAGCCGATTTGCAAACAATGATGGTCTGGCGTTTGGTCTCACCGAGATCTTCTTCACCACTCTGAACTTTGATCTCGATCTTTCAGAAACGCTGACCCTAAGCTCTACAACCGGCTATCTTGATTTTGAGTCGCTGGATCGTGACGCGTTCAGCTTTGTTGGTGTTGGCCCTGCAACTCCACTCAACCCTGCAGCACCACTGGCTCCCGGAATTGCCGGGGTCAATGGCGAAGGCGTAGGGCTGGGGCTGGGAAGTAACCTGGCAGACAATCAGACTCGCCAGTTCACTCAGGAACTGCGCCTGTACTCTGCCTTTGACGGCCCAATCAACTTCCAGGTAGGCGCTTTTTTCCAGACCCGGGAAATTGAATTCAATACCGCAGAACAGGCCTTCAACGTGCCCCTGGCGTTTGGTGCAGCCACTGGTGGCGGTATCGGCTTTGACTATCAACGCGAGCACTTCACCAATACCGATGCGTTCTCTTTGTTTGGTAGCGTTGACTTCGATATCACTGACCAACTGACGTTGACCGCCGGTGTACGTTGGACTGACGAGGAAAAAGACAACACCATCTCCATCCCCTTCATCAACCCAATCATTGCTGGACTGGATTTGGACGGTGATGGCCTTCCAAACTTCGTTTCAAGCGGATTTGAGTCTGATCGCATCGACTTTGAAGACGATGACGTCTCTCCTGAAGTGTCTTTGGTTTATCGAGCCACTGACAACGTCAACCTGTTTGCAGCCTTCAAGACCGGCTTCAAGTCTGGTGGTATTGATACCAGCGCATTGCCAGGCGTTGGCCTTGCCGGCATCGGTAACACGGCGGTAAACCCGGAAACCGGACTTACCTTCGACGAAGAAGCAACCGCAGGACTGTTGTTTGATTCAGAAACCGTCACCGGTGGTGAAATCGGCATCAAGTCGCAATTGCTGGATCGCGCTCTGCAATTGAACGCTACCGCTTACGTTTATGTGTTTGATGACCTGCAAGTCCAGCAGTTTGACGGCGTCGCTGTTCAGTTTGCTACATTTAACGCGGGTGAGCTGACCACCTTCGGACTGGATGTGGACTGGACCTGGCTGACACCAGTGAATGGCCTGTCACTCACCGGATCGCTGGCCTACCTGGATTCATCATTCACCGACACCTTTATCGACGTGCTCGGCGTTGATCTGGATGGGCGCGATGCCGCTCTTGCCCCGGAGTTCTCTGGTAACTTTGCAGCCGACTGGTACTTCCCTCTCTCTAGTGCTCTAGAGCTTGGTGTGAGCGCTAACGTTGCCTGGGCTGGTGATCAGTTCACTGGCAACAGTTCGTTCCAGGTTGACCAGGATTCGTTTGCAACCGTTGATGCCAACATCAGCCTGGGCTCTACTGATGGCCTGTGGACCGTTGCGCTGGTTGCTACCAATATTGGTGATAAACAAATTATTACCAACTCAGGTAATCGACCCTTCCTGCCTGCTGGTGGCGACGACAACGTGGTTACCTTAAACCGCGGACGTCAGGTCACTCTGAATTTCGGTCTGAGGTTCTAAAACCTGAGTCAACAATTCGGTGACGATCAAATGCCGGGCAGATTAATTTCTGTCCGGCATTTTTTTGCGCGCTCCAAACCTGTTACTGATTGCTCATCGGTGTATCAGTTTGCTGCACAGAGCTTCACATCATCCAGCAGGTTCGACGAATCGATATCCCCATTGGCTGCCGTATGGGGCGAGACCGTAAATACGATCTGCGAGACACCAGCCGGCACGGTATAGCTGCCGTGATGCGTAACCCAGAACTGGTTGGGAGTGAAAACAATCGCCAGATCATCTTGATCAACCATCGGGCCAATGGCCACACGCACCGAATCGGTACCGGGTCGACCTCGGTGGCTCAGCTCCCAGTCCAGGCGCTCACCTGGAGTGACGGCAACAATCTGATGGTGATGATTTGCATCCATCTCGACAAAAACCCGGCCTTCGACTGAGTTAACACCGAGGAAACCATCAATACCCACTTCGATGGTGCCTCCTTCAGACAGCCCACCCTGCTGCAGAGCAATGCCGCCGGTTGTGAACCATCCAGGGAAGTCTGCGTCGGTGTGACGATCAAGAAAGCGACCGGACGAGCCGTTACGGCCCAGGGCGATAATCAGCGCCTCGGTGGAACTGTATTGCGGGTGGCTACTTTCTTCGAAGCTGCCGTTCACCAGCCTGTTAGGATTCCCCGAACTACAAAGGCTGACCGAATCTTGGGTCTGGATCGGCAAAATTGCCTCATCGATTCGCACGTTATCAAGATGTGAGCCACTTCCATTGTTGGCGTCGGCGGTTTCAAAGAAACCAATCTCGTCACTCCCTGTACCCGTGAACAGCAGACTTACCGATTCCCAGTCTGCGCTACGCGGTGTGAAGGTCAACACTGTGGTGCCACCTATTCGCACCTCAATGGTATTGGTGGCCTCCAGAGTTCCATTGCGAAGCTTGGCATCAAAGGTCAGCCGATACTGCCGTCCTGTCTCGGTGGCAACCGTCTGAGATATGCCATCAGTTTGCCCGCGCGCATCCAGTTCCAGGAACCTCTGCCCAAGTGATGCATCCTGCTCCAGGAAACCACTCGTCCAGACTTCCGCCAGGCCCGTCACGGTCCAGCCAGCGAGGCTATTGACCTGAACAAAGCCGTTATCGAGCACCTCAATGTCTTCGAAACTGCCATTGATCAGCAATGCAGAACCGGTATCCGGATCAGGTTGAGGTTCTGGCTCGGGCTCGGGCTGTGGAGAAGGATCAGACGCGGCAGTACCCACCGTGAAGCCAATACTGAATGAGTAACTGCGTGATAGCCCAAGCAAGGTTCGGGCACCAGGCGTTGGTGCAGCACCAACCGTTACAGACGCACTTTGGGAAGCTGCTGGTCCCCCGCTATACCAAATGCTGTTTCCAGGCTCGGTAGTGAAATCGACAACCGAACGAACACTACCAGACCCATCAGGATTCGCATCGAGAAATCCAATCGCGAGGCGTGCACCAGCGGGAAGAGATACCGACGCCGCTGCATCATCGAACGCAAAGGTATTCAAACCCAGGGCGAAGCCGCTGCGCGTGCTTCCAATGGCCAGTACTGTGAAGTTGTTGTCGCCGTTAACCTGCACAACAAAAGGCGTGATAGGCGCGGTATTAGCTCCTGCGTAAAAATTAAAGCTATCAAGATTTACACTAACAGCAGAACCCGTGTCATTGAGATATAACCCGCTCTCATTGATGACAAGGTTAGAATTCCAGCCATCCAGATTCGCACGATCAATCACTTCCTGACCCAAGGTAACCGCCTCGCCGGCTTCAGCGACCGGGGTAAACGCGATACTAAAGGAATAGCGACGTGACAGATCAAGCAGGGTTCGTGCTCCGGGCGTGGGTGCACTGCCAACAGACACAGAGGCGCTGTCAGCACCAGCAGGACCACCGCTGTACCAGATCTCCCCGACTCCGGATTGATATCTGACAACCGATCCCGCGCCGCTGCCAGACCCATCGGCATTGGCATCAAGAAATCCCACAGCAATGGTTGTGCCGGCCGATAGACTTAGGCGATCTGGAGCAGCAGAAAAGGCAAACGAATTTTCTCCCAGGGCATAGCCAGTACGTGTAGTACCTACTGCCAGGACCGTAAAGTCGTTATCGCCATTCACCTGAACCACAAAGGGTGTAATCGGTGCAGCAGTAGCGCCAGCAAAGAAGCTGAAATTGGCAAGGTCTAGTTCCAGCGTTCCACCGCTGGTATTTGTATAGGTGTCGGTCTCGTTGATGACGATATTAGAGTTCCAGCCGTCCAACGCAGGACGATTCGTGATCGTACTGCCGACAACAACACCATTGTCACCAGGCTGTGGATCTGGATCAGGATCAGCTCCATCACCGCCGTTATCGCCACCACCGTTGTCACCGCCACCGTTGTCTGGATCACCATTATCGCCGCCGCCGTTATCGCCACCACCAGGAGCCGCAGCAACCAATTCGATTCCAACATTATCCAGAACCACACCACGCGACCCAGCGGTTTGTGCCGCAAAACCAATGGTAGCAGTGCCGCTTTGCCCTGCGACAAATTCAACGCGCCCGGACTGGTAGTTCGGCGGACGTACGGTTGGGCCTACCTGGATCGTTTGTACAACAGACCCATCAATTAGCACATCAGCCGACAATTGTGCGGTGGCAGTACCATGGGCCGCAAACTGCCAGGTCAAGGCATAGGTTGCGCCTGGATTAAAACCACTAATGCTCTGCTCAATCGAACCCGGTGAAGAACCAGCTAGATCCATCGATTGCAGACCAACTGCGGCTGGCCAGGGCAGACGATCAATCTCTACCGACCCAGAGGTGATATTCCAGCCTGGTATGTCGCCGGGATCAGTATAGATCGTAAAGTTTGAGACCCCTGGCAATTCGAAAGAGCCATTAACTACCTCTGGTGCTGGACCACTAGCGATTGCGTCGCTACCGAAGGTGATTGCGACTTTGTAATCACGACGAAGGTTAAACTGACCCAAGGCTTTGCCCGCATTGGTTTGCAGTGGATTTTGATTTACAGCAATAGCCGCCGTATCTCGACCAGCCACAAAGCCATTGCCCTGACTGATAAGAGGGGAAGGTAAGTAACCCCAGATCTCATCTTGGTTGGCACCACTACCTGCGGTTGCCGGGATAACTGTACCCGCGCCCCAGCCACTACCATCGGGAAAACTGTCCATAAAGCCAATGGCAATGGTTTCGCCAGCGGTCAAAGATAAGGTCACCGTTCCATTACCGTCAAAATCAAAACTATTGCTACCGATTACATACTCGGACTGCGTTCGAGTTGTACCAATCGCCAGCACGGTGAAGTCGTTATTGCCATTTACGCGCACAACCACCGGTGTCACTGGATTACCCAGTCGCTGAGCAAAAAACTTGAATTCGTTTATCCGTAAAGCACCCGCTTCGCTGCCTTGCTGATAAGTATCTTGTTCGTTGATGTACAGACTCGGGTGATGGCCATCAATGAAGCTACCGCCAGTTGACGTATCATTACCGAGCTCAAACCCACCAAGCTGGTTGATCCATTGCTCCACAACCGCTATGCCCTGGGTATCAATCAGGTTCTTGGCAATAGGTGGCATGCTGAACGACTCGCCAACTGAGTTGGCTCGATGGAACAACACCGACTGCGACAGGCTGCCAGGCACAATCACGGCCTCACCAGCGATACCAAACGACTCAGCAAGCTCGCCACCAATCAAATTTTGTTGCGACAACGGTGTCGTTAGGCGAGCATCAAAATTTGCACGAACACCACCAGGACGGTGACAGTAGGCGCAGTTGGAGTCGAGGTACGAACGCGCTCGATCACTTAAACTTGCATTGGAATCATCTTTGGCAACAGAGGTCGTCACGCTTGCCAGAAAACCTGGTATGGCTGCGTTGCTAACACCCAGCGAAAGAATGCCCAGATCGTGCAAGGTTTCCAGTTGATTACCACTGCGTCCTGTGAGTGGATAGGTAATCTCACCGTTGAGTTGTCGGGTGTTTGCACCCAGTACTGCCCCAGCGGTACTGCTATGACAGGCCAGGCACTCATTTCTGCTTGGGAACACCCAAACCTGATCCCGAGGACCCGTTGGTGTTTGCACACTCACTACCCGCTCTTCGCCCTGGGTGAGCAGTACCGCATCAGTTTGAGAGTCATTCCAGCGGTAGGTCACCGCGTAGTGACCGCTTTCGGTCTTCACTACAAACCGGGTTTCCAAACGAGTGCGATTGTTGGGATCACTCTCGTCAACAGCCAGCTCAAAGTGTTTGATCAGCACGGCACCGGTGGGAAAGGTCCAGTCGCCTTCGGCGGAGAACTCAATCTGCTCAGCAGTGGTGTCGTGCGTTCCATCGTTGGGTATGCACATCCAGCGAAACTTAGCAGCACCATCCGACCAAAATGGCTCATTGAGATCATAGGGAATGCAAGACGGATTGGGTGTGAGCGTTTGCAGATCTTGAAACGCGCCTGTCAAAGACAGAAGTTCGGGAGGTTCAGGTGCCACGGGTACCGAATTTGCGCGCACCAGCATCTGAATACGGCCATTGGGATCAAGTCCGCCGGCCGTCCGAGCCATCAGAATATTGCCCTTACTGTCGAGCAGATAACCATTGATGCCATTGGGGAAGCCAGCGGTGACCTCACCAATCTGATCAATATCGTAGGTGCCACCGTTACCAGTTGCGGTCCAAAGCCGACCGCTCACAAAGTCAGAGAATATGTACTTGCCAACAAGCTCGGGAAACAGATCACCGCGATAAACACCAGCTCCAATGACAGCCTGACCCTGACTGCGCGGATAATCCCACACGGGAGGCGCAGGAGTACCGATGACATTGGCAGGCTCAGGAATAACACCAGCCACATTGCCTTCTCGATAGCCCCACTGATGATTATCGCCTCGACGGGCAATACTGATTTCTTCTCGAGAAGATTGGCCAACATCCGCTATCCAGATGTTCCCCGATGCATCATCGTACGAAATCGTGAATGGGTGTCTTAAACCCAGACTGAAAAATTCTTCGAGATTCTCTCCGTCTTCATCAACAAACGGGTTGTCATTGGGAATGCCATAATTCTGCGTAAACGACGGGGGCCACTGAGGACCGATGTTTGTCGGATCCTCTTGCAAGTGGGTAGGCTGACGCCGGATGGGATGGCTGCGAGTAGGATCTTGATCAACGTCGATCCGCAGAATACCGCTCCACAATCCACCGTCTAATCGTTGTGTATTGAAGGTTCGATCACAACAATTGCCCTCGTCTCCTCTTGAGATATACAGGTAACCATCGTCGCCAAAGAACATATCGCCGCCAACATGCCACTGCTGCCGGTCAAACTGATTCATGAGAATTTGTTCGGTGCTGAGGTCTACCACCCCACCAACCACGCTAAAGCGCGACAGGCGGTCATATCCGTCTACCGTTGGGCTCTGAGTGAAGGTGCCTGATTGTGTCGGCGACCAGCGATAAGTAATGTAAACAAAATTAGCGTTTGGTGAACCCGGCTGGCCAAACTCGGGATGAAACGCAAGATCGCTAATACCGCCTTCACCCACTCCGGATTTACCGTGCATAATCGGCCGGATATCAAAAAACTGTGTGCGATCTGTTGCACCAGGCTGATGGCTAACTGTCCATCCCACTCCGTCTTTGCCAATGATCAGCAAGCGATCCTGGATTGGATGTTCGATGATTCGGATGGGCTCGACAAAGCTCAGGTCTGGGTAGTAATCCGCTTGCACCCAGGTGCTGTCGTTAGATGCCCCAGGACTTGCGTCAGGAAACACGCCGTCTAGAAAAGAGCCAATTGGTGAGGCGTTATCCAGACCTGGTGCGGCCATTGCGCTTACGTTGAAGAGCAATCCCATAATCAACAACGCTATTCGATGGGATGTATTAGTTCCAGTAGTGTACTTCAAGGATAGTGTCCCTAGCTTCGGCCATCATTTTTATGAGCGCAAAGCTTAGGGAACCAGGAGGGACCATTGTTCAACCTTTGGTAAACAGGTTTGTCGTACTAAAAGTGAGTTGTAAGTCGCTATGCCTTAATTGTAGGTAAATCAATGGCGCAGGATCGACTATTCGGCTCTATTATCCGGGCTCAATAATGATGGGCATCGGAGTACCAAATCGATACACCAGAAGCCGTGCACGGCCCTGCGCTTCGCTAACCAGGCGATCACATACCTGTTTGTCGTTAGCCAATTCATTGTTCACAGAACCAATAACATCACCTGCTCTTAGACCCGCCCGGTCTGCAGGGCTACCCTCAGCCACGCGATCAACAATCACACCTGGAACTCCGGAAGGCACGATGTCGCCTGAATTAGCAGGCCGAATAAACGCGCCAAGCTGTTCGAGATTTTCAACCAACGGCAATCTAAAAGCCTTGGACTCAATATCAATTGTCTGCTCGACACCGTTTTTTCGTATGTAAGTCAGGCTATAGGCCTTACCGGGTGTGGCCACACCAATCTGTGCGCGCAGGGCATTAGCTGATCTGACATTTCTACCCGCGAAGCTTGTTATCACATCGCCTGGTTGTAAGCGCACCTGCTCCGCCTCACTCCCTGGACGAATACTGACGATAAGTGCCCCCCGCAGGCTGTCAGCCCCAACGGCTGCCGCAGCTTCTTCGCTAACCTCGGCCATAGTGATACCAATTGATCCGCGCCGCACTTCGCCATGGGTAATAAGCTGATCCGCCACCTGTATCGCCAAGCTGGTGGGTACTGAAAATCCGATGCCTTCACTACCCCCGCTGTGGCTCAAGATCGCTGTGTTAACGCCTACCAGACGCCCCTTGCTGTCGAGCAGAGGACCACCGGAGTTCCCCGAGTTGATAGCCGCATCCGTTTGGATGAAGTCCTGTAGGCCTTCATCCGAGCTGGAACGCCCTAGACCGCTAATGACTCCCAGAGAAAGAGACTGTTCCAGGCCAAGTGGATAACCAACGGCAAAGACCAGGTCGCCGACGCGCAGCTGATCAGAGTCTGCAATGGTTACCGCCGCAACCCGTAAATCATCCGCCTGTAACACCGCAATATCAGTGGGTGTATCCATACCAATCAATCGAGCATCCAGCACCCGGCCATCAGGGAGATTAATCAGATAACCAATGCCATCTTTAACGACATGGGTATTGGTGATGATATAGCCCTGTTCAGCGTCTATCACCGCCCCGGAACCCAAGCCGGCAAGCTGCGGTTTATTCTTGGCATCTCCTTGCAAGTTGCCAATCAGTACTACCGATGGCAGTACTGATTCGAGTGTATCGGCAAAACTGAGCACATTGCGAGTGCGATCTGAAGGAAAGAAAGACCCAACACTATCTCTGCTATTGCTAGCAGCACCGCCCTCTGACTGGGAAGACTGACATCCCGTCATCAAACCGAGAATACACAGTGCAGGAACAAGCAGTCTAAAAGTAAGCGTTCTGACAATCTGGTTCATAAGAGTTCCACAACGCTTTAGCGCGAGTTAAATTGTGTTCGAATTCTAATCGCGTTGCGTAACCAGTCTTTCCAGAACAAATTTCTCGACCGGCCAGAGCGCGAGACCCCATACAATACTATAAAAGATTGGACCGCCCAGTAACGCGAGGTACTGCTTGCCACCGGTTAACCCATACACCGTTTCCGGCACATGGGCGACAAAGGTACCAATACTCGCCATCATCAGACCAAGCGCTGCACCAACCACAAAGTAGGCTTTTCTTGTATCAGGCAAACCAAAGAAGGTACTAATTGCGTGGAACACGCCAAACAGCAGGGGTACCGTTATAGCCGCAATCGAGAAATCAAACGAGGCATTCGACCGTGCGGCAGCTATTCCCAGGCCTGCAAGCGGCCAAAAGGTTACCGGCAAAGAAGATGCTACTACGAATGCAATCACTGGAGATCGGGACATGGCTCCCTCCATACACTTTCATTTTTCAAGGCTTAACCGCGAATCGAAATTCCAAAGGCAAAGAGCTCTTCCCTGATGCCAGCCAGGCCAGCGTCACTAATTAAGTTATTGGCTTCGTCGGGATCATTTGCAAGATCGTAGAGTTCTTCGTTGCCGTTGTTGAACACTATCAGTTTGTAGCGACTATTCCGAACAGTCCAACCAGAGGCATTATTGCCTTCAATCTGCGCATAGTTGAAGGATCTCTGAGCGGCGCCAGGATCGCTGAGCAAACCGGCAAAGCTCTGGCTTGTCGCCGGCGGTGTTACCTGCATCCCCGTTAGATCACTAACAGTAGCAAACAGATCAGCCGTGTTTACAAGCGCACTTTCACGCTCACCAGCGCGGGTAACACCCGCGCCGGAAACCAGCATCGGTACGCCCACACCGCCCTCATAGAGGCTGCTCTTTGCATGGGTCGTGGCAAACACACGAGTATCGATAATTCCTCTTGGCGTACCATTGTCGCCCATATAAATAATAACGGTGTTTTCTCGTTGATCCGCAGGCAACGAATCGATCAGCCGCCCAATCTCGGCATCCATAGCTTCAATTGAAGCAAGGAAATAAGCCCGCTCGTTGGCGTTGATATCAGCTTGACCGCCGGATAAACCACTGGACTGAAGGTTGTCGGGGGGCAAATGAAAAGGCGAATGCGGGGCAATGTAGGCCAACCAGACAAACCATGGGTCTTGTTGCTGACTAATCCAGTCGATGGCAAGGCTGGTGAGTTTTGTCGTGTTGTATTGCGTTTCATTGGTTACCACGCCATTGGTAGTCAGGTCCCAGTCGAAGTAGTTACCAACATTACCTGCGAGATTTCCTGCATAGTGCCCGACCCCAAGATCATTGGGATGATTAGGCTCAGAATTGCCTTGTGCAAGATGCCATTTGCCAAATACTGCTGTTTGATAGTCTGTGTTGTCCTCAACCGCTCTTTGTAGAATCTCGGTACCCAAATCAAGACGCCCCGGAGTTTCTGACACACCGTTGGTCACACCAAATTCCCCTGTTAATAGTGTGGCACGAGTCGGTGCGCAACTGGGCATTGCCCAGGCGTTATCAAAAACCAGTCCGTTGTTTGCTAACTCATCAAGAACGGGTGTAGTGGGTCCGTCCAGGGTACGTGGGAACTGATTAGACGCATCAAGCCCCAAATCATCAGAAATGATGAACAAAATATTCGGTCGAGCATCAAACGGATTTACCGGTTCGGTTGGCTCCGTTGGTTCAACAGGTTCCGTTGGTTCAACCGGCTCCGCGGGTGGTTCGCTGGGCTGGGCTGGCTCTGCGGCTGACTCGTCAACTCGAACCGCCACACTTGTTGAACCGCGTACTACACTATCTTCCAAAAAACGCACACTTACACGGTTGTTCGCAGGATCAAAGCCAACTGTTGCGTCATGCTGCATGAATACACTAAACGTTGGTGTCGCATTCTCATTGATTGTTAAGGTAACCGAAGAGTTAGCCGTCCCAAGGCAGGTACCGGTCGTTGAATCGGTTTCGCAGATAGACAGTGAGCTGAGCGGGACGCCCAAGGCAACAGGTTCGACGGTAATATCGGCACTTGAGCCCACGTTGAAGGAAGCAACAGAAAACGCTGCTCCTGCTTGCTGCCGCGCTTCTAAAACACCAACCCCACCCGTTGTTGCTGCCAGTGCCACTATGTCAGCGGTGGGAGCAGCGGACGCAGACAGCAAGAGAGTATTTACGCCTGCCAGGGGAAAGGGCGTGTCGGCGTCGTTACAAAGAAAGTCAACGATCACATCCGTTGGAGGAAACTCTGCATGGGCCGTTATTTCCAGTACATAGGACTGACTGCCTCCAGCGGGGATGTTCACGCTGGCATTGGGTTCACCAGACACTTCGTTTGTAGCAGGATTGGTGGTCCGGTGGGTAAGGCTTGCGTCAATGGCACTACCCAGGGCGGGCAGGCAGCTGTTTGCAGTGGTTGTACCCGCATTGAGCACAGTCGCAAACACGGTAATGGGTGACTCTACCTGAGCTGAACGACTGGTCGGAAGAACCGCAGACACAAGAGTCGCCTCGGCTGATGAGACAAAGAGTTGGCCCACCAGTAATAGACATAGCACCGCGTATGGGGGTTTCACCTGTGCTGTCGGTGGACGGTGCATATAATTCATAGTATCTCCGCGCTGATCAGGCAGGGCTGGCTCCCCTACTCGTTTTGACCGCCAGTATTGAACAGAAATGTGCAGCCAATATGGATATTCCAGGCTACGCGGCGAAGCATAATTAGCTGCTGCGTTCAAGGATAGGCACAAATTTTTCCATGTTGTAATTGGTAAACTACAATAGCCAGAACGACCAGTGCTAGACTCGCCAGCAGCGAACGTAGTGCACGGAATCAGGAGGATACAAGCAAATGAACACCGTCGAGAACTCTGACAAATCCAGCCTGATTCCTTTTGTGTTGGCAGTCCTGGTAACCGCCATATTGGTCGCTGTGATTGTCTATGCAAAGACCTGCCCCTGCGATCGAACCCCAGGTCTATGGCTGTCCGGAGAAGCGTCGAGCAAGCCCGTGAAAAACTGGTCGTTTGCAAACAACGCAGGGCTCTGCCAGTTGCAGGTGTATGGGGTACTACCCCACTCCATCAATCTGAATTGCATGTCAGCCGAACAACGTCTGTTCCTAAGCTGCTCAGACTGTTCCGGTAAAGCCTGGTCTCGTTATGCGCTGGCTGATCCTGAGGGTTGGATCAAAATATTTGGTGTCCTCTACCCCGTGTCAATGAGTCGCATAACAGATGAAGACCAACTGGACAAAGCCTGGGCTGCTCGTCTGCGAAAGGTATCGAGAAACTCAAAACAACCACGGCCAGACCACTGGTGGTCCTTTGAACTTACAAGCAGAATTCCTTAAAACACGACACAAATGATGCACCTGAAAACGCCCTTTGTTGCTAACCTCAAAGCCGTTCTACTGATCTGTTGTGGGCTGAGTCATCAGGCAATCCACGGCAATCATGCTGCTCCAGCAGACTCAGGTTCTTGTGGTGCTAAAGGTGTCGTCCTGCAGGTGCTTGGCTCCGGCGGACCAGAGATAACCTACAACCATCGAGCCTCCAGCGGTTATTTGCTTTGGATCGATGGTGCTGCCCGTGTGCTGGTTGATGCTGGTAGTGGTGTGGCCGCAAATTTTGGCCGAAGCGGTGCGCGTCTGGAAGATCTGGATGCAATAGTACTATCGCATCTGCATGTAGATCACAGTGCAGATTTACCTGCGCTGATCAAAGCCTCCTACTTTGGGGCACGACGTGCAGACTTGCCTGTATATGGCCCAACCGGCAATAACCTCATGCCAAATACCACCGACTACGTGGAGGCTTTGTTGGGTAAAGACGGTGCCTTTCGATATCTCAGTGACTATATAGATCCATCCAGGCGTACCAGTTACAACCTGATGACCAACGACATCGAGGCCACAGGAAGAAATGAAGTGGTTGTGTTTGAAAACGAGCGCTTGCAGTTACGTGCAACGCCTGTAACCCATGGGCCACTGCCAGCCCTGGCCTGGCGTATAGATGCCGGAGGGGTATCTGTCAGCTTTTCCGGCGATATGAGTGGCAAGCGCGAGACCTTCAGAGAACTGGCAAAGGGATCAGATCTGTTGGTTGCACACAACGCCATTCCACAGTCGGTCACAGGCAGTGTTACAAACCTGCATATGCAACCAGCAACCATCGGTGCAATTGCCGCCCACGCCAAACCGGCACAACTACTGCTGTCTCACCGAATGCGGCGCACGCTCGGACGGGAGTCAGAGACTTTGTTAGCCATTCGCTCAAGCTATGCAGGCGTAGTGAACTTTGCAAACGACATGGATTGTATTGAGCTAAACTCCGCCACAGTGACGACCAAATCTGGGCACCAATAACCCGGGAGCATCATAATGACTCGAACTCAAGTTCTCAGAACCACTATTTTGGCTGGCTGTGTTGCCCTGAATGCCACCATTCCGGCACAGGCCAATCTCGCTGCAGCCGTACTTCCGAGCAGTCGATCTACCGAGATAGACAACACGGTCACCGTGTTCAGTACCATCATCAACGCAGGCAGTGAGACAGCGGTAGGATGTAGTGTCCAAAATCTGTCTGGACTGCCTTTTACTCTCGACTATCAAACCACGGATCCATCAGACAACGAGCCAACTGGAACCATAAATGTTCCAGTCGATATTCCTGCCGGCGAATCACAGTCTTTTGTACTGTCGTTGACTCCAACGGCCATAGTAGATTCAGCCGAGGTACCCTTTAGTTTCAGCTGCACCAGCGGCGAGTCGGCGGGCACCATTGGTGGCGTGAATACCCTGCTGCTATCCGCATCAGAAACACCGGTTGTCGATGTCATCGCCCTCGCAGCGACTATCGGCAATACCGGAACACTGTCTCTGGATAGTTCTGCCGGCGCTTTTTCCCTGGCTACCATCAACATCGGAGCGTCTGATAATGTAAGTGTTGAGGCAGATACTGGAAACGCGAACTTGCCGGTGGTTCTGTCTTTGTGCGAAACCAATTCAGAAACCGGGGCCTGCCTGGAAACACCAACAGCATCCGTTGATGTGGATCTTCCCAGCGGCGCATCACCCACCTTCAGTGTGTTCTCTCAAGCAATGGCTGAGGTCGAAAACAACCCCGCCATAAATCGCGTTTTTGTCCGCTTTACAGATTCAAGCGGCGTAGTCCGCGGCGGCACCAGCGTAGCTCTGGTGAACGAGCTGATAGCAAACGTTCCACAGTTCTCCGAAAGTACTCTGAGCATATTGAGCCGTGTACTTGAATTGCTATTAGGTTCATTTCAAAGCCCGTCCAACGATAGTCAAAGCGTTGCAGCATCCGGAGCAACACCAACAGAAACGACAGACATAGATCAAACGCTGATGTGCAACACCGGGGTAGTTGAGGTCACCGGTGTCATAGACAACAACCCAACCAGCAGCTCATCTACACTAATGATGGACTTTCAAGACTGTGATGGCATCAGCGGCATGCTGAACGTGGTTTCAACAATTGAAATTGACGATAACAACATTTCTATAACCGTCACTCAAAATGGAAACTACTCCACTGCGGAGTGCGAAGAAGTTGTTCTGGCTGGTGTGAACAGCAGCGGTTCCATCGACCTGTCAAACTTGGGAGAAGATTTGGTTTCAGAAAACCCGTTTACGCTCAATGGCGTGATTAGCGGTCGTTGCGGGGGACAGGTATTTAGTTGTTCGCTGGATGAAATCGACACCCAAAACGAGGCTGAGTTTGTCGAGGACTGCTCTTTCTAATCCAAGTGCGGCTTAAACCAGTTACAACCAGGGCATTAACGCGCGCCACCAACCAAACTGCGCGCGTAGCGCTCATGCCATCGGGCAAGACTTAGGCGACACAAAAAACCTGTGAACACAACTATTGCTGCCAGCACTACGTAGAATTCTGCGCCAATGCCCCCCACCAAACCTATGGGCGAAAACACAACGTAGACCACCAAAATACCAGCGGCCAAGCTAAGAGCTACGGGCAGTGCATAACGCCAGGGCGTCATATCAACCACTTCTTTGGCACGATATCTCCAGGGTTCGGATTGAGGTGCAGCAAAACCAATCCCGAGCATCATCAAAACCTCTACAGCAAACAACAGCGCATAGAGGTGGATGAAGTGGATATCTATGGGCCAAACAAATTTCAATAAACCATAAGCAATTACATGGAAGACTATGACGGTCTTCGCTGCATGAGCCGGTACTCGCTGAGTAAATAGACCAACCAACACGATGGTAATCACCGGAATATTATAAAAACCGGTAAACACCCGGATGATCTGCCAAAGACCTTCCGGCGCATATTGCAGTAGTGGCGAGACCACAAATGAAAACGCTGCAATAATCAGGCTAACTGTCTTGGCTACCCGAATCAGCTCAGCATCACTCAACGCTTTCTTGAGCAAGGGTTGATGTATATCCAGACAATAGAGGGTTGCAGCGCTATTGAGCAGGGAGTTAAAAGAACTAAAAACCGCACCAAGTAATACCGCGAGGAAAAAACCGGACAAATAAAACGGTAAAACATCAGCCACCAGTGTCGGGTAGGCAAGATCCATCGAACGTAGCTCACCGTTATAAAGGTGATAGGCAATCAACCCCGGTAGCATCATGAAAAACGGCACCAGTAATTTCAGGAAGCCAGACAGCAAGACCCCTTTTTGGCCTTCTGCCAAATTCTTGGCTCCCAACGTGCGCTGAATCACGTATTGGTTAGTGCCCCAGTAAAATAGATTCGCCAAAACCATGCCTGTGAATAGCGTCCCAAAGGGCGTCGGATCACTCGGTCCGCCAATGGCATTGAGTTTTTGTGTTTCACTATTAAGCACAATAAAAAGGCCCGCGCTTATATCGCCCTTACCCAGCGCAAACAAACCAAATACAGGAACTAAGGCCCCCATTACCAGCAGCCCAACTCCATTGATGGTGTCTGAAATTGCAACCGCTCTTAGTCCACCAAAAACAGCGTATAGGCCACCAAGAATGCCAATCAGCAGAATAGTGATTAGCAGGCTAGCCTCATAACCAAGGGTTAACAGCGTTGGAACATCAAAAAGGCGCAGTACTGCAATCGATCCGGAGTACAGAACCGAGGGAATAGTAATCAGACCATAACCGAAGAGAAACAGCACTGCGGTCAATCGGCGCACACCAGAATCAAAACGATTTTCAAGGAATTGTGGCAGTGTCGAAAATGCACCGCCCAGGTATTTAGGTAACAAATACAGGGCCATCACAATGATGGCGACACCTGCAGTAACTTCCCATGCCATACTGCTCATGTTGAAGCCAAAAGAGCTACCGTTAAGACCAATAAGCTGCTCTGCTGAGAGATTTGTTAGCAGCAACGATCCAGCAATGAAGGTTCCGGTGAGTCCACGACCAGCGAGGAAGTAACCGTCCTGGGTATCAACCTCCCCCCTGGTTTTCACATAAGCGATCCAGCCCACCAAAGCCATAAAGCCAATACAGGTGAGCATGGTATAACTGACGTCAGCTCCAGACACACATCTCTCCTGCTATCCCTCCGGCTACGCCATGAAAGGTTAAGCCATGCGTCTGCGCAACTCCACTCAAACACTGGGGGGTATTTCTCGCTACCAGCCTTGATTATCAGGACTGGCTGCTTCATAGCCCTCCGGAATCAGCCCAGGCTCAAGTTCAGTGTCTGTTCCAAAGTACTGCTGACTGTTGGGATCAACATAATAGTGATTGTAGCCTGCATCGACTTCATATTGAGGAGCTGCCCCATAGCCAGAGTTGTCTGGCGTCACCAAGGTACGGTCATGAATGCCGCGCACAAAATTCTGATGTGACTCATAGTCTGCATTCTGGCCTGCGCGCCAACTGTTGTACTGGGCGTCATTAGCCGCCGATTGCTGTGCCATTCGATTCTGATGGGCCTGAAAGCTGGCTCGCTGACTTGCCATACGTTGTTGGTGAGCAGCGGTCGCCGAAGCCATACGTTGTCGATCACGCGCACTATTTGCAGCCATCCGTTGCTGATGTTGTGTTCGCTCACGCGCCCGCCACTGAGGATCGGGCTCGAGTGAGTAAAGGGCTTCTGCAAAAAGGGCAGAATGAGCCTCAGAAGGCTTGCTCGTCACAAAGCCCGCTGTGTCTGCATACCAAAAGCCTTGACTATTCGCGGGCACAATCACATTCGCCCAGAGCTCGCCGGAGCGCACCACTGGACCCTCGGAAAATTGAAACTCTATCAAATGGGATGAGACCTGGGCTTGCAGCCCAGCCTCCTGCTGCTTTGAACGAATCAGTTCAGCCAGCCGAGTATTCGGACGACTAGCAGTGATCGTAAAATCAGTCGCCTGACCGTAGGCGCGAACCAGATATTCCCGACCAAACTGGGCAGCGTCCTGCTGTTCAACCACTCCATAGCCTGCCTGTCGAAGCCCTTGATGCATGGTCGGATCAATAGCTCTGGGATCTACTCGCGGGCGCAGAGAAGGGTCGCCGAAAAACCATTGACTGGCGCCATCGGGACTTTCGGTGCGAATCCAGTTACGCGGGGTCTGATCTTGCTGTCGCGCAACCCCAAGATTAGAGCGCCACCCCTTGGGCAGGTTGATGGTGAAGGCTCCCTCGGTGGGATCGCGCATCGCCTCGAGACTGATCGCATCAGCATTGCAGCCGACGAGCATCGTTAACAACAAACTCGCTATCATGCATCGATAAACAGAGATAAAACCTTTTTGTGCCATGGAGTCCACCAGATCATGCGCCTTATAGGCCTTATTAGGTTATGCGTGAACCTGGCCGGGGACGGGTCAAGGCGGCTCTAGCTCTGACCCTCTACTCTGACCCTCTGGGCTATGACCCTCTGGGCTAGGCGAGCGCCGTGCCGAAACGATCGATTAGGCGCGCCCAGGCTCTTTCTGACTGTTCTTCATGGTAAGCGCGAGAATCTGGCGTACACCATCCGTGCAAGGCGCCTTCGTAGACCTCAACTTCCGCATCAACCTCAGCAGACTCAAATGCAGAACGCAGCGTATCTTTGGCTCTCGGGTCCCGTTCATCGTCGTTTGCGGCAATCGCAATAAGGACCGAGGCATTGATGCGCCTCGCCAGCAAATGGGGGCTGTCGAGCTCATCAGTTACTAATCGGCCACCATGAAAGGACACGGCGGCACCCACTCGGGCGGGATTCGCCGCCGCCGATCGCAGGGTCATCGCTCCGCCCATGCAGTAACCCACAGTGCCAATCATGCGAGTGCTATCCACCGCTTTCTGCGCATCCAGCCAGTTAACAAACGCAAGTGCATCCACAACGTTAGTTTGCGGCGTCAAAGAACGAGCAAGCGGTATCACACGACCTCTAACAGCCTCATCCTGGAAGCTCGCACCGGGCTCTACAACAGGCGCCTTCTGCGCCCGATAGTAGGGATTAACCACCAGGGCAGCATAGCCAGCAGCAGCAAGACGTCGACCCACAACTCGGTAAGCATCTCTTAATCCCAATACATCCGGCCATACCAAAACCGCTGCGCTGGCTCCTGTCGCAGGATGCACAAAAAAAGCATCTGCATCGCCATCAGCAGTACGAATCACTACCTCCGCTTCGGCCAGACTGTCTCCGTGGGCAGCGCCGGGTACCCAGGCCGCTAACACACCAGAAGCTGCAAGAGCGCCACTGCCAGCGGTAAATCTTCGACGCGACGTAGACAGTGGAATGTCGCGTTTGCCAAGTGCCTCGTCTAGATCGCGGGCGGTATGTTCATCGCACATGAGTAAAAGTCCTGTATTGGATATTGGAAATTGAGATCATTCGGGTCAGGGAATCAGCACCACCTTGACACATTCACCCGCAGCCTGTGCTGCAACAGCTTCGTTAATCTGATCTAACGGGTAGGTCTTAATCATCTTATCAAAGGGCATTCGACCAGCGCGATAATGGTCCATCATTTCAGGTATGAAGCTATCCGGGTCGCTATCGCCTTCAACAATTCCTTTGATGGTATAACCAAAGGTCACCAGATCAGTAATCTCACCAGGCGCTGGTGTCCCAGGAGGTGCGACACCAATTATTCCGAACACTGCCCTCGAACCCAAACAACCCATTGCGTCTTTCAACAGTGCAGGTATTCCCGTTGTATCCAGTGCGTAGTCTACCCCCACTGGAACAATGGCTCTAACCGCATCAGCGAGTTCCGATACCTCTGCCGGGTCAAGCACGTGAGTTGCCCCCAGCTCCAAAGCCAGCTCCCTCCGCGCAGGATGAGGTTCCAACAAAATAACGGTGCGGCACTGCTGAACTTTTGCTCCCATCACGGCACTCAGCCCTACAGCGCCCCCACCTAAAATCAAAATTGAAGAACCCGCTTTAGCAGCCAGCGAACGCACAACACCGCCAAAACCCGTTTGTACTCCACAGCCAAGGGGTCCAACCAGCTCAAGTGGAATGTCCTCAGGCACTTTAACGACGTTGCGCTCATAAGTGAGCGCATGAGTACCAAACGAAGACTGCCCAAAGAAATTGCCCGCAACTGCTTCATCGCCTTTGCTATAAGACTTTGAACCGTCTTCTCTTGCACCACTCATATTAAGCTGTGGAAACGAACGGCAGTAAGAGGCATACCCTTCATCACACCGATCGCAGCGACCGCAGGAACGAAAGGTGATAGCCACCCTGTCACCGGCAGCTACCTTGGTTACACCAGCTCCAACTTTCTCCACAATACCTGAACCCTCATGACCTAGAACCGCAGGTGCAGGATAAAACTCCCCAGCTGCTGCCTTGATCACCAGATCGGTATGACAAAGACCAACCCCGGCTATTTTGACGAGAATTTCATCTTCTTGGGGGTCAGTTAACTCGAGCTCTTCCACAGAAAAGGGCTCAGCGGGGCGTCGGGCCACCAGGGCTTTTATTTTCATGGCAGGGGTTCCGGCAAAAATTATACTAGGCTGGCCTATGATACATTCAGATCGCCAAAACAGAACGCCAACCTAGATTAGGATGGTATTTCGAGGTCATTCTTACGGAGACCAAGCGCATGTCCGCGGAATCAAAACACCTGACAAGGGGTGAGCTGGACGGTCACGCCAACTATGTACTGGGCGTACTGTTTGTGGTCATCATGCTGAACTTCCTCGATCGGCAGGTTATCTCCATCCTTGCTGAGCCTATAAAACTAGAGATGGGCTTGAGCGATAAACAAATTGGTCTGATGACCGGTCTTTCCTTTGCGTTGTTTTATACAACGCTGGCTGTACCCGTTGCCGCCCTGGCTGATCGATGGAATCGCAGCAAGATCATTGCTATTGCTATCAGCATCTGGTCAGTGATGACCATGTTATGTGGTACAGCGAGCAACTTCACGCAGTTGTTTCTGGCCCGGGTAGGCGTCGGCATTGGCGAGTCTGCTTGCAGCCCCGCCTCCCACTCATTGATCACAGACTACTTTCCGCCGGAACGGCGTGCAGGTGCTCTTGGAGTTTACGGTTCCGCCGTACCTATCGGTGCTTTCATCGCCCTGGCTGGTGGCGGATGGATTGTCGAGAACTTTGATTGGCGGCTTGCGTTCTTTCTTGCGGGCATGCCTGGAATACTCATTGGCCTCATTGTTTGGCTAACCATTAAGGAACCTCGCGGGGTGGTGCCACTTAAGCAAGCCTTCACCCCTCAACCCAACCAGCCCAAATTTAAGGAGGCCTTAACCGAACTCGCAACAAAGCCTGCCTACTGGCACCTCGTCATGGCCGGCGTACTCATTCAGTTCGTTGCCTATGGTACCGCAGCGTTTCATGGCAGCCTCTACGTTCGCGTGTTTGACATAGGCTATGCCGAGCTTGGCTTTAAACTTGGGCTCATGATTGCTATCGCGGGTATCTCAGGAGCATGGCTAGGTGGCAAGGTTGGAGACAAACTTGACCGCAAACGTCCCGCCTCTTCTCTACTTATTGTTGCAGGCACCTTCCTGCTTGCCATTCCCAGCACCTATGCAGCCGTAAATGTAGACAGCGTGAATCTCTCGCTCGCATTTTTAGGCGTCACAACTTTTGCAGCGACGTTCTACTACGGCCCAAATTTTGCACTCATCCAGCAGCTTGCTAGCGACCGAACCAGGGCCATTGCCGTTGCGATCTATCTGCTTGTCAGTGGTCTGTTTGGGCTCGGCCTCGGGCCACTGTTTCTGGGCTCTGTCAGTGATTTTCTTAATAACGGCGATCCCTCACTTGAGGCCTACGGAATTCGAGGTGCCGTTGTCGTTATGTCACTATTCAATATCTGGACCGCCTTCCACTTCTGGATGGCTCGTCGCCAGGTCCAGAAAGATCACCAAAAAAATAACATGGAAAATGCAAGTGCATAAATCCAATTGCATAAACGGGAGATTAAGACGATGACGTTACCATCCATTACTGGTGGAGTGATCGATCTAATGATGGAAATTCCCACGGGAAAAGCCGGCATGGGAATGAAACAGGCCAGAGCACTAACTAAAGATGCTGGTACCGACGAGTTCTCTCACCACCCCGCTCAATATCTATTCAAGGATGCTGGCGACCGGATGTCACTTGCACAAAATCCTGACGCTCTTGTGCAAATGATGGATATCCATGGTGTGGCTGCGGCTCTTGTGGCAGTAAATCCACGCAAACCTGAGGGTGCGCTGGCCATGTTTGAGAAATACCCCACCCGCTTTATTGGCGAGGTTGGTGTTGATCCAAACGCTGGCATGAAGTCAGTTCGAGAGCTTGAGGCAACAATAAACCTGCACCCAAATATAGTTGCAGCTTCTGCGGCACCCTGCTTGCTAAATCCCCAGGTACCCATAGACGATCGAAAATTTTATCCGCTGTATGCAAAGTGCTGCGAACTGAACATCCCTATCAACATGCTTGTTGGCGTGCCCGGACCACGAGTCCCTTATCGTTGTCAGCATCCAGGCTTACTCGATGAGGTGGCCTACTTCTTCCCGGAGCTCAAAGTCGTTATGCGGCACGGCGGAGATCCCTGGACTGACTTATGTGTAAAGCTGCTATTGAAGTGGCCTAACCTCTACTACTCCACCTCAGCGTGGGCGCCAAAACATTATCCTCGAGATATCCTGGAATTCGCCAACAAGCGCGGCAAGGACAAAGTAATGTTTGCTGGATATTTCCCTGGCATCTCCTACGAACGTATCTTTGGTGAGATGGGTGATCTGCCCATCAGAGAAGATGTCTGGCAAGGATTTTTGCATGACAATGCAGTTCGAGTGTTTGGTTTAGAAGACATCCTGAAAAACACCTGACTGATACACCAACCAATTCTCCAGACAACAAGAGAAATGCCCATGACAATCTCCCGACGTTCCGCACTGCAAGGATTGGCAACTGCAGGCGCCGCAGCAGCAACCACAGCCTGCGCAACAGGTGCAGGCTCAACCAAACTGCCATCAGCTGTTTCTCCCCCCGCAAACATTCCCGTTCTCGCCTCTGACCCTCTCTTCAATCGCCCAAAAGCCATTGATGAGATGAACGCAGCAGGTGTAGATCTGATTCTTTGCAGCGATCCGGTCAACGTCTTCTACCTGACAAATCACCGGATTGTCCCAAACATGCTTGGGATGGACGGTCTGGCATATGCCTCATTCAGCGCGGGTGGCGCGCAAAAACCAGCACTGCTAACAGGTAAATTTAGCTATTACCTCGCCAGTGGCCAGAACAGTTTGCCAGCTGATGTACTACTCAAACTATTTACAACACCGGCAGAACCAGAGCTGTTCGAAACGCTCACAGAGGCGCAAGACATCGTGAACGCAACGGCTACCGGCGGGTATCTAACCCCGGAATTCGATACAGCGCCTTACAGAACCTTTGAAACCTTGCGCCGCAAAACTATCAAAGACGCGTCGGCCAATGTGGCGGCAACCAGCGAGGCCGCCTTGTTGCGCGAATTACTCGACAACCCGTTACCAAATAAAAGGGTCGCCGTTGACGATGCCCGTCTGATTCCGCGGCTTGCCAAGAGCGGGCTGGATATTAATTTTGTCGATGGCGAGCGATTACTACGACGTATTCGATTACAGAAATCAGCAGCGGAGGTGGCTTACGCGCGTCATGCCGCCAGTGCCAATGCAGAAGCGGGGCTGACAGCCGCAAGATCTGTCGGAGCTGGCGCAACCTTCCAGGAACTGCAACAGGAATTCGCCAAGGAATGTGGGGCCAGATTAACCAAACCTGTCTACATACTCATTGATGGTGTAGTAACGCCCCTGGCTCAGGAAAGGGTAGAGCCCGGTCGTGCCTTTCTCATCGATTGCGTAAGCAGTTTTGAGGGCTATCACGGAGATTATGGACGTACCGTCTGCGTGGGAGCACCAACAAAACGCATGCAGCAGGTGATCGATGCTCTGTCCTTTGTATGGGATCGTGTATTGCCAGAACTTAAAGTAGGCACAACCTACTCTGATATCTGGACACTGGGCCAGAAACTGTTTTCTGAGACAAAGGTGGATGCGGGCCTAATTATGGGCCCCCACGCTGTCGGCTTGCACCATACAGATGAGCCCTACGCCAGAGACTTTGCAGCGTTTGAAAAAGATAACCTGGTGTTGCAAGAAAACATGGTGCTCAGTGTTGATATGCCAGTACTGGCAAGCGGATTGGGTGGAACAGCACACCTGGAAGATCTTGTGCTAATAGGCAAGGACGGACCAGAGTTACTCAATCCGACTTCCGATCGATTCATTGTTGTTTAGCATGGAGCTCCTCATCAAAATGCGATATCAAAAAGTAACTCTGCAAATTTGGTTGGCAACGCTGTTGATCATAGGGCTCGCAGCCTGTTCGAGCCCAGATCGAATTGCCGAGGAAAACGTTCGCCCTAACGCCAATACGAACTATAAAGACCCAAACCTAAACGTAGAGATGTGGGCCAAACGCTTCACAGGGGAAAGTCGGGAAGTATTTGCAGAACGACTGAATATTCTTGCCGCACTAAAACTCAAGCCAGGCGACCGTATTGCAGATATTGGTGCCGGCACAGGGTTGTATGTAAAGTTATTCGCAGAGACAGTTGGCCCTACCGGAGAGGTTTATGCTGTAGACATCGCAGCCCCTTTCCTGGAGTTCATCTCCAAAAACGCTGAATCGGATAATCTGACAAATGTGAAAACAGTATTGGGCAAAGACAAAACATCAAATCTGCCTGATGCATCAGTCGATGTTGTCTTCCATAGTGACACCTATCATCACTTTGAATTCCCTCGCACAATGGTGCGGGATTTAGCCCGGTCTCTAGTCCAAGATGGCGAGATGTTTGTGCTCGATTTTGAGCGCATAGAGGGTGTCACCCGTTCCGCCATGCTGAACCACGTAAGGGCTGGCAAGGAAGTGGTCATTGCCGAAATAGAATCCTCGGGCTTCGACCTGGTAGAAGAGATAGATTTACCCGGGCTACAAGAGAACTATCTGCTACGGTTCAAGAAAGAGTAGACGGGGCTTCACGCAAGATACGGTTCAGCTCTGGCACACAGGATCCACAATTTGTGCCGCAGCCTAACTGCTCACCCAACTCTATGGAAGTTTTTGCACCCCCCGTTATAGCAGCATCTATCCGGGCGCGAGAAACCTCGAAGCAGGTGCAAACTACCGGGGTCGAGTCTGCTGTGGTAGCGAGACTCGACAACGATCTCCAATCACAAGGTCTCGATGCAAGCGCCTGGGTTAACAGAACAGTAGCATCAGGCAATTCGGCCCAGCTGTTCGCAAGGCAAGCCATAGCTACTGGCTGTTCTTCGGACATTAGCAACATACGATGCTGACCACTGGCAGGGTCTTCCATAACAATCCAGTCCATACAACCATCCCCTGACCCAGCGCAACAACGCTCAAGCGACCGACACAATTCATCCAGCACTGGGGCAGTTTTCAGCGCTATATCGATCCGGCTAAACTGCTCACCTGGCCGACGGGACCAGAACAAATTTGGATAAGACTCAATATCAATCGAGCAGCAAGCCGCCACTGCAAGCCATCGGCCAACAGAAACAGTCCGCAACGAAACGGGTAGATGTTTGCTCTCTGGCTGACCTGAAATCGGATCAACCGCCTTACCACCCAGCACCGACACACGAGCAGGCCAAGCGTACTGTTGACTCCAGTGTATTGGCATAAACATCTGCCCACGGGGGCATTCCGGCGTACTCTCAGCGAGTGCTCGCACAAAACCATGGGCGTTCACAAGCTCAACCAATTCACCGTTTGGGATCTTCTGTTCAGCGAGATCAAGTGGATTAATCTGAACACGGGGAACCGGCGTATGCTGAAATAACGCAGCTGCAAGCCCCGTCCGTGTCATCGTATGCCACTGATCGCGCAAACGTCCGGTGTTGAGGATGAAAGGCTCTGTTTCCGAGGCACATTGCACGGGAGAACGTGGGGTCACTGCGATCAGATTGGCCCTTTTATCTGGAGTCGAGAATCGACCGTCGTGAAACGGTCGCGAGCCAATGGGCCATTGAACGCTATCCATTTCATCGAATTCCCTCGAGGTCAGCTGCGCAAGGGATGCAATATCAAACTGTCTACCGTCGTTGCGCGCAAAACTGGTCAACGCTGCGTGTTCACTGAATATCTCGTGAGCATTTGTGTAACCAAATGCATCGCCATAGCCAAGCTTGGCCGCGAGCGCACAGATAATCGCCCAATCCGGCCTCGACTCACCAGCCAACGGAAATACCGCTCTTTGCCGCGAGATACTTCGTTCTGAGTTGGTGACCGTTCCATCTTTCTCTCCCCAGGGCGCTGCAGGCAGTAAAACATCAGCAAGCATCGTGGTATCCGTTGCTTCGATACAATCTGATACCACCACCAGAGAACAGCGCTCTAAAGCACGCTTTACGCGATCAGCCTGCGGTAGGCTAACCACTGGATTTGTACCCATTATCCAGACGGCGCGAATCTCACCGCGCTCGATCGCTGAGAACATATCTACCGCTTTCAAACCCGGTGCCGAGGCCATATTTGGCGCTTGCCAGAAGTCTGCTACTCGCTCGATGTGATCTTCAGTAAAATCCATATGGCCAGCCAACTGGTTGGCCATGCCACCCACTTCGCGCCCGCCCATGGCGTTTGGTTGCCCGGTGATGGAGAACGGTCCCATGCCGGATTTACCTATTCGGCCAGTTACCAGATGACAGTTAATAATAGCGTTGCACTTGTCTGTACCACTCTCAGACTGGTTAACACCTTGGGAAAACATAGTAACCACCCGTTCGGTGCGGGCAAACCAGTCATAGAATTGTTCCAGTTTTTCGTTGCTGATTCCCGTAGCAGCGGCAACACGGGCCTGCGCGCCACGCGCAACCTCAATACACGCATCAAAACCACTGGTGTTGCGCGCCACAAAATCACTATCGACCCGCTTGGTCGACACAAGATAATCCAACAGGCCCACAAACAAATCAGCGTCACTGCCTGGCGCAAGATTCAGATGTAGGTCTGCAATATCGCAGGTAGCAGTTTCCCGGGGATCAACTACAACAACCTTCAACCCCTTCCGTGTTTTGGCCGCAACAATACGCTGATATAACACCGGATGGGTCCAGGCTGCATTGGAACCTACCAGAACAAGAAGGTCACAAGCCTCCAGATCCGAATAGTTACAAGGCACAACATCTTCACCAAACGCTCGCTTGTGTGCTGCCACCGCCGAAGCCATACAGAGTCGAGAATTGGTATCCACATTAGCGCTACCCATGAACCCTTTCATGAGCTTGTTAGCAACGTAATAGTCTTCTGTTAGAAGCTGCCCTGAAAGATAAAACGCGACGGCGTCAGGACCATATTTTGCAATCACTTCAGAAAAACCATCAGCCACGCGGGAAATCGCTGTATCCCAGTCGACAACCTCACCACCCACCTTCGGTTCAAGCAAACGCCCCTCCAGGGATACCGTATCCTTTAGGGCAACCCCCTTAACGCATAGACGACCTGAATTTGCAGGGTGTGATTTGTCGCCGTCCGTTGCAATAAGTGAAGTACCACGGCGCTCTGCCGAGACGCCACAACCCACACCACAATATGGACAGGTAGTTGAAATTTTAGTAGTTGAAGTTGTAGTAGTTGAAGTTGAAGTTGTAGTAGTCGTACTCGCAGCAACCTGAGCTAAATCCTGAGTGGGGGATATC
>CAZWMD010000022.1:0-22906 GCA_964634815.1 uncultured Pseudomonadales bacterium | reverse complement strand
AGTTGTAGTAGTCGTACTCGCAGCAACCTGAGCTAAATCCTGAGTGGGGGATATCATGTCGAGCGTCGTTAGTCTTGCAGCCAAACGTCAGAGCCCGAGATATACACACGATAGCTGGGCACAGCTACAGATTCATCATCAAGACAGCGGCCGGTTGCCAATTCAAAATGCTGTTTGTAGATAGGCGAAGCCACCACTAGCACCCCATCAATATCTCCCAGCAAACCGCGGGCAAGTACATTGGCTTTACTAAAGGGGTCAAAATTACCAATGGCATATATCGGCGGGTCTAACTGTGGCAGGTAGAAAATGGCAATCTGTACGCCGCCTACCAGAGCTGCAACACCACTACCCGCGACTAAATCCTGAACACTGCATACCCGTATTCTTGACTCAGCTACCGCACTCATGCCACCACCTCAACGGTGTCCAGCAATTCTGCAGGCTTACGCTGTCCGCGCTCCCTCACAAAAACCACGCCATCATCACTGGCATCCGAATTCACAAAAGTACGAAAACGCTTCATCTTGTCTGCATCTTCAATGGTTGATCGCCACTCACACTGGTAGGTCCCAACTACATTAGCCATCTGCGCCTCAAGTTCGGCACCCAACGACAGGCTGTCCTCAATCACAACTTCGCGCAGGTAGTCGAGCCCGCCTTCAAGATTTTCCATCCACACACTGGTTCGCTGCAATCTGTCTGCAGTACGTACGTAGAACATCAACATTCGATCGATGTATCGAATGAGCGTCTCATCATCGAGGTCGGTCGCAAAAAGATCAGCGTGGCGAGGTCGCATACCGCCGTTCCCGCAAACATAAAGATTCCAACCATTCTCAGTGGCTATAACGCCCACGTCCTTGCTACGAGCCTCCGCACACTCACGAGTACATCCGGAAACAGCCATTTTTAGTTTGTGCGGTGATCTCAGTCCCTTGTATCGATCTTCCAGATACAAGGCCATGGCCATTGAGTCTTGTACTCCAAACCGACACCAGTCGCTTCCAACACATGATTTGACAGTACGCAGAGCCTTGCCATAAGCGTGACCCGTTTCAAAACCCGCATCAATCAAGCGTTTCCAGATGAGTGGGAGCTCATGTAACTGTGCACCAAAAAGATCAATGCGCTGGCCACCGGTGATCTTGGTATACAAATCAAAGTCTTTAGCGACCTCGCCAATAACAATAAGCCGCTCTGCGGTGATCTCTCCCCCTGGAATACGCGGCACCACAGAATAAGTGCCATTTTTCTGCATGTTTGCGAGAAAGTGGTCGTTGGTGTCTTGTAAACCAACAAGCGAGGGTTCGTGGACATGATTGTTCCACAGTGACGCAAAAATGGAGGCAGCCGCTGGCTTGCATACCGCGCAACCCAGCCCCGTGCCGTACTGTTCCAACAGCTCATCAAATGTGCGTATCTCTTCAACCTTGCAGAGGTGAAAGAGTTGTTGGCGGGTATATGGAAAATGGCTGCACATAGACGCGTCAACCTCTACACCCAGAGCGGTGAGCTCATGGTCGAACAACGACTTAACAAGGGCTGCGCAGCCTCCACAGCCGGTACTCGCCTTGGTTGCCGTTTTTATTGCGCCAATAGTACGTGCACCGGACTGTACGCATTCAACAAGTTGCCCCTTGGATACGTTATGGCAGGAACATACCGTTGCCGCATCAGGGAGCAAATTAGTGTCGAAATCACCGCTCGCGTCCGATGCTGGCAGGAAGAGAGACTCCGGCGCTTCGGGTACCGGTAATTCGTTAAGTACGTACTGCAGCAGTTGATCATAGGGTTCGCAATCGCCAACCAGCACAGCGCCGGTTACCCGTTTTCCATCAGCACTCAGATTCAGTCTTTTATACTGGTTTTTAACCGGGTCTGAGAAAACATAGCTCAATGTTCCATCAGCTCGCCCCTGCGCATCTCCAACTGAGCCTACATCGACACCTAACAGTTTCAGTTTTGTGCTCATATCCGCGCCGCTAAAAACCTCTCGGCCGCCGTTTAGTGCACTCGCAGCCACTTCAGCCATACGGTAGCCGGGTGCGACAAGACCAAATATGCGGCCATCAAACAGAGCACACTCGCCTACGGCGTAAATACTGGGGTCACTTGTGCAACAGTGCTCATCGATCACCACCCCCCCTCGTTCACCGACGTCAAGGCCGCAGCTCCGAGCAAGTTCATCGCTGGGTCGAATTCCCGCCGAAAATACAATCAAATCTGTTGTTAGCGTTTCACCCCCATCAAAGTGCATCACAAGTTCGTCTGCGCCCACACTACTAATCTGAGTTGTAGAGGTGGCAACATGAACTTTAACGTCTAGTTCTGAAACCTTGGATTTCAGAACGTCGCTGCCTGTCTCATCTAACTGAACCCCCATCAAACCGGGCGCAAATTCTACAACGTGAGTATCCAGACCCAAATTGCGAAGTGCATTTGCACACTCAAGCCCCAGAAGGCCGCCGCCTACAACCACACCACGATTCGCGCCACGCGCACAGTTGCGAATCTCATCAAGGTCATCAATAGTGCGATAAACGAAACAGCGTGGGTCTTCATTACCATCAATTGGTGGAACAAAGGGATACGATCCTGTCGCTAAAACAAGCTTGTCATAGTCGATGACAACGCCATCCGCCAGCACTACCTGGTGTGCCTTACGGTCTATGCGCTCAACCGCATTACCTCGAAAAACCGAGACGCCCCATTCGTCATAGTCATCAGCTCCTTCCAGGGTCAACCCCTCTGGCGTATTCCCGGCAAAGACCTCGGAAAGATGAACGCGATCGTAAGCCGGGCGCTTTTCAGCGCCAATGACAGTGATCTGCACATCAGGATATTGGTTATGCAATACGCTAACCAAGTGGTGGCCTACCATGCCGTTGCCAACAACAACAAGTTTCAATGGCTCACCTTCATTGATCGAAGAATAAGGTTTATCAAGCATAAGAAGGCACTGTTCCAAAAAGCAATTGTTCACGCTCAAGAGCGCTGTTTACGGGAGTATTCAGAGCACCAAAAATGTGCCGAGAGCCGCTGGTATCACCCAACAAAATAGCGCCGGTGAGCTTTTGCGTATCAAAAGTCAGGCTGCGATAAACGCCTGCGCGCGTATCGCGTACAACCGAAGTGGTGAGATCCGGGTTAACGATCTTGTTTCTATCTGCGGGGGTACAACCGGCACAAAACAGCTCAATGCCAGCAACTTTTAGGCGAGCACTTGCAGGCGGCAACACTAGATTGGTTGCTTCACCACAGAGTGCCCTGGCCAACGCATCAGCCTGGGCGTAGACCGGTTCTACAAAACAATGAGTATCGCCACTAAACTCTGCACACTCGCCTATTGCATACACACCTTCTTCAGAGCTCTGCAGGTGGTCATCCACGACAATACCCTTGCGGCACCGTATACCCGATTTTTGCGCCAAAGCGATATTGGGATCGTTACCAGTCGCCACCAGAATCCGATCTACTGCAAGAACGGATCCATCTGAAAGCGAGAGGCTATGAACGCGCTCGGCGGTCGCATCCACTGAGACCACCTCGGTCTCAAGTCGAAATTCAAGCCCCTGCTTCAATAGCATCCTGTGGAGAAGATCAGCAGAATCGCGGCACAACTGCCGGTTCATCAACATCGCACTGCGATGGACGACAACAACCCGAAAGCCCCGCAAGCACAGGGCATGCGCAGCCTCCAAACCCAATAAGCCTCCACCTACAACAGCTACTGTCTGCTCCAGACCGGAAATTGCCTCCAGTTTTTTGACATCAGTCAAGCTGCGAAACGCTTGAATGCCTGCTGATTTCAAGCGTAGCGCAGATGGTATGGCAGCGCTCGAACCCATAGCCAGCACAAGTGTGCTCCATCGGGTTGATACACCATTGGCATCTGTCACCTGACGCGAGGTTAGATCGAGATCCACCACTGGATTACCCAACCGAGTCTTATACCAGGCACCGCGCGCACCAGTATTCGAACGACTCGCCATGTCAGACCAATTACTTCTGCCCGCCAACAAATCTGGCAACAAAACCCGGTTGTAACCCGCTTCAGATTCTTCACTAATCAGCTCAACGGTGCCCGCATAGTTCAGCGCTTCGAGTCGACATAGCAAACGCTCAGCTACCATGCCACCACCAACAATCACCAGGTCGGCAAAGGCTGGCTGTGAAACATTCGAAGGTAGTTTCGCCGCTGACACTAGGCTGCCTGAGTAGAGCTCGAAGCCGCACCCGCTATTGCGATGGGGTCTTCTCCTGCCGGAGAGCTATCTGAACTCACAGCGCTAACAGGGGAATGTGACGCATAGAGAAAATCAAGAACCTGCTTTCGACAGTGGTTAAAAACGGGATCTTCGGCCAGCGCCAGTCTTTTCCTCGGCCGGGGCAAATCCACATCAACAATCTCACCCACAGTCGCGGCCGGACCATTAGACATCATCACAATGCGGTCTGACAGCAACACCGCCTCGTCCACATCGTGGGTAATCATAATCACTGTATTGCCCAGTTCACGATGAATGGCCATGGTGCTGTCCTGCAACTGAGCTCGCGTCAGCGCATCCAGTGCGCCAAAGGGTTCGTCCATAAGCAACACCTTGGGTTGCATGGAAAGTGCCCGAGCGATCCCTACACGTTGCTTCATACCACCGGAGATTTCACCGGGCATCTTGTCCATGGCGTGGGACATATTTACCAGCGCCAGGTTGTGTTCAATCCACTCGCGTCGCTCTGATTTGGATTTACTATTGACAGACGTTCGGCCAAATACAGACTTGACTGCAAGCTCAACATTTTTATAAACCGATAGCCAAGGCATTAGTGCATGATTCTGAAATACAACAGCTCGGTCCGGGCCAGGCTCATTAATTTCCTTACCATTCAGAATAACGCCACCTGTGGTTGCTTTTTCGAGCCCTGCCACAATGTTCAACACCGTCGACTTACCGCAGCCGGAGTGCCCGATCAACGATATAAACTCGCCCTCTCGGATTTTCAAATTAACGTTACGTAGCGCCTCAAAACCACCGTCATCGGTGGGAAATACCTTACCCAAAGCACTAAGTTCAAGCAGCGGCCTCATCACGCGTCTCTCCTCGTAACAGTTGTCTTACTCATCATCGTAAAATCGCCTGCTTGTCCCAACTCACTTGTCGCTGAAGCAGTAGCATCAATCGATCCAATAAGAAGCCGATCAAACCAATAGTGATCACAGCAACCATGATTCGGCTTAGAGAATTGCTCGACCCATTCTGAAATTCGTCCCAGATGAATTTTCCCAGTCCTGGATTTTGGGCCAGCATTTCGGCGGCAATAAGAACCATCCATCCCGTTGCCAGCGACAGGCGTAAGCCAGTAAAGATCAGCGGAATAGACGATGGCAGAACAATACTGCGCACATGGGTTAATGCATTGAGTTTGACAACTCTGGATACGTCTACGAGATCTCGGTCAATGCCTGCTACACCAACCGCTGTATTGATAACAGTTGGCCATAAACAACATAGAGCCACAGTGAATGCTGAAGTTAGAAACGATTTCTCGAATATCGGCTGTTCAGAAACGTAGACAGCGGACACAACCATCGTGACAAGTGGCAACCAGGCAAGTGGAGATACCGGTTTGAAAACCTGAATGATCGGGTTAATCGCACGATACACCTGCTCGCTAAGACCGCACAAAATCCCAAGCGGCACGGCGACAATAGATGCCAGCAGAAACCCAACAAGCACGGTATAGATACTGGTTATTACCTGATCAAGGTAAGACGGTTTACCCGTAAATGATCGTCGTTTAACGACTGCATCAGGATTTTTTGCCAGCTTTTTCTCTATACGTGCTTCCTGTCGCTCATAGAACGCGGCTTGCTTGGCCCTTTGTTCGGTGTGTTCCGAGTAAAGGACGCCACTTTGCGTGTATACCTCGATAGGCCCGGGAAACTTGCCCAGAGAGGTGTTAACGCTAGCTGCACCCACGTGCCAGACCATAAGAAAGACGACTACGCCAATTATTGGCAATACCCACTGCGCCGCAATCGTAGATACACGAAATACCGTTGGTGTCAGAGTTCTGCCAGCTAAGGTGTTCACTTTGAACCAGCCTTCAAACCGATAGGGAATTTCTTCAGATAAGCATTGGGGTAACGCCCGTCATAGGGTATCCCATCAATAAAATCGGCCTGCTCTGGCTTAAATCCTGTCTCTTTTGCGAAATCCGGGAAATCCTCGGGTTTAGCCAACTCCTCCTCAATTAGCTCAGCCGCCGCGACAGCGTAAATATCTGGGCGATACACTTCTTCGGCAACGTCAACGTACCAGGCATCTTCTTTTGCTCCTTCAATCTGCCCCCAGCGACTCATTTGACTCAAATACCAAATGGCATCCGAGTAATAGGGATAAGTGGCGTTGTAGCGGAAGAAAACATTGAAATCAGGCACTTCCCGCTTGTCTCCCTTTTCATATTCGAAGGTTCCCGTCATCGAGTTAGCCAATACGTCAACGTCGGCTCCTACATACTCACCCTTCGACAAGATTTTTACGGCCTCAACGCGGTTTGCATTGTTGTTTTCATCAAGCCACATCGCCGCTCTGATGAGTGCCTTTACTACCCGCGCTGTGGTGTTGGGGTACTTTTCGGTAAATTCTTTGGTCATGCCAAATACTTTCTCCGGGTTATCCTTCCAGATTTCGTAGTCTGTAATTACCGGTACCCCTATACCTTTGAACACGGCCTGCTGGTTCCAGGGCTCGCCCACGCAGTAACCGTAGATGGTGCCGGCCTCAAGAGTCGCGGGCATCTGTGGAGGGGGTGTCACCGACAACAATACGTCTGCTTCAATCTGGCCGGAGGTATCGCCTTTCGAAGGCGCGTAATAGCCGGGATGAATTCCACCTGCGGCCAGCCAGTACCGCAATTCGTAGTTGTGCGTTGAAACCGGGAAGACCATCCCCATCTTGAACGGCTTACCAGCATCTGCGTAAGCTTCAACAACCGGTTTAAGGTAGTCCGCCTTTATAGGGTGCACCGGTCTGCCATCGGCCTGTTTAGGTACCAGCTTTTTCATTTCTTGCCAGACCGTGTTCGAAACGGTGATCCCGTTGCCATTCAGATCCATCGAAAATGGCGTAACAATATGCGCCTTGGTACCGTAACCAATGGTTGCCGCAAGCGGCTGACCTGCCAGCATATGAGCGCCATCTAGCTGACCATCAATAACGCCGTCCAGTAGCACCTTCCAGTTTGCCTGGGCCTCAACCTTAACGAACAGACCTTCGTCTTCGAAGTAACCAAGCTCATAGGCTATAGCGATGGGTGCCATATCGGTGAGCTTGATGAAGCCAAACGTTAGTTCATCTTTTTCGGGCTCACCCAGTTCAGACCAGGCGGGGCCACTCCAGGTTAAACAGGACAGCATGGCAACCAAATACCAGGTCGTGCGGAGACAAAAATACTGTTTGGACATCTATGGCCTTCCTTACCTATCAATTTCATTCCGTCCTCAGCGGGACGGTTGTTGTTCTGTTGGCAAGGGTTACAAGAATCGGGCCAAGTCTGACCCGCAAGAGGAAGGCGCTTGGGCGGAAAGCAATGGCTTGTCAAAGAGGATTGCTGCCCCCAATCAGAGCATAGATGGCACAGCTCACCGACAACCGCACACAGTTAGTGCCCGAAGGAGCTGCAACAGAGAACACGGAGCCGTGGTCGTTCGTAGTTAGCTCATTAGTCGATAAAGAATGTTTTCGCAATGAGCACGAGCAAGAAGCGCATGAGGGTTACGGCTTCGTGCGACACACCAGACTAATGGACGGAACAACGGACCTGCCCAGCGAGCCCAAAGTCGACGGGCTGCTGGCCCGCAACGCATCGCTTCTGCAAACCGGAATTGTTGAGCATCAAAGTGATCGCTCTCTCCGAGCCAGGATCGCGCAGCCAGCGCCCCCGATACCATCGCATTACGAATACCAAACCCAAACAGAAAATCCTGTAAGCCCGCAGCTTCGCCAACCCGGCGTTTGCCGTCACGGGTTCCGAAGCGATCGAGTGAGAGAGCACCAATACCACCAATTGGCCTTATAGACTCCATGCTCATGGGATAGTCGCGCTGAAATATCTGTGTCGCGACAGATAGTGCAGAGCCAACACAATGAAACTGGTCAAACAAAACGCTACACAATACGCCTTCACCCCGATGAACAAGCAAATAGGCATAGCCACCCGGCGCTGCTTCTGGATGGATTAGCGCGACGGAGATATCCGGTCCGTCTGTCTTGAAAAGAATGCCTTTTTCAATCGCAAACACGTCGCTTGGGCTCGGGCCAGACCCCAAAATATCAGCAGAAGCATCATCAATCCGCGAATTAAAGTGGACTTGAACACCCAGCTCCTGTGCCTGTACCAATAGACCATGATCAAGACACCCCGCATCGGAACCGCGTCGTACGAGATAGAAAATTGGCCGGGCGAAATCCAGCGACGATGCAGCCCGGCCATTACTAATATCAAGCGTTGTGCAGGGTACAAATTCGAACGATTGCTCTATTCCAAAGTTCTCCAGCTCTTTGCCGCAATCCAAAGGCAACGACCAGTTTTCGATACCATGAAGGTCTCCACTAAACCGCTTTGCAACAGTTTCATGTTGTTCGTACACATCAACAGGTTGACCCGCACGCGCGAGACAGATAGCCGCAGACAGCCCTGCAGGACCCGCACCTTGAATCCGAACCGGGCGCTTGCTCACCATTAACTGGCCGTTGGTCCGGGATCACCAAAAACAGGATAGTCTCGACCTAGCAAACCACGACAGGCGACACGACCACTTATAACGGAGGCTTCGACAGCCCCAAAATTGAGACTGTTTTTTGTCCAATCCCCGGCGAGATATACATTTTCGAATCCGCTTTTGTCGGGCCGCAACCGTGTTTCCCCCGTACCCGGGAAGCTTGCTGTGTACTGCTCCCAGGGAGCAATATTTGCACGCCGGTACTGAGAATTGAAACGCGCTTCTCCGGAGGCATCTGATGGATCAACCATAAGATCAAAGTTAAATCCATTACTGTCGTATGCGTTCGGCCACAGATTAACAAGTTCGCGCTGCACAAAGTCCAATGCCTCGTCAGACACCCGTGCACGCTGTGACTCAATGTAACCTGAGTTTCTGCCAGGCGCCGGAGCTTCCAGGTCGATCTTCAACACACCACACATGAGAGCCAAATTTCTGGGAGAGAGGTCCGCTGGCCAGTTTTCGTATTTCTCCACCAGATCAGTCCAGTCGGCCCAGTTACTGTGAGGGGATTGAAATGCACCATGCACAAGTGCGTCATCGTCTGCCCAGGACATCGCGCCCAGCTCACTAACAGTTTTGCTTATCCAAAGCTGAAACGACTGTGTTGCGACCGTACCTACCGAATCAAGCATCTTTGCAAAACCAGGATTCGACCGGAGTTCACTGGCAACCGTTTTGAGTGTTCCCACAGGAAGCCCAATGATTAGATCATCATAGTCTCTACCCAGCTCAATCGATGTCTTGCCAACACCCGGCCAGGCTGTCCAGGGAGACTCCAGGTTATAACCACCATTCGCAGGCAGCTCATTGCTCTTTTGCAACTCGTCTCCTTCCCGCAACTGACTATATATTGGTGTACTCGGCCAGCTTGGCAATCCTTTGACCGTCAGCAAGGGATCATAAACCCCATTAATTGCCGTCGCCTGAATGCCAAGATCAACACGCTCAACGGATGTTTTCTCAGCATTGAGTGCGAGATGAGTTACTTCATGGAAGAACTTAAAGGTCACTCGGTGAGCGTATTTTTCACTTGAAAGAACGCGATAAATCGTACCCGCCAACACATCCCCAGTGCCCCCCTGCATTTGATAATACAGATGACCCGTGTAGTTAAAGAGAATGTTGGCCGCCCCTACAATGGCAGTGCCTACTTCCAGAGAGGGTTTTGACGCATCACCATCTTTGTACGCAAACACCAGATCAAACAGCATCCGCAGCGGGGCGGACTCGCTAGTGAGCTGTGACAGGCCACCTTTCACTGCTGAGTATTTGTTCAACCATTCAAGCAAATCCTGTTTATCGAGGTCTTCACGTGTCTGGTTGTTAAGGTATGCATGAGCCAGACCTTTGGCTATCGTGATTCCTAATTCCGAAACAACCCAGAGGTGCCTCAACGTATGATCTTTCTCGATCGCGTCTTCGAGGAGCCGCCACAATGCCGGCAGTGAGTCTTCAAGCAGGTTCTCAGCCTCACGCAGTAGCTTCGCTTCACGCGCATCAAGATGCTCAATTGCTTTCTCAATATGTTCGACTAAGAACTCTTCAAGATGAGACAGAATCCCTGAATGTTTAGCGATACGTGATTCAATGTAGCTATGCACTCCTTGCAAATAGAGCCTCGCGATCTCCTGAAAATTTGTATATGCATAAGGCTGCTTTTCTCTGGCACGATCGCCGGGAGTACCAGGGATTTGCGGGACCCTCAGTTTCCACGGTAGCCAATCAGCCCCAACATGTTCGGCAAGTGTGAAACTATCTTTGCCCACAAAGGCATCTGTCCAGGACTTTAACGGATCGTCTTCAGAGGTCTCGAGTTCATCGAACACTTCGCGATACATATCAAATGCGTTCTCGTAGAAGCCGAACAGAATATGCAACCCATGCTCCTCTATTCGATCAGCTATCGCGGTGTTACGCCCGGAGGCACACTTCCCGCCGAGGCGCCAACCCATCTGATAGACCGTAACTTCAACGTCTTCAGATCGATGGACCAGCTCCCAAACGCTGGCAAGTGAGGCCACGCCACCACCCAACACGGCTACTCGTTTCTGATTTTTCATCTTCCAATCCTTGTACTCAGTTGCGCCGTTGCTAGCACCCGCTTTCACCCAGATAGCGAACTACTGCCGAACATCCATGGTGAAATCGCAGTCCAGCTCAAAGGCGAACTCCACCTCAAGCTCAGTATCAGCGGCAACGCCCAGCTCACTGGCAATTGGATGGCTCACAGGGTCACCAAATTTCAATTTGTGTGCACCACTGATAAAACCGCCGCCTCGAAATTCAGAAAGAGGTAACTCGCTGTTAGCACTAAACACTTCTTGCATTACAGCGGCAGTATTATCAATCGCATCTCGATACTGCTTGAGAAACACCACGGGCAAATTAACACTCGCCTTTTTGTGGCTAGCCAGAACAACCTCCATAACAGCCGTTAGTGGATCTTTTGCAATATGCCCGGCAATGCTCTCAAGCACCTGTTCCATCAACTTTGAGGGTGAATCGTGCTTTTTATCGATGTCAGCATCTTCATGGTCTCCGATGAGTTCGATGACTCTTTGCCTAACCAGTCTTGAATTTACACCGCGTTCCGGCACTACCCAGGCTTCGACATGGTTCAGCAAATTTGCAGCAGGCATGCCGGAGGAATCGGTTTTGTCGAAAAATGATAAGCCCAGGTTTTTTCGAAATGCTAAACCGCCTTCTCGGCCAGTCACCAATGCCCAGTCGCTGTTAACAAACAGGTAGGGCATAAACACTTCAACCCCACGGGGAAGTAGGTGTCCAGGTTCGTATCGCAGCACAGGCACGAAGAGCGCCGCGTCTATCTCCTGCATCGATCCCATCTCTGGATCAGCGCAGGAAACTTTATCCATGTTCGCGAAGACCATTAGAGCGTGGTGTGACAACGGTGCGTATCTACTGGCAGACCCATCAATATTAAGGTAACGATCGCACATTTTCTCCAGCGCCGTTTTATCTGCACCAAAGGCATAGCAACGCATGGTCACATCACGTTGGTAATAGGGCCCGGGCAGGGCAAGATCATAGCCCGTAGGCCGGTTGATATACTTTGGTAAGGTCATAGTATCGTCTCTGATTAGTGCGACTGCGTGATCGCGATGAGTAGGTTCTGTCCAGCTAAGAACTAACTCGACTGATGGTGGGCGGAGCAGGCTGTGTTTCTGCGTCTTGCATCCCAGGTGGCGGTACGGTGCCACCATGGAGCTGGCAGCCTAATTGGTCAAACAATTCCCTGGCTCGCTGGCGATGAATCTTGTCACTAGCTTCGCCATTTTCAAGAGCGCGCCAGCCGAGTTCACGTTCAAGCAAGGCCTGCTCATGCGGCATCTCTTGTCGATCTGCAGTATCGCTCGCCTGCAACCATGTTTTACGAGCCTGACGCTTACGCCCCTTTAAGAACTGGTAGCGTCCCTTTAACAGAAGATAGCGAGGTTCAGCCAGAGGAAAGGTGCTAGCAAAGCGCTTCATAGCTTTAAGTGCTTCCACAGCATTTTGTTGCAGATTGGATGATACCTCACCGATTCCAAGCAGGTCCTTTTCCCAGAGGCCCAAAAAGACAGCAGCCGCGCCAGCATAGCCTTCTCGCTCAGTGAGCACCGTTGGTGGACCAGTGCGTATGAGTTCCAAAGTTTTGAGCGCCTCACTGTAGGCTTCAGAAAAACGATTGGTGGCAAACAAAAGCTCTGCCAGTAGACCATGACAAATCAACACCGATACTGCCTCAGAATCTTTTTCCAGTAACAACAGCGCCCGCCGCAGGGGAGTCTCAGCTTGCTTGTAGTGCCCTCTTGCAATTCGTCCACGAGCTATTGCATACAGTCCCCAGGACTCATGCAAGCCGTTGGAACGCGATTCAGCCGACTCCGCTACCTCCTGAAAAACTCGGTCTGCCTCATCAATTCGGCCCGTGTAAAATTCCACGTTACCCACCGAGCAGAGGCACATCTCGGTATCTTCACCATTTCCGAGCAAGCGAGAGCGCTGCAACGCTTCTTCCCCCAATTGCCGGGCCTCAGTAAATTCACAACGACCGCTGAGCGCAACCGACCTTGTATAACCAGCCAGTACTCGTGCTCTTGAATCATTAACTTCATCAGCCGCATTCAAGGCTAACTTATGATATTTCTCAGACGAACCTGCAAAGCCACCGACACATAGAATCACGCTCAGCATTGAGTAGGAGCGCGAGAGATCACCACGCTCCCCCGCTAAAGTTGATAGATTGGCTCCGAGAAGGCTGGCCCCTACCAGAGCTATCTGATCGCGCGCAAAATAAGCACGTTCAGATAGCCGTTCCGCAGCCAGAGCGGCATGCCGTAGTTCAGGTCTAAACCTTCGAGGCGACCTGATTCGATATCCAGCCTGACGTAACAGATTAACAGCCAGTACTCGCAGCCACTGCAATCGGGTACGTGGTGCTGGAGCACCAAGCAACGAAAGCGATTCCAAAAAGTGTGGCGTAGCTCCAGTAAAATCACCCAGGGCATAACTTGATTCACCCAATCCCTGATACCACTCGGCTACTTGCTCTTTCTGGTTCAAATCTCTCATCGCTGTCGCATTCGAGCGGAGTAGTTCCAGCAATAATGAATAGTGCTCCGAAGCTTCCTTGTAAGCCCCATTTCTGAGTGCCTCTGCTCCAGCAAGAGAGGCGTAGATGGAACCCTGAGCAACATCTTCGGATGCAAACCAATGATGCGCCAGAAGTGCATTAGGCATTTGACTGCCTTGTGTTCTTTGTATGATTTTTTCCGCAGTGCTCTTATGCAGCTCGCGCCGTTGCGCATAAACCAGACCATCGTAGACACAGTCACAGATCAAAGCGTGGTGAAACTGATAGTCAAATTGTCCGTCTGACGAGGACACGTCGAGTAGACCCCGGTCAACCAGCTCTTCGAGGAGGTTGCTCAGCGTGCTGTCCACCTCTTGCGAGTCGAGAGACAATTGCTCACGCATCGGGTAAATGTCTGCAAGCATCGAGTAGTCAAAACGACGGCCGATCACACTGGCAACACGAAGAACAAGTCTGGCGCGAGAAGGCAGCGCGTCAATTCGACTTGTGATGACGCCTTCAATCGATTCCGGGAAGCTGTTTTCAGAGTCATCGCCAAAGCGATCGAGCACAAAACACTGTCCGTTTTCAACGCTGATCTGTTTTGCGTCCACAAGTCCTTTTGCAAGTTCTTGCATAAAGAACGGATGCCCTCCCGCCTTCTCGACTATCGAGGACACAACAGCGTCAGGCACCTTTGCGGCCCCAATGGCCCGTCCGATTAATGCCGGCGCAGTCACTCTGTTTAGCTGACCCAGTTTTAGAACATCACAGGCATCCAGCGTACGTGCGACACCTTCGGGCAACTCTGCTTCCAAAGGTCTACGAGTAAGCACCACCTGTAAGCCAAGGTTCGCGCGCAGCACAGCACAGATAAGCGCCATCGATGCCGAATCAAACCAATGGATATCTTCACAACATATGACCATTCTCTGACGTGAGCTCTGGCTACGCAGTATGTCAACAATGAGCTCGGCAATTGCATCCTGTCGTGCCTGTCCAACCAGTCGAGCGGTGCTGGCAGAATCCGGAATTTCGAGGTGCGCCAAATCGACGAGTAACGGTAATCGCGCCAGCCCGTCATGTACTTCGCTCACAAGCCCTGCGAAAGCAGAGACACGAGCGCTTGGGCTCGCATCCGGAGCAAGTCCGACCAAGGTTTCAAGAAACCTGGGCCAGGCGTGATATGCCTCGTTGCGATTGATCGACTGACCGGAACAGGGAAGACAAACTATATGGTTGCTCGTGACGTAGTTTTGTATCTCCCGCAATAACGTGGATTTGCCAATGCCCGCCTCACCTTCAATGATGATCCCCATGGTGGCGCCTGGGACTTTCCTGTCTTCGTTAGCCTCGGAACGATCGATAAAGGCGCGTAACGTCTGCAACTCTTCGTTGCGCCCTAGCAAACCCTCGGCATTTACATCCCCCCTGGGGGTGCGTCCGGAATGTACTCGATGCAAAGCGACAGGCTTGTCAAAGCCGCGGAGTTTGATGGTTCCAGAGGATTCAAAGCTGCACCCCACCGTTGAACCAGCTCGACTGAACTCGTCGCACACCACCAAACCATCAGCGCGCTGCATGATACGAGCAGCCTGATTCACTGCGCTGCCAATAACCGCATATTCCCGCCGGGAAGCATTGCCCCGGTATCCGCAAAATACTCGACCGCGAGCAACGCCCACCGATCCGGTTGCACCTGTACTCACAAGAACAGAATTAAGCGCAAGGGCAGACCTTAGCGATCGATCCACGTCATCTTCATAACTCTCACCGGCTAGCCCCCAGCACGCCAGCATCGTATGCTGGCCATGCTCTATGGCAAATTGAAGAATGCTGCCACCCGTCGACGAAACCGACTCCTGGATCAGACTAATCCTCTCGTCAAGCCTGGGGTCAAAGACGTGCGAATCATCTCCTGCACCCAGATCGGCGAAAACGATCTGTACCCTGCGAAACTCCGACAACCAGCGATCTCCGGACGCTGCCGGATCGTGCACAGCATTTGGCAGAAACGACTGCAAAACCTCTGGGCTGAGTGAGCGCTCAACAGGTGTTGCAGAGAGATTTTCCAGGACCGGCTCAGATCGCCGCACTTGTGCACAGAAGCCCTCCGCCATCTGCACCACAGGCTCAATCCGGGCAACGACTTCATCGGATAACAAGATTCCGGAAACAGGTGCTCGATCTTCTACTTGCTGCGCTCGACATACAGCCGCTCCTCCGAGCAGGTAGAAATACCGCCCGCTGGCGCCGCCTGCAATGGCGCGCCAGATATAGCCACTACCGACCCCCATCCGTAGTTGCAGAGGCTGCGAGTTAGCTGATTGGAGTTCTTTCCATTGCGCCTGAATATCGCCAGCACAGGCCACCGCAGCCTGCACATTGGCATTCAGTCCGCGTTCTGAGTTATCCCAGACCGCCAGGATATTATCGCCAGCAAACTGCTCGACCTCGCCACCGTGGCGTTGAATACCGGCAATCAGCGGATCAAAAACCTCAGTTAAGTGACGTGCCAGGTCTTCTGCGCCATAGGATTCCGAGGCACCCAGTCTTTCGGCCAGAGCTGAAGAGCCGGACACATCGATACTCAATACGGCGCCGGTCGATCTCCAGTGTTTAGGCTGCACCTTCGAGCGGCTGTCCAGGTTCTGGAGCAATGCTGGCGGCAGTAACGCAAACAATGGAGCACCTCGAACTGACGAAGGGCGGGCGCTGAGCGGCTCTTCTGAGGTAGTGTGATGCACTAGATCGAGCCTCCCGAGCAAGCTTTGATGCACCCACTAATTTAGTCTGCTTTTACCTCCGGTGCTAGACATTCTTTGGATCAACCAACCGATTAGCAGTCAATCAAATGATAGCAGTCAATCAAATGAAGACGTGAGACCATGCGCTTCGGACCATATGGACTGTGGGTAATATCATGCAGGCAGGGCAACAAATCAGCAGAACGACTGTCAGTACAAAGGTTAAACGCCAGCCAGTGATCATGGCCGGCGCCCTTCTGGCCACTACACTACTAATCTGGCTTGGATTCTGGAGTTTAGACCTCACAAGAGCACTCGATTTCAGACATTCCGAGAATATGATCATCGCAGACTGGCTTGCGGGCACTACTGAGGTCGTCGCCGGCATTCTGGCTGTTGCCGTTACCGTGGTAGCCATCGTCGTCGAACTTGCCTCCAACCGCTACAGCCACCGAATTTCTGACCTGTTTTTCAACGACCGCCGCAATCAACTGTTCTTGTCGTGGTTGGCGCTGACTACGTTGCTGTGCTTGCTCACAAGCCTGAGCTTAAGTTCCACCGGAGCAAGCAACACGGAGGCCGACCACTGGTTCGGATCCATAGGACTGCCCGTATTGGTAACAATGATTGTGCTTTCGATAGGCTTTCTTATCCCCTATTTCTTCCATGTATTTATGTTCTTGAGGCCCGAATCCATTGTCCAAAAAATCGAGGCACAGGCTTCTCCGGGTTCCATCTGGCGGCCCTCCATCACCGTAGAGGATGCCCAGCAACGCCTCGCACAAGTCTTGGGGGATCTTAGTGATGTTGCCGGTAGCGCTATCAAAAATCAGGATAGAGGCATCGTTATCACAACCCTCCAGAGTCTGTTTGGTATCCAGGAGCTCTTTCACCACAAAGATCTGGTTCAGCCAGAATCCTGGACAACGCCTTCACAAGCCCTGCTACAAGATCCAGATTTCGCCGCCATGTCCGATTCGTCAATCGCAGAGATTAGTGAGAGCGGCTTATGGCTCGAAACCAAAGTCCTTCGCCAGTCCCTGCTCCATCTTGACCGCGCACTACCGCATCTTCCTGAGGTAGCACATGTACTTGCAGATGGCTTGATTCGCCTCATGCACGCCGCTGGGCAGCAACCCCGGTTCTTCTCACTGGTAACCCGCGGTTTCAATAGCGCTTTGCGCGTGGCAATCAACAAAAGAGATCAACGTACAGGGTATTATCTGCTGGCGCACTATAGACAGGCCGCAGAGCAGGCACTCGTCGCCCAGCGCCAGGACTGGGCCCTGGAGATTTCTGGTCATTTGGCGTTCTATGGACAACTGGCTTTTGAAACCAAACTGCCATTTTTGCTGGAGGTAGCGGCTCACGATCAGGTTGAGCTGATCCGCAGCTGCACTCATCCGGAAACGACACAAGCTCTACTCAATGTGCTTCTTGAGATGGATCAGCCGATAGTTCGCGAGCCACAAGCCGAGGGCAATAGCCTTCTAGCTGTGCGTCGCGCCCAGATACGTGTCGCAACACACTTTTTATCTCGAGACGAAGAAAACCTCTATCAACGGGTTCGCAACGATCTGGCGAGCGAACAACCAGATGTACTGAAGCAATTGATCAGCCAGCTTGAAAATGAGACTCGATCGGAGTATTGGGAATTCACAGATCGGGGAATGAATTTTGGTTTTTTACCCGCACATTTACGAGTACAGCTAGCAAGATTATCAGCAGATCTCTTTGGGTGAACACCAATTCTCCGCAATGCCCAATAAAACCAACCCCAGAATAACCGCCTCCACAAAACCACGGCTTTGGACTCGGGCACTAAGAGGTTTGGCGCTATTTTGTACAGTGCTTCTGCTCGTGCTGTACCTGCTTGGCCCCTGGCTCATCACGGTGGCGGCAAAACAAATCGCCAAAACCGAGGGGATTGAACTTCAAGAGTTCAAAATAAATCGTCCTGGAATCCGCAAATTGCGCATTCCGCATATCAAGGGCAGCTCAGAACAGTTTACCTGGTCACTGACTAATATTCGTTTGGAGTACCGTTGGCCAGAGGTGCTGGATGGCCAGCTGCAATCAGTCAATATCCAGGCGGTCACGATAAAAGTAGATGAGGCATTACCGGCCAAATCAACAACAAAAAACAAGGATCAGTCAGTGCCGCTGGCCACGCCTGAAAAACTCGCCCCGGAATACTGGCTACAACGCTTGCCCTGGCGAGCTTTTGCAATCGACAAGATAACGCTGGATTTGCCTGCCTCTGAAACCACTTTGACCGGTCACCTGGAGCAACACGGGAGTGAAGTAGGGTTTCATAGTCATGTCACAAATGCAGAGCTGAAGCTCGAACACGACCTTATGCTTGAGTACAGTCAATCAAAAGGCTTGAAGATAGACGTATTGCGCTCCGGCTTTTCAGACAATTCAACATTACCAGTACTCTCTGTTGCGTCCCAATTCAGCCCGAACAGTCTCGATTTATCAATGCAAGTAGCGTTAGCAAACGACGACGCTCGTGAACTTGCAGCCATTATGGGTAGACCTGAGTTAAAAATAGACCTGTCAGGAACAGCAAAAACGACTCTACCCTGGCCTCTGCCGAAAGAGTTCGGCTGGGAACAGATGAATGCCACCGGCGACTACAATGTCAGCGTCTTCGCAGCAAATCCTCAAGCAACAGAACCACCATCGGTTGGTTCACCAAAAGATCTGCAACTAACAAACCTGGCTGGCAACTTCGCTTTTCGCAACACAGCGCTAGAATTACACATCAAAGATGGCCAATTTTCTATCGCTCAACAGGGAACATCCAGCACGGTCACCTGCGTTCTGAAAAACACTGTTGATGCAACCCTGTCCCAATTCCTATGGGCCGTTGGAGATGGTCTAAGCTGCGAATTTCAAGGATCCGAGCAGATTGAGGTCAATCTTCAGAGTTTGGCCTATGACGCGAAGCAAAGCGCTGACACCGGTTCACGCCGTGAATTGGCGGTAAAGTTGAACTACAGCGGCACTTTTAACCCAGCAGGCAATCCGCTAACTGCCAACGGCGAACTGGCGCTGAAGATTCGCCAATCAGGCGCTGAACAAATCGCAGGCTCGGGCAATCTGGGAGTCAGCTCTCCGCTACTGCGTCCAGACAGCATCGGGCCCACGGTTTCCAACCGGCCAATCAGCACTCCCATGATTCAACTGCCCTTCACCTTCGAGTACTGGCCAGAACAGCTACGGGGCAATGCTCAATTTGAGCACAATATCCAGTTAGGTCCACGGGTACTGGCAAAAGTTCTTAAGAACTGGCATGACGGTATCGATGTGAGCGATGCAACACTTAACTACACTGGCGAAGTAGATTGGCAAGAGCGTGCCTATCACCTTCAGCTGACGGGTGAGTTTTTCAATGCAGCTATCCTCAACCCAGTTGATGCAGCCACCAGCACGCTCCAGCTTCAGCCACTGTCAGGCTCTTACGAATTGGGCCTGAGAAACGAGTCAGTTAATATAAAGGGAGCCTTATTATTCGCTGACAACGAGTTCCCATACTCGTTTGCTTACTCACCTGAGACGGGGGTAGGTGAAATACGCAGCAGCTTTTCTGCCACTCTGCCAGATAGAGTTTTCTCCAGTCTGTTCGAGAACTGGAATGAGCCCTACGACCTGAGCGGGGGTGAGCTGCAAGGCGAGCTCTTGATCTCAATTGCGGAAGAATCGCTCGCCCGGACAAGCGTAACTGCAACACTGTCTAAAGCAAATTTCGCCTACGAAGACTACGTTTTCGCCGACACTACCGGGGTTTTTCAGCTGGAGATGACCCCCGATACTTTTGTCGTATCCAGTCCAAAGCTTAGCGCCAACTCACTCGATATTGGTTTTCCTGTTACTGCCATGGAGGCTGCTTTGCACTACGAGGACAGGTCTCACGCACAACATCTTAAATTAACAGATGTGAGTGCCCGCCTGCTCGGCGGTCAGGCCAGTGCATCTGTCATTGATATGAACGTGGCTAACCTGGCCGCACAATTCAACGTACAGCTCAACAACCTGTCGCTAACGGAAATACTGGCCCTGGAGGGCGAAGATATAAAGGGCAGCGGCGTTATACAGGGCACACTCCCCATACAGATTCTCAACGGTGACGTGCAGGTACTAGGTGGTGAGCTCTCCTCCATACCGCCAGGAGGAGACATCAGCCTCAGCGAAGATTTCGCCAGCTTAACTGGTCAACCTGGGCTGGATTTTGCCCTGCAAGCTCTGAATGACTTTAGCTACGACAGCTTGCTGGCGGATGTTAGCTACGAGCCTAATGGCGACCTGGAGTTAGGGGTAGCCTTGCAAGGCAGCAACCCTGCGATCGAACAAGGCCGAAGAATTCACTACAACGTGACGGTTTCAGAAAATGTGCTCGCTTTGCTTGAGTCACTTAAGGCAGATCAACTCATCACCAATAAAGTTGAACAAAGGATGAATCAGCCCTAAAAACACCATTGCGACCCCCTCCGCTGGACTGCTATGGTTTCGTTGCGAGCCAGTGCTGGATTTCCACATGACATCAAACCCGTCAATCAGCGAAACAATCAGCGAATAAATGAACAGACCAACAAACACAAGGCAGAGCTAAACGGTGTACCCAAACATACTGGCAGTCGCCGCAGTTTTATTGATCAGTGGATGCACACCCACGGTAAAGGTAGCAACCGACGAACCTATTACAATCAATCTCAATGTGAATATAAAGCATGAGATTTTGGTTAAAGTCGAAGAGGATCTAGACGATCTGTTCAGCGACGACTCAGAGCTCTTCTAGCCAAACACCGGGAAACACCATGCCGCAACTAGCTTCCACCAAAAACACCACGATCAAATCGCTCTTCCTTGCCCTGGTTCTGGCCTGGAGCACCGCCATCAGTGCATCCCCACTGACCGAGCTAAAAGCCAGCGGGCTTATTGGCGAGCGAATGGACGGCTATCTAGGTGTTGTACAAACTGATGCCCCCAAAGATGTACATGCCCAGGTCGAAGAAATAAACACCAAACGTCGAGCTGCCTATCAACGCATTGCAACCAAGAACAGTCTTACATTGGAAGATGTTGCGGCATTGGCGGGTAAAAAAACCCTACAGAAAACCCCAACTGGACAGTGGGTTTTTACTGGAACCTGGCGAAAGAAATAGGCTAACGAATTGAACTCGAATAACACGCTACTACCAAATACCCTAGAAAACCTGCTACGTCATACCGGACGAGGGTTGCTTGGGCTTTACTTTTTGGCGCCCGGCCTCTTGAAACTTGGAAATCTGGGTTTCTATGAAACCTATATGGCCACCCACGGTGTCCCCTTAGTTACCCCCTTGTTGTGGTTCACTATTGTCCTTCAGGTGGGCGGCGGCTTGATGTTGATTCTGGGTTTTCGAACGCAAATTGTTGCGTTGATATTGGCCCTGCTGGCACTGGCTATTAATATTTTTATGCACGACTTTTGGAACACCTACGAGGGTCTGTCAAGCGAGCACGAAACGCAGAATTTTGTGAAGAACCTGGGCATCATTGCTGGCTTGCTCTACGTCGCAGGCACCCGCCCCGCAAAATGAGTAGCACGCCTGATAAGCAGCGTCTCAGTCCAGGTTGATCTGCAGATTGAAGGCATCTGCATTAACTCTGGAACCCTCAAAATAAGCGCGAGTAAAAGACTCTCGCTTTTGAATCGCCGCGAACCATCGAGTAACCTGCAGCCGATTACTCCACATGTGTTGCAGCCCCAGATCTTCCATTCTGACAAGGGTTGGCACAAAAACTATGTCTGCAATGGTAAGCCTATCACCACACACCCATTCTTTATGAGCAAGAGCGCTGTCCAGGCGCTCTAATGTCTTATCCAACTTTTCAAGAGACTCACTGTAACGCTGCTCGCTAAAACCTTGAACTCCCTCCATCTCGCGGTAGAACGCTTTTCGCAGAGGCATACGCTCAGTCATGGCGTTAAAGGCAGGCTCAGGCATATTGCCGAGAACTTTCGCAAACAGCTTATTGAATGAGGGTATTCGTATTGCGGTAGTAGGCACTTCCTCGGCATAGCGCATCCATGCGCGCATCTCGGCGCGACCCAGCGCTGTGTCAGGTGTTAACGAGCTCTCTGGCCAAACATCATCCAGATATTCGCAAATCACCGAAGAATCGATAACTGGGGTGCCCTCATGCACAAGCGTTGGTACAACGCCGTTAGGGTTAAGCGAAAGATAGCTATCCGCCAGATGGTCCTGATTGCCAAAGTCGATAATGCGGCTTTCGAATTCGAGCCGCTTCTCTGCCAGACAAAGTCGAACTTTCTGGCTGCAGGTGGAAATTGGCGCGTGATACAACGTGAGCATTTAGGTGCGTGCCATAGAGTCAGCTTTCTGCCATTAAGCCCTTAATATCATCAAGTCCCAGAGCATTGCCACCTACTCCCCAACTACCACTGGCAACTTCTTTGATCACCACCCAGGTGACATCGCTCAGCTTTTCGCTGGTGACATCAGTCACGGCCGTGGTGATCTTGGAAATCAGCTGCTCTTTCTGAGTTTGAGTGAGCTCATCCTCGAAAACATTCACTTCTATATACGGCATAGGGAAACCTTGCTTGCAGGGGCTGGTCGGGAGGGATTACTAAATAACCTATCAGTAGGTAGAGATTATGCCAATGCAGCGATAACCTCAACACCCGCCTCTATGGTCTATCTCAACTAAGGGGTGCCAGAAAGAAGCCAGCCAATCGACTGCTCGAACAAGGTGGCCCCTTCGGTAGTGAACGTCTCCGCC
>CAZWMD010000021.1:10543-60588 GCA_964634815.1 uncultured Pseudomonadales bacterium | reverse complement strand
CAAACACGTTTTCACGTCGCTTCCGTCAGTAAGGAATTCACAGCGGCTGCCGTTGGGATGCTTTTGACTACGGCAATTCCATGTCGCAGGAAGACGCCCTCAATCTGGTATTCGCTGAAGGCTTGAACTTTAAGCCCGGAACAAAATACGAATACAGTTCAAGTTATCTGGTGTTAAGCCAGATCGTTGAGAAAGTTTCGGGATTGCCATTGAGAGAGTTTCTTAGACTGCAAATCTTTGAACCACTAGGTATGAACAATAGCGGTCTTCATGATGATTTTTCGATTATTCCCAATCGAGCCGAGGGTTACCTGAAGTCGGGCGATGAATGGATTAATGATCGTGTGCGTTACGCTTTCACGGGGTCGGGCGGAGTTCATATGACCATCAAGGATCTATTGATCTGGGATTATGCGCTTCGAAACGATGGATTGATGAAGGGGCTGGCTAAGCTAATTTTTGAATCGACGCCCATACCTGTGATGGATAATCTCGATTATCACTTCGGGTTCTTTCGGTCGATTTTTCGAGATGCTCCCTCTGCGGCCCACTCAGGCAGCTACCAAGGCACCAAGACTCTGATGTATAGCTTCGAACCCGGCCTTGCCACTGCGATTGCCTGCAACCATCGCACGGATGTCGAAGCACTGACCTGGGCGCTGATGGGCAAAATCCTGGCCGGCGATGCACTACCTAAGACTCCGAATTAGCGGAGTGCTTTCTCACAAAAGGTAAAACCACTTCCAGCAGGTCAGGTAAGTACGGCGCAAACTTGAATGAAGAGTTTGGTATCAGAGTAGTCGCGGCCCTGGTGTTGGTCACTGGGTGCAGGTAGTCGGTGTAGGTGGTGTGGTGTAGCAAAAGCGTCTCAGAAATTTTCAGATCAGCCAAAGCGTTGTCGGTCATACCCAGAGCGGTTTGGTAGCGCGTTGCCTGTAGGTGTTCACCAGAGGTTTTCATCGCCGCTAAAAATTTGGAGACATCAGCAGCAAAAAATCGTTGTCTATTTTCCTCGGAGTTTCGCTCCAGATAGGCACTCCACAGCGGCGTCTTGCTCAGGTCCTGCATGCTGGTTATAGGTGATGCGCTGATGTGTTGCATGGTGGTGAGTTTTTGATCGAGCAGGTATTTAAAGAAATACTCTTCCGACAAACGAGCCGCAGCCAGTGGCCCGCCGGTTAAGGGGGCGATGATAAGTGCCGCGATGTCTTCGGGGTAACGAGAAGCGAGAATCAAATTCGACCGGCCCCCAGATGACATGCCATAGAGTGTAACGGGCGCAACGCCAAGCCGTTTAATGAGAATGTGCAGGTCTTCCCCTTCTTCGATCATTTGTGGCTCATCCCCAAAGGTGATCTGCGACAAACCCAAATTACGGCGATCGTAAATGATCACTTTTATATCTGGCGCTGCGGCGGCCAGATTGCGGGCAAATCCTCCAAAGCCTCTGGTATCGCCGTTTCCCCCGGGCGTGATGATCAAGGGTATGACCCCGCCGGGATTATAGATTTCGACGTTAAGTGTTACATCTCGCTCAGGCCGAAGATCTATCAGTTGCTTATCAACTTCAACCTGCTCTGCGCCAGGCGTGGGCCTGGCATTGAAGTAAACATCAAAATAGGAGTTGTTGGCGGCGCCACGAAACAGCGTGACATCCATTTCTGCATTCTGCAGGTCGAGTGGAGGCGTTGTGTCGTTAGAACAGCCAGCCAGCGCCGTCGTAATAGTGAGCGCCACTGTTACTGCTGTGAAGAATGGGACGTAGGGCGTATTAGTTGTTTTGCGACTCTTTAGACTCTTGCGACGGATAGTCAATTTGATGTTTCTCGCGTTGACGTCGTCCTCGAACTATTGCGAGCAGAAGGACAAGCGGAGTACCAACAATGCCGTAGATAAGTGGAAATAGCACGAGCTCAACGCCTTCGACTGACGTAACTGCAACCACAACCGCCAAAGCCATATTTCGTGCACCAAACTCTATCAGGTAGGTGAACCGATCATTATTTGGTAGATGGAGCGCGCTCGCCAAACCATAGCCAATGGCCATGGCACACAGTGTCCAGACAGCAGCGGTCGCAACCGCCCAGCCTACATCTACACCCTGGGGTATCTCGATATCAGAAGTTAGGGCGCCAAGTACAGTTAAGACAACGATGGCAACGAGAGCAAAGCGGTTCGCGCGGCTCACATAGCGTAATGCGGTTTCAGGATGACGCGCGCGCACATACATACCGAGGCTAATAGGCACAGCGAGGAACAACAACAGTTGTAGCGTAATTCCTCTTAGTGGCACATCAACATTTAGCGTATCACCAAGGAACAGCGCGCTGGCCAGCGCCAGCGAAAGTGGAATGGTTAGAATCGACAATACCGAGGTGAACGCTGTGAGAGTGACCGAGAGCGCAACGTTTGCGCCTGAGACAGCGGCCATAATGTTCGACATGCCCGCGCCTGGCGTTGCAGAAACCAGTAGGGCGCCGGCAGCTAACCAGGGTGACACGGTAAAAAGGTGGATGACAGCCAGTGTCATCAACGGCAGTAAAATCAGCTGGCCCAAAGTGCCGCCAAGTACTGAGCGCGGTTGCGCCAGCACACGGCGAAAGTCTGCCACGGTAAGTTGCAGTCCAACCACAAACATCAGCGGCGCCAGTATCAGGGGGCCGGCAAGTTTTTCGAGGTCTTCCATGTGTTGACTGCCTGCTTCCCAACTAGCTTGTAATTAAACCGCGACCCACCCGTTCGAACGACTTGATCTGGTAGAGTCCATGACTGGAATACTGCGCTTAATCACGCGACATAACGCCTTCACCGGGATAACAGAAACAGCATGAATAACTTTGTACAGCTGATCAGCAAAATAGAGTTGCAACGGGTTGCATCGAATAATGCCAGAGCTATGCGTGTTTCTGGTGTGAAAGTACAACTGATCTGCGCCGCAGACAGGCCGAATCCGGTGAGTTATCTGGCCTAAGCGATGGCCTCTTCGCTCACGTTCAATACCAAGTTTGCCTTCGGGGTTGGCCAGCTCGCGGAAGGGCTGAAAACAGCTGCCCTAAACACCTTTATCTTATTCTATTACAGCCAGATTCTTGAGTTACCAGGTACTCTTGCGGGGATAGCTGTCGCCATTGCACTGGTCTTTGATGCTGTTAGTGATCCTCTGGCGGGTTCACTTTCTGACAACTGGCGAGGTCGATGGGGCCGGCGTCATCCCTTTATGTACGCATCTGCGGTACCTTTGGGAATCTCCTTTTTTTTGTTGTTTTCGCCCCCTGATGGACTGTCAGAGTGGGCGCTTTTTTTATGGCTCGCAGTAACGGTGCTACTCACTCGTGCGTCCATGACGCTTTACCATGTTCCGCACATTGCTCTGGGTGCTGAGCTATCCACCGATTATCAGGAGCGTTCGCAGATTGTCTCTTTTCGTTATGTATTTAGTTTTGCGGGCTTCTTTCTTTGTTACGGGCTGGGCTTGGAGTGGTTTTTTCGCGATACCCCGGAGTTTCCGAACGGCCAATTTAACGTATCGGCTTACCAACCTTTTGCGTTGACGCTATCTGCAATAATGGTAGTGACCATACTTTGGTCAGGCTTGGGCACACATCATCGTATTCCATTTTTACCGAAAGCCGCTGGCGAACCGGTAAAGCTGTCGCTTGTCGGGGTGCTGGGGCGGATGTTCTCCGAAACCCTGGGCGCCCTTAAGAATCAATCGTTTCGCTGGTTGTTTTTGGGTGCTTTAGTCATCTTCATTATGGTGGGTGTAGACAGCGCTCTGAGTCTTTACGTCTTTGAGTACTTCTGGGAGTTGGACTCTGCAGGTAAAAGCACCGTGTTACTGATGGCTCCTGTGGGCATCATTATTGGCGCAATCATTTCACCCCTTACGCATAAGAAAATTGATAAACGCACCGGGGTTATTGTGGGGTCTATAGGTTGGGCGGTGCTGCAAGTTCTCCCCATTGTCCTTCGGTTTATGGAATGGTTTCCCGAAAACGGCACTCAGAGTCTTGTCATTGCGCTGCTATGTCTTAAGTTCATTCAAGGAATCTTTGCGGCTCAGTCATTGGTGAGCTTTAACTCGATGCTTGCAGACATCGCTGATGAACATGAACTCACTACAGGTAAACGCCAGGAAGGCATTTTCTATGCAGCAGCCTCTTTTGCAACCAAGACCACAGCAGGCGTTGGTGCACTGATTGGTGGAATCTTTTTAGATCTTATTAGTTGGCCGCGCGGGGCACATATTCAAAGTGCAGCAGACATTCCTGTGGAGTCCATTGTCTGGCTGGGTCTGCTCTATGGACCTATAGTTGCGGGCTTTGCTGTGTTTAACGTGATCTTCAATCTGAAGTGCAAGATGACGAGAAAAAATCATGAAGAGGTTGTTCGGCGTCTGGAAATAGTTCGGGCCGAACGTGTCGCCTGAGATGAATAGACCCTGGAGTAAGCATGTCTGATTCGAAAGTAACCAGTGAAGGGATTAAGGTTGTATATGAGGCTGACATAGTTCGACTCACGCTCAATCGACCCAAGCAACTAAATGCGCTAAACGACGACATCAGACAGACAGTCTCTGCAACGCTTAATGAACTAATGGAACGGCCGGATATTCGATTGTTGGTGCTAACCGGAGAGGGCAAGTCGTTTTGTTCCGGTGCTGATCTTAAAACCACGTCCTATCCCAAAGTAGAGGGTGACTGGTCAACCCGACGCAATCGTACCTCAACCTGGCAACGGGTCCTTGAGCAGATCGAGCGTATTCCCCAGGTCACTATTGCCTCTATGCAAGGCAATGTGATTGGTGGCGGAGCGTTGTTGGCCACTGCCTGCGATTTTCGGGTAGTTGCAGAAAACGTGATTCTGCGCATTCCAGAACTAGCTCTTGGTATTCCTAATGTTTGGAACGGTACCCCTTTGCTTGCGCGTGAGGTTGGTTTGCCCACGGCCCGAGACTGGGTGATGACCACGCGCAAGGTTGACTCCGTGGAACTCAAACAAAGCGGGTGGGCGCAGCGCATCGCACCAATCGATGAACTGGAAGCAGTGACACAAACCCTTGTAGATGAGCTGTTGGCTGTACCGCCAGCGGCGTTGGCTATGACCCGGTCGATGACCTCTGCGCTGGGGCGTTCGGCTCAGGGCATGGCGCTGGGTTGGGCAGATGCTGACTTGCAACAATGGGCATTGACGGAAGACGAGTACAAGGAAACTGTTCGTCGTTATACCCAGGGAGTCGGCTCAAAAGCCGAGAGATAGAAAAGATCGTTGTAGTCTACTCACCGCCTAAACCAGCCCCTTATCGCACCGAGTGGTGACGCGATCAGCAGCACCTTCGGCAGGCTTGCTGGCGCATGTCTCAAGGCGGTGCCAATGTATCTTAAGCAGCGAACCAGTCGTGCTTTACCCGAACAGGTTTGAAGCGCTCTGGTAGCGAGATAGATATAAAATGCAGCAGCACTTCGGGCTTGTAGAGCCTTTGGGGCGTGCTCAAGTGAAAAGAGCTTATTGCTTGCTTGCCACCAGCTTTTTTCCATAAGGTCCAGGTTGGTACTCAACGAGTTTTGATGCAGTCGGTATTGGACAACCAGGTGAGGCGTGCACACCACAGTTGCTCGATAAGCCAACCGAGCGTGTAAATCCCAATCTTCGACTGCCCGTAGGCTATCATCGAATCCATTTTCGCTAATAAAAGCAGCTCTACTCATTAGCGTGTTTGAACCGCTAACGATGAAGTTGCTTGCAAGCAGGCGTTCGAACACATCGCCGGTATGGGTTGGACGTTGATCGTTGTACAGCACTTTTCCTTTAGAGTCTGCGACTTCAGCCCAGCCATAGGTCAAGACGGCGTCATGTGCCTCGGTAACTGCACAGTGTTGATGAGCAAGCTTTTCGGGCAGCCATATGTCGTCGGCGTCAATACAGGCAAGCCAGGGAGAACTTGAAACACTCGCCGCGTTGTTGCGTGCAGCGGCCGGCCCGCGGTTTTTTTGGTGTAGCACGCGGATACGGGGGTCGACTATGGCGTCCAGCACTTCTGCGGTGCGATCCGTCGACCCATCGTTCACAACGATGAGTTCAAGATCATCAAAACTCTGGGTTAGTACCGAAGAAATTGCCTCGGACACCGTGGCTTCTGCGTTATAAGCAGCCATAAGAACTGATATTTCAGGCATCTTGATCTGGCTTGAATTTCCCGTAGCGCAAGCGTTTTTTAAGGCCTTGCATGAGGCGATGTACCCGGTATTCCCTGGGCAGCCGCGCGACTCTCTCTTCGTACTGCTGAACATTGGGTCCAGCAATGAAGGGTGCGGGTTCACTAGACCAGTGATCACATTTGTGGTCTAGCATATGCGGCACCCGCGGTTCTGCGGCCAGCTGAAAATGAGTAAAGAGAATCACTCGTTCGCTGGTTTCGGCTGGGTCACTGCGATGCTGACAGTGGGCATCAAACAAAATGAATTTTCCGTTTCCAAAGTTACTGGGTTGCTGCGGATCTCTTTGCTCTGGCTGTTCTCGGTGGCTAGCGGGTTTAAACCAGGTCGCGTTGTGTTTGTTGCAACCTTCAAGGCCTAGCGCCAACGTGATGCTCGGCCACAGGTCGCTTTCAAGATCGGTGTGCCATTGATGCGCCGCATTGGGTGTACCTCGGCGAATGTTGGAGCCCCACATCACCCACTGATCGCTGCCCAAGCCAGCGGTTACGGCGGATTGCAAACACTGATCTTTCAGCAAATTTTTGATGGCAGCGGTATTAATATAGGGTATTCGATAGGACTCTTTTGCCTGATAACGTGCGAGTTCCGTGTCAAAAAGCGGGGCATCTTTTGCGATTGCCTGGCTTAACTCCAAACTGTCTAAAGCCAGACTATGATGAGTAAAGCCATCGTCTTTGAGCTGCTGTTGGATTTGTGAGTAGATAAGGCTAGTCATTTCAGTGTGGCTGCTCTAATGACCTGATCATCTTTATTTGACTGGCAGGGCCTGGGACTTGAGTAAACCCAGCCTTTTGGAGGGCCTGCTGACTGGCTTTGTTGTCTGGCGAAATCTGCGCACTGAGTTGTTCTGTGCCGCGCAGTAGTTCAGTGTTTGCATATTGTGTTTCGTAGATCCTGGCGGCGCTGTTGAGCAGTTGCCTGGCAATGGCCTGGCCTCGAAAGTCTGCATGCACTGCAAGTGATTGAACGTAGAGTTGATTGGTCTGCCACGGACCCTGAACTTCGCCATTCAATCGCTGGCGCATCCAGGAACGTGCGCAACGCAGGCGATTGATTGGATCGTGCTCGAAAAGCAGCTGTTGGGAATGTCGCTGGCGTTGCCGATATTCCTCAGTGCTTATGGCGCAAACCAGGCCGATGCAACGGTTGTTGGACCAAGCAAAAAGAGTGCGTTGGTAGCTCTGTAGTGTGTGCGCACTCAAGTATTGTGTTTTCAAAATGTTCTGAAATGTGGGGCCGTACTCTATTTCAATGTGAGGCCCTATGGCCTGGGCCAGAAAGTCAGCAGCGCTCAGAGCCATTTCGACTTCAGGAGTCGCCGGCTCTATCTGTATCTTGGTCTGTGACTTGGTTTTCAATTCAGTGTGTTCTGGACCAGGTAGGCTTCATCGCCCATTGAGTCCTGCCAATATTGAAGCCGATCAGTCCAACCGTAAGAACTCCAAGTAAATAGATACTTTGCAGGGCTGATAATTTACGAGCGCAACGAAGGTAAACACGCATGCGTGTGCCAAGAGAGAGCGCCTGAAATTTTGAAGAGCGAGACAGCGCTTGGGTATATTTTCCGTAGTTCCTGAGTTTTCCCAGCATTTCCTTAAAGGACAATACGCTGAGTCGCGTAACCTTGGCTTTTAGTGTGTAGCAAATCTTGGCCGATGAATCTGCCGCCATATACCTGTGCAGGATCTCGGTGTCTCCAGCCAACGGCAATGAAGGAAACAGCCCGAGACTGTCAAAAAGCTGGTGCCGGACGATCATATTGGCGCACTGACCGTAGTAATAAGGTTTTTTTTCTTCACCAAAGATCAGCTGCGAGCGTTCGTTGTGGTAAAGGGTATACAGCTTGGCCGCCAGGGAGGCCCGTTCTTCTGCCTCCAACGGGCCGACAACGATCCCGGTATCTGCATTGATCCCGCTGGTTAGGCACTCAAGCCAGTCCGGCGCAACACGGCAATGTGAGTCGGTGAAGGCAATAAGGTCTCCCTGGCTCTCAGTGATCGCCTTGTTGCGAGCGATGTAGACGTCCCGGACAGGCTCGTCGATCACCCGAACACTCACAAGCTGATCGTTGGAACGCCAGCATTCTTGTGCTGCAAAAGTTTCCGCGATCTCTCTCGATCCGTCTGTGGAGCCATTATCGACAATAATGAGTTCCCAAATTCCGACGCTACAGCGCTGTTGCTTAAGTGCAACAAGGCATTCGAGCAATCTGTCTTGTTCGTTAAATACGGGTACCACGACACTGAGTGGTAAAGCTCTCAAGTAGAGTACTTCCAGGTGTTGGGTAGCCATTTGCGCCGGGCCCATAAATAGGCTGAAAATCCTGGTGCAAAAATGAGAGACGTCAGTGCTTTTTTGTTAAAGAACTCCATGTCTACGCGATTGAGCTCATAGGGGTCGCAGGTGGAGTCGTTGAGCGCAAGTTGCGTGCCGCAGGCGCAAGAGAAACGTTCCTGAACCAATGCTCTAATTTTCATATTCAGTAGTCCGTAAGGGTAAGCAAAGGACTCGATGGAAGACCCAAGCAATTGTTGCCACTGATCCCTCGATTCATCCAGCTGACGCGCGGCTTCGTCTAGCGTGAGGCTGCGTAAATCATGGTGATCCAGGGTATGTGAACCTATTGCGTGACCGTTTTGAGCCAGCAGCCTAATTTCTTTCTTGGTCAATAGAGGTCGGCCTTCGAACATTGGTCTGCTCGACTCAGCATGGGCTTTTACATTAATGGGGAACAAAGTTGCCGTAAAGCCAAGTTCGTCAAGCAGTGGCGCAGCGATCTCGTAAGTGCTTTGGTAACCGTCATCAAACGTGATTACAAAACACTTGTTTGGCAAGCGCGTGCCAGCCTTTAGTTGTTTTACCCCAGTGACCAGATCGATTGTTGTATAGCCGGCAGAGTGAAGCCGGCTAAGCGTTGCTTTAAACAGACTCGGTGGGTATCCGTTCTCACCTAGATGGTGGAATGTGAGAATAGGTAGTGCTTGGGGCATGTGACTATCTTAGATCACATTTGACTATCCAGCAGTTGTTCAATACCGCCGAAGATAAACGCTACGGTTTGATCAATCTGTCGTTCGCGATTGCCACCAAACCGGCCAAAGTGTTCTGCCGCGGCAATCGATGCGCCTGACGCCAGTACAACAATCTTCTGCGCCAGTTTCTGGCTGATCTTGTATTCCCGGGCCATTTCCTTAATGAAAAAGGGCGCGTTTCTGGCTCTTTCCTGATCTTGTATCGCCTCGCGCACATCGGGTTGTCTTAGCAATACACTCAGTACATCGCCACCAGCAAATTGCCTGAAGTTGATGTCCACATAGCCGCGCACAGCGTCCCGATAGGTCCCTGGGGTTTCACTGCTTTTAGTGATGGATTTGCGAAACGCTTCGTATTCTCTGATCAATAACTGCTGCAGAACCTGAAGGCGTGAATCAAAGTATTTGTAGATCAGCGGGTTACTCACGGCGGCTTCGGTGGCCAGTAAATCCATAGTAAACGTCGACAACCCCTTGTTTACGATGATGTGTTGGGCACAGTCGAGCAACTGATTGCGGCGGTCTTCCGGCGACAGTCTGCGTCTCTTGGTAATTTGATGTTGGGGCATGAGAACTCAGTCAGATGGAGGGGCTACTTTTCTTATTATATTAATTCTATAATAAGAAAAGTAGCCCAGCTTAGCCAGGTCAGGAGACCAGATATGTCACACAGAGTAGGCCGGACGGTACGTGATGCAGACAGCCACATCATAGAAGGGCGGGGCTGGCTCGAAGGATACGCAACGGCTTATGTGCGAGAGAACCTCGACAAGGGGGTGTTCGATCTCGACATGCCGGCACTCGATCCAATCATCGATGCGGCAAACAAGCGTTTGGCGGGCGATGATCCTGAACTCACCGAAGCACTGAAAGCGGATCTGTTTGCCCATCCCGGTAAGCGAAACATGTGGAGCGCTTATGGTGCTGTAGAAAAAACCGAACGTAGCGATGCGCTGAGGATTATGGGCATTTCTTCTCAGCTCATATTTCCCTCGGTTGGCGCGGGCCGATTCGCGCGCTCCAAAGATATGGAAGTGGTCTACGGTGGCTGCGATGCGCTCAATCGCGGCATGGCAGACTTTTGCGCTGATGATGCAAATTTGCATTCCGTTGGCTATTTGTCACTGCGTGATCCCAAGCGCGCTCAGCAATCACTGAAGCTGGCGCTGGAGCTTGGTATTAATGCAATTTGGATTGCCTCGGATGCCATGGAAGGACGAGCGCCATCGCATATTGCGTACGATCCCCTTTGGGCGATGATGCAGGAGGCGAAGGTGCCAGTGACCTTGCACATCGGCAGCGGGCAGAACATGCCTTCCGTTTATATGAATACCGGCGTCGAGCGAGTGCTCAAAGGCAACTTGGGTAACATCGAGACCACCAAGCCAAAAGATTTGCCTGTGATCCATCATTCAATCGAGCGCTGGATTACCTGCATGATTTATGACGGGGTGCTAGAGCGCTTCCCAAAACTTAAGGTGGGCATTATTGAGCTGGGAGCCAACTGGGTGCCGGCATCGATTATGAACCTGGATATGGGGGTGTCGTTGTTGGGCAAGTTTGATCAAAACCTGAAAAGTCTTTCACTGAAACCCTCCGAGTACTTCCAGCGACAAATACGTGTTGCACCATTGCACACAGAGAATGCCGGATGGATTCTCAGAAACGTTGGTAAAGACATTCTCATGTTCAACACAGACTATCCTCATCCGGAAGGTGGCAAGGATCCGTTTGGCGCTTACGAACGTAGTTTGGATGCGGTAGCAGCAACGCCTGAGGAGCTTGATCGGTTCTATAGCAAGAACTACGAAGACTATCTTGGTTGTGTAAACTAACTGACACTGCACTTGTTGGACAAAAGGTAGGGTACATATTCTTGTAACCCTGGGATCCAATAATCATGAACACTCTCTTCCGTACGTTGCTCTCCATCGTTTTGTTGATTGGCGCAATGAACGCCAAAGCCGACCTCGAAATATTTAAAGACTATGACCTGGGCAGCGAAATACTCTCGATGTCGATGGTTAAGGTTGATGCAAATAGAGGAGATGCCTATCTCGAAGGGCTACGTGAGACCTGGGTTAAGTCGAATCAAATCCAGAAAGAACTGGGCCACATCAAGGACTATCAAATCCTGGTGAGCGATTTACCCCAAGGTGGAGAGTTCAATATGATCTTGATTGTACAGTTCAAAAAAACTGAAGACCTTGAACCCTCAAAGCGTCGGTATGAGCAATTTATGAAGAAATGGGGTGAAAAGGCGGCTGATGAGTCTCGCGAGATTTCCAAGGATTACCATAAAGTCCGATCAATTGTGGGTGAGTACCGCTTCCGAGAGTTGAATATGAAGTAATCACCAAAATTACGCGACGAATCGCGAGTTGGTTTTCTCAATAATTTTGTGTGATCTATAAAGCGTCGAATCGGATACCCGGTTCGGCGTTTTTTTTGAGCAGTTACTTTTTGTACTGTTAGCCGTCGCCGGTTTGGCTCAGAATTGCCACTTGAATTGGCTCAAGGAATAACAGTGGTTTCTCTTATTACAGAACAAAGACTCCCTTTCCTATTCTTGATTGCGATTGCGGGATTGCTTGGCACTCTCGGTGGAGCAAGTTCGGCCGTTGCGCAACCACAAGATAGCTACTTTCCTCCCTACGGAGACTGGCAGCGGCGCGCACCCTCAGAGTTAGGGGTCAATAAACGGCGGCTCAATGCCGCGGTAAACTTTGCCCGTGCCAATGAAAATCCGGCGCTTAAGGATCTTGAGAAGAATCAGCCCATGGTTCGGGGAAAAGAGCCGTTGGATACCCCGCTGGGCCCTTTTCGAGATCGTGGACCTCAAGCGGGGCTAGTGATTAAAGATGGCTACATTGTCGCTGAATGGGGGGATACCTCCCGCGTGGATATGACCTTTAGCGTTACCAAGAGTTTTCTCTCTACAACGGTTGGTCTGGCGGTTGATGATGGCCTGATCCGTGATGTGCATGATCCAGTGCGAGATTATTTTGCTCCTGTGGTGCTCCCGGTTGGCGACGGCGAGCCGGGAAGGGAACAGGATGGCATTGGTACGGGTGATGCCATTTCATTGTTCGAATCTGCTCACAACCGCAAGATCACCTGGGATCACTTGCTGCGCCAAACCAGTGACTGGGAAGGCACGCTCTGGGGCAAGCCGGATTGGGCGGATCGCCCGGGTGATGACTTGCAAGCTAATCGGTTCCGAGACCGGAACCCGCCTGGTAGCGTGTATAAGTACAATGACGTGCGCGTTAACCTGCTCGCTCTTGCAGCACTGCAAATATGGCGACAGCCATTGCCACAGGTTTTGAAAGAGAGAGTCATGGACCCCATTGGCGCATCTCGTAGCTGGCGCTGGCATGGTTACGAGAATTCCTGGGTAACCATAGACGGGCTGCAAATGAACTCAGTGAGCGGTGGCGGACACTGGGGTGGGGGAATGCATTTGTCTGCGTTTGATCAGGCACGCTTTGGCCTGCTGCTGCTTAACCAGGGTCGCTGGGACACAAAGCAGTTGCTGTCTGAACGGTGGCTCGCCATGGCCGAAACGCCGGGCAAGGCCAATGCGGGTTACGGGTTTATGAACTTCTATTTCGATGAAAATGACAACGGCATCAGCCACTTTGGCGCTGGAACCAATATGATTCACATAGACCGCAAGAACAATCTGGTTGTTGTCGCGCGATGGATTCAGTCGAAGGCTATTCCCGAGTTCCTCGAAAAACTCTCTGCAGCTCTGCGCTAGCTCGCCCTTAACCTTATGAGTTTGTTAAAGCGATTACGAGAGCTTGGTCCCGGTGCGTTGGTTGCCGCGGCCTTTATTGGCCCAGGCACGGTGACGGTCTGTACATTGGCTGGCGCTAACTATGGCTACGCACTGCTCTGGGCGCTGCTATTTGCAACGCTAGCCACCATAGTATTTCAGGAAATGGCGGCAAGGCTTGGCGCTGTTGCGCAACGTGGTCTGGGCGAGGCGTTACGCGAAACACTTGAACACAGTGCCTGGAAGTGGCCAATGATGGGGGTGATCATTGTTGCGTTGTATGCCGGCAACGCGGCCTATGAGGCAGGTAATCTGTCGGGTGCTGCTCTTGGTGTTGAAGCGATAAGCGGTTCCGACGTTCTTGGCCCAGCAGTAGTGGCCTTGTCGCTGATTGCTGCAATCATCCTCTGGCATGGCAGCTATAAGCTCATTGAGAGGTTTTTGATCGCGCTTGTGGTCTTAATGGCAACATCGTTTATTGCGACGTTTTTTCTCAGTAAACCTCTGGTGGGTGAAATGTTTCGCGGCCTGTTCATACCTGTGTTGCCCGAAGGGAGTTTACTCACCGTAGTTGCGCTAATTGGCACCACCGTTGTTCCCTACAATCTCTTTCTGCACGCCTCTGCAGCCAAAGAGCGGTGGCAAGACGGATCCGACCTGTCGAAGGCGCGTACAGATACTGTGATATCGATTGGCCTGGGTGGTCTGGTTGCTATCCTGATTGTTTCGACGGCTTCTGCGGGGCTGTTTGCCCAGGGGCTAACCGCAAACAGTGCTGGCGAAATGGCGGTACAACTTGAGCCGCTGTTTGGCTCGACGGCAAAGTATTTTTTGGGTGTAGGATTGTTGGCCGCCGGGCTAAGCAGTTCGCTGACCGCGCCGATAGCTACAGCCTATGCGTTGTCTGAGATATTTCCTCAGCAGAAATATTCGAAGACCACGGTATTTCGCGCAGTGAGTTTGAGTGTGCTGGCAGTAGGCGCCTTATTCGCCCTCAGTGGTATTCGTCCACTCAGCATCATAGTAGCCGCGCAGTTTGCTAATGGGCTACTGCTGCCGGTGGTTGCGGCCTTTCTGCTTTACGCGATGAATCAACGCTCTATTTTGGGAGCGTATGCTAACGGCTGGGTAACCAATTTGCTGGGCGCATCAGCGTTTCTTGTTTCTTTAGGTTTAGGTATTCGTCTTATTCTTAGGTCTGCGAGTTTGCTCTGAGTTACTTGTCCATCTTCAAAGTGGAATAGCCCTCAGCCTTAACCTGATCCAAAAAGCCACGATACCTTGGTGCGCCGCCCCAGTAAGCGTTGTATCTGACTTGTTGATTTGAGGGCTTATCAGCCCCATTGATATTTGGAGCGTATCCGGTGAACCAGCTCTTCACGTTGCTAAACGGCATTCTTTGCTGGGCTTTTTCTACAGTGTCAAACCACCAGTCTTCGGCCTCCTGGGTTACTTCGAGTCGCGTGATGCCAGAGTCTCGGGTATGCAGTAACAAATCTGTTAGCCAATCTACACCGGTTTCTATCGATCGAGGATAGTTGGTTGAACCCGACACACTCTGCGGCCCAGCTACCATAAACAGATTGGGGAAACCTGCACTGAGTAACCCAAGATAAGTACTGGTTTGTGTCTGCCACTTTTTGCTCAGCAAACCCTCGGTGCCTTGAATGTCGATCTTGTTCAAGCCCCCGGTAATCGCGTGAAACCCGGTGGCATAGATAATCACATCAAGCTCGTACAGCTCTTCGTTGGTCTGAATGCCCTCTGGTAACATCGTTTTGATGGGCTCTTCGGAGATATCTACCAGGCGCACGTTGTCGCGGTTAAATGCTTCGAAGTACCTGGTTTCCAGCGGCAGGCGTTTCATACCGAAGCCGTGATCTGTGGGGATGAGTTTTTCAGCGACTTTGGGGTCATCCACTCGCTGACGAATCCGTCCTGCCACATAATCAGACAGTGCCTTGTTGGGCTCTTCCTCAATGAAGGTCTCGGGAAAATTAGCCAGTAGCAACGCAAAGCCATGTCGCTCGTACAGTTCATCCCACAGCGCCTTACGTTCGCTCTCTGAGACACTGTGGTAACCACGCCGGTCGGGTAGATGCACAAAGCCACCCTGAGACTGCTCACAATTCTCCAGGATTTCATCATAACGCTTACGGATATCATCCATCTGCGATTCTGTGAACCGCGAATTGTTGAGTGGGACACTCCAGTTTGGGTGGCGTTGAAACACAGTCAACTCTGCTACCTTGTCGGCAATCTCCGCAATAATTTGAATACCGGTAGCGCCAGTACCAATAATGCCGACACGTTTGTCGGATAGATCGATGCCTTCTTCTGGCCAGTCAAAACTATGGAAAGCCTGCCCTGTGAACTTGGTTTTTCCATCGATAGGCGGTTGGAAGGGTACAGACAATACCCCCACACAGGTCACGACAAATCGCGCGCTCATGGTGGTGCCGTCTTGTGTAACCAGATCCCATTGGCGTTTGGTTTCGTTCCAGGTGAGTGCTTTAACTGCAGAATTGAATCGCATGTATTGTCGGAGATTGAATTTGTCTGTGACAAAATTCAGATATTTGAGGTTATCTGGCTGGGCCGAGAAGTGCTCTTGCCAATCCCATTCGTCAATGAGCTCGCGAGAAAATGAGTAGCCGTAAGTGTAACTCTCAGAATCAAATCGACAGCCAGGATAACGATTTTTATACCAGGTGCCTCCCAGGTCCTTGTTGGCTTCCAGTAACACGGATTTGAAACCGTTATCGGTTAACTTTTTTATTTGATAGATGCCACCAACGCCTGCACCGATGACAATGGCGTCGTAATTCTGCTCTTTGGTAGTCACTTGGAACCTTCTGAATACAAACTTTCTGTTCTTGAATCTGTGTTTATTTGGCTAGTCTATTTGTTTTGCGTAAAAGCGTGTCTGGCAATTGTGCCAAAGGCAATGATTGCGATAACGGCAAAAACCAGCGCTGGTAAATAGCCAAGCATACCTGCGATATTTGTTTCACCAAATCTGTTGTCACCCATGGTCAGCGCTCTGGTTGGAGAGAAGATGGCGCCATAGTAAAACAGGGTGTTTGCATACCCTGAACCAATGAGCATCCAGCAAACTCGCCGGGCTGTTGTTTCGGGAAGTGCAAGTGCACCAACGAGCCACGCACCAGCAATGACCATTAACGCGTTTGTGATGCCGCCGGCATGAGCTCTTGCCCAGGCACCGCTGTCTCCAGGCAACTCAAATTCAAGGATAGTGCCTGGAAAAATCTCAAACCCGCCGACCAGTGACATAACCAGACCGAAGCCCGACAGTAAGCCAATGACCATGATCAACGCGCCGTGGCCCACCATAGATAGTTGTCGATGATTCATAAAGTTCGTGCTCCCCTGTTACCGTCCTGGATTGTTATTGTAGGTGGTGCAGCGTTTAGGTCGACCATCGCCGTGCCGGCCGCGGCCTTGTAGCGTGCCATGAAATCCGCCACTGCGTCTTTGTCTATCGCCGCATCAATGCTGTCGCCCTTAGCCAGTTTATCTTCTATATCAATGAGCACCCCGGTTGGACCCTCAGCGCGGTTACGCATAACCAATTCATTGACGGGTTTCAGTAGTTTTGCCTCGTAATCGAGTAAGGCGGATTCATTGACCCCCAATTTCAGCAGGCTGGCACCCAGTACCCGAGTATCAACAATCGCCTGACTGGCACCACCGGACCCTTGGGGGCACATCGCGTGTGCAGCGTCGCCAATCAAAGCGGTTCGTCCGTCTACCCAGTGATCTACAGGGTCGCGATCTACCATAGGGTACTCCCAGATCTCACTGCTTCGGTTGACGATTTGTGGAACGTTTAGCCATCCAAAGTCCCAGTCCAGAAACTTACCAAGAAAGGCGTCTTTTGATGCTCTTTGATTCCAGTCACTGCGGTCTGCCTGTTCGAGGTCGGATGTGCGCAGCTCAGCAATCCAGTTGAGCATGGTTTCGCCATTGTTATCTATGGGTGTCACCGGATAACAGATGAAACGTTGAGTAATACCCCCTACAAATACAAACGAACTTCTTTTCCTGGGAGGTGCTACTCGAGAGACGCCTCGCCACATGATGGCGCCGTTCCAGTGCACCTCACCCTGGTTGGGATACATCTGTTTTCTTACCCCGGAGTGGATACCGTCAGCACCAATCAGAACATCGCCTTCGACAACAAGGGTGTCGCCGTTGGATCTGACGAAGCTGGCGGAAACACCGGTTGATGTATTTTGGTAGTGGGTAAATCTTGCATCATTTACGAAGGCATCCTGGCCAAGCCGCTTTCTTACCTGCTGCAACAGTCTGTTGTGGAATTGACCCCGATGTACGGAAAACTGTGGCCATTTGTAGCCGGCAACAGTGCCTCGGGTTTCCGTCCAGATGGGGTGAGCATCATAGAAAAACAAGGCCCATTCCTCGGCCTCGATGCCAAGTTCGCGTAAATCCTGTTCCAATCCGAGTTGATAAAGCTCCCGCACAGCGTTGGGTTGCAGATTTATGCCGACGCCCAGCGGTTTTATTGTTTTTGCGGCTTCAAATACCTTTACGTCAAGGCCAATCTCGTGGCAGGTAAGTGCCATTGTAAGGCCCGCGATTCCGCCACCCGCTACAATAATGGTCACAGTCGCTGCTCTATATTGCTTACAGCCTGTTTGAGCCCTTTGCCAAACAGGCTCTCTATACCGGCTTTGAATCGAAACGCTCGATGAGTTATTCGATTTGACCCCATCACTTCGTTTTGAAAAGAGGGACGCTCGGTTAACCTCTGGTACCAGGCGTAAACCAATGGGTGATGGGCCTGCACCGGGTAACCACATTCAATGAGTCTGAGAATCTTCATACACCAGAAGGGATCAGCGACAGTGAGCTCATCTGACATTAAGAACTTCCGTCCATCCTCAAAATCATTGTTAAGAGCTGAGAACGCGCGGTACAGCTGGTCAAGGTGTTCAACGTAGGTGGCTTCCGGAATTTCGCCGGTGCTGTAGCCGTCATAGAAGCTCACCAGTTGTTCGCCATCACTGCCCTGGCTTGCAAGGTCTGCCAAGTGCTTTCGCTCCTTTTCGTTGAGCATGGCCAATCGCCCAAGGCCCCAGCGAAACGTGACGAAGCGAATTGATCGATGCAATACTTTGGCCTGTTTCACGCGTTCAAGGGTTGCAGCTCGAAAGGCAGCGTCTGATGGAACCAGGCGCGGCCCACCAAAGGCATCATCGAGATATTCAATGATGTCCATGGATTCGAGATAGAGTGTGCCGTCGTGCACCAGGGCCGGGACAACCATGTTGGGGTGAATCGCCGCATAGGCTTCGGTGATATGGTCTTTTCGAGGCAGAGAGATTCGTCGACTTACCCACTGATGCTCTTCGCCGCGCACCGAATCAGGTGTGACGTTGTCGAATTTCTCTTCGCGGCCACGCGACAAGCCTTTCTCGCCTAACGCGAAGCGCACCCGTTGCGCACAGGGTGCAGCGTCGTAATGAAACAGGTGCAGCCCTTCGAGTTGGCCTGGAATACGGCTTTTGGGATTGTCTATTTTTGGCATGCCTGGCGCTTTCGACGGTGTTTATGACGACTTGGTAGGGAAATATACACCTACAGGCACACACTGGTGTTTGCCGGATAGGCTTGGCACTGGCACTCTTTGGTGTTGAATGAGTATTAAACCTGCACCCTGGAGAGTCACCATGAGTAAACTGGAAGACGCACTGACCCCCGAGACCCTCGGTTTTGATCCTCAGCAACTTGCCAGGCACTACAAGCAGGAGCGAGACCGCCGGGTCCGAGAAGACGCTGAGTCACAGTTTGTCGCCCTGGGTTCTGACGATCCGTTTGCCAATAAATACCTTATTGATGATCCTTACAGTGAGCTGAAGCCACGCGATCCTATCGAAGATGAACGGGACGTGGTGATTATAGGTGGCGGTTGGGTAGGCATGATGACGGCTGCGCGGTTGCATCAGGCGGGCGTTAAAGATGTGCGCATTGTGGAAAGTGGCGCAGATTTTGGCGGCACCTGGTATTGGAATCGATATCCCGGGGCCCAGTGCGATATTGAGTCTTACAGCTATTTGCCGCTCCTTGAAGAGACAGGCTACGTCCCCAAGCTGCGCTTCTCTTTTGCGCCAGAGATTCAGCAACACGCCCAGCGTATTGGCGAACACTTTGACCTTTATAAAGATGCTGTCTTTCAAACCTGGGTCACTGAGCTTAGATGGGACGAAGCGGAATCATTCTGGATCATCTCCACCAATCGCGGTGACAAGATGAAGGCACGGTATGTGTGCCTTGGTACCGGCCCCGCAAACCGCCCAAGACTGCCGGGTATTCCTGGAACCGACAAGTTTAAGGGGCACACTTTTCACACTTGTCGCTGGGACTACGAGTACACCGGCGGCAGCCATGAAGGTGGGCTGGATAAGCTTGCTGACAAGACAGTGGCCATCATTGGCACTGGAGCAACGGCCGTTCAGTGTATTCCTGCGCTCGGTGAGAGCGCCAAACAACTCTATGTGTTCCAACGCACTCCTTCATCAGTTGATCAACGGAACAATTCAGAGACCGATCCAGAATGGGCCGCAAACCTGAAACCCGGTTGGCAAGCCGAACGCCAGAAGCGATTTGGCGAGGCTTTGCTGGGGGGAGAGATTGATCCCGAGTTTGCAGACGATGGCTGGACCCGGCTTGCCCGCAACGTTCGGGTTCTGGCGAGTCAAACTGAGGGTGTGCCGCAGGAGGAATTGGCAGGGCTTGCCCAGTTGGCAGATTACAAAACCATGGAAGAGATACGTTCTCGGGTTGATCGCAGTGTTGATGATCCCGAAGTCGCCGCTCAGCTCAAGGCCTACTACAACCAGTTCTGTAAGCGACCCACCTTTAATGACCATTATCTTGAGACGTTTAATCGATCAAACGTTGAGCTTGTTGATGTCAGCGAATCAAAGGGGGTGGATGAGATCACCGAGCGTGGGGTTGTGGTTGACGGCAAAGAATATGAGGTTGATTGCATTATTTACGCCAGCGGCTTTGAGATTACGAGCAGCTACGAACGGCGTATTGGCATTCCTGTTTATGGTGTTGATGGCAAGTCTATCTACGATCACTGGGATGACGGGATGCGATCCATGCATGGCCTTATGTCGAACGGCTTTCCAAACCTGTTTGTTTGCGGCGGGTTGTTTGTCTTCCAGTTAGGCGCTAACTATTGCTATGGGGTGGACGTGCAGGCAGAGCAGGTGGCCTACACCCTAAGCGAGTTGCAGAAGCGAAAAGTAAAGGTGGCCAATGTTTCTGTTGCCGCAGAACAGCAGTGGATAGAAGATCAGCTGGAAAACCACGGGGTACAGACGCAACTGGTTTTAGGTGGATCACCAGATAGTTGTACGCCGGGTTACTACAATCAGGAAGGGACCAAAGAGCGGTATCGCGATGTTCGGCTTGAGTCCTATACCAAAGGCATTGGTGCCTATCGGAAAGTTCTGAGATCCTGGCGCGAAGCGGGTGAGCTGGAAGGGCTGGAGCTCACCCTCTGACTTTCCATTTCCAGGGCTAGTTGCTGGGTGACCACTGGTAACTCACCGCAAAATGTATGCCGTCGTCCTGCAAGCCTCGATCACGTGCAGGAACCACAGATTCGCTGCGCAAGCGTTCAGCGTAGGTGAGTTGCATAAACCATCTGTCGGTTGGGCGAGCAGTGAGACTTAGCCCGATGCTGCTTAGTGTCGATGCTGAACTTGTTGGCAAGCGATCGCCCTGATCTTCGGCCTGGGCCCAATCGAAAAACGGTGTGGCAACTAAATTGAGCCTGGACCAGCGACCTTTGCGTAACACCGGCACACGCCATTCGAAATTGGTGTAGAAACCGTTGTCGCGTAGCAGGGTATTCTCACGGAATCCGCGTACGGTTGCGTTACCGCCGATTGCAAACTTATCAACCGAGAGCAATGCATCAGGCGTTCTCTGCCAGGCAGCGTTGACAACAATTTCGCTGTCGATGTAATTCAGGCGTTTTGCCCATTGGAGTTGTGTCAGGAATACCGTGAATCTGGATTCGGGGATTCTGGCACCGGTAAGAAAAATTTCCCGGTCCGGGGCATCGCTGGGAATGATCGTTGAGTTCAGAGCATCAAACCCCCATCGAATAGAGCTGCGTAGCGCGAGTAGCTGGCTGCCCCAGCGTTCTACCCATTGCAGCTCAAGCTTTGCACTTGTGGATGTGCTGCGCCCTGATCTTGCGCCCCTAGCAAATGAGAAAGACTCATCGAGTAATTCGGTTTCGCTTGATGAGTATTGCAATCCCGTGCTGAGAGTCACCTGACGGTTTAGTCGATTAGCGACCTTATAACCAAGGCTTAGGCCTCCGGCTTTGTTGTCACCCTCGATGTCCAATTCATCGAACGGACTTTCGATGACGTCAGAACTTCCCAAACCAAAGTAGGCGCTAAGCTCCAATCGTTCCTGAGCGAAGGGAAAGCTGTACGACGCAAACGCATCGCGCAAGCCATCTGTGGCTGACAGCGAAAGGGCGAGCGTATCCCGGTGGCCGGTTAGATTCATGTGTTCGAGACGTATGGAGCCTCTGTTAGCGCCGACAGTGGGCGACTCAAAGTTGTCGAAAATTGCTGATATGCGCAATGGATGATTTTCTTCGATGTCCAGGCTGAGTCTTGATTCTCCTGGATTAGACCCCGGCAACAGGCGACCTGATACCCGGCGAATCAGTGGGTCCAGCTCCAATTTTCGAATCCCGGTTTCAAGATCGTTCAGTGATAAAGGACCTTTTACTTCTCTGCGTATTTCCCGCTCAGCAAAGCCGTCGAGAATAGAATTTTCCAGGTCTACCTCGACACTTGTGAGGCTGCCTTCAATTGCCCGGAACTCGACCTGTCCGTTTTCAACGATCTGCTCCGGCAGTATTACACCAGAGCTCAGGTACCCCTTGTTGATATACGCAAGCGTTAGTTGTTGCCGAATGGATTGCAAGTTCTCGGCGGTCAAAATGGTATTGAGATAGGGTGCCGTAAGCTTCTCAATTTCGGCGGGTTGCAGGATGCTGTTGTCTGCCAGGGCAATGCTCTTAACAAGTATCCGGTTGGTCGTTACGGTGTTGTTGTTGTCTTGCGATGGCAAGTTGGGAAGCACCTTGGGTGCCTGAGTTGATTGTGATGAGATCTGAGATTCTTCTTGGGACGAGAAATCCACTTCGAAGCTTGGCTCGGCTGCATCGGTTTTTGTAGAGAAAACAAATACCATTAGCAGACTCAGCAAGCCAACGGCTAATAGGTTCTTGGATAAATACCTGTTCATTGTGCACACCCCAAGCTGCGTGTGAGTTTCGCATCTGCCGCTATTTCTGGAGGGTTTTGCGTTGAACTGCTGAAGTAGCCATCTGGTGTGCTGAGCTGCGCATCACTTTCAGCCAGCACGAGGGTACTTCTGTTGATTGCACCTTTGCTGCAAAGATCCTGTATGAGATCGGTCTGATCGAGTAATGGAACAGTAAGCTCAACAACGGATGCGCTGATATCTTGTTGAGTTGCGTTGATATTGAGCGCCCCGTCGGTACCTGCGTTTGATGATGCAGTGAATATAGAGGTTGCAGAAGGAAGAAAAATATCAGCGTTTACATTGATGTTGCCGCCATCGCCCTGTTCAGCTGTTGCCGTAAATGCCGACAGGTTAACCAAAACGAGTTCTGCGGGATTGGCCTCGTCGCCCAACGTGATTGAGCCACCGTCGCCGGCAGCGAATGAATCAGCGCTATAGAAGGCCGGCTCTCCCATGTTGCCCAGTAGTCGAATTTCCCTCGCGAGCAGGCTGAGATTTCCGCCACCACCTGTTTCCGAAAATATGCCAATTTGGCCTGAGCCACCAAATATTCGATCGGCGTTTAGCACAATGTCGCCGGCATCGCCGGCATCTGCCGCAGACTGTATGGTGTAACCCTGGCCCAGAGTTATGTCTTGTGCGGTGAGTGAGATATCTCCGGCATCGCCGCTAAATTGACTGTTGCTGGAAATAAAAAGTGCATTGCCTTCGAGGGTTAGGTTTCCGTCGGCGGTTATAGCAATGTCACCAGCCGGCCCAGCGGCGGTTTCTGAAACGGTTCCTGCGGTCACTCGCGTGTCGCTGAATTGAATAGATCCGCCGGCGTCGATTGTGATGAGTCCTGCGGGCGCGAGGCCGGAGGTGTTGCTTCCTATATCGACAGCATTAGCCGACAGGTCCCCCGTAGAATTTACAACGATGGTCCCTGGTGCATCGAGCGGATTGTCACTGATAGTAGAAGCGCTTAACGATGTGTCGGCTAGTACTATGTTCCCTGCCTGGAGAGTCACTCCACCCGCCTGGTTAGCACTCAAGACGAAAACGTCTGTGTTGGTAAGAGCCAGAGTCTGGTTTGATACTATGCTCACCTCGCCAGCGCTTCCCTCTTCGGTGGCAGAGGCGGATACATTGATCCGTTGATCTGCCTCCAGGCCCGCAATTGACACGGACTCCCCACTTAAAGAGATATTGCCCGTCGGTCCCGTCGCAAGGGCTGTGGCGCTAGCAGTGAAATTCCCGCTGATGGACAGAGCGCCCGCTGAACTGATCTCGATATCACCACCGGCCTCGTTCGAAGAGCTAAAGTTGAGAATTCCTGAAGCAGGCTGATCACCTGCAAGAGAGATATCCCCGGTTGACTGAATAAGGATATTGCCGGAGCCGCTTTGTAGAAATGAAACGCTAGATATATCTGGATTAAATAGCGTTATTCCACCGTCCGAACTACTCAAGGTGATATTGCCTGCGTTACCGAATGTAGTTGGCTGATCCACGCCATCAAGTTGGGTTGCGCTGCTACCGATAGCCGAGTTGCTGCTGACGATAGAATTTCCAGTAATCAACAAATCCCCAGCATTTAGGCTAGATATGGTAGATGTTGATACCGAAGAGTTGGTTATTGAGGTCTGATTTATCGATCCAATCAACAGGGATTGTGAAGTAGCGTTGCTCCGACTTGCTATTGCTGAGTTGTTCAGCGATACGTTCTCCCCAGTAATTGTCAATATAGAAGGCGGCATGAGGAGGCCAAAGTCGGAGCTGAAAATATTCGTGTTGTTGATTTCCACTCCACTGCCTGTGCTAACTCCATTAATGTCGCCTGGGTCTCCTGGTGGCGTTATCAAAACCGTGCCTTCTGCTCCAAGGGAGTGTAAGACCACTCTGCTGCTTGTTAGAGACACACCTGGGCCGAAGGCATCGTTATCAGATGAAACTTCCGGACCAATGCGAAGTCCGGTAGCTTCTGGATCGGCGTTAGTGCCTACTAGTGCGAGGTCAAACGCAAAAGCGGAGACATCATTGCTAATAGGTTCAACAACAACGGTTCCCGGTGTGACAGAGTCTGGCAAGATATCGCCGGACAAGAATCCAAACGCCATTGGGTCGGCAAAAGATAAAGTAGAGTTGTTGGTCACATCGTGCGAGAAGAAGGCATCACCGTTGGAGAATCCGATCTCGTTTGCGCTCGATAATCGGAAGGCGCCGTTTGAGTTGAGTGCTGCCCCCTCGCCGATGACGATGCCGCTTGGGTTGATCAACCAAAGCGATGCGAAGCTTGGGCTTAGGGTTCCTCCTGAGTCTTGGGCAACATTGAGTTCACCTTGTATCAATGTCCCGGTATCACCAGTAACCCGACTAATGATGTTCAACACATTAGGTGTTGTATGACTGAAGGTTGCCGACTCGCCAGTATTCACGTTGAAGCGTTCGAAACTGTGAAACAGATTAGTGCCGCTCAGCTGTCCATCGCTTTCGCCTATAATGAAGTCCCCGCTGCGTAAGGTGCCGGCGGGTAGTGAACCTATTGATCCGTCGAACACCACGTCAGCTCCAGCGGAATGAACGACTGAGCAGGCAATGAGACAGAGCGCGAGTTTAGGTGACAACAGGCGGTAACCTTTGGTTGCTATCAGTTTCATAACCAGTCTCCGATAATAAGAAATGGCGCCCATTTACTAGGATGCTGAAAGTCGGGTTGCGCGATCAGACTTCGTTGCGCGTTCTTCAGGGCCTGGGCTTTGGAGCCAGACGGATTTGAGGTGAGGTTGTTATAGAAGGTTGCAATCAGTTCTTTGGTGGCGGCGTCGTCTACCTCCCAAAGAGACGCAAGCGCACTTCGAGCGCCGGACTTTATCGCCACCCCTGCCACACCCAGTGCGGCACGATCATCACCAGCGGCAGTTTCGCAGGCACTCAGTACTAAAAGATCCAATGGACCGTACCTATCCCGACGCAACGACAGTACATCGCCGAGTTCGTCGAGTCGGAGTCGATCATCGTGGGTTAACAAAAACGAGTCAGCGTAGCTGCTGCGAAACTGGCCGTGAGTTGCCAAATGGACAACAGAGTAGTTGCCAGTGGTTAACTCCCGGGTGAGTGCCTGGGTGGTGAATCCTTCGTCCTGCAGAATTTTGGTGGGCAGCAGTGCATCAATTGCTGCGAGTTCGTCGGTTACGCTTGGCAGAGCAGTGAACCCCTGCACAGCCTCGCTAAGACCGCTTGCAAAAGCCACCATACGCGCGGGGCTGTCTTCGGCGAGCCCAACCAGATTGAGTCCGGGTGCAGTGGCAATGGCCAGGCGTTCAATCACAAACTGCTCGCCGTCGTGCAGCGCCGAAAGGGGAATAGTTCGTAACGCGCCATCCGGAATGATGACAAGCGTGTCGATCTGCTGTTGGGTCAACCAGGAATCCAGTGGAGCGATGAGCCAGTTGTATAGTCTTTGTGACAGGCGCAGGTAGTCTTGGGTGGCCGTGTCGATCTGCACGTTCAAGCGGAAGTCACGAACGGCGGCGATGACCTCGGAGCGCGGCACCTCAACGGTTAGGTGTGATAACTCGCTTGCGGTACTAACAACAAGATTCAGCCGGTCCTCCAGAATGATGGGATACAGCACGGCTGTACCCTGATCGATGCCCGTCAGGTCTGAGCTGTCAGCGACAACACACTTCTCTTGGAAGTAATCTTCAATTTCTGCGGTTTTAACGGTCTCAAGGGTTTTCTGTACTTGTCGCAGTAACTCCTGTCGGGCGTCGTCATTGGGTGCGTTTGCGACTTCCTCTAACAGTAGATTGGCAAACTGGTAGTACAGCGGTTGGAAGATATCCCGGTAACTGTTTTTTTGGGTCTGCAGCACGGCACGCTGTTTGTCCAGAGCATCAGAAGCACGGGCGTAGGCCTGGATGGCCTCAGTACCTCGGCCTAGTGCAGCAAGCAGTCTGCCGTGCTGCCATTCCCAGCGGTACAGCCCGCCAGGCCCTGGCGAGGTTTGTGCGCTGTGAATGGCTTGCCGATTCAGAGACAGAGCCTCTTCGTAGCGAGCCTCGTCTTCAAATAATGAGGCCTGGTAGCCGCGTGCCCAGGATTGGGTAGCGGCGTTGCTGGCTTGCGTATCCTGTAGCACCGATTCAAGCAGGCGATAGGCCCGGCGGCGGTACTCTGGGGATGCATCAAGTTCATTGACCAGCCGTCGGTAAAGATCGGCACTTGCGAGTTTAAGAGGTGCAGCGTCAGCGTCCTTTGCAGGGAAGTTGCCGGTGACTTGCTTTAGTAGTTTGATGGCTTCGGGCCGCTGACCGGCTTCTACCATGGCCCGAACGGCGTTAAGGCGGTAGCGATCAGCCTCATTTTTGCTGGTAGAACTGTTAGTACTGCTGTTTGCGGCCTGTTTTGCTGCCTCAAGAAAGCTCTGTACTGCCTCGTCCAGCGCGCCTTCGGCCTGCAGCTTGAGACCCTGGTTATTAAGATCTGTGATGGAGCTATCGCATTGAGCGGGTGTACTGGCTAGCGCGGTCAGGCATAGCGCTAGTGCAAGGAATGATCTTGCTGTGTGTGCAGTCATTGTCCTGTCCGTGGCTTGGGTATGGTCAGGAGTTAATGCGCAAATCAGTAGTCATTCGGGTCAGAACACAGCTAAGTGGCTGAGCTGCAAATCCGTTGGCCTGATTTTGGTTGTTTCAACGCTTTAGTAACCAGGTACATTTAATTCAGTGTTTGAGGTTCTACTAATGCAACTCAATGAGCTTTCCCGTCGACGCGTGCTGTTAACTTCTCTTTCTCTACTGGTGTTTCTGTTTCCTGTGGCGGGCAGGGCCAGTTGCGAAGAGGGAGAGCGATACCTGGATTTAGCCCGGAAATCGGGCGCGCAACAGGACTTTGCCCAGGCCACGCTGTGGTTGCAGCGCTCGACCAAGGCCTGCGACAGCTATGACGCCTGGCATTTAATGGGCACTGCGCTGCGTCAGCAGCGACGTATAGAAGAAGCGCTTGAGGCCTATACAAAGGCCGTTGAATTTGCGCCAAACACGGATAGCGCCGCGATCTCTTCGGCCCGTTACGGGCAGGTTCTGGCCTTAAACGGGCAACGCTTTGAAGCACTGACCATGCTTGAGCGGGCCATGGAGACACACAGCGACGCGCCAAATTGGATTCGCACCGCGGCCAAGGAAATTGATCTGAATATTGTCGATCAGCCCATTACCCGAGAATCCATCAAGCGCAGCCTCTCAAGCCAGGAGTTTGGACTGATGTCGTTCGCAAGCGCCAACAGCGGTTCGCAGGCGCCGCGAGCCAAAGTGGGCATACCTATCAACTTTGAGTTTGATAGTATTGAGCTAGACAGGCTAACCCGTGCCAATTTGATTCAGTTAGGTGCGGTGCTGTCTGATGACAAATACCAGAACAACTCATTTACGCTGATAGGACATTCAGACGTGCGAGGCTCCGAGGCTTATAACTTCCGTCTTTCTGAATCACGAGCGCGATCAATTGAGTCGGCGTTAGTGTCGGCTTATCCGTCTCTTGAAGGCCGATTAAAGGTCGATGGTGCGGGCGAGTCTCGCCCTAAGTACCGTGGTGAAGCAGCCAGCGAAGTTGAGCATCGGTTAAATCGCCGGCTGGAAGTTATTGTGAATTAATGTGGATGATGCGCCCGAGCTAACAGGCTATCGCCTGATAAATGAAATCGGTGAGGGCGGGATGGCCAGAGTGTACGAGGCTGTGCAGCTCAGCCTCGATCGTCCGGTTGCTCTGAAAATTCTGGCCCAGGAACTGGCGGCAGATCCCAGTTTCACAAAACGATTTTTGCGCGAGGCGCGTATTGTTGGCCGATTGGCCCACGCCTCCATTGTGCCGATTTATGAGGTGGGTGAGCAGGACGGTCACTATTTCATTGCCATGGAATACGTGACGGGCGGTGATCTCAATGACGCCATGGCCACCGGACTCACTGAAGGGCGAGTTCACTCCATATTGACTCAGGTTGCCCAGGCCTTGGGTTATGCCCACAGCCACAATATTGTACATCGGGATATCAAGCCGGATAACGTACTGATGCGTGATCCCGCGACTGCCATGGTGGCTGACTTTGGCATTGCGCGGGAGATCGCCACCAAAGAGTACAAAACTTCACTTACGGAAGTGAAATCGGTTATAGGCTCGCCGCAGTATATGTCTCCGGAGCAAATGCGAGCCGAGTCGCTGGATCAGCGAACCGATATCTACAGCCTGGGGGTAGTGGCCTGGCAATTGCTAACCAATGAATTACCACATACGGGTCGAACCCTGTCAGAGCTGGCCGTTGCAAAAGCGACACAGGGCATTCCTGTGTTGCCCGATGCACTTGCGCACTGGCAGCCTTTGATGAGTGGAATGCTCGCCTATCATCGCGACGAACGTTTTACCGATTGTGACATGGTGCTGAGTCAGTTAGCACGGTTGAAGACGCCAGGTGGCACCATTGTGGCCAAGCTGAGTGATGCCGGTGATGGCCCAGATTCACCAACAGGTTCACCAACAGAGGTAGTTCGTCCTGGCTCCTCAAAAGTATCTGGCCAAAGTTATCTATCGACGGGTGCGTTTATGGCGTTATCTGTGGCAGTGGTTTCTGTTGCTGGGTTGCTGCTTTGGTGGTTGATCTCAGCATCGACTGCACAGGATGTCGTGCAGGAGGTCGCGGTGCCGTCAACACCTGTTGTACAAACAAATACCGGTGAAACTTCAGCAGAGCCCACCTGGGACACCGCTCCCGCAAAGGTTGCCGGACTGACCGCTGCACTCCAGCCAAGTCCGGCTGAATTTTTTGCGTATCGTGACTTGCTCGAAAAACCAGATAACCAAAGTGCACGCGACTTTGTCAGCACGTACAAGGGTTCAGTGTATGCAGCGGTTGTCAGGGTTTATCTGTTGGGTGATCGGGCGCTGTTGGATGAATTGCGCTTGGGTGCACAGAATGGTGATCTGAAATCACTTTTGGTGATGAGTGATTTGCACGCCAACGGCTGGGGAGTATCTATTGATATTGAACGCGCCGAAGAGTATGCGCGGATAGCGCAGGCGTCTGGTTCGCAGTTTGCCCAGGCTCAGCTTGCATCGCTCATGCTCGACCGAGCCAAGCCCGTTGCTGGCAAATTCTCTCCCGCGATATTGCGACCGTTACAGCGCTCAGCTGAAGGTGGGTTTTTTCTGGCACAGACGCTGCTTGGAGATATCGAATCTGGTGGGCTAGTCTCAGGGCAGCCACGACTGGATCGCAGTGTGGCGCTCTACAAGAAAGCGGCAGAGCAGGGTGATCGCAATGCGCTGTTCAATCTCGCACGGGTTTATCGCGCGGGAATGGGTGATGTTCCAAAAGATACTGAACTTTCGCGTCAATACCTTGCTAAGGCCAGAGCGCTTGGTCATCCGGGGGTATTACCCCTTCCTGCGAACTAAATCAGAGAGATATCTTTAGTTTGTCAGACGTAACCGGTGCTTCTCTTTCTCCCAAGCTTTCAGTCCTCGCTGGATTGTCGATGCTGGCTTTTGCCGCAAACAGTTTGCTGGCGCGTCTTGCCCTAACTGAAACTCAGATAGATCCCGCAACCTTCAGTGTTGTTCGATTGATGTCTGGCGCAATTTGCCTGGTGCTTGTGGTGCTGGTGCGTAACGGGCAATTGCCCTTCGCTTCTGGCCGCTGGTTATCGGCGTTTGCGCTATTTGTTTACGCGGTAGCCTTTTCGTTTGCCTATACGCAAATAAATACGGGCCTTGGGGCGTTACTGCTATTTGGCTCAGTGCAGGCCAGCATGCTGGGCTACGGATTTACTCAAGGCGAACGATTTAACACGGCCCAATGGGTTGGGTTCCTGGTTGCGGCTGTTGGGGTGACATTTCTGCTGGTACCGGGAGCGTTGCTTGATGAGTCGGTTACACCAGCTCCTGTCGCAGCGCTGCTTATGATTTTGTCGGGTGTCGCCTGGGCGGTGTATACACTGAGTGCCGGTTCGGCGGATCCGGTGCTGAGCAGTGCCGGGAACTTTGCGAGAACCTTGCCATTTTGTGCCGTTTTGATTGGGCTGTACGCCACGCAGATTGAGTTCGACGGCGTGGGGGTATTTTATGCCTGTGTATCGGGCGCCCTGACTTCAGGATTGGGCTATGTGGCCTGGTACAGCGTGTTACCCGCATTTAGCGTTACTAATGCTGCCACCCTGCAGCTTTCAGTGCCGGCGCTGGCTGCACTTATGGGCGTGTTTATACTGGGTGAACCAGTGAGCGCCGGGCTTATCATCGCTGCAGGTGCGATTTTGATTGGTATTGGCGTCGTGCTGCGCTCGAAATAGCGATATAAAGAAGCCAACGACAGGAGCTAACCGGAGAGACCATCTATGTATCCAGGCAACTACGCAACACAGCATCCGGATCGGGCTGCATTCATTATGGCCAGCACTTCAGAAGCGGTGAGTTACCGTGAATTTGAGGCGCGCGCCAATCGATTGGCTCACCTGTTGCGCGCCAATGACCTGCAACGGCTTGATCACTATTCAATCTTTATGGAAAACAACAATCGCTATCTTGAGTGCTGTGCGGCTGGCGAGCGTGCCGGGCTGTATTACACCTGTATTAATCATTATCTCAAGGGCGAAGAGCTCAGCTACATACTCGACAACAGCGAATCTAAAGTTCTGATTGTTTCCAAAGCAAAACTCGCTATTGCGCAAGCGGCGTTGGAGAGCAGTAAAGGGGTTAGCCTGTGTCTGGTTGTGGATTGTGAGGTATCAGAACTTCCGGCTAACCATCGTTCCGGTTTGAGCTATGCCGTTTTCTCAACGGCAACAGATGCGTACCCGGATACACCCATTGTCGATGAGTCGCTGGGTACGTCGATGCTTTACTCGTCAGGTACAACCGGGCGTCCCAAAGGTATTTTGCGCCCACTACCCGAGCAACCTCCAGTTGAGAGCTTGCCGCTATTTCAGTTTTTAATCGGTCTTTGGCACTACCGCGAGGACATGATTTATCTGTCACCCGCACCTCTGTACCACTCGGCACCTCAGGCTGCGGTTAATCTGACAATACGCATGGGTGGCACGGTGGTGATTATGGAACGCTTTGACCCTGAGGATTATCTAACCTATGTCGCGCAGTATAAGGCGAGCCATTCCCAGCTCGTGCCTACCATGTTTACGCGCATGTTAAAGATGCCGGAAGAGCATCGGGCCAGTGCTGACGTAAGTTCCCTGGAGATTGCGATACACGCCGCCGCGCCTTGCCCTGTGAAAGTGAAAGAACAGATGATTGACTGGTGGGGGCCAATCATTCACGAGTACTACGGCGCAACCGAAGGTCTCGGGTTTGCTGCGCTCAACAGCGAGGAGTGGCTCGCCAACCGCGGTAGCGTGGGCAAAATTGTGCTGGGTGAGCTGCATGTATTGGATGAAGACGGTAACGAATGTCCAGAAGGGGAAGCTGGAGAGCTTTGGTTCAAAACAGCCACTGAGTTTAAGTACTTCAACAACGAAGAGAAAACCGCTGAAGCCATGTCTACTGATGGCAGTATGAGCACGGTGGGTGATGTGGGTTATGTGAAGAACGGGTTTCTGTATCTGACAGACCGTTCTACCTTTATGATTATTTCGGGTGGGGTGAATATTTATCCTCAAGAAACCGAAGACCTACTGATCACGCATCCTAAGGTGGCAGACGCTGCTGTGTTTGGGGTTCCCAATGAAGACCTTGGTGAAGAAGTGAAGGCGGTTGTACAACCTCTTGAGGGCGTTGGCGAAAGTGAAGAATTTGCGGCAGAGCTAATGGCGTATTGTGCAGCAAATCTGTCACGGCAAAAGTGCCCGCGATCCATTGACTTTGATCCCGAGTTACCCCGATTGCCAACGGGGAAACTCTACAAACGCCTGCTCAAAGACAGATACTGGGCGGATCACAAAAGCGGCATCCTTTAGTACATTTTCTAATATGGGGCCTGCTGTTAAGAAATAGCGGGCGCATCTGCCCCGACGTACTGTTCTCGCAGGGTTCGCTTGAGTACTTTGCCTGTCGCGTTTCTGGGTAGTGCGTCTATGAAGGCCACGCTCGAAGGAATCTTGAACTTGGCCAGATTGGCAATGCAGTGGCCGATAATCTCGTCTTCGCTCAGTTCCTGTCCGGGTTTGAGTACTACTACAGCCTTACCGGTTTCGCCCCAACGATCACTTGGCACACCGATGATCGCAACTTCGGCGATGGCAGGCAGTTGGTAGAGTACGTTCTCGACCTCGGCGGGATAGACGTTTTCGCCGCCAGAGATATACATGTCCTTGGAGCGATCGACGATGTAGACAAAGCCCTCTTCGTCCATGCGTGCGGCGTCTCCGGTGAGGAGCCAATCGTCCAGAAACGTCTTTTTGGTGGCTTCGGGGTTGTTCCAATACCCCGGTGTGATGTTTGGTCCGCGAATCAGCAGTTCGCCGACTTCATTGGCAGCAACATCATTACCCTTCTCGTCGATAATTCGAATTTCGGTATGCATAAGAGCCTTGCCCGAGGAGCCGACCTTGCGCAACGCATCACCGGGTTCGAGGCTTATGCCGCCTGGGCTGGTTTCTGTCATGCCCCATCCCTGACTTAGAGGTACACCGCGATCCAGCCAGGTTTTGAGTATGACCTCTGCACAGGGCGCGCCGCCAACGCCGGCACTGACTATGCGGCTTAGGTCGGTGTTGACGAACTCGGGATGCTGCATCATGAATTGATAGGGCGCAGGTACAGCGAAGAAATGAGTCACGCCGTACTGGGCATCACCCATGATGTTCAGCGCCCGACCCGGGTCGAACTCGCGGATTAACAGCAGTTCTCCACCAGCGTGCAGCACGGGGTTGGCGTAGCAGTTAAGTCCGCCTGTATGGAACAGCGGCAGTACCACCAGTTGCACGGCGTTGCTGTTCACGCTTGCCGGCAACGAAAGATTCACAATGTTATAGAACACCATGCGATGGGTGATCATCGCGCCCTTTGGGTGACCCGTTGTCCCCGAGGTGTACATGATCATTGAGACGTCGTCGTGCGTTGCGTCAACGACACTGTGAGGCAGCGCTTCAGCCATTGCGGCTTCATAGCTGCTGGCTTCCATGGGCTCAGCCAGCTCAAGGCTGATTCGGGTTTTTAGTTGGGCCACCAGGGTGTTTGCGGTATCAGCAAACACGTGATCGTGAATGAGCGCATCTGGTGACGAGTCTTCCAGGATGTACTTCAGCTCATTGACCGTTAGCCGCCAATTCAACGGTAAGCAGATAGCGCCAATCTTCGCACAGGCAAACTGAGCTTCGAAAAACTCAGGACGGTTTCTGACCAATAGCGCTACCCGGTCGCCTTTTTTGATGCCGTTTGCCTGCAGGAAGCCGGCGAGCGCCCGGGCGCGTGCGTTTAACTCACTATAGGTCAGGCTTACCCCGGCATCGAGATCCTGAATGGCAACCTTGTCCGGGCGAACCGACTCGTGCTGATCCAGCCAGTCGTAATACTTAACGGCCATTCAAAACTCCCCATATGTTTTTGTAGTTCTACTAACGCCTAATAGTGCCTCCTCCAGTGAGCCAACACAAAAAAAACGGCGATGCCAAAGGCACCGCCGTTCTTTCCAGCCTCTACAGATCTAAGTACTACAGATCAAAGCGATCCAGCCGCATGACTTTGGTCCAGGCTGCAACGAAGTCTTGAACAAACTTCTCGTCACCATCATTGGCGGCATATACCTCAGCAACAGCGCGCAATTCTGAACTCGAGCCAATGGCCAGATCAACCGGAGTAGCGGTCCACTTAACCTTGCCGGTTGTCCGATCCAGGCCCTCGTACACTCCTTCGTTGTTCGTTGACTTCTGCCACTGGGTGCTCATATCCAGCAGGTTCACAAAGAAATCGTTAGTAAGGGTACCGGGCTTGTCTGTGAACACACCGTGGGCTGCACCGCCGGTGTTGGCGTTAAGCGCGCGCATGCCACCCAGCAAAACGGTCATTTCGGGCACGTTCAGGGTTAGCATGTTGGCACGCTCCACAAGCATGTCAGCAGGAGACCGACCGCTGTCAGCAGAGTAGTAATTGCGGAAACCGTCAGCCGTAGGTTCAAGCAACGCAAAGGAGTTCACGTCGGTCTGAGCCTGGGTTGCGTCGTTACGGCCCGGCACAAAGGGTACTTCGATACTTACGCCGCCAGCCTTTGCTGCCTTCTCTACCGCAGCAGAACCACCAAGCACGATCACGTCGGCCAGCGAAATGCGCTTGCCGCGAGAGGCTTTGTCGTTGAAGCCGGTTTGAATGTCTTTCAGTTTGGCCAACACCTTGCGCAGTTCAGCAGGGTTGTTGGCGGCCCAGCTGTTTTGTGGAGCGAGACTGATACGCCCGCCATTGGCGCCACCGCGCATGTCGGTGCCGCGGAAGCTTGCCGCTGCGCCCCAGGCGGTGCGCACCAACTCAGGAATGCTCAGACCGGAATCGAGGATTTGTTCTTTTAGCTTCGCGACATCCCGGCTGGTCACCAGTTTGTAGTCCACAGCAGGGATCGGATCTTGCCAGAGCAGGTCTTCGGTGGGTGCGTCGGCACCGACGTAGCGAGCTCTTGGACCCATGTCGCGGTGAGTGAGCTTGAACCAGGCTTTGGCGAAGGCTTTTTCAAACTCTTCGGGATTTTCACGGAAGCGGGTAGCGATCTTGAAGTAATCCGGATCTACCTTTAGCGCCATGTCAGAGGTGAACATGATGGGCGCGTGTCGTTTGGTTGCGTCGTGGGCATCTGGTACCAGGTTGGATGCTTGACCGTCGACAGGAATCCACTGGGTAGCTCCGGCAGGACTTTCGGTTTTTTCCCATTCAAAACCGAGCAGGTTATCAAGGTACTGGGTTGTCCAGACGGTTGGGCTAACTGACCAGGCGCCTTCCAGGCCGCTGGTTGTGGTGTCGGCGCCTTTGCCGGTGCCACATTTATTTTTCCAGCCAAAGCCCTGATCTTCGACATCTGCGCCAGCGGGGGGTGGGCCAACACATTTTGCGGCGTTGTGCGCGCCATGAGCCTTACCAAAGGTGTGACCACCGGCGATGAGCGCCAGGGTTTCTTCATCGTTCATGGCCATACGGCCGAAGGTCTCGCGAATGTCAGCCGCCGACGACATTGGATCGTGGTTGGCATTCGGGCCCTCGGGATTGACGTAGATCAAGCCCATTTGCACAGCACCCAGTGGTCGCTTGAGTTTGCGATCCCCGCCTTCGATGCTGCCGGTATAACGTTTGTCGTCCAGCCACTCGGTTTCCGGTCCCCAATAAACCAGATCGGGTTCCCAGTCGTCTTCTCGACCACCGGCAAATCCCATGGTCTTGAAGCCCATCGATTCGAGCGCCACGTTGCCGGTAAGCACCATGAGGTCTGCCCAGGACAGGCTGCGGCCATACTTTTGCTTGATCGGCCACATCAGGCGCCGGGCCTTGTCGAGGTTGGCGTTATCGGGCCAGCTGTTGAGTGGTTCCAGTCGTTGCTGGCCACCAGCAGCGCCACCACGTCCGTCGGTTACTCGATAGGTACCCGTGCTGTGCCAGGCCATACGAATGAAGAACGGACCGTAGTGGCCGTAGTCTGCAGGCCACCAGGGCTGCGAGGTTTTCATCAGCGTCACGATCTCGCTCTTCAGAACTTCCAGATCGATAGAGGCAAAGGCGGCGGCGTAGTCAAAGTCGTCCCCAAGCGGGTTGGACTCCGCAGCGTGTTGCCGCAGTGGGCTGAGGTTTAGTTTTTCTGGCCACCAGAACTGGTTGGATTTGGCCTGGCCATCAGCGTAGTCACTTGCAGTTTCGGCAAGTGCTATGCCCGGCGTTAGCAGCAGCGTTGCAACTGCTACAAGCCTGGTAAGTCGGTTACACATGTTGTGCTCTCCGTGTGAACAGTGTGGGAAAAAGGTGATTGATTAAACCTTATCTCTTAGGACGATTTGATTGTTTTTTTGGATCGCTTTCATTTGAAAAACCTATCGAAGCGATTTAGCCGGCCCTGGCATTGCGATAGATTTTTTCAGCCACAGACGCCAGCACTTGTCTTGGTAAGAGTCTTGCGATTAGAGCTACCAGTTTGTTCTGCCAACCCGGCACCACCAAAGAACGACGTTTTATAAACATGGCGATGGCGTCTTGTGCAACGCGATCTGGGTCGGCTAGCTGGTTTTGCAGGTTGGCCATGGCATCGATTGCGGTCATCTCGGTAGCTACGCCACCGGGTGCAAACACCAGAACGCAGATGCCATGGGACTTGAGTTCTTCCCGGAGGCTCAGCCCAAAGTTGACGATGAACGCCTTGCTGCCTGCGTAAACAGCCTGGTAAGGCAGGGGTACCAGCCCGCCGAGACTTGCAATCAACAGGATGCGCCCGCCGGTTTTATCCTGCTCGAGTGGCTCAATGAGTTCGCGGATCAGTTGCAGGTTGGCCGTGATATTTGTCTCGATAATTGACTGATCAAAGACCAAGGACCCTTCTACAAAAGGGTTGGCGCTTGTAATGCCGGCATTCAGCACCAGATCGTCAAGGCCGCTTGATTGCAACTGCGTGCACAGAGTTGCCACCGCGTTACGATCGTTTAAATCCAAACAGTGGGTGTCTATCTGCCCGCCTGCAGAAGTTATAGTTTGTGCCAACTGGTCGAGACGATCTGCTCGGCGACCTACCGCCACCACCTGCGCTCCTTCATTAATAGCAAGCTGCAGCGCGATGGCCCGGCCCAGGCCTGAGGTGGCACCTGTGACCAGAATACGTCGGCCGCTGAGAATTTCTTGCATATTGGTATCTCAGACATCTTTTTTGAAAGGTGAACTATACGGCGTGTCGAACGTCGTTTGACCCCGGCAGGGTTAATCGAGTACAAAGGCGCGTCGATTAGTATCCGAACCAGCACCCGAACCAGAAAGATGACATCAACGCCTTACTTCACACAACGACGGCAGCGCCTTACCGCGCTGGTAGCGGCGTTTGTGCTGTTTGCAGGCCAGTTGCTCATTGCCCAGCACGTACATGCTGCTGAACTGCCTGATAGTGCCTGTGTTGTTTGTGTGCAGGGTGATCACACCCCTGTTGCTGATTCGCTGGTTGAACCGGCTGCTTCCCACTTTGTGGCAGTTTGGGAAGCCGTACAACTCACCCCATCTGTAATCGCTCGGGTTAACCCGGCTTATCTCGCTCGCGCCCCACCCCTGTCCTGACAAAACACTGTCTTACTTATTAGACGCCTTAACCTGACTGTGCGGACGCGACTTCTGTCCCGGTGCGGTCTGTGTATGCGTTGCTGATTCTCGTTTTATTTCGGGTCCGTGTAGAACACCGGCTCGGTCAGGAGCAAAATTTTGAAAGTTCGCAAGTATGTCCCCGCGTTTGGCGCGGGATTGTTTGGCCTTTGTGGGTGCCTGTCTGCAGTGGCGCAAGATGCTGCAGAGTCATCATCTTCAGATGTGTTGGAAGAAGTTTTAGTGGTTGCCCATCCTCTTTCCGGTGAGGGTCTCTCCCAGGCCACCGACGTGCTTACGGGTGTGGAACTTCTGCGCAAACTCGATACCAATATTGGCGCCACACTGGCGCAACTGCCGGGGATTCATTCCGCGTCTTTTGGCAAGGCCGTCGGGCGACCGGTGATACATGGTCTTGCTGGTCCTCGGGTGCGAGTGATGGAAGACCGAATTGATACGCTGGATGTGTCAGTGACGAGCACGGACCATGTTGTTGCGATTGAGCCCTTTGTCGCTGACCGGGTCGAAGTGTTGAAGGGGCCTTCGGCGCTGCTTTACGGAACGGGTGCCATAGGTGGTGTCGTTGATGTCCACACCGGGCGCATTCCCCATGAAGTGCCAGAGTCGCTGCAGGGTGGCGTTGAAACCCGTTTTGACAGCAACACTGACGGCAACGCCACCTCAGCAAAACTTGACGGTGGTATCGGCAGGTTTGCATGGCACCTGGATGGCACCTTTAAAGATGGCGATGACTATGAGATTCCAGGCTTTGTTGAGTCGGCGGAGTTGCGCGCGCTGGAAGAGTTAGAAGGCGGTGAAGAAGAGGGCGAAGAGGAAGAAGAGCGCGACATACTGCTGGGCAGCGGCTTTGATTTTGAGACCTTTGCCGTTGGTGCATCTTACGTTGGCGACTGGGGCTTTGTTGGCGCCTCTGTTAGCCGCCTCGAGGCAAATTATGGCCTGCCAGGCGGACACGAAGAAGAAGAAGAGGAAGGTGAAGAAGAGGAAGGTGAAGAAGAGGTTATTCCAGGATTTGTTCCCACCGATACCCCCACGCTTGATGTAGAACAGACCCGTACTGATTTTGAGTTGGGTGTGAACAACCCGTTTGGCGTGTTCACCAGTTTTAACTTGCGTGTAGGTATTAACAACTACGAGCATCAGGAGATTGAGCCAAACGGTGAGGTTGCCACCGATTTTGATAACGATGCCTGGGAGGCAAGGTCTGAGCTTACGTTTGAGACCGATACCTATACGGGTGCTTTTGGTATTCAGCACACAAATCGGGACTTTTCGGCTATTGGTGAAGAGGCCTTTGTGCCGCCGGTAGACAGCATAGATACCGGAGTGTTTTTTGTTGTCGAGAGAGAATTTGACGGCTTTGATCTCGAAGCAGGCGTTCGTGGTGGCTGGGTTGAGCATGACCCCTCTGTCGAAGAGTTTGGCAGCGAAACCTTTGGTGTCTACGCCCTGTCTGTGGGTGCGGTAATACCATTGGCTGATGGACTACGTATTGGTGTGAATGCGGATTACTCCTCACGCGCGCCGGTGGCCGAGGAGCTTTATTCAAATGGCCCGCATCTGGCGACCAGCGCGTTTGAGATTGGTGATCCTGACCTGGATAACGAACAGGCCATTAATCTGTCAGCCGTACTCAACTACACAAGCGACCGTGTGTCGGTGAATGCGAATGTTTATTACAACAACTTTCAGGATTTCATATTCGAACAAGCCACGGGTGAAATTGAGGACGGCCTGCCGGTCTTCCAGTTTCTGCAGGACGACGCACGCTTCATAGGTATCGATTTCGAAGCAAGCCTTCAGCTGGCGGCCTGGGATGATAACGAAGTCCGATTGCGTGCCCTGTTTGACTGGGTTGATGCTGAGCTGTCTGTTAGTGGTAACGACAATCTGCCGCGTATTCCGCCATTGCGCTATGGCGCGGGACTTGAGGCTCGATTAGGACTGTTTACCGCCTCGGTCGACTACACCCGCGCGACTCGACAAAGCGATGTCACTGATCAGGAATTGCCAACAGCAGGCTTTGATGATTTGCGTGCCTACATTGGCGCGGAAATTCCGTTTGGTGGCGATGCAAAGGTCACGGCCTTCATAAACGGTAGAAACCTCACCGATGACGAGCAGCGCGCCCACACATCCTTCATTAAGGATTTTGCACCGGCGCCCGGCAGAACGATTGAAGCTGGATTAAGAGTCGAATTCTGAGTTTGACCTAGCTTAGATTCTGGTCGCTTTGCCCGCCAAGCAAACATTGCGCGGCGGCGGCGGCCAGTATCAGATGCCAGACCACACATTTATCGCAGGGGTAGGTACCCATGCGATGAAATTCCCCGGGCAAAGCCCTGGACTCAAACAAATAGCGAACAATGGGTCCGCGCCAATAACACAGCGGCGCTGTGGCATTTCGGCTAATCGTTATCGACAGGTCAGTGCCAACGGTGAGTTGGTACGCGGCGAGTAGGGCCATAAATTCTCCGCAAACTGCGCTTCAGAACTAAAGCTGTCCTGAGATCATAATGCAAATGATAATCATTTGCATTTAAGAGGGAGAAAAAAGTAGCCTGACGCCTGGTTAGGTGGGTGAGTCGTCAGTCTTGTCGCTTTTCTTGCTTGAGTCTTTCTTGTCAGAGTCTGCCTTTGACGCTGGCGTTGCAGACTTGCTTGCCTCGGTTGGTGGCGCGGGCGGGGTTGCATAGCCGGCGAAGGCCGACTGGCTCATGCCTGATGTGCGAGCCGTGCGTTTGCCCGCCCTGAGCTTGACCGATCGTTTCTTTCCGGGTTTATCTGTTGCCATAATTCTGCTGCCTATAGCGCTTTTTGATATCTGCAGCTTAGCAGCCTTGTTGCCTCAGCTCTGCTTATCGCCCATTCCAACCTGGACGCAGATTTGCCATGACCGCCAAACCGCAGCTCGATCTAGAGGCAGTTCGCGAGTGGCTCACCGCTTACCATGGTCCCCAAAAGCCAGTCAGCGAGCTCGAGGCACTTGATGGTGGTTACTGGTCGAAGGCTTTTGGCTATCGGCTGTTGGGCGATACACCAACAGATCTGGTGGTTCGTTTTTCAGGTCAGGCGGAAGGCTATCGAATTGATCAGCAGGCGTATCAGTTTGCTGCATCGGGTTTGCCCGTGCCGGAGGTGCTTGCGATTGGCGAGGCGCTTGGACAGTTCTTTGCTGTTTCTCGCCGCCTAAGCGGCAATTTCATTGAAGTTGCTCCGGTCGAGCAACGCTCACAGATCTGCAGCACCCTGAGTACACTGTTAGCAAAACTGAGAGCAAATCGCTTCTGCGATGCGGATAACAAACCAGTGGTTGAATGGTACGAAGCACCGGACCAGGGGGTAGCTAGCTGGTGGCAGTGGTTGCGACTTGGTCTTGGTGAGTCAGCACAGCAACCTTTGGCCTTGTGGCGCTCTCAGTTACCTGACTATCCCGAACTTGAGCAGCTGTTTGTTCGAACGCTTGCGCGCATCGATCAGCTCAAAGCGCATATTCCCGAACGGCGCGATCTGGTGCATGGCGATTTGCTGCACCAGAACGTGCTGGTGAACGACGATGGCACAGAGGTTACTGGCATATTCTCCTGGAAGTGTTCAGCGTTTGGAGATTTCCTTTATGACGTGGCCTGGTGCACCTTGTGGGCGTCCTGGTTTCCGGCGCTTGATGCCGATGACCTCTGGCAACGCACGCTTAAGGCAAAAGATCTCAGCCCGGATGATCTGCAAGACGCAGCACTGCGCCACCATTGTTATGAACTGCAGATTGCGGCTTCTCACCTGGGATGGTTTATCACCTCAGATGACGAGACAAATCGGCGGCGTCTGATGCCGCAGCTGCAGGCACTGTTGGATGCAGGTCCCAGAAGCCAGGGGCTGGTCTGAGCTCATGCCCGCATGCCAAATATTTATGCCACTCACATTTTCAGCATTGGACCTTATGGCTAATCGCCTCTACTCTCTGATGCAGAGAGCAGCAGTAATCCAGTGCGAGGATCATCGTGAAACAAGGAAGCCCTATTTCAGCAACGTCTTTGAACTTTGATCCGGATGCACTTCGCGAAAAGTACCGTGTGGAGCGCGACAAACGAATTCGTGAAGACGGCAACGATCAGTATCAAGAGATGACAGGTGAGTTCTCCCACTATGTGGAGGACCCCTATATTGATGAGCCCATCGAGCGAGAGCCGCTCACCGATCTGGTTGAAGTGGCGATTATTGGTGGTGGCTTTGGCGGACTCATCACCGGTGCCCGGCTGCGTGAATCAGGCGTAGAGTCGATTCGCATTATCGAGCAAGGTGGCGACTTTGGCGGTACCTGGTACTGGAATCGTTATCCGGGTGCTGCCTGTGATGTTGAGTCTTATATTTATTTGCCGTTGTGCGAAGAACTTGATTTTGTTCCCAAAGAGAAATACACCCACGCGCCGGAAATACTGCAACACTCAAAAAATATTGGGCGCAAGTACGATCTCTACAAAGACGCCTGTTTTCAAACCCAGGTGACAAAGATTGAATGGGATGAGAGCGCTCTGAACTGGGTGATCCATACCAATCGAGGCGATGCCATGCGCGCCAGGTTTGTGGCCATGGCAAACGGACCCATTAACAAGCCCAAGATGCCAGCCATTATGGGTATCTCAAGTTATGCAGGACATACCTTTCACACCAGTCGCTGGGATTATGCTTACACCGGCGGCGGACCTGAGGGCGGACTGGATAAATTGGCGGACAAGCGCGTCGCGATCATTGGTACTGGCGCTACAGCCGTCCAATGTATACCCCATCTTGGCGCCGGAGCAAAAGAGCTGTTTGTTTTTCAGCGCACGCCTTCTTCCATTGATGTTCGTAACAATCGACCCACAGATCCTGAGTGGGCCGCAAGTCTTAAGCCGGGTTGGCAAAAACAGCGTATGGAAAATTTCAACACGCTGACCTCGGGTGGCATCGTGGAAGAAGATCTTATTCAGGACGGTTGGACCGAGATCATTCGTAATCTCATTTCCATGGCTAACTATCGCGGCAAAAATATTGATCGTGCAGAAATCCCCAGGCTTATGGAACTTGCTGACTTTCAGAAAATGGAGCAGGTGCGAGCGCGGGCTCAGGAAATTGTTGATGACCCAGAGGTTGCTGAATCTCTAAAGCCTTACTATCGACAGTTTTGTAAGCGACCGTGCTTTCACGATGAGTACCTGCCAACATTCAATCGGCCCAATGTTCATCTGGTAGACACCCAAGGTCGCGGTGTAGAGCGCATTACGCCAACGAGCGTTGTTGCCAATGGCGAAGAATTTGCGGTGGACTGTATTGTGTTTGCCACCGGCTTTGAAGTTGGTACCGACTACACCCGGCGCGCCGGTTACCAAATGGTTGGCAAGGATGGCGTGCAACTCAAAGACAAGTGGGCAGACGGCATGCGTACGCTGCATGGTTTACATACTCATGGTTTCCCCAACCTGTTTATTATCAGTAATGGACAGGCGGCCTTCACAACCAATTTCCCGCATGCAATGGATGAGTCAGCTCAGCATATTAGCTACATCATCAATCAGTGCCTGAATCGCAATATCAACACCATTGATGCAAATCGTCAGGCAGAAGACGCCTGGGTTGAAGAGATCATCCGCTTGTCGCGGATTAGCGAATCTTTTCAGGAATCCTGCACGCCTGGGTATTACAACAACGAAGGTCAGCCCAATCCGAAGAGCGCGCAAAACTCGGCTTATGGCAAAGGTCCAATCCCGTTCTTCGCAAAAATGAAAGCGTGGCGCGAAGAGGGCACTATGGAAGGCCTGGATCTGGGGTGAGTGTTGTGCAGCTCTAGAGGGTTCGCACAGAGAGTAACGAGGGGAAGCCAATGGATCATCTGCTGCTAGAGAAAGCGAACAACGTGGCAACGATCACGTTCAATCGTCCAGAACAACGCAATGCCTATACGCCGGAGATGGCGCAGAACCTGACGCGCTATCTGCGTGATTGCGATGCAGATCCGCAGGTGCGCGTGGTTATCATCACAGGTGCGGGGGATGCGTTTTGTGTTGGTCTGGATATGAATGATGTTCGCGAGCGCGGCGAGAGTGCTGAGCCGGTTGAAGATGATGGGCATCCCACCCAACGCGTGTTGCGGACCTATCCGTTTCAAATCTCTAAACCGGTGATTTGCGCAATCAACGGCGCGGCGGGTGGCTTCGGGGCAGCGTATCCGCTGACCTGTGATATTCGACTGGCCGCAGCAGAGGCGTCTATTGCCTTCTCCTTTGTGAAGTGGGGACTGGTGCCAGAGATGGGTTCCACCTGGACGCTGCCGCGTCTTGTTGGCATAGAAAAGGCCAGCGATCTGTTGTTAACGGGGCGCAAGATAACTGGTGCTGAGGCGGCAGAGTTGGGGCTGGTACTTCGTGCAGTACCCAAAGCGCAGTTGATGGAAGAGGCGCATCGGCTGGCTCAAGAAATTGCACAGGGCTCTTCGTCGTCAGCCGTTTCAGTAGTGAAGCGGATGACCTGGGGCCGTATGATGGATGAAGGCGAACTGTATCGCGCGATCTATGAAGACGACGATGCCATTGCCTGGGCCATTAACGGACCTGACGCGGCAGAGGGTAACAGGGCGTTCTTTGAAAAACGCCCGGCCAATTGGGTGGATGTGGATCCAGACAAACTGCCGCCTTTCGGAAAACGTAACGCCAACCCATTTGGTACGTCCTGATCTCTGACCTATAGAACCCTAGCCCAGCTCACGCTGATGAGCAGCGAGTACGTCTGCCACGCAGGCAGTGAGGCGTTTGCCGGTAGGTATGTGCAAGAACTCATTGGGTCCGTGAGCATTTGATGCCGGACCGAGTACCCCGGTGATTAAAAATTGTGCCTTTGGAAATTTCTCACCAAGCATGCCCATAAATGGAATACTGCCGCCTTCTCCCATGTACATCGCATCCTTCCCAAAGTGGGTATTGGATGCTGCACTGACCGCGTCTTCCAACCAGCTCGCCAGTGGAGGTGCGTTCCAGCCGTCGGCCGCACCGTCTGACTCAAAGGATACACGTGCTCCATAGGGAGGATCGTTTTCAAGCAGTTCCTTGAGAGCCTTTTCTGCGGCTTCTGCATTTACTGTTGGTGGCAGGCGTAGCGACAGTTTGACCTCGGTCCCTGGTCGCAACACGTTTCCAGCGTGACCGGTCGAAGGCATGCCATCGGCACCGGTGACTGACAGCGTTCCGCGCCAGGTGCGGTTGAGTACCAGCTCAGCAAGATCGTCGGTTGCGGGTTGCATACCTTCAACAAAGGGGAATTTGGTGAATACTTCATCACCCAGAGCGGCTGCCGCCTTTTTTGCCTGGCTGCGTCGTTGTTCGGGAATCTCGGCCTGAAACTCAGTGCCTAGCAGCTCGCCGGTAGCGGGATCGTCTATCCGCGCAAGCAACTGCCGCAACACTCGAAAGCTTGATGGCACGATACCGCTGGCATCTCCCGAATGGACACCTTCGTTAAGTACATCAACGCTTAATACGCCGGAGATCATGCCGCGCAATGAGGTGGTCGACCAGAGCTGATCATAGTTACCGCAGCCGGAATCAAGACAGACCACCAGATCAGGCTGACCGATTCGATCAGCCAGCGCATCAATGTAAAAAGGTAAGTCATAGCTGCCGCTTTCTTCGCAAGCCTCGATAATGACAACGGCTCGACCATGGGCAATTCCCTCTCGTTGCAAAGCAGCGATGGCGGTAAGCGAGGCATAGGCTGAGTAGCCGTCGTCTGCACCCCCGCGACCGTAGAGCTTGTCGCCCTCGATCACCGGAACCCAGGGACCAAGGTCTTCACGCCAGCCGGTCATCTCCGGTTGTTTGTCGAGGTGTCCGTACAGCAAGACTGTGGCGTCGCTCTCACCGGGAATGTCCATAAAGATCAGGGGCGTGCGGCCAGGCAAGCGCACAATTTCGATCTCTAGTCCTTGGATGGGTTGTTGTTTACACCAGTTGAAGATCTGCGTGACCGCCTGTTCCATATAACCATGGCTTTCCCAGTCAGGATCAAAATGTGGTGATTTGTTGGGAATACGAATGTACTCAACCAGCTCGGGGACAATCGCCTCATCCCAGGTTTGGTCTACAAATGCTCTAAGACTTGCGGTGTTGGATGAATTCAATGCTGTGCTCCATGAGCCTGACTGCCAGGGTGTTTATAGTGTAAGCCAAGGAGGCGGTCGTGATCTTGCTGCGCAACCAGTGGATGGTTACGCGTCAGGCCGACCGTCATTCAGTGATGGACAGTGTTGGAAGAAGAGTACGAAGACTGTCTGCCCTGACCTTGCGGCAGAGCGAGCCATCCTCTGCAAGCGACTGACCGTAAGACGGAAACAGCGCGCTGAGCTTGGCCTGCCAGGCATCAGTGGTTAAGGCATCCGAAAAGCAGCGCTCAATGACATCGAGCATAATTGCAACGGCGGTAGAAGCCCCGGGTGAGGCACCGAGCAGAGCCGCGATGCTGCCATTTTTGCCGGTGACGATTTCGGTACCAAACTGCAAACGGCCTCCGCGATCCGCGTCGCGTTTTATGATCTGTACGCGCTGCCCGGCTATGTGAGCTTCCCAGTCATCATCATCGGCATCGGGGAAGTACGCTCGCAACATTCCCATGCGTTCTTCTTTGTCGAGCATTACCTGCCCAACCAGATAAACCGAGAGATCGAGGTTGTCGAGGCCAGCCTTTATCACGGGCACAATGTTATCGATATCGATGGATCGCAACAGATCCAGATAAGATCCCTTTTTCAGAAACTTGGTGCTGAAGCCTGCATAAGGCCCAAACAATAGCTGGCGTTCGCCATCAATCCAACGGGTATCCAGATGCGGTACAGACATGGGCGGTGCACCAAGGGCCGCTTTGCCGTACACCTTTGCCTCATGCTGCGAGATCACTGCTTTGTTGGTACAGCGCAAGAATTGACCGCTGACCGGAAAGCCGCCGTAGCCGTCACCTTCTGGAATTCCGCTTGCGTCCAGCAGTTCTAGAGCGCCGCCACCGGCGCCGACAAACACAAAGCGTGATCGGCAGATTCGTTCCTCATTGGTATCAAGGTCTCTGATCTTCACGCGCCAGATGCCATCGTCCTTGTAGCGAAAATCCACCACTTCCTGACCGAACTCCTGGCTGACCCTGGGTTGCTTACGCAGATGGCTTAGCAGGGATCGGGTGAGCTTGCCGAAGTTAACATCGTTGCCGATGGCCATGCGGGTTGCGGCAATAGATTCCTTGGGGTCTCGGCCCTGCATGATAAGTGGTGCCCAGGAGCGAAGCGTCTCGTGGTCCGTAGTGAACTCCATGCCTTCGAACAGTGGGTTTTGAATCAGCGATTCAAAACGTTTGCGTAAAAAAGCCACATTGTCCTGACCACTCACAAAAGCAAGATGTGGCACCTTGCGAATGAATTCATTGGGGTCAGGTAAGTCTCCTGCGATAACAAGAGAGGCCCAGAACTGTTTGCTTAGTTCAAATTGTTCGGCGATTCGCAATGCTTTGGAGAGATCGATATCACCGTTGTCTAATTCTGGCGTGTAGTTGAGTTCGCAAAATGCGGAGTGCCCGGTGCCGGCATTGTTCCAGGCATCAGAACTCTCTGCGGCTGCATGGTCCAGACGTTCGAAGAGCTGGATTTCAAGCGAGGGATCAAGTTTTTTTAGAAGCACTCCCAGGGTGGCAGACATGATGCCTGCGCCCACCAGCAGCACGTCACTTATGTTTGAATCTGACATGAGAAATGTGCGTAAGCTCAGTAAAAACTAGAGTGATTCGATGAACCGCTGCACAGCAGCGTTGGTTTCTTCGGGCGCTTCCTGTTGCACCCAGTGGCCCATCTTGTCGATCAGCGTGATTTCCCGGAGGTCACTCATCTGCGGACCCATCATGCCTCTTAAACCCGCCTCGTCAGCACCACCAATTACCATATCGGCGGCACCCGCTATAAAGGCAGAAGGAATTTTCAAAACCGGGTCTACGTCTTCGGTGAGTTTCCAGTTTGTATCGAAGTTGCGGTAGTAGTTCACGCCGCCGCGAAAGCCCGAACGGGTGAATTCATTGATGTAATAGTCGAGCTCTTCCTGGGTGATCCAGCCGGGAATTTCTTTGGGCGTACCCAGGCGGCCGATAAATCCGCCCGCTGAGCGTTTTGGATCAACGATGGCCGGGTCTTCCCTGGGCGTGTCAGGGGAGGTGTAGAGAGCGGTGATCATAGCCGCCGGATCACTGTCGTATTCCGCCTCGGCAACCCCGCCTTCTTCGTTGTGGTAGTTAATGTAGAAGAAGTTGTCGCCCATGGTTTCGCGCCAGATCTCAAGGGGCGGTCGGTCGGAGCGTGGCACATAGGGCACGCTCATACCGATGACGCCGTTGAATCGCTGGGGATGAAACAGGGCAGTGTTCCACACCACCATGGCGCCCCAGTCATGGCCCACAAGAGTGGCCTGATCTATTTCCAGCGCATCCAATATGCCCACCACGTCCCGGGCCAGAATATCTACGCTGTAATCGCTGGCATTGGGGGGTGCATCGGTATCGCCATAACCGCGCATGTCAGGTGCGATAACCCGGTAACCGGCTTTTGCCAGGCCGGTAAGTTGATGACGCCAGGAAAACCAGGACTCCGGCCAGCCGTGGATAAACAAAATGGCTGGGCCCGACCCCGCCTCAGCGCAACGCATTTGAATGCCGTTACTGTGCAGGGTAGAAAACTTAATATCGGGATTCACGATGGGAGGCTCCAGCTGGGGGTAAACATCGGCGGTTGCAGAGTTGAGTTAACTTAGCAGAGACATTGAAAGAAGAGCAGCGCGGGATTATGAGCAAGAAACATCTGGTATTGGTACTCACCGAGCCAACCGAAGGTCAGACCGAGGAGTTTGATCGCTACTACGAGCATGACCACATCGACGAGGTGTTGCAGACCACGGGCTGGACCTCGGGGCAGCGCTTCAAGCTGTCGGCTGAGGTTGGTGCGGCCTGTCCTCTGCCATACCTCGCGCTCTATGAAGCCTGGGCTGATGATGCCGCCCAGGTGTTAAAGACCCTCAATGACACCCGGGACCAGAGAGCCCAGAGTCGGTCGCTTAATAAACGGACGGCAGGGGTTTGGGTGTTTGATGAGACTGGCCCACAGCACGTTTTGACATAAAATAAGCGATTGAGCTGTATGTGAGTGTTCACTTACTTCCATAATGCGTGATTTATGGATATTTAATTGGCGCCCTCGATAGCTAGGTCGTGATCTGGCGGTACAACGCCCGCAGGTCCTGCAAAGCGGTACCCTCGTTGTCTCCCGGCGCGCCGCTGTTGGGGCTGCGCCTGAGTACGCACAGCGTATGGTTGCTTTGGTTGAAGTGAAAACAGGACGCGCTGTAACCGGGGCCTTCGCCGTTGTGACCAAAGCACTCACCCGGTTCGATCATCAGCCCATAACCATACTGGGGGCGCACCCAATCCGGATGGCTGCCGGGCACATCCACCGGTTGGCTGCGCAGTGCGTCGATCAGGGGTGATGCCATAAAGCGAGCGACGTCCAGCGCGCTGCCGAGTAACAGGCCGTGCCAGACCCAACCCGATGCGTAGTTAGGCAGATCGTTTGCAAAGATGCCCTCCGCCCAGCGCATCGATTCGAGCCCAAGAGGCTTGGCGATGTGTTCCTGGACGACCTCGGCCACCGAACAATCTGTTTCACGTTCGAGTATCCGGCCGAGCAACCAGTAGTTTGGGTTTGAATAACTGAAACCCGATCCAGGCTCAAAGATCAGGGGCTGTCGCAGGGTGTGTTCCGCAAAAACCTCGTCGCTCCATGGCGCTTTGGTTGCAGTTTTGGTTGCAGAGGTATTTGACGCAGGCGTGGCCTGTTGCGCGGCAAGTACAGCGGCGGAGTAAGCCGGAGAGGCGGAAAAGTAGTCGGGAATACCGCTTGAGTGTGTGAGCAACTGGGCGACAGTGATCTCGCCGCCGCGCGGTACCAGGGTTTTCTCGAACCAGCGACTGATCGGTAAGTTGATGTTGATGCCGCAATCCATCACTGCTGCTGCAAGAAAGGTTTTGGTGAGGCTGTAGATGGGCAGCACCGCGTTGCTGCTCTGGGTTTTGGATTGCGGGGTTTTGGATTGTGCGAGAGCGAGCAGTGTGCCGTCAGGTTTCAGGATCGCAATGGATTTATCGACGTCATCGGCCAGTGCTGGCTTGGCTTGAGTGCTCACGGTTTGCGCTTTGGTGAGGTTGGGCCATACAACGCGTCTTTCCCGTATTTTGTTTCGAGCGCGACTCGATCCGCTTTTTTCAGGCCTTTTACGACCAGCGCGTAGCTCGAATCGATCATGCGCTCGATTTGCGCTTCGGTGGGATCGCACTTCAGGTTTATGCGAGCAAGAGTCTTGTTGCCACCGC
>CAZWMD010000021.1:5277-10443 GCA_964634815.1 uncultured Pseudomonadales bacterium | reverse complement strand
GCTTCGGTGGGATCGCACTTCAGGTTTATGCGAGCAAGAGTCTTGTTGCCACCGCCCAAGTTTTCGACGGGCTCTTCGCCGAGAGTGGCAAACATTTTGCCCCGGACTTTGGGAACTCCAACGTCCGGGCCAAAAGGGTAATCAAGCTCTGCCTCCGGCTTGTTCAGCATATAGTCGCGGGCTTGTTCGTAGTTCATTGCACTAGAAGAGTTCTAGCTCATGCGCCCAACGCACAAACCAGGGGGTGAACTGTTGCGGTTCTGCACGCATTTGCTGCTTCAACTCGGTGAGCGAAATTTCCTTAACTGACTCAACCTCTATTAGATTCACTGTTATGGGCGCATCGGATACGCCCTGGTAGCAGCGCTGAAATTCATAGTTGTGAATCTGTTGTTGCCCCAGCTGCAAATCAAACTGCTCCCTGAGTTCCCCACCGCATTGGGTGAGGCTCATGTTCTCTACCCCCAGCTCTTCTTGTAACCCGCGAAGTGCGGCGCTCTCCCAGCTTTCACCTACCTGTAGATGCTCGGCGACACTTAGGTCCCAAGCCAGAGGACAGACAGATTTTTGGGCGGCGCGTTGTTGAATGACCAGAGCACCGCTGGTTCGGTACAGCAAGACGTTAACGGCTTTGTGCCAGATGCCCTCCGCGTGCACGGTTGACCTTTTGGCCTGCCCAAGGGGTTTTCCCTCCTTTGTATAGGTATCGAAGTACTCGTCGGGATTGTCAGCATAAGCAGGCATTGGGTAATAGTTTGGCATACCATCAGGCCAGAAACCTGAAGTAAGCGGATGGGAGAGGCGAATGACAACAGGGTTTGTCTGGCACGAACGTTACATGTGGCATGACAATGGCAGCGCTGCGGGTCTGCTGCCCGGGCGGGGGCGCCTGCAACCGGGCCTGCATCTGGAGAGCCCCGAAACCAAACGCAAGTTGAAGAACCTGCTGGATGCCTACGACGTAACGTCGCAGCTTGAGTCTATAGAGTTTGAAGCCGCTGATAACGATACCTTGCTGCGTTTTCATACCGCTGACTATGTCCAGCATGTGCAGGAATTGAGTGATGCGATGGGCGGAGACTGTGGCGACAGTGCAATTGTCGGTCCTGGATCTGCGGAAATCGCGCGATTAGCGGTCGGTGGTTGCGGCGCTGCCGTTAGCCAGGTGCTTCGCGGTGAGGTGACAAACGCCTATGCTCTGACCCGACCACCGGGACATCACGCCGAGCGCGACAAAGGTCGCGGGTTTTGTATCTTTGGCAACGTCGCCTTGAGTGTGATGGAGGCGCAGGCACAAGGTTTGGTTGATCGGGTGGCCATCGTCGATTGGGATGTACATCATGGCAACGGCACCCAACAAGCGTTTTACGAATCCTCTAATGTGCTCAGCATTTCGATGCATCAGGAGATGCTGTATCCCGTCAATATGGGGACGCTTGCTGAAACCGGCGAAGGCAGTGGCATTGGCAATAACATCAATGTACCGCTGCCCGCGGGTAGCGGGGGCGGTGCTTATATGGCGGCCATGGATGATGTAGTGCTGCCAGCGCTGCACGCGTTTAAGCCCGAGCTAATAGTCATCGCCTGCGGTTTTGATGCCTGTTACTTCGATCCGTTGAGCCATATGTTGCTCGTGGCAAACCATTATCGAACCATGACTCAAAAAGTTATGGCGGCGGCAGACGAGCTTTGCGGCGGGCGTGTTGTTGCCAGTCACGAGGGTGGCTACTGCGATTTTTATGTGCCGCTGTGTGGGGTGGCGGTGATCGAAACCTTGGCGGGCATAAGCAGCGGTATCAAAGATCCCTATGCCGGCACCGAATTTGTAGCCAATCAGGATTTGTTGCCCCATCAGCAGACTCGTGTGAATGAGGTTGTTGCCGGGCCGCTGCAAACCCTGATGGCCAAGGTCTAGGTTCTTTGCCGAGCCTTATTTAGCCGCCAGAGTATTTTGGGCGCTGGCAAAACGCTCCAGTTCGAGTTCCTGTCGAACGCTTTGGCCAAGATCGGTGGTCATATCATCTACAGGTATGCCAATTGAATCTGCTATGCGCACCATGCGCTGGAAATTTGCGGCGACACCAGCTGCGTCGATCACAACCAATGGCCCGGCTTCGTTCAGTAGAGCTGTGCGAGAGTCTATGATGGCCTGTGTGTCGCGGTGGGCCACCGCTTCAGCGAAGGCGAGCAGCTGCGGGCCAAATTCGATGCCCTGCTTGGCGCTTTGTAAATCGCCCCGAATGCTCTGAATATCTACGTTGATCTGGTTTTTGAATGCGCTCGCACGGAGCATCGATGCGTGTGCATTGGTTCAGTAAAAACACTCGTTGATCGACGATACACGGCCGGCAATCATTTCAATTTGCATACGGTTCAGAGCGCGTCCTTCCTCTTGTCCCATGTTCTCCATCTGTTCGAAGGACAGATATTGGGCAGAACCAATAGAGCGCCAATCGCGCAGTGCGTCGGGTACCAGAGTGAGTGCACGGATAACATTGGCACTTCTTCCATTGGGCCACAGGTCAGCCTCTGGGCCTACGTCGCCGTCGGGAGCGACTGTTGGTACAAAGCCAATATCTTCGCTGAGATGCTCTGGGGTGTACCTGGTGATATCTCCAGGCACAGGCTTTGGTAGCGCCTGTAGCGGTAAACCCAGGGCGCGATGAAATTCGTCGATACTGAATGTCGCTACCACCAGGCCAACCAGCTCAACATAAGCGCCCTTACTTAGGCCTTGCTCTACGTTGTCTTCGATATAGGTGCGGGTAATTCTGCTTTGATCGGTGATGATGCGATGCACCGCATCAACGGCAAGGGGTGGCAGATCGCCAACTAGATGGGAATTGGTTCTGTGCCGGGCGTCCGTTTGGCCATAAGGGCTTAACGCCTGCTTTCTGGTTTTGCACAGTTCGCAGGCGAGCGCTGCCCGTGATTCCGCGGCGATGGAGACCCGCTCGGCTCCCGTCCACCAGCTGCCCGGGCGTGCAAGTCGTTGCCAGAATTTTCGGTGAGCCTGCGGTATCTCAGAGCGAATCGGCTGAAACGGGGTGTCGAGACTCGCGTAGTCGAAGGCGATCATGGTTTTTCTCCAGCAGCACCAGGCAAACCAGAGATTACCTGATTTTTGGTTGTCCGATGACCAATAAGAGACAATCGCCGGTACACTGTGCGCCTAAACAGTAGTTTTTGTGCGGTCACTCTTGAACGACGACGTTACTCATATCCTCGACGGGCTGAATGACCCGCAGCGTGAAGCCGTAATGGCGCCGCTTGGCAACTCTTTGGTGATTGCCGGGGCGGGCAGTGGCAAGACTCGGGTGCTGGTGCATCGCATTGCCTGGTTGGTGCAGGCGGAGAATATTTCACCCTACGGCATCATGGCGGTTACCTTCACTAACAAGGCCGCCTCAGAGATGCGGGGCCGGGTAGAGCAGTTACTCGATATTCCATCGCGTAGCCTGTGGGTGGGGACCTTTCACGGTATTGCCCATCGTTTGCTGCGTCGCCACTGGGACGCCGCCGGCTTGCCGCAAAACTTCCAGATACTGGATGCAGATGATCAGCTCAGGCTGGTAAAGCGGATCATGAAGTCGATGGATATCGACCCCGAAAAGTGGCCGCCACGTCAGGCCATGAGCTTTATCAATTCCCAGAAGGATGAAGGCTTGCGGGCGCGAGACGTGCCTGCTGGTGAAGACCTGTATCAGATTACGCACAAGAAGATCTATCAGACCTACGAAACCCTGTGCCGAGATGGCGGCCTTGTGGACTTCGCGGAGTTGTTGTTGCGCAGCCATGAGCTATGGCTCGAACAGCCGGAATTGCTTGCTCATTATCAGGATCGATTTGGCCAGCTATTGGTGGATGAGTTTCAGGATACCAATCGCATTCAATACGCCTGGTTGCGGGTGCTTGCGGGAGAGCGCGGTCATCTCATGGCTGTGGGCGATGATGATCAGTCTATCTACGGCTGGCGTGGTGCTCGCATCGAGAACATTCACAAGTTCAACAAAGATTTTGCTGACGCAACACTGGTTCGGCTAGAGCAGAACTATCGCTCTACCAGCACCATACTTTCAGCCGCCAATGCGTTGATCAATCACAACACCGGGCGACTGGGCAAACAGCTGTGGACCGACGGTGAAGAAGGTGAGCGGATCAAGGTCTACTCCGGCTTTAATGATTTGGATGAAGCCCGCTTTGTGGTTGACCGTATATCGCAGTGGGTAGATAACGGCGGCAGCCCTGATGAATGTGCACTGTTGTACCGATCCAACGCACAATCACGCGTACTTGAAGAGGCACTGTTACGAACGCAGATCCCTTATCGCATCTATGGTGGCTTGCGGTTCTTCGAGCGCGCTGAAGTGCGTAACGCCATGGCCTATATGCGCCTGACGGTATTACCGCATTCTGATCCGGCGTTTGAACGAGTCATCAATACACCAACCCGCGGCGTCGGCGACAAGACGCTTGAGACGATTCGTGACATAGCGCGTTCGCGAGGAGTCTCACTGTGGCAGGCGGCCAAAGATGGAACGGCAGACGGTGTCTTCAAAGGCAAGGCTGCCAAGGGAATTCTGGATTTCATTACCCTTATTGAGCACATTGCTGACGGACTAAATACCCTCCCCTTACATGAAATCGCCCAGCTGTGTGTCGAAGAATCTGGCCTCATGGAATTCCACAGCAAAGAACGTGGCGAACGAGGTCTTGCTCGCAAGGAAAATCTGGAAGAACTGATTCGTGCGTGTCGCGAGTTTAGCGGTGATCTGTCTTTCCCCGCGGTGAATGGACCCGAGGACGATGCAGATCCTGAAGAGATGTCTGTCATCGATGAGTTTCTCGATCAGGCGGCGCTTGATGCGGGTGATCATCAGGCGGGAGATGGTGCCTGTGTTCAGCTCATGACGTTACACAGCGCTAAAGGCCTTGAGTTTCCGCTGGTGTTTTTGGTAGGCATGGAAGAGGGCCTGTTCCCGCATCGCATGTCTGCCGAAGACCCGTCACGGCTCGAAGAAGAGCGGCGGCTAGCCTACGTGGGGATTACCCGAGCGATGCGTCAGCTCTACATTACCTATGCTGAAACCCGCCGGCTGCACGGCAGTGACACCTATAACAGGCCGTCCCGGTTTGTCGCTGAACTTCCTAAAGAGTTGGTTGATG
>CAZWMD010000021.1:2863-5177 GCA_964634815.1 uncultured Pseudomonadales bacterium | reverse complement strand
ACCTATAACAGGCCGTCCCGGTTTGTCGCTGAACTTCCTAAAGAGTTGGTTGATGAAGTTCGGTTGCGAGGCGCGGTGTCACGACCCATCGCCCCTGCCCGATTTTCGAAACTTGGCAATACAGCACCTATGGAAGAAGACAACGCACCATTACGTATTGGTCAACGTGTCAGCCATGTAAAGTTTGGTGAGGGGGTTGTGCTGGGTTGTGAGGGCCAGGGTGATCGTGCTGTCGTTAACGTGAATTTTATCTCGGCCGGTGAGAAGCGTCTTATGCTGAGTTATGCCAATCTGGAGGCGATGGATTGATGAAGTTTTGCAAAGGTAGTTTGAATTCCGTTAGCGGCTTGTTGCGTACCCTGGCTCTGGGTGCTGGTCTGGGTTTGACCGCGCTTGCGGGCTGCAGTGGCGAGTCTGGTGGCTCGGCAGCATCGTCGAGCGGTGTTTCAACGGCGTCCTCGGACGAGGTGTTTCGTTGGAAGCTCATTACCACCTGGCCAAAGAATTTACCCGGCCTGGGCGTTGCTCCTGAGAACCTTGCAAAACGCATTAGCGAAATGTCCAACGGGCGGCTGAATATTAAAGTCTATGGCGCAGGCGAGTTGGTTGGTGCTTTTGAGATATTTGATGCGGTGTCTCAAGGAACCGCCGAGATGGGCCACGGAGCCGCTTACTATTGGCGGGGGAAACTGCCCGTGGCGGCGATGTTCTCCACGGTACCCTTTGGCATGACAGCGCAAGAGATGATGGGCTGGTTGCATCAGGGGGGTGGTGTTGAGTTGTGGCGTGAGCTATATGCACCATTCAACCTGCGACCCTTTCCCGGTGGCAACACCGGGGTGCAGATGGCGGGTTGGTTTAATAAAGAGATTAATTCACTCAGTGATCTCCAGGGCCTTAAGATGCGTATCCCTGGTCTTGGGGGCGAAGTGTTAAAACGAGCGGGTGGCGAGCCAGTGTCTTTGCCCGGTGGAGAGGTGTTCACCTCGCTGCAGTCGGGTTTGATTGACGCCACAGAATGGGTTGGACCTTACAACGACCTGGCTCTTGGTCTTCATACGGTGGCCAAGTATTACTACTATCCCGGCTGGCACGAGCCTGGTCCTTCGCTTGAAACCCTGGTAAACCAGGACGCCTGGGACTCCTTGCCAGCAGATTTACAGGCCATTGTTGAGGCAGCCTGTCTTGCCATGGATACCGAGGTGATGGCGGAGTTCACCGCGCGCAATGCCACCGCCTTGAACAGCCTCATCAACGAACACGGCGTAGAGCTTCGTCGTCTGCCTGATGATGTGGTGCAGCGACTGAGTGAGCTTTCGGCCGAGGTGGTGAACGAGATGGCCGGCGATGATCCGTTAGCGCAACGTATTGTTAAGTCGTATCAGGAGTTTGCCGCTTCAGCCAAACCCTATAGTGAGATTTCTGAACAGGCATACCTGAACGCGAGGTAGGGATGGCCGATTCAAGTTATCTGGATACCGTAACCGTTGAGCACATTGATGGTGTTGCTGTGCTTAAGCTCAACCGGCCGCACCGCAACAATGCCTGGAGTGGCAAGATGCATATGGCGTATCGCCAGCGGTTGCTTGATGCCGATCAAGATGACGCCGTACGAGCGATTGTTGTCACCGGCGAAGGTCGTGCGTTTTGTGTTGGTGGTGATTCCAAAGCGCTGCAGGGCCATGCCGCTAAAGGTGGCTATGACTCTGGCACTACGGCAGAAATTGCTTGTCCAGGTTACGGCACCAGTCACAATTTTGATGCGCCCTTTGCTTATCAGATGGGGTTATCCAAACCTGTTGTTGCGGCACTTAATGGTCCGGTTGCGGGCATAGGTCTTGCACTAGCGGCATTTACCGATCTGCGTTTTGCGGTACCGGGAGTCAAGTTCACAACAGCCCACGGTAAACTCAATTTGCCAGCGGAGTATGGCCTGTCCTGGATACTGCCGCGTTTGATGGGGCTGGGGCGGGCAAACGATATTCTTCTTACCAGCCGGGTGTTCTATTCAGATGAGGCTTACCAGTTAGGTTTTGTTAACTCGCTGTTTGCAAAAGAGCATCTTCTCAGCGAAACCCTGGCCTATGTGCACAAAATGATTGCAACGGTATCGCCCAACTCCCTGCGACAGACCCGTTGGCAGACCTACGAGGATTTGCATCGCTCTGCGGCTGACGCTGTGCACCGTTCGGAAGAACTACTCAATAGCATGATGAAAGAACCCAACTACAAAGAAGGCGTTCAAGCCTTTGTTGAAAAGCGCGACCCTAACTGGTCATAGCGCAGCCACACTATTTTTCTCACATCACTTTTC
>CAZWMD010000021.1:0-2763 GCA_964634815.1 uncultured Pseudomonadales bacterium | reverse complement strand
TTTTCTCACATCACTTTTCCCACATCCCAAGCTTGAGAGCGACCGCGCTGATGACGCCGTAAACGAGCATTGCCAGCCCACTAACCAGGTAGAGTGTATTTATTGAGACACCAAAGCGATATAGCAGTAGCGCACCAATAAGGATGCTCACTGCAAAGCGCATGAATGTGGCAAACAATGGCCAACGCATTGCACCTGCGCCTTGGGATGCAAAATACAGGCTAAGGCCCAGCCCCTGAAACGCAAAGAAGGGGCCCGCGTAAACCAGGTAGCCTCTGGCAGATTCCAGTGTTGCCGGGTCACTGGTAAACAGCCCGGCCCAGCTCTCCGGGAATATGGCTAACAAAATACCGCCGCTACCAGCGATCAATGCTGCGGTAATGCTTCCTACCCAACCGATATGCACCGCGCGCTTTACCTGTCCTGCGCCGAGGTTAGTGCCAACCATCGCGTTCATGGCAACGCCAAGACCAAACACAAGAGGGATAACGAGAAATTCGATGCGTGAGGCCACGCCATAGCCGGCCAGTGCAGCAACGCCAAAGGTCCCAACCAGTACATTCAGACCACTGATAGTCGCAATGGTAAAGATTGGCGACAAGGCCGATGGAAGGCCAACGCGCATAATCGCCTGGAACAGATCGGATCTTGGTGTGGCCTTGTGCAAACGGAGCTTCAATACCGAACTCTTGCGTGTCAGCCCAACAATTAACACCAGTGTACTTAGGCCTGCGATAGTGATGATCGAGACTGCGGCGCCAGCGATGCCCATGCCTGGTACACCAAACCAGCCGAGAATCAGGGTGCCGGAGAGCGGGATTTGCAGAAGGGCGCCTGCAGTAACCAGCAACGCCGGGAATCGCATATTGCCCATTCCTCGATAGGCTGAGACAAGCAGCGCCATGCTCCACAGCAAGGGGCAACCGCTGAATAACACTATGGCGTAACGACGCGACTGGGCAAGCACCTCCGCATCGCTGCTCATAAGCCCCAGTAGCGGATCAATGGTTGAGAGCACCAACACCATAAACCCAAAGCCGGCGATCGCCGCGATCATAAGTGCATGCCAGATAAGTCGCTCAGCGTCGTCGATGTTGCCTGCACCCAGAGCGCGAGCTATCGCACCGGTGACTGCTCCCCCCAGCGCGCCATTGGCCAGCATCTGCATGAGCATCAGCATGGGAAACATAAGTGCCATTGCTGCAAGTGACACGGTGCCCAGTTGACCCACATACCAAACCTCGGTCATGTTCACGCAGGCCTGGACGATAAAAGCAATCGCGTTGGGTGCGGCCAGCGACAACAGTAATGGCAGCGCTTTGGCGTTGAGCAACCGCTCTGTACGCGAGGGGTTTGGTGTGGTCAAAATCTGCGTTACTTGTTCAGGTGGTAGGTCAGCGCGGCTTCTATACAGAGTGCGAGTGCGGCTTTAGGCAGAGCAGGTTTGCGGGCGATAACAATAGCTCGATTGCCTTCAAGACTGAGATGTTCGCCATTTTCCTCACCGAGAATGGTCCGGTAGGTATCCACCAGGGACGTTTGGCAGTGCACAAACATCTGAATTTTGTCGGGGGTGTCTTCCCTGTAGCCTAGCCGTATGGTGGTACCGACTCGAGGTTTTTTGGGCAGGTAAGCAGGCTGACTCCACTTGAGCGTTTCTACAATGGGTCCGATAGCGGAATTTCCTGCAGCAGTCCGGTAGATGAGTTGGCGCAGCTGCAGTAACTTTGACTGCACGGGAACCGGAAACTCGCGGTAGGCGCGAGCGACGGAGTTATCCATATCGGTGGGCATATCCGTCGATGTGTTTGCAGGCATGGCTTTTAAACCTAAAAGAAATTTTGATCCTATGACAGAACCCAGCATAACCCTGATTAGCGTGAACGTCGGTATGGCTGAGCGTTTGCCAGATGGTAAACCCACCAAAACAGGCATTAACAAGCGCCCCACCGAGCAGAGGGTGTCCATCGTTGATCTGGGTATTGAGGGGGATGCGATCTGTAATCTCAAGCACCATGGTGGCCTTGATCAGGCGATCTATTTCTACTCCCGTGCAGACTATGACTGGTGGGAGAACAAACTTGGCAAACCCTGTGCAGCGGGCTTGTTTGGAGAGAACTTTACGGTAGACGGGCCTAAAAGCGCTGAGGTGTGCATTGGTGACCGCTTTATTGTTGGGGATGTTGTGCTGGAGACAACGTCACCGCGTATACCCTGTAACACGCTGAATCGGCGGATGGATGATCCCAAGTTCGGCGCGGTCTTTCGGCAGGCTGAACGTCCCGGTTGGTACTGCCGTGTGCTGCAGCGGGGAGTTGTGCAGGTCAACAACCCAGTGACCCTGGAGCCCTTTGATGGAGAGCGTATCGATATGGCAAAAGCGATGCGTGATTACTATTTGCGCAAGCGCGTGCCGCTGGTTGATGCACAACGTTATCTGGCAACGCCGGTGCATGAGAAAACGCATCGGCTCATGCGCGAGATACTGGGTTCAGCCAGCTAAGGGTGCTATTTCCTCGCCGCGACACCAGATTTTTTTCGGCTGCTGCAATAGCGTTAGATCTTCGAGCGGATTGCCTTCGATTAGCAAGAGGTCAGCCGCCAGACCAACGCTTACCCGGCCGGTAAGATCATTGATGGCCAGCGCATCTGCGCTGTTGGCGGTAGCGCTTTGCAGTGCCTCGGCACCCGTTAGCCCTGCGATCTGGGCAAACACATGAATGGCCTTGGGTAATTCATGGTGTACCACGCCAGGAATACCGG
>CAZWMD010000020.1:0-63060 GCA_964634815.1 uncultured Pseudomonadales bacterium | reverse complement strand
CGCGCAAGCGCTTGCGCGCCGCAGGTGTGAATTCAACTTCACCTGAATGCAAAAACCTGGCGTAGTCAGGATAGGCCGTCACCCAGTCTGAGTACTGGGTAACCACCATACGAACGCCACTGGCAACGGTGCGAACTCGCCTGAGTCGATCCAGCAAGTCCTGGTTCAGCAATCCAATTGCATGGATGAACAGCTCCCCCGCCAACCCTTCCTTGTTGCCGAAGTGGTGATAGAGGCTGCCCACCGAACAGCCAGACTCCCGGCAGATATCCGCCACTGTCGTTTTTTCGACGCCTTTGTCTGTAAAACACTTAAGCGCCGCCGCCACCACCTGTTGCTTGCGTTGCGCTGTGGCCTCATCCCTCGAATATTTTTCTTTAATTTCAGACATTTATCTCGTATCGCAGATTAACGACCTGAGCACCCACAACAACAGGTTGCTAGCGCAAGCACCGGGCTTGCCACCATCTTGGCCTACAATCTTAATCTAGAATCTTATTCTAGTAAATTATTCCAATTTCCTTTACTCTAGCGGCAATCGTCAGTACGCAATGAGAGCTTGTGCTTATGGATATCGAACTCAGCGAAGAAGATCTGGCCTTCGAAAAAGAAGTCCAGGAATTTCTGCGCGCCAATGCCCACACACCAGATCAGGACTACCTTAAGTGGCGTCAGGAATGGTTTGCCAAGGCCGCCGAAAAAGGTGGCTGGGATGTCCCTAAATGGGCGCCAGAATTTGGCGGTCCAGGGTGGTCTCCTACCCAGCACTACATTTGGGAGAAAGAAACCGCAAAGGGCGGTACTCCTCTTGATGCCCCCTTTGGTCCCGGGATGCTTGCCCCCGTTCTAATGGCCTACGGCAACAAAGAACAACAAGATCGATTTCTCCCCGACATTCGGGCGCGCAAGGTGCACTGGTGCCAGGGGTATTCAGAACCCGGCGCTGGTTCAGATCTCGCCAGTCTGAAAACCAAGGCAGAGCTCACCGAAGACGGTAAACACTACATCGTCAACGGCACAAAAATCTGGACCACCATCGCGCACATGGCGGACTGGATTTTTTGTCTCACCCGCACCGATGACTCTGATATCAAACAGCGCGGCATTACTTTCCTGCTGATGCCAATGAAGCAACCCGGGATTGAGGTGAAGCCAATCATCACCCTGGGCGGTGCGCATTCTGTAAACATGGTGCACTTCACTGATGTGAAGGTCCCAGTTGAAGACCGGGTTGGTGAAGAAGGTGAGGGTTGGACCTACGCCAAAGGACTGCTGCAGCACGAACGCACGGGCATTGCGGGCATCTCCCGTTCGCTTGTTGCGCTCGAAGGCCTCAAAGAGAAAGCTCGCAGCGTCCCTCGCGGCAACGCAACCCTCATGGAAGACCCCAAGTTCCGCTCCAAAGTAGCGGAACTTGAGGTCGATCTCATGGCTGTTGAGTTCACTGAACTGCGGTCGCTGGCCAGCGCCAGTGCAGGACAGGCACCCGGGCCAGAGTCTTCCATTCTCAAATTAAAGGGCACCGAGATTCAGCAGCGTATTGCAAAGCTGACGGTCGAAGCAGGCGGTATCTACTCGTCAGCCTGGGGAGGAGTTAAGGCTGGTCCTGGCTTCGCCCGAGGCGGCATGGCCAGCTATCTGGCGAGCCGCGCTTACACAATTTACGGCGGCGCAAGCGAAGTCCAAAAAGACGTTGTCGCCAAAAACGTGCTCGGTATTAAGAGGTCCAAATGAACTTTGATATCACAGAAGAACAGCAGCTCGTAAAGGACAGCGTTACTCGCTTCGTCCAGGAAAACTACGAACTTGAAGCCCGCCTTGCCATCAGCGGTGCCAACCCCGGCTATTCCGAAGACCACTGGAAAACTTTTGCAGATCTGGGCTGGCTTGGCTTGCCCTTCTCGGAAGAAGACGGTGGGTTTGGTGGGACGGCAATCGACACCATGCTGATATTTGAAGAATTCGGCAAAGGGCTGGTGGTAGAGCCTTATCTGGCGAGCGTAGTTCTTGGTGGCGGCGCTCTACGACATGGTGCCAACCCTGCACAAAAAGGTGAAATCATTACCCGACTCGCAGCAGGCGAATTGAAGCTTGCTTTGGCCTATGCCGAGGAACAGTCTCGATTTGATCTGCACGATGTCACAACCAGCGCCCGGGCTGACGGTGACAACTACATAATCAATGGCGCGAAGTCTATGGTGCTCAACGCCGAAACGGCGGATCACATCATTGTTAGTGCGCGCACTTCTGGTGGCCAGGTCGACAAATCAGGCATATCGCTATTTCTGATCCCGCGGGAAACCGCAGGACTTAAGGTAGAGGGTTTTCCTACAGTTGACGGTCTGCGGGCAGCAGAAATCTCATTCAATGATCTCAGTGTGGGTGCTGAAAGTCTGATTGGTACCAAGGGTAGTGGCTACGAAACACTGAATGCCACCATCAACGACGGCATCCTGGCCATTGCTGCGGAAGCTCTGGGCAGCATGGAGGTGCTGTACAAAGATACCGTGGCCTATACACAGGAACGCGAACAGTTTGATCATCCAATGTCCGACTTCCAGGTTGTGCAACATCGCCTGGTTGAGATGTTCATGGAGTACGAGCAGTGCAAAAGCTTGCTCTACCGCGCAACCTTGGAGCAGGCTCAAAATGCCCCCACTGCCCAGCGCACTATCCACGCGCTGAAGCACATGGTTGGCAAAGCTGGCTACTTTATCGGCGAAAACGCGGTGCAGTTGCATGGTGGAATGGGCATGACCGAAGAACTTCGAGTCGCCCATTACTTCAAACGCCTGTTGGTGATCGATTCGCAGTTTGGCAACGCTGATCATCATCTGGAACTCTTCGCTGCCTGACGAGCATCGCTTTCCCCAGCCCTCCCCCTTTGCGATGATAGACGTCGCAAAGGGCTGGGATAGAACAGCCAGCAAACAGCCAGCAAGATGGGGAAAGTTCGGTGACAAGGTGGCTACGAGATCCGCTGTGGGTATTCATTGCAATTGGCGCAGCTTTGTTTTGGGTCGATGCCCAAAGCTCTGGAGATGATCTGCGCATTGAGGTTTCTGCAGACGACATCCAAAGGCTTACCGCACAATGGCAGGCACAAACGGGCCGCGATCCCAGTGAGCAAGAACTCAGCGGCCTGGTAGACCAGTTTGTTGAAGAAGAGGTCTACTACCGCGAGGCTCTAAACTACAAACTGGACACCAACGACACCATTATTCGACGGCGTCTGGTCCAAAAGCTCACTTTCTTGACCGAAGATGTGGCAACCAGTGTAGAACCAGGCCAAGAAGAGTTGCTTGCGTACTTCGAAGACCACAAGAGCGACTACACCCAGCCCGTAAAGTACAGTTTTCGCCACGTCTATTTCAGCCGCGATCGACGGGACGATGCTGCCGCTGATGCGGCGCGAGAGCTCGCCCGTATCAGTGAACAGGGCGCGCCAGCGACAGGTGCCCAAAACGTCACAGCACCTAAGGGCGATGCGTTTATGTTGCAATCGAATTTCGCCGAACGATCAGGTCGAGAGATAGCAAGCACCTTTGGGGTGAGCTTTGCCGAGGCTCTGCCAGAACTGCCGCTAGATCGCTGGAGTCCACCAGTTCAATCCGCTTACGGTCACCACCTGGTGCTTCTGCACGGCGTTAGCGAAAGCTATACGCCAGCCTATGAAGCAGTAGCCAATCGCGTCGCCACAGACTATGCCAGCGATCTAAGGCGTCAAGCGAATGAAAAGTTCAAGGTTGCTCTGCTCGAGAAATACGACATCGTCCGCCCATGAGTATGGCACTTGCTCGCAGTCGTTGTTCGATACCAAAGCCTGGATCCCGGCAGGCAAGCCTGACTGGTCTGGGTTTCCTGATAAGCCTGTTCTTGCTGAACGTTGGCATTGCACAAGCTCACGAGATACGACCGGGGTTGTTGCAAATCACCCAGGTCGGCGAGCAAAGCTACGAGATCATCTGGAAGCAACCGCTGCTTGGCGACCGCCGCCTACCCCTGGAACCACTGCTTGAGCCTGACTGTGAAAAAACCAACGTTCGCATACAGGCCACCGGCAGCGCCCTTATAGAACGTTGGGAATCAAGCTGTGAATTAGGGCGCATCTCGATTGAAGGATTAAACAGAACCTTAACCGACGTCATGTTCGAATTTACTGATTCAACCGGCGACCAACAAAGGGCTTTGCTGCGACCTGAATCTCCGAACTACGAATTGGGTTCAGCGGGCGCAGGTTCCGCCTGGCTGTATCTGCAACTGGGCGTAGAACATTTGCTGGCGGGCTACGATCACGTACTGTTTGTACTTGGGTTGCTCCTGCTGATCCATTCGATGCCCTCGCTGCTTGTTACCATTACCTGTTTCACACTGGCACACAGCATTACGCTCGCACTGTCTGTACTCGGCTGGGTAGCACTTTCGCAGACCGCCGTCGAAGCCTGCATCGCCCTCTCGATAGTGCTGCTAGCCCGCGAGGTACTCACCCAGGGAGACAGCCTGCTCAAGAGCCGCCCCTGGATTGCCGCATTTGCTTTTGGGCTGCTGCACGGTTTTGGTTTCGCTGGTGCCCTGCGCGATATAGGGCTGCCCAATGAAAACCTTTGGCTTGCATTACTTTCGTTCAACGTTGGCATTGAGCTCGGCCAACTCATTCTGGTTGCACTTTGGATTGCTCTTGGCTGGCTAACCCGAAACATAGAATGGCGTACTCAACTGCGTCCGCTAGTGGCTGCAGCAATCGGCGGCATGGCAGTCTTCTGGACTCTCGAACGAGTCCTGCCAATGCTTAACGCTTAACAAGTCACTAACACATCGCTTACTTCAAGCCTCTGCTGAAGTAACGTCCAAACTTGGGCTGTAGTAAAGTGCTGTTTCGGTTACAGGGCAACCAAGGAGCAACCGCACAATGTACACAATCCAGAAAGGCAGTAATAATCGGTTCAATCGGTTTCTTTTGACAATAACCATGACAACGCTGGGCGCATGCGCTGTTACTTCTGTTGATCCAATTGCGCCGTCCCGAGAAATTACCCAGCTGTGCATCGACCACAACCCGGACGCTGGCGCAAACTACGATGAAGAAATTGGCAAGATGCTCAGCGAAATGGGTCTTAAGAGCCGGATGACCGGGGGATCTTTTCCAGGGGAATGCCCGCATCGACTGCTTACCCGAGTTTCCTGGTCCGACACGTTAATTCCCTATGTGGTTGCTCTTGAGCTTGAGGTGAGCGAAAACAATCGACCACTTGGCGATGCAAGCTACTTCGTTGGCCAGGCCTACCGAACTCCGGAGCGTCTGGGCTCGGCGGCCAGCAAAGCCAAACCTTTGCTGGAAGAGTTACTCGAGGAATACAAAACTTCCATTAAGGAGAACAACGCTCAGTGAAATCTGTTGCGGTATATATGGGCTCGAGCCGTGGCAACAGGCCCGCGTATGCCGCCGCGGCGCATGCCTTGGGAACAGCTTTGGCAAGCAAACAATTGCAGTTGGTGTATGGCGGTGGCAGCGTCGGTCTGATGGGCATAACAGCAGACGCTGTTCTCGAATCGGGCGGCGAGGTACTGGGCGTTATTACCCAGCAGCTCAAAGAGATGGAGGTTGCGCACAACCAGCTCACCGAACTCGCCGTGGTTCCGGGAATGCACGAACGCAAAGCGCTTATGGCGCAGCGTGCTGATGCTTTTGTTGCCCTGCCGGGCGGCTTCGGCACACTGGATGAATTTTTTGAGATTATCACCTGGGGCCAGCTGCGCATCCACAACAAACCCTGTGGACTACTAAACATAGAGGGCTATTTTGATCCACTGCTTGGTTTTCTCAAACGCTGCGTAGAAGACGAATTTGTTCAAGCGCATAACTATGACAATCTGATCATCGCCAATACACCCCGGGAGCTGCTCCAGGGCTTTGCCGATCACTACGAGAATCCGCCCGAACAGGTCGAAAAGTGGACTGATCGATAGTGCTGATCGGTCTGATATTGCTGATTCTAACTGCCTGCGTTTACCTGCCATCGTTGTGGGTTCGCTGGGTGATGCACAAGTACTCAGACCCAATAGAAGCCATGCCAGGTACCGGCGGAGAACTTGCCGAACATCTATTGCTGCAGTTCGATATGCAAGACTACAAGGTTGAGCAGACAGCACCTGCAGCGGATCACTATGATCCGCTGGCAAAGACGGTTCGACTGAGTCCGGATAACTACGCGGGTAAATCCTTGACCGCCGTCGCTGTTGCCGCTCACGAAGTAGGCCATGCACTGCAACACCATCGCAAAGAGGAGATCTTTCAACTACGCGAACGCTACGTGCCAACGGCAAAACGCCTGGGCAGGCTGGGCATAATGATTCTGTATGCATTGCCCCTGGTTGGCATAATCGTTAAGGCACCTGGCGCGGTGTTTGCGCTCATCGCGCTTAGTCTCGTGCTGCAGCTCGCTGGTGCGCTGTCTTATCTGATAGTTTTGCCAGAAGAAATGGACGCCAGTTTCAATAAAGCGTTGCCCATATTAATCAAGGGTAAGTACGTGCCCAAAAACCACGAAGAAGCAATCCGTGCAGTGCTCAAGGCGGCCGCACTCACCTACTTTGCAGCCGCTCTCGCCAACGTACTCAACATCGGTCGCTGGCTGATGGTCCTAATAAGGAGATAACCGTGCACCAGCCCGCTGCATTTGCCCAGAGTGAATCCCAGGCGCTCCGCGAGCTTGCTTCAGAGTTTCCTCTTGCCACACTCATTGCGACTTTCTCCGGCGTTCCCATGATCAATCATGTCCCCATGCTGTGGAACGGCAGTGAACTGCATGGCCATATAGCAAAAGCCAACGAACTGAAAAAAGCGCTTGAGAATAGCGCCACAGCGGTAATCGCGACGGCAGTTTTCCATGGCCCTGAAGGGTACATTTCTCCAGCGGATTATCCCTCCAAGGCGTTGCATGGAAAGGTAGTACCCACCTGGAACTATGCGGTCGCCCACATAACCGGCACACTTCAACTTCGCCCCGATCCGCAATTTATACGCCAGCAAATCGATCAGCTCACCGAAGCGCACGAAGCCAGAGCAAACCCCGATCAGCCCTGGTCTCTGGACGATGCACCGCCTGAGTTTGCCCAAGCGCTCAGCAGCAGCATTGTGGGCATTGCTCTTCAGATCGAGACAGTTGAAGGAAAATACAAACTTAGCCAAAACCGCGGCACACAGGATCGCCGGGGTGCTGCTGAGGGCGCTCTGGCTCGCGGCAACACCGCTCTGGCCGAACTTATGCAAACCAACGAGTTGCCGCGCAGCTAAAAACGGGCAGAAAATACTAAAGCGAGAGCTCATTCGCCGAATTATTCACTCAAGTTTACGAATAATTGCAAAAATTCAACGCGCAATGTCTGCGCCGGAGCGTCAAAATGGTGTTTTGGCAATAGGGCTCCAACCCATGATCATCGGCACCCCCAAAGAAATAAAGAACCACGAATACCGCGTCGGCTTAACTCCCGAGAGTGTCGGTGAGCTCATTTCCCGGGGAAATAGCGTTTTGGTGGAAACCGGAGCAGGCCTGGGCATTGGTGCCATGGATGCAGACTACGAAGCACGCGGCGCCACAATCGTTGCGGACGCGGCCGAAGTCTTTGGCCGTGCTGAGATGGTGGTAAAGGTAAAGGAACCCCAGGCCGCTGAGCGCGCCATGCTGCGCAAAGACCAGATCTTGTTCACCTACCTGCACCTTGCCGCTGACGAACCCCAAACCAGGGATCTGCTCGACTCCGGGGTGATAGGCATTGCCTACGAAACGGTCACCGACCGCCGGGGCGGCCTGCCCTTGTTGAAACCTATGAGTCAGGTTGCGGGTCGCATGTCGATTCAAGCCGGCGCCACCGCACTGGAGCGTGCCCACGGCGGTCGGGGCGTTCTGCTTGGTGGAGTCCCTGGCGTTGCACCCGGAAAAGTCACCATTATTGGCGGCGGTGTTGTGGGTTTTAACGCCGCACAAATGGCAGCCGGACTCGGCGCTGATGTCACTATTCTTGATCGCGACCCGGAAGCACTCGAGCGTCTTGGAACCTACTTCGAAGCTCGCGCAAAAACCCGATTTTCTAATCAGGCAAACCTGGCTGAATGTGTTGCGGAGGCTGATCTTGTCGTTGGCGCAGTACTTATTCCCGGCGCCGCTGCACCCAAACTGGTGACCCGTGAAATGCTATCTACCATGAAGCCCGGGACGGTATTGGCTGACGTTGCGATCGACCAGGGCGGATGCTTTGAGACCTCCAAAGCCACCACACACGATGACCCAACCTATGTGGTCGACAACATTGTCCATTACTGCGTGGCGAATATGCCCGGCGCTGTCTCTCGAACCTCAACCTATGCGCTAAACAACGTAACCCTCCCCCACGCCATGCAAATCGCAGCCAAAGGCTGGCAGCAGGCAATTCGTGAAGACGCACATCTTCGCGAGGGCCTTAACGTATGCGCTGGCAAGGTCACCTGCGAACCTGTCGCCCGGGAGTTTGGACTGGATTACACCCCGGCTGAAGACTGCATGTAGCCGGGGCGGTTGTTATTCGTTGACTCCGGCCAGCAATAGAGCTCGCACCACCTGTTCATAGACTTCTTCCGCCTTGGCGCGCATCTCATCGTCCGTGGCATCCTGAATGGGATGACGAACAAACACCCGCTGAGCGTCCGGCAAGCCAAGTGATTGAGCCTGGGTGGCCGCCGCATCTTCAAATTCTTCCGAAGCAATAGTCACCGCCGGAATTCCCTGAATCTCAAACCATACCGTGTCATGCAAACTGCACGTGGTACAGGATCCTCAGTCGGCAAGCCCTTCAATCACCAGATCGACCTTCCCTCGCAGCTCTTGGCGAAGCTCATCGGGCGCGGGTTTGGTGAACGTCGGCTTCGCACAACGCATGACTTCCACATCTGGTGCGTTGTGGTTTATCAACTCCTCCAGTCGATCAAGCAACACATCACCACGCGGTTTGCGGATATCAAGCAAGGCCACGGTGCCCTGTAGCACCACCTGGCGCTCGGCCAGCTGGCGAACGACCGGTACACGCTCGTCTGTAGGATCCATCAGGGTTGTCATACATTTCTCCTCTAACCAATTGATTATATTCTAATTGTCATCAATTTTTTGTGATACCACCACCGACCCCATGGGCCCGGTTACCCATCCATGAAAGGCGGCAGAAAATTTGCCCGCGTCGCCCCCGGCAACCACAATATGAATGTTGTCGGTGCTCGCAAACTTGGGAATCCGCCGATTGAGAGCGTCCTCATCCATGGTCGCAATCTTATCCTCGGCCAGGCCCACGCCACTTACCTCATCTACCGCAAGCTCTCGTAGCGGCACCGAGGTGACCTCCTGAATACGTTCGCGAATCCTTTGCTTATCAAATCCATCTCTAGTCAGGGTATCTACGTGTTCCGGGGCAACCACTATGAGCGCATCCCCCGCACTATGGGCCCTGGGATGATGTAACCCTTCGAGACACTGACCAAAGGAACCGGCAAGTTGCGCTGCGGTTCTTGACGTTTGGTCCACCATAAGGGTTGGACCCGAGGTCATACAAAATACAGTAACCACAGAGTCCTCACGCTCAAATCCACGTTCGACGTGCAGAGGCTGCCAATCGCTGCGCTCCTCCCATTCCGCAAAACTCATGGTGAATTTCATGGGATTGCCCATGGTAGATCGCTCTGTTCCCCCGGGGCGTGCACCACCTATGTTGCGAACCGCCAATCGAACAGCGCGACCGATGGTTGCGTTGGCACGATTACCCTGCCCTAACGCCCCCATTTGCATGTTCATGCCAATGCGCTCGCGAATCGGCCCATTCACCACCAGCACAGGTGCCGCTCCCATTGTGGTTGCCATAACGCCATGGATGTTGAACGCATCTGTCGCCATGGCTTCAATCGCAGCAATCACCACCGGCAAATAATCAGGTTTGCAGCCGGCCATAACGGCATTGATGGCGATTTTCTCAACAGTCGCTTCACCCATGTTGGGGGGCAGGATCGCCACCAGATCCTGGGCATCTCGGCGAGTACCCGCAAGCATCCGCAAAACGCGTTCCGGCGTTGGTGGCACCACTGGCAGCCCATCAGTGAATCCCTGATCGAACATGAACTCAAATTCATCATCCGAAGCGCCCACCTCTACTCGCCTCGCACGCAGCGGGCTGCCACTCGCCTGCGCCTGCAGCCGCGCATGATTTTCCGGGTCAAGAGATAACGAACCACAGCCAGGCAACCATTCCGGCAACGCCGTCCAATCAAGCTTTAGCGCATCGTTGCTAATCTCTGTCATCAAGGCCTGCCACTCAGCGCGCACAAAGCCTTCCAGTCGCTGTTCAATGGAACCATCAGCGCCCAACACTAACAGCGTGGGCACAATTTCAATGTCCTGCTCAAACGATACGGCCAGGGCGCTGTCATCGAGCAATGGAAAATGGATCAGGCCGGCATCGAGCATCAGGCCATTGCCTGCTGCAGACTGGCCAATACCCCAGATAGTCACCCCGCCAGCAGCGGCGGCATTAATTACGGGCAACGCCTGTTTACAGGTGGGGCAATCTTCTTTGAGGAACACAACAATTCCGGGCTGCCCCCCCGGCACGGAGACAGTGGTGCCGGACTGATCAGGCAAATCGGCGTTAAAACCAGCCCCGAGCTGCCTGGAACCGTCGTTGGAACCGTCGTTGGAACTGTCGTCTGAGCTGTTGATAGTTACTTCCCCCAAAGTCAATCTCCCAGGTCTTTAACTGTTGATCATAGCAGGCGTATCCGACCGCATGCAGATCGCACCCAAGCTACAGGCAGGCTAAACTGTCCTGCCAGATCAATAGTTGCAAAAGGTAGGCTATGTCGTTGTCCCCCGATCCTTTCCAGATTCAGGTAAAACACTGGCCGAAGGTATACGGACTTCGCCAAAGTCTGGTTTCGGCTCCACTCATCTTGATCCTCACACTGGGTGGCTGCAGCGAACCTGCCAAGGACGTCGCGGCAACAACACCGAATCCGACGCCAACTGAAAAATCGCTGGACCCTTCACCAGAAACGTCAGTAGAAGAACGCTTGCGTGTACAGCTGGCCAATGCACAGCCCGGAGATGTCATCAGCATCCCAGCCGGCACACACAATATCCGTCGTAGCCTGGTTATGAACGCCAGCGGCATCACCATCGAAGGTGCGGGATCCGGTCGCGGCGACAACGACACCATATTGTCGTTCAAGCAGCAGATCGCGGGTGCCGAGGGCATGCTGTTAAGCGGCAGTGACCTGACGGTAACCAATCTGGCGATTGAAGACGCCAAGGGTGATGCACTGAAGATCTCTGATGGCAGCAACATCGTGGTCCGTGCTGTACGTACCGAATGGACCGGAGGGCCATCAACAGACAATGGGGCTTACGGGATCTATCCGGTGCAAACGGAAAATCTGCTCATCGAAGATTCCGTGGCTATTGCTGCATCTGATGCAGGCATCTACGTTGGTCAGTCAAAGAACATTGTAGTGCGAAACAATATCGCCCGAGACAACGTTGCTGGTATTGAGATCGAGAACAGCACTCGTGCAGACGTATACGGCAACCTGACAGAAAACAATACCGGCGGAATTCTCGTTTTCAATATGCCCGACATTCCTCTTAAGGGGTCACACACCCGGGTATACGACAACGATATCCGGGGGAACAATCTGGCCAACTTCGCGGCAGCGGGCACACCAGTATCCGGTGTTCCTGCCGGTTCCGGTGTGATCATCAACTCAAACGACAATGTTGAGATATTCAAGAACAGGATCGCAGACAACGCCACAGCCAACATCGTTATCTCCAGCTACTTCAGCGCAAACTATTCCGGGTCGCTGAAAGTTGCACCAGAATTTGACCCTTATCCTGAGAGCATCTACGTCTACGACAATCAGTTTGCTCCCGGCGGACAAAAGCCAGGCTTTGAAGAGCTTGATGCCCTGCGAATTGGCATGTTTGGTGAAGACGGGGCCTTTCCCGATGTACTTTGGGACGGCGCCGTGAATCCTGAGCTGGCAGAGGATGGCGTGCTACCCGAAGGCCAGGGTATCTGCATCAGTAACGGCGATGCTGTGATGCTAAATGCCGACAGCCTGAACTCCGCTCAAGGGGCAACAATGGATATGACCCATCATCGCTGCGATCTGCAAAAAATCAGCCAGGTAGTCCTGCAAAATCTTGCGGGCGAATAAACTCCGCAAAGCAACTCCTGTGCGTATCTTCAACAACATGAGCCAAGTGGCCACAATGGCAGCACTGTGCGCACTAGCATTGTTGATCGCTGCATGCGCCCGCGAAACTCCTTTTAACGTCCAACGCTTCGAACCCGACGCTTACCCAAAACTGTTGTCAGAGTGGCAGATACTTACCCACAAAGAAGGAAAACTGGCACGCGCCAATGACACGCTCATCTACACCATCAACACGCCCCTGTTTGCAGACTACACACTGAAGCTACGTACAATCTCTTTGCCCGAGGGCACTCAGGCGAAGTTCACAGACTACGATGTTTTAGACTTCCCGGTTGGGACTGTCATCAGCAAAACCTTCTACTACAACACCAATGACGTGCCATTGACTGAAGCGGCCGGACTACGCCCGGCGTTGTTCAGTAACGCCTCTACAGTCAGCATTGATAGCCGTGATACGCACCTTCTGGAGACTCGTCTTCTCATCCACACGACAGCAGGATGGCAAGCGCTCCCCTATGTCTGGAATGATGACCAGAGTGATGCAACCCTCAGTCTTACCGGCGCCATCAAATCGATAGGCGACAACATCTACGTCGTTCCCAGCAAAGATGAATGCGCGAGCTGTCATGCCCTGGGCCAAGCCAAGGTCTTACATCCGATCGGACCCAAAGCACGGCACCTGCACAGTTCAAACGCTGATTCACCAAGCGCACTGGAAGCACTGATTGACCGCAACTGGCTAAGCGCTCCTGCAGATTTAAGCGCAATTAAAACCAATGCACGGTGGCTGCCAGGTAGCGATCCAAAAGAATTTACTGACAGCGAACTCGCCCATCGAGCTCGCAGCTACCTCGATGCCAACTGTGGGCACTGCCACAATCCCGAAGGGTCTGCAGATACATCCCATCTGTTTCTGGACTACGCCAACCACAGCAATAGAACGCTTGGTGAATGCAAACCACCTGTCGCCGCTGGGCGCGGTACCGGTGGGCATCTTTACGGCATCGTCCCCGGAGCGCCGGAGCAATCAATTCTCAGCTACAGAATGCGCAGCACCAACCCTGGGCGCATGATGCCGGAGACCGGACGAACCCGGGTGCACGAAGAAGGGGTTAATCTGATCGACGAATGGATCCGGCGTCAAACGGGTGACTGTAGCTAGACTTTTTGCCTAAACTTTTTGGACAACCAACGATCCGATGGAATAACCGGCGCCAAACGAGCAGATAACGCCATAGTCTCCCGATTGCAGATCTTCATTATGCCGGGCAAAGGCAATAATCGAACCCGCAGACGCCGTGTTGGCAAATTCATCGAGCACGATCGGTGACGTATCAGGATGTGGATCACCACCCAATAGCTTTCGGGTAATCAACTGATTCATATTGATGTTTGCCTGATGCAACCACCAGCGACGGACGTCCTCTACAGCAACACCCGCACTTTCGACCTGCTGTTGCAGATGATCTGCAGCCATGGGGCAGACTTCCTTAAAGACTTTCCGACCATTTTGATGAAACAGTCGATCCTCAGCAAAAGGATCCCCTCCCTCCGAGCGCGCTACATACCCAAAATTCGAGCGAATGTTGTTGGAATAAAGGGTAAGCGCTTTGGTGCCTACCACTTTCCAGGCACTCTGCGGGCCGTTTTCGGAGGAATCATTAACGCTGCGCCCAGCAAGTGATTCTTCACCTTGCAAGACGATGGCAGTGGCAACATCACCAAAGATAAAGTGACTGTCTCGATCAGTGTAGTTCACCTGAGGCGAGGTCAGTTCCGGATTGATCAGCAACACTCCTTTGGAGCTGCCGGCTTTGATGGCATCAACTCCCCGGTGCAGCGCAAAGGTTGCAGCGGAACAGGCAACCAGCATATCGAAGCCACTGCCTTGAATACCCAATGCATTTTGCACTTCAATGGCAATGGCCGGATAAGACCTCTGGGTGTAAGCACAAGACACAATAACCAGGTCAATGTCGCGAGCACTTACCGCTGCATTAGCCATTGCCAGCTTCGCTGCGTTTAGTGCCATCTCGGCCTGGTGTGAAAGCTGCGAATCTTCTCGCTGCGCAATTCGCGGGCGCATGCAATCGATGTCCAGAATGCCATCTTTCTCGTAGGCATAGCGACGCTTGATGCCCGACGCCTTCTCGATAAATTCAGCGCTGGAACACGGTTTTTCTTCAATTTCGCCGTTCTTGATGGCTTCGGCATTTTCTGCGTTGAAGCGCGCAGCCCAGGCATTGTAGCTCTCAACCAGCTCTTCATTGGTTACGACGTTGTCTGGTGTCCACGCACCAACACCCGTAATAATTGCCTGCATTTACCAAACCCTTCAGTCTAGATATCGATCTGTTTTATCAAACCCGTTAGAGCGAGTTTGCGACTAGCCGGCCGGGTTCGCAAGGGCCCGCCGAATCGCCAGCTCCGCGCAGATCTCCTCGTGGCGCGTCCGATCAATACGGTAATGCGAGTAACACCAAAGAGAAACCAGACCAACCACTGCCAGTGCAGGACCAAACAGGATACCCAGCTGGTAAATAGTGTCTGGAGATACATCAGTCGCACTGCGTACCGTAGCGCCTTCGGGCCAATCGATTAGGTTAAGCGCTATACCGGCAAACACGTTTCCCAGACCCGTCGTACATTTGCTGGAAAACGCTACAGCAGCAAAGAATATTCCTTCCTGGCGTCGGTGAGTGAGCAATTCATGCTCATCCACAATATCAGCAATCATGGAACCAAAAGACACCAGACACTGCGCCACAAACAGGCCTTGAATGAATTTCACGCTGATTAAAAAGATGGCCAGCCACGATTCCCCATTGTCAGGCAGCAGCTCCGCCATACGGAGTAAAATTGGCAGACTCTGACAGCCGATCCAGCCAGCAACGCCCCAGATCACTGCGGGCAACTTGCCCACCCGGTTGGTGAGAGCGCCGGTAAAGAACGTTCCGATCATCACGCCAACCGGAGCCGCCATGAAGAACAACAGGTTGTTCTGACTATTGAACTCCCAGTAGAAGGTATTCATGTAGAGATTTAGGGAAATATCTACGCCAACCATCAGGAAAACCAACAGCAGGCCAAAGAAAACCCAGCGAAATGAGTAGTTGCTCATGGCCTCACGGAGTTCATGGAACAGCTGGGCAAATACCCCGCGCTCAGTACGCCAATCGTCTGATGGTTGTGTGAGTGAGCGCGCCAGATGCTGAGTGCCAAGCGCACTGAGGAGAATCACGAAAGCCATACCGATGGACATCGTCAGCCCAAAATTTGGGTACTGCGCCGCATTAAACTGCCCCACCGTAAACTCTTCTGTTTCGGCAAAATAAAATCCAAAGCCTGCGGCCACTGCCAGCAGAGCGCCAAGCGTGCTGAAGAAGTAGCGAAAGCCAACCACGGTGGTCCGTTCGGTGTAGTCTTCGCTCAACTCCGCCCCGAGAGACAGGTGCGGAACGTGGAATAAGGTCATCGAGGCACGAGTCATCACTGCAAAGCCCAGCAGCCAGGCAAACAACCCCCACTGACCTAGCCCCTCGGGTGGGGCAAACAAAAGATAGAAGCCCACGGCCAGCGGCACAACAGATGCGTAAATAAATGGATGTCGACGGCCGAACCGAGACTTAAAACGATCAGAAATTGATCCCGCCAACGGGTCTGTAATGGCATCAAAGACAAGGGCTATACCAACCGCAAAACCCGCAAGCGCCGCCGATAAGCCAAGAACCTGGCTATAGTAAAAAAGCAAAAACACGCCAAAAGCGCCGTTTTTCAAACCTTCCGCAACCTGCCCTATGCCATAGAGCAACTTAATGCGCAGACTGAGTCTGGTCGCGCTCACAGGCAACCACTCACGCCTGGGTTAGACTGGGGGCTCCAATACAATTGCTGTACTGCAAACCAATGACTGAGAAAACCATCAACCACTCTCCCCCACAGACGCCTATCGAATGCCCGCTTATCCACGTCCACCGCGACTGGATCGACTACAACGGGCACATGAACATGGCCTTTTATAATGTGGTGTTTGATAAAGGGGTCGACCATGTTTTCAATGGCCTTGGTATTGGTGTCGATTACATGTCGAAAACCAACGCGTCCTGTTTCACCATGGAAACCCATGTGACCTACGCTCAGGAAGTGATGCTTAACGACCCCCTTCGAGTGACCGCACAGCTTTTGGATGCAGACCCGAAGCGACTGCACCTGTTCTTGCAAATGTTTCACGCCGAAAAGAACTACCTTGCTGCAACCATGGAACAAATGGTTCTGCACGTCGATCTCAACGAAAGACGCGCAGCCCCCATGCCAGAGTCGGTACAGGCTAATGTACAGACTCTGCGTGAAGCCCACGGCAAACTGCCAATACCGCCTCAGGTAGGTTCAGCCATAGGAATCCGGCGAACAGCCAATCCTGAGGGCTAGAGCTAGATCGTGCCGGTTTTGGCCTAGTAGCCCTCAAGCTCGCCGTAGCGGTTACGGTGATAGCTTTGATCGCCAAAGGTGATCTCAGCAACGGCGGCACGCTTGATAAAGAAGCCGATTTCGAATTCATCGGTCATGCCAATGCCACCGTGCATTTGGATACCTTCGCGCGAAACGGTATGAAACGTCTCGCCCACCTTATATTTGGCAAGAGATGCCAGCTTGCCAATCTCCGTTGGATCGCGCTTTTCATCCAGGGCGGTCAGCGCCTCCAGAACAACCGATTTGGAGAGTTCAATCTCGCAAAACATGTTCGCGGCACGGTGTTTTAACGCCTGAAAAGAGCCAATGGGCACGCCAAATTGCTCGCGTTCCTTAAGGTAGGCTACGGTCCGCTCGAAACACTCTTCTGCGCCGCCAAGCATTTCCGCGGCCAAACCAATACGCGCGATATCCAGTGACTGATCGAGAGCATCGGCCGCCTTGCCAGCGTCTCCTACAAGGGCGCTTGCAGGCACGCTCACTGCGCTCAGCGTCACGTTTGCCGCATTGCGTGAGTCCGCCATGATCGTACGCTCCACGTTAACTCCCGGAGCCTCTCGATCAACCAGAAACAAACTGAGCCCGTCGCGATCACCCGCTTTGCCTTCAGTGCGCGCAACCACCAGAAGCTTGTTGGCGACATGGCCATCAAGCACAAAGGTTTTTGTGCCTTCAAGCGTATACCCATCTGATCCTGCTGGTGAGGCAGTTGTCGCGATCTGGTAAGGATTGTGCCGGTGACCCTCTTCAAGAGCCAAAGCCAGGAGCAACTCACCGGCTGCCAGAGCGGGTAAGATCTCTGCCTTCTGCTCTTTGTTGCCAGCCAGGTTTACCAGCGATCCACCAGTCCATACTGATGCAATCAACGGACTTGCAGCCAGGGTTCGGCCCGTCTCCTGAGTGACCACGCCCAGCCCTTTGTAACCAAAATCAAGCCCGCCAAATTCCTCGGGGAAGGGAATCCCCGCCCAACCGAGTTCCACCATAGAACCCCAGGTGCCCTTATCGAACCCTTCCGGGCTTTTGTTATCCCTTAGTTCCCTAAGCTGACTGATGGGCGCGTTGTTGGTACAGAAATCCTTGGCTGAATCCCGCAGCATTACCTGTTCTTCGTTTAGTATCATTGCCATGCGGAATGGCCCTCCCCGTTATGGTCACTTCCAGCGATTGATGTAAACAAAGTGGGGTTTGCTTGTCGAGTCTGATTACTCATCCCGGCGCACCGATTTCGCCAGGCGCCACCCCGGGCACTACCCCGAGGAAAGCACTAGAGGCTGCACTACGGCAGACGCTGCCTATGGCGCGGCTGCAACACCAGGAAATACCTCACTGCAACGGGCTGACTCTGGCGTTAATTAACAACGATTTTCCAACCGGCCCATTGCCACCCGAGGTCATGCGCGATGTCGTCGCCAAACCGGCCTACTGGGCATTTTGCTGGGGCAGCGGGCAGGCTCTGGCTCGCTACCTGTTGGAACAGCCCGAAATTGTGGCGAATCAACGAGTGCTCGACCTGGGTTCTGGCTCGGGTGTCGCCGGCATTGCGGCGGCAATGGCCGGTGCAGCGCAGGTCTGCGCCTGTGATACTGACGTAGATGCGCAGCTTGCCACCCGCTACAACGCAGGAATCAACGGCGTCGATATCGAACAGATAGACGATTTCACAGCGGTGCCGGGGTTTGATGTTGTGCTTATGGCCGACGTCCTCTACGACAAAAACAACCTGCCACTTCTAAAAACAGCCCAGCAGGTAAGCACCACTGTCTGGGTTGCTGATTCACGCATCGCCAACCTCGACGAGCCAGGTTTTGCTGCCGACACCCGAATCGATGCCTATACCCTTCCAAACCTTGGTGAATTCGATGAATTTGGCACCACCCAGATCTGGCGCGGCTCTGGCCGTCGCGCCGCCCGCACTACGAGCTCTGATACGCGAGGTTCAACGTGAGCATCCACAAAACGACCCGAGATGCGCTCACGCAACACCACTTTGAAACAGCACCCGGACAACAACTGCACTATTGGTGTCTGGGGAATCCTGAAGACAACAAGCCAATACTCATCATGCAACACGGCATGCGCGACGTCGGCCGATCGCTGCTACCGATAGCCCAGGCACTTTGCGACCAGTTTTATTGTGTCATGCCTGACCTGCGTGGCCACGGCAAGAGCTTCAAACCCGGGCACTACGCAATCACCCATTTTCTGATGGATCTAAGGCAGCTGCAGCGTCATTTGAAAGCGTCACGGATACATCTATTGGGACACAGTCTGGGTGGTCATATCTGCGCAAATTTCTCAGGGATCTACGCGGATGAGGTGGAAACACTCACGCTTATCGAAGGTCTTGGACCCCCTCCCGATGAGCAATCTTCAGGCCAACCACTCGCCAATCTTGCCGCGTCATTCGATCGAGCAATAGCCACAGCAAATGAAGCCAAATCGCAACGAGTGCTGAAAGATCTGGCAATGGCAACCGAGCGCCTGTTAATCAACAATCCCGGACTAACCCCTGAATGGGCCGAACAGCTCGCCCGCTGGGGTACGCAACCTGCACCACAACCGGGTGACGGGCTGATCTGGTCCTTTGACGCGCGCGCCCAGGAAGTTTTTCTGGGGATGAACGAGAACCTGAGCTTTGACTTCTGGCAAGCTGTTAAGGCAAGGACACTGGTAGTTACGGGTGACCTGGGTCATCTTTACTGGGCAGGACAGTTTCCCGTCGACGGTTACAGCGGTCGGTTTTCCAAAGATCAATGGCACCAAAGAATGACGGCACTGAGCAGCCAGGTACCAGCTCAGCATCAGGAAATTGCAGGTGCGGGGCATCAGGTTCACTACGATCAACCCAAAAGCCTCGCCAAGGTGGTCAGAGCTTTTCTGCTACAGCCTTAGTTTTAATCCGTACAAAAAGCAAACCAGTCGCAATATCAAACTGAGGAACAATCCATGGAACAGTCCCAAGACCAACAAACAAAGGGTGACCCAAAGGATGGTCCACAGGATGGTAAGGACAGCAACATCATCGGCCGAGATACCGATACCTTTGATTGGCCCTCGTTAATGAATGAGCTTAATAATCTGTTACGACTGCGCACCACCCCGATTGGCATGAAGTTGTTTGAGTCGGCCAATCAGCTGGATCACATCGACCGCCTGCGCCGCCCCAACCAGGTACACACCACTGACCAAATTGTTGGCCAGGCAGCTCGCAATGGCTGGACCGTTGGTATCACCGCTGAAGATCTGGTCGGCGCCCAGTGCGCCACGGTTATCGGTTTACACCCACGCAGTGAGCAGTGGCTATCCGGTGAACATATGGCCGGGGTTTGGTTTGAAAACGTCGAGGAATCGAACAAGCACCAGGAAGCGATGGATGTGGTTGCGCACGGCAAATATGAGGCGATGGCTGTTAGCCCGCTTGCAAGCGGCAGACTCAATCCGCCCGATATCTGTCTTATCTACGCAACCCCTGCGCAAATGATCATTCTCATCAACGGTCTGCAGTGGAACGGCTATAAAAAGTTTGATTGGAGTTGCGTCGGCGAGTCTGCTTGCGCAGATTCCTGGGGCCGGGCGCTGGCAACAGGCGAACCATCGCTGTCGATACCCTGCTTTGCCGAACGTCGTTATGGCGGCGTTATGGAAGACGAACTACTCATGGCCATGCCGCCCAAATACCTGCCCAAAGCCATAGCAGGCATGAGGGCACTGAGCCGTAACGGCCTGCGCTACCCAATTCCCCAGTATGGAATTAATACGGATGCGCGCGCCGGCCTCGGCGTCAGCTATTCAGACTAACCAAACCAGTATTCTGCGCAAAACAGCACTGTCAGTTACAAATAACGGAGAAACCGCCGATGGAAATCTATGACGCCATGAGCACCTTGCGAGCGGTACGCCGACTCAAGAGCGACCCGATAGACCCCAAAACCATCGATCGACTGCTCCAGGCGGCAACCTGGGCACCCAGTGGCGGCAACGTTCAACCCTGGCGAATAGTGGCGGTGGACGATCCGGCTAAAAAACAGGTGATGCAAAAACTGTACAAGCCGCTCTGGGATAACTACACCATTGGTTATCGGGAGAAGATGAAAAGCATGCCTGCGGACGAACAATCGAGCTCAGCTAGAGCCCTCGACGCCGGCGACTATCTCGCGAGTCATTTAGGTGAGGTTCCCCTCATCGCCGTGTTCTGCTTCAACCCAACAATCATGGCAATCACTGATATCGATCAGCCCAGGCCCACGGTTGTCGGTGGCGGATCAGTCTATCCCGCGGTTCAAAATTTTCTGCTGGCCGCCCGCAACGAGGGGTTGGGATGTGTGCTCACAACGCTTCTGTGCATGGAAGAGCCGAAGATTCGCGAGTTGCTGGCACTGCCGGACGACTGGTACACCGCAGCTCATGTGCCGGTCGGTCATTCGGTTGGCGGTGGGCATGGCCCCCTAAGAAGGAAGCCGACTAAACAGATGGTTAGCCACAATCGTTGGGCTGATCCCTGGATTACGGACTAATTGGCAACTTATAGGCTTTTTTGCTGTCACAACTGCGGCTCGAAATGTAAATTTTGCCGCATATTAAGCAACTAAATAGCTGTTTTAACTGAGAAAAAGTGATTTCTTCGCGATCGATCAGACAACTAAACTGCATCAAACGCCTCAGAACTGAGATCTGGTTCACGTAATGAGAATTTTGCATACCCTCCATTATGTTTTCATCGTTAGATCATAATTGCTTCATAGTGCTGAAAAGTATATCTTTGCCCACCGTTGCGGCCGTGCATTTATTGGCCGCTTCTGAGTGGTCATGGTTAGCCACTGAGAAGCTCCGGATTCACCAGGTTATCGGACCGGGGCAGCTGCTAAAAACTTTGCTAAAACAGTAGTTTGTTCGTTTGAGATTGAGATTCGGTGGCCCCCAAATGGGGTTCTTCGAAATCAGCGTTTTGAGACCTCGGACTTGGCTCCGAACTCAATATGCAGACAACCAGAAACATGGTTGCTGCTCGCATCCTAAGAGTGTGTTGCCGTTCGCTTCGCAATCGCCTGGGTGTATGGATTCGATTTGGGTAGAGATGGATGAGAGTGAGCTAGGCCGATGTTTCAAAATGAACATAGGCATTCGGAAGTAAGTAAAAGAGATTTAGAAAGCGCCTGGTTGCGCTGAACTAAACGAACATTGGCTTTAATGACTAGTCTTCTTGGGAAGAACAGGCATTAAAGCAGAACGAAAATTAGAGCGATCTAACCTGATCCGGGGACGGTTTAGGCAAACATCGCCAAAAATGTTTGACGACGTCCGGCGTGCACTACCGCACTCCGGGCTTTTGGCCAGAAAAAGAGTTTTAGCACACTTATGACCAGCGACTGTTCCACCGTACCGGCTAACGGCACGACCCAATCTGTATCGTCTGCAGCCCGCCCTGTAAAAAGCGAGGGGTTCGCAAACCTCGTTGAGGCGCTTGAGTATGCCGCACAAGGCAATACTGGCTACAACTTCTACGACGGCAAAGGCTCACTCGAAAGTGAACTGAGCTATGCAACCTTGTGCGTCGAAGCACAGGTACTTGCCCGCAAGCTCATGGGCCTGGGCCTGAAGCGGGGTGATCGCGTAGCCATCGTTGCAGAAACCGATCCGCTGTTCATGCGGTTTTTCTTTGCCAGCCAATATGCGGGTTTGCTACCCGTTGCTCTGCCTGCTGGTTTGCAGCTAGGCGGTGGCGATGCGTGGACCAGCCAGATTCATCAGATGCTTCAAACCTGCGGCGCTGCCGTTGCAGTAGCTCCTGCATCGCACAGCAAACTGCTCCACAGTGCCTGCGAAGGTCTTGAGCTGGCGTTGGTTGGCGAGGCGGACGTATTTGACGCGCTGCCCGAAGACCACGATTGTGTTCTTGAGCCCTTTACTGGCGACGAGCCGGCTTACCTGCAATACACCTCAGGCTCCACGTCTTTTCCGCGTGGCGTCGAAGTATCACAGGCCGCCGTGTTGATGAACTTGCACGAGATCTGCAAGTACGGCCTGAACATCGACGAAAACGACCGCTTTGTGTCCTGGCTTCCGTACTACCACGACATGGGATTGGTTGGCTTTGTGCTCCTGCCCATGGCAAGCCAGCGATCTGCCGATTATCTGAGCCCGCGCACGTTTGCGATGCGTCCCAGAGTCTGGCTGAAGTTGCTTTCTGACAATCGCGGCACTATTTCTTCAAGTCCCCCATTTGGCTACGCACTGGCTGCAAAGCGACTGCGGGTCGCAGACAGCGAAAGCTACGACCTGAGTAACTGGCGCGCTGCTTGCGTCGGAGCAGAGCGAATCCATCCTGGGCCGCTGAAGCAGTTCGCAGATCTGCTGAAAGCCAGCAAGTTCAATCCAAAAGCCTTTGTACCCTGCTACGGCATGGCCGAGTGCGCGCTTGCTGTCAGCTTTGTGCCACTCAACAAGGGTGTCAGCATTGATCTGGTTGATAAGTACGACATGACCGATCTCGGCAGAGCCACGCCGTTTGATCCAACCGACGCAGACTCCGACCGGGAAGGTCTGGAGTTTGTTGATTGCGGCAATCTGCTTCCCAGCTACAAACTCGCTATCCGTGACGATGAAGGCAACGAGTTGCCTGAGCGGATTTGTGGACGAATTTGCCTGCAGGGCCCTTCCGTTATGACGGGTTACTTCCAGAATCAGGAAGCCACCGACAATGTTCTGTCAGCTGATGGCTGGCTGGACACCGGCGATATCGGTTACCTCATGGGTGATCAGCTGGTGATTACGGCGCGCCGCAAGGACGTCATCATCATCAATGGCCGCAACATATGGCCACAAGATCTTGAGTACATCGCTGAAAGTGTCCCCAAGGTTCGCATGGGCAACGTCTCTGCGTTCTCGGTAAATGAAGCCAACAGCAGCGAATCGGTTGTCATGGTGGTTGAATCTCGCCATACAGAGCCAGAATTGGCTGAAGAACTGATTAGCAAAGTGCAGGCTCAGTTTGGTATTACCGTACACGTAGACCTGGTGCCTTCGCGCACGCTGCCACGCACCTCTTCAGGCAAGCTTTCGCGCTCGCGTGCGAAGCTGGATTATCTGGAGCGCGTAAGAACAGCAGAGACCCAGGTGGCGCACCAGGATTTTGCTATCGCAGATAGCGTTGTCGCCTGAGTACAGTTCTCCGTTAACGCATCCAGCAGTAAACATGAGTGATATTTCCTCTGACCTGAAGAAAATTCTCCAGGGTTTCTTAAGCGATAATCAAACCATGATCGATGACGCCACGCCGATAAACAGTCTCGGCCTGGAGTCCGTGGTGGTCCTCGAATTCATAACCGACGTTGAAGACCACTACGATATCAATATCGATCTGGACAGCTTGGCAAACATACAAACCATCGCAGATCTCGCGGAGGCTGTGAAAGAGCAGGGTGTCGCTTGAGTCTGCTCGACAAGTTTGATGAGGCCCGAACCAAGCGCGACAATCTTATGGCGCTGGGTACCAACCCCACCCAGGTGCGCATGGAACGAATGGTTGATGCCACGACCGCCATCGTTAACGGCGCGCCAACCATCCTTGCTGGAACCAACAACTATCTTGGTCTGACTTTTGAGTCGGAGTGTATTGAGGCCGGCCAAAAAGCACTGGCTGAGTCTGGTACTGGAACCACGGGTTCCCGGGTTGCGAACGGCAACTACGCTGATCACGAGCTACTGGAACAAGAAATCGCAGATTTCTATGGTTATCCCCATGCTATGTTGTTTTCGACGGGCTACGGGGCAAACCTGGGCACCATTGCTGCTCTAGTCGGCGCGGGTGATGCGGTTTTACTTGATGCCGATGCCCACGCAAGCCTCTACGACGGCTGCAAGCTGTCCGGCGCGGATGTTTTTCGCTTCAAACACAGCGATCCAGCGAGCCTGGACAAGCGCTTGCGCAGGCTGGGAGATCGCGCAAGCAAGGCGCTTGTTGCCATTGAAGGGCTCTACAGCATTCTCGGCGATTACCCGGACCTTTCTGAATTTTGTGATGTATGTGAAAAGTACGGCGCGATGTTGCTGGTCGACGAGGCCCATTCGCTGGGGACCATGGGTGAGCATGGCCGCGGCCTTTCCGAACAAAACGGCGTACTCGACCGGGTAGATTTCATTGTTGGCACCTTCAGCAAGAGCCTGGGCGCCACCGGCGGTTACTGCGTTAGCCGACACGAAGCCTTATCTCTGTTTCGCTACAGCTCACGTCCATTTATTTTCACTGCGTCGCCCTGCCCTTCCGTTGTCGCCAGTACCCGCGCCGCGCTCAGGTTGCTCAGAGCCCAGCCTGAACGCCGAGAAAAGTTATGGGCTTCGGCCAGAAAGCTCTACGACGGACTTACCGCACTGGGACTCACGCTGGGCCCCCAGGCCTCCCCTGTTGTGGCGGTACGCTGTGAGACCCCGGAGTACGCACTGTCGGTATGGCACCGGCTCCTTGCAGAGGGGGTTTACACCAACCTGATTGTGCCGCCCGCATCGCCAGACGGTTCCAGCCTCATCCGCTGTTCCCTAAGTGCCGCCCATAGCGACGAGCAGGTTGATGCCATCATCACAGCCGTTGACCGCGCCACCCGAGGTCAGAACGCTTCCTAGCGAGCGCTGGACCAGCGCCAGACCAAAGACCCAAGCAGCACCAAGGTAACGGTTGCTGCAGCGATAGCGGCCAACCCAACGCTCACAAGACCATAACTGCTACTGAAAGCTACAAAGGTGCCGAGGTACGTCAGCATTGCCATTACCTGCACTCTGAGTGCCACCATCGCTTTACCTAGTGCATAACTGATCGGACGCAAAATAGCAGCAACCAGGTCCACCGCTGCCGCAACCAGCAACAACACTAGCAACACCCCTGCACCGACGTACTCTGGCCCGCCAATGAGGGTAAGCAGGTCGTCGCGAAACCAGCTGGCCAAACCAACCAGAACAACGGCTGGACCAACCATCCGCAGGCCATAGCGAACAAAAACGCCTGACAGCGCCGTGTTGTCTCTGGAACCGATCCGGGTTATCTCTGTGAAGGCCGCCTGGCGGATAAGCTGTACCGGTTTTGCAAGTACGTCGGCAATCTCGCGCGCGATCCGATACAAGCCAGCGCTCGCTGCACCCAGCAAACCACCAATGAGCAACGTGATGAGATGGCGAGGCAACTGATCGAGAATGCCTTGCGCATAAACAACACCAACAAATCCGGGCAGACCCGGGTATTTCTGGTTCGCCAGACGCCAGGGGATATGCACCGGCTTATACCCCGATTCGCGAATGAGTCGGGCTCCACGAACCCACAGGTAAAGGTATGACACTAAAAGACTCACACCCCAGGCGGCTGCAAAGTACTCCCAGGTGGCATCGAGATACCAGGCAAGTAGTACCCCACAAAGTCGAACGGCAGGACCAATAGCGAGCGCACCACGCAGTACGTCGAAGCGCTCAGTAGCACGACAAAACCCCCGCGCTGTACCCACCGGTGATGCAAGCAGTACAAGCGAATAAGCCATAAGCACAACAACGGCGGAGTCTGGCAACCCAAGCCAGGGGCCAACAAGCGGCACCAGCATCACCGCAAGCATGGTGGCAACGAGCATGGTCACCCATTCAAAACTGCGCACCAGACCAAGCAGCTGATTAATACCTGCCAGATCGTTCTTATCGATGAGCGGAACGGCGAACCGAACAAAGGTCTCAGCAGGCTTGAGATTAAACAGAGCACGCATTGTCAGCACATAGGTGTGCATAAGCACCACAACACCAAACTCGGCAGGGCCAAGCGATCGAGCCATCACGGCAGTGGCAACAAGCGTGAGTACCGCGCTAACCAGTCGACCAGTCACTAGCTGACCAAAGTTATTCCAAACCCTGGATACTGGCTCACGATCGCCAGACGAGTCTTGTGGGGTATTTGCCACGGGGGTTACTTAAACGCACCAAGGCGATACAAACGCCAGAACAGTGGCCAACCAAACATCAGAGGCAGTTTTCGCTGCAGCGCAGTGGGTTCAATATAAATGCCAGAGTGGCGCTCAATTTTCCAAAGCAGATATTCAAAACCGTCGTTAAATGTCGCGGCAGCCTTAACAAGCCGCGCAATACTCAAGAACTTTCCAAGCGCTGAGCGTAGCGGCCAGCGAGCTGAACCAAAGAGCAAAGTATCTGGCGAGGCTAACTGCTCAGCGAGCTGCTCATCGCTCCACGCCTCGCCAAGCGCCTCAAAATACTCTGCATTGCTCGCCACCAGTTCGCCGGCACGGAACTGACTCTCCGCTCGCAGCTCACAACCGTAGGTGAGTCGCAAGCCTTCGACAAAGGCAGCCTTCGAATCTGCCGCAATACGGGCTGCATCCATGCCGGGAGCAACTGAAGTCTCCCGAAGAAAGCGCCGGACGCCCGCAGCAAGAGCCGTCACCAGAGTTTTTGCGGTAACGCCATCACTTGCATAGAGCAGTTGGCAGGGTTGCGCAAACCTTGCCCAAAAATACGAGTGGAAGTCTCGATCCAGACGCCGAGCGAACTGGCGCAACGGCATTAGCGCGTACTTGCAGCGCACACCAGTTTCAGCCTCAAGCTGGTAAACGTTTGGTGGCAATATTTTGTTCGCCAAAACCTGCCACCCGGGCAGTACCGCAGGGTACCCATCGAGCAACACATAAAGATCAACCAGCGAATCTCGAGCACCCCGGGTGTAGGAACCGTAAAGCAACACCGCTTTAATCGAAGAACCATACCTTTCTTGCAACGCCTTAAGCAGCGATGCCAGATCAGCATCATCTATCTCGGTAGAGACAAACGCTTCCCTATCTACCCCCAACCGCGCGGCGACAATAGATTCAACAGACTGCTTAGGTACCGGTGTCACATCCGCCCCCGACGCAACAGCACTGCTCATCAGGTAGCAGCGCCCGAATCTGCTGATTCGGCTAGCGGAGCTGCTGCCTCGCCATAGGCACTGCGGGTTCCAGAGAAGGTGACAAAGGCTGCTGGATGCTCTCGCGCCGCAGCCTCCGGATCAGCAAGCCAGGAACTAACCGGTCCGCTACGCAATCGCTCAAACGCTGCCTGTGCCAAACGCACAACCATGAGTGCTGAGCTGAGCAGCGTCCAAACCACAACGGCGTAAAAGCCCCATTCTGGAGAGCCGAACAAAATGCTAACTGTCAGAAGAATCAGGCAAGGGTTACGTCGAGCCGTTATCAGCCGGCTATAGGCATCAAAAGGTCGCCAGGCAAACATCGAACAATCACCCAAAGCGTGGAAGGCCCCTTCCAGCAATCGACCTGCAACATAACCACCAACAACCAAAGCACACCAGGTAGAAATGGAATACCCAAGCCAGGGCGAAAATCCATCGAGGTGTAGCGGCAAAGACAAGCCCCAAAAAACATACCAAAATGGTGGATGAATAATGTCCATACCATGGTCCAGCACGTGGCCGAGCTTACTGGACGTAATGGTGACGCGCGCAAGCTTGCCGTCAACGGTATCCAGGAAGGTCATTATCCAACCGCCGAACAACCCCAGAGCGTAATAGCCGGAATAGAACAGCCAGCAGCTGGCAAGCATCAGCGCCAGCCCAAAAAGCGTCACGGCGTTTGGTGATATGCCGGCATTGGCACACCAGCCCACCACAACCCGTGCCGGACGCGGCCACCACCACTTGGTGACCAGGTCGGTAATGCCCTTGTACGCGTTGCCATACAGAACGCTTTCAAGCCGCGGTGCCGACGCATCGTCCACTCGCGCAAGTAGCGGTGGTTCAACTTTACGCAGGAATCCGTCAAAGGACGCGAGGTCCTCCACACCCAACACCTTAAAAGCTCCAGCGTCCTGGCTGTTGAGCGCCTGAGCCGCCGCATAGGCGTCCTCCGGGGCCGCGTAAACCGCGGCAAGCATGCCATCGTCTGCGCAGCGCAACGCGCCATAACCAGCGCCCACCAACCCCTCAAGCGTCTTGGGTTCAAACAAATAGGCAGCACTGACAACCAGGACGGGGCCAGCCAGACCAGGTCCTTCGGTGATCTGATCAATGGGGCTAAAATCGGTGAATTGGGCGAGCTGGCGTTGCAACCGCTGCGTCGCATCAAGGCCCCACAGCGAAATTGAAGAATCGCCGAGTATATGCAGGTAAATCATGGTGTTAAGGTTCGCAACTAGAACTGGGCAGGCGCGTTGCCTGGCGGCGCACGAAGTATAACCGGTTCATCGCCTAACGACCGATTCTTCCTCGACCACTCGGTAAAACTGACCATCAAATCCAAGGCTGTGTCTATCACTCGAATCGCCCATATCACAGACCCCCATAGCAGCTCGCTGAGCGCGGTGGGTCTGCGTCAGTTAATGAGCAAACGGGCGCTGGGCTGGCTGTCCTGGCGACGCAAACGTCAATATCACCATTCGCAACGCACGCTGGAGGCGACCACTGAGGCGGTCATGGCACTGACTCCAGATGCCATTGTGTTAACCGGTGATCTGTTGCATATCGGCCTGCGTGAAGAAATGCGGCAGATCCGTCCCTGGCTGCAACGCCTGAGTGAGCAAGTGCCCGTCATGCTGGTTCCGGGCAACCACGATCTCTATGCGCCCGATTCGCTGGCGCATTGGCAGCAGGAACTTGGAGATCTGAATGTCTTTGGTGACAATTCGAAGCAAAATATCGCTGGAAACATTTGGCCGCGACTTCTCAAGGTGAACCAGGTAAAGATAGTTGGTTTGTCGAGCGCCTACCCCGCACCCCTCACTCGGGCTGACGGACAACTGGGTGCCACCCAGCGCGCAAGGCTTGCCCGCTGGCTCAAGGAACACAGCATTGATGACGCTGCCTTGTTATTGGCCTTGCACCACCCCGCTACCCATCGTCTGGCCAAGCCTCGGAAAAACCTGCTAGACGCGCAGGAATTACAGGATCTACTGCAACAAAATCCGCGCAAGGTTACGGCACTGGTACATGGCCATCTACATCAAAACCTGAGTTACCAGGTTGCCAATACGCCCTGCTATTGCACTGCGTCGGCGTCGAGCAATCAGGTCACAGCTCCGGCGTCATTTCGGCTACTGGAATTTAACGACAACCACTTTACCAGCAGGCTGTACGTAGGCGACTTCGGCGATTCGAACACCGACCCGGTATTCAATGAGCGGCCAGACTCCCAGAATCCCGCCTAGTCGAGTTTGCGCAGCCAGTTACCTACAACCAGCAAGATCAGACACTCAGGCAGCACAGCCATTACCACCGGGTTGAGACGGTAGATCACCGCCATGTGTGCGCTGGATTGTTCCAGCAGGTAAAAAACGACACCCGCGATCACCCCAAAGGTCACCCGCTCCCCCACCGACAGCACCCGGGTTGAGCCAAACACAAACGGTAATGCCAGAAGTACCATGGCAATCGCTGCCAGCGGCAAGCTAAGGCGCTGCCAAAGAAGTACCCGCAAACCGTGTACATCCAGCTGATTTTCTTCACCCCGTAAAATACGCTGGCGCAAATCAATCAGGCTCAATGATGCTGCCGGTAATGCAAGAACAGACAAGCGCTTTTCTGCCAAATCTACCTGCCAGCGCTCAATGGCCAGATCATTTTGTGGCGCAGTTCCTTCGGCTGTTGCGCGATTGATCCCCCCTTCTTCCGCCAGCACATCAGCAGAAAGCAGGTGTACATCTTTGAGCTGCCATTGGCGCTCGCCAACAACATCTGCCATGGCGACCTGCCGCACACTGAGCAAGCCAAGGTCATCGAAGCTGTAAATCTCAACGTCTTCGAGGCGACCACCTTCACCAATGGTGCCCACCTTAACAATCTGGTTATTGCTGCGCGTCCAGGTATCGTCCGTGGTATCTGTATGATTCACAGATACGTCATCAATGGCTTTGGCGCGTAACATTTCTGCCCGTTGCTCAGCCGCTGGGACCACAGTCTGTGCCGCAACCAACAGCGCAATCCCTACCACCAGAGCGGTTAACAACGGGGGCCGCATAAGCTGCCAGGGTGAACGTCCCGCCGCGCGAGCGGCGGTAAGTTCAGAGTTACCCGCAAGGCCGCCAAGACCAATCAGCGCGCCAAGCAGAAGCATCACGGGCAACAGATCGAGCAGCCGGTTTGGCAGGGTTAAGCCCACCACAGTCACCGCGTCCATTGCGACGTAGCGACCTTCGCCCACATCTTCCAGCTCTTCCGCCAGGGCTAAAAAGCTGAACAGCGCCAGCAGCATAAGCATTACAGGCACCAGCGCCTTGAGCATGCTAATGATCAGATATCGGTCAAGCTGCTTAAACACTACAGCTCCCCTCGCCGCCAGGGAGCGTAAGCGAATATCACCACCCCAAGTAACAAGGCGGGCACCCACAACAGCGTACTCTGAGTACCCTGCTCGACCCAGGTACGAGCCACGCCCATTAGAATGTAGTAAGCCGCATAAATACCAACTGCAATCATGATTTTTGCGTAGCGCCCCTGCCGGGGCAGAGAGTGGCTCAAGGGCACCGCCAACAGAGCAAGCAATAAGGCGGACAGACCCGTTGATAGCCGCCACTGCAGTTCTGCCTTGTCCTCGAGGTTGTCCGACGAGGCAAGCTCAGTGGATGAGGCCGATTTGCTTTTGTATGGCGGCGGTTCCACCACCGCCGCAGGTATGCTCAGACGAAATTCCTGGAATTCTCCAAGCAGGTTGAAGTTACCCCGCTCAGCTCTGAGAATTCGCGCGTTCAGCAGCCGTAACTCATGCTCTGTTGCCGTGACAAACTCACTCACCTGACCCGTAGACGAGGCAATGACCTCAACCGCATCACCAGTACGAGTACGAACAAATACGCCTTCCAGTTCATCCGAGTTGCGCCGTCGTTCGCGAACATAGACGGTACGATCCTGATCGTCGTAGTGATAAAACTGACCAGCCTTGATTCGACTCAGTTCATCGCTGGCTTCCGCGCGGGCTTCGAGTTCATAAATACTGGTGTAAGCCCAGGGACGCAGCCACAGGGAAGCTATCCAGACAAGCACGGCAACGGCTAACGCAAGCAGGATTATTGGCCGCAGCAAGCGCGCACGAGATACACCCGCGCTGCGTAAGGCATCCATCTCATAATCGCTGTAGAGCCTGCCCAACCCCATCACAATGGCAATATAAAGGCTGATTGGAATGAGTACCTCAAGCGCAATCGTGCCGCGATAGCCCGTTACTTTGGACACTTCGGCGAGGTTGAGCAGGCCGCTCGCCGCATCCGTCAAAAACCGGGTTAGGCTGTAGGTCACAAAAAGTGCCACCAAAAGCCCAATAATCAGCAGCATCGGCCCCATGATTTGTCGGGTGATGTAACGATCTACAATCACAGTGATGTCGCTTTATGCCAACGCATTACCTATTATCGCACCGATGCGCCGAACTCTCCTAAATCTCTGCTTCTCGCCATATTTCTCGCCACCCAAGCGCTCACGCGCCGCAATCCGCCGTGCCTTGCCCGCTCTGGCTACGCTCTATATGGCGGCGCTGCATAGTGTAACCGCTTCAGCGATAGAAGCGCCTGGACTCGATGACGGCGAGACTATGGTGATTCGGGCGGAGCAAGCCTGGGAAACCAGAGAAACCTTGTCCGACGGCAGCAAAGGTCCCCGTTCCCTGCATTTCAAGGGCAATTTTCGCCTGGATGGACCAGACTGGTTTATTCGCGCTGACAACGCCACGTTGCTAGGCGATGTCGACGATCCCAAAAGCATCAAAGTAACTGGCAATCCTGCACGAGTCTGGATGCTCGACGAAACCGGGGCACGCGAGGTGGATGCCAAGGCCACGGAAATCGAATACTTCCGGCACAACGATCGCTTGAAACTGAAAGGCAATGCTCTGCTTGAGGAACAGCGAAATACACTGCGCAGTTCCTCAATTGATTACGATCTCAATGAGCGCCGGCTGGTTGCCACCGGAAAAGGCGGCGTAGAAATTGTGACTCTTCCGAACAGAGACCCGGCCCCTGAAACAGCAGAGGAGCCAGAGACTGGCAACTGACGTACCAGACCGGCTACCAGAGTGATTTGAGGTGCTTGACCAGCTCGGCGTTTTGCTCCGGGGTGGTCGCCGTCGGCTCACCCAACGCAGGCAACGCAGGCCAACCGGCGTCGATAAATTCCAGAGCCCGAAACTCCGCATCTGACGCCCCCTGAAATTTCCGCGGCTGTGAGTAGCGCGGCAGCACATGGTAGTGCACATCCGGATCAACCATCATGAGCATCATGTAGTTCATCTTCTCAAAGCGCACAAACTGCTCAAGGACGCGCTCAATGTCTTTCACCACCTGCGCCTGCTCAGCAAACGCCTCGGCGGTGATTTCACTATATTTTTTGGCTGGATCTTTACAGGCAAGCACCAGCGAACCCAGCGTCACCTGGGCTGGACGAAGCAGAACACACCAGTGATCGTACTCGCGTATCAGAGTGTCGGGGTAACCGAAGGTCTCAATGGTCTTGTTGATAAACGAATCAGACATATCTAACCAATTACCAGTTAGCGACGACCGTTGCTGCGTGCGCCAGGTCCGCCGCATCATCAATTTCGCACCAGTCCAGCCCTTCAATTGAGCAGACACCCACATCGCCGTTCTGGGCCATTTCATCAACCGCAGACAAGTACCAACGTTTCAGACTGGTTTCATCCCGCATCATTGCATCCAGCTTGGCACTAAACAGCTCAGGACCGGCACCACGAAACGCCATCATGCCAATCGACTCGGCATTCACAGGTTCACCCGGCAATTTCTTGCCTACTCGCAGAAGCTTGCCATCCTGCTCCACAACCTTCATGTCATCATCGTCGTAGTCGCCCTTTCGATCGATGACCAGAGTTACCGCATTGTCGGCTTTTGACTCAAGCAGACGCTGCAAAATAGCGGCCTCAAACAGCGTGTCGCCGTTGATGACGACAAAGTCGCCATCCATTTCGGGGCGCGCAAGCCAACAGGTACCCAGGTTATCGCAGGCCGCGTAAAACGGGTTATGGGTAGTTCGTGCAGCAACCCCGGTGGATGCGGCTGCAATAGATTCAACAATGTTCGCATGGAAGCCGGTCATCACCACCACCTCATCGAGGTCGGTTTTTGAGATCTGCTCCAGTTGCCATTGCAGCGCACTTTTGCCCCCCACATCCAGGGCGCACTTCGGCGTATTTTCGGTCAGCGGCAGGAGACGGCGCCCCTGGCCGGCACTAAGGATGATGGCTTTCAATAGTTCAACTCAAAATAGCGACAAGCGGCGCAAACTACCACGGTTATCGCCCCCCGTCACACATCCTTTGCACGGCGAGCGCACCCTATTCTCCAGGCGTTCCGTCAACCAGCTGACGCCCCAATCGGCGTGCGAGGGCAATGATAGTGAGCGTAGGATTCGCCCAGCCCCCTGTAGGGAATACAGAACTGCCGGCGATATACAGGTTTGCATAATTGTGTACCCGGCAGTTTAGATCCACCACTCCATTTCTTGGGTCGTCACTCATGCGTGTTGTGCCCATGTGGTGATAGCCACCAATCGGATGATTGCCGATAGAGGGGTCAACCGGCCAGGCAACAGCGAGCTGTGCCTCAATACCTTCTAACCATTGGGCCTTTTGTACGCGTCCAACGCCGAGCCTTTGAAACTCATCACCAAGCACCCGGCTCAGCACTTGCAGAGTGTGGGTATCCTGGGCATTGAGCTGCCAGTCCAAGTCCGCCTGACGGACACCCAGAGCATCAGACTGAGGGCTCAAAACAACCCGACTGGCAGGATTAGGGGCTTGCTCTGCCCGCACCATTATATGTAATCCCGTCAGACCCATGTTGATCCGCATCTGCTCAAATCGATCGCGCAGCGAGCGCTGCAACGCCTTTTTTCCTGAGCGATAGCCGTGCCACAACGCACGTCCCGTTTTTGTCGGGTTGAGCTGATGTTTGAGACTTAGATAGAGGCGTCGATTGAGCGGTGCACCTCGCTCTGGCGGACGCTGTAACTTGAAGGTTAGCGCTGTATTCAGAATGGCTTCGCGCCTCTGTAATTCAGGAGCTGGCATCAAGACCGGCGCGATAGGAATGCCACCCTCCGGGCGAAAGCGCTTTCGAAATGCAGACCACACCGCAAACGCGATAGAGGCATCTGAATGATCGACAGTAGCCAGTCGAGCATGCGGGTGTTCCATGAAATAACGTCCAACCTGGTCATGGCGATTGCCAACTCCGCTACTCTCCACCTCATCCGAGGCCAGCAGCAATCGGGCATTTTCAACTGCGCCTGTGGCCAGCACGTAGTTCTCAGCCTGGACCCTGATCGAGACACCACTAAGCGATTGTGCCGTAACCGCAGCCAATCCATCGGCATTTTCCCGGGCAGTAAGACCAGTCACATTGGCATTGAGAAAGATTCTGCAATTGGAGTTGGAAGCAAGTTCAGAAGGCGCGAGCTGGGCAAAACGTTCGCGCTGTTCATCAAACCGCCAGAACATGGTTTGCAACAGACTCTCATCAAAATCTGGCGCATGAGTATTTAGCTGACCCCAAAGTTCATCGCTGTATTCATAAGCACCAAGCTCCAGGTCTGCATGGGCCTGCTCATAATAGGGTTTCAGATCGGCATAGCTGATTGGCCAACCGCTATGCGGCACCCAGTCCCGGTATTCAAAATCAATGGGGCATAGCGGTACGCTGCGACCACCCCAGATATTTGTTGTGCCGCCAAGAAATCGCAATCGGCTATCTTCAAGCGGGTAATATTCCATACCCAGATCTGCACCTGCACCAAGTGCCTGAACCCCTTCGTCAAAATCGGTTCCGCCACTCTCGAGTACAACAACGGTTTTACCCCCGGCCAACAGCTCCCGGGTCAGAGTCAGGCCAGCTGCCCCCCCACCAACCACCACCACATCTGCATGCACATCGGTTGGGCCGTCGTAGGTTTTGAGATCAATCAACATCGATAGCGCCGTTACCGTGGAGGGTGAGCGCGATTCCAGTCACGCAGATTCTTCAAGGGGGCCTGAACATAGGTAGAAGAGCGCACCAGTGCCAATAACAGAGAATTCACCCAACTACCCAGCCTGTCCATCGGCCGTAAAACATCAACAAATAACACCGCACGCAGCTCGTCAGTATGGTTTTGCACCTCGTGTTCATAGGTGTCATCAAACAAAACCACTTTGCCTTCCTGCCAGGCATAGCGCTCATCGTCCACGCGAATCCAGCACTGCTCATGGTCTTCAGGAACCCGCAAGCCCAGATGCACCCGTACCACAGCTTTGGTAGGGCCTTTGTGCGGTGGAATATGGTAGCGCGGCGCGAGTATTGAGAACCAGGCGTTCTGCAGCCCGGGCAGATCATCCAGCAACGCTGCTGTTTGGGGACAAACACCACAGTTATCATCCAGACGTTTACCGAACACCCAGAAGGGAAAGGTCTTCCAGTTATCACCTTTGGAAATACGCTTTTGATCGGGAGAAAGCTGATGGAACGCTGGAATGTCCTCCGGGTGTTCCAGCACATGATCCAACTCACTTCGAATCTTGCGCCATTGCTCCTCAAAATCACCAACCCAATCAAAGGTTGAATTATCGAGAAACGGCGTTGTAGCAATCAGGGAGTGACGCGCCTGGAAAACACCTAAACCGCGCAACAGGTACTTGCCAAATTTTACGACCAGCTTGCGCACTCAATAAATCTCACTATTCACTACTGTTATTGTTTTCTTCAGGGCCTACAACGCCAGAAAGCGTAACGGCTTACTCGCAGAGAGCTCGAGTTTGCCAGTTTGAGGGACAAACAGTTCTCCATCGATCGCGTAAGCGCTTTGGGTTTTCAGCACCACAGCGGCGCAATTATGACTGTGAAAACCGCGGCTAGCTACAGGACGACGAAATCCAGGCACACCCAGCAAACCAGGTAGATTCCGTGCAAGTTTTGCTTCTCGGTCGACCAGGACATATGGCAGAGCTCCGTCGTTTTGCTCTCCCCAAAAAGGCCGCACACCAACAACCAACCTATCGAGTGTAGAGGTTGCAAACAGCAAAGCACCCGATTCAGGTTCATGTGCGCGCTCACTGCCATCTTCGATGGCCGCGCAAATACTCAGTTTTTCAACCTGGTCAAAAGGCGGTTGCTGACGCAACACGCCCCAGATTGTACGTACCATTGCGAGGCCGGCTGTGCGCTCCTGACGTGCCGCACCGCCAGCCCAAAGCACATCGTTGCAATATTCTATACCGCGCACAATTGCACCTGCGCCGACAAAGAAGCCCGCATGACATCGATCACCATCAGTCACATCAACCAATGGTCTTAAACTTGTGGGCCGCACACCTGAAGTATCCAAATGGCCCAAAAACGTATCGAGACAGCGCTGCCAGTCCGTGTTCATGTTGATATCAAACGCGGTCATGTTGGTTGAACCTGCGGGCAACAAGGCAATGGTAGGCAAACCGGTATTGGAGTCACTGGTAGCACCATGCAAGAGCCAGGAACAGGCATGAGCAATAGTGCCATCACCACCGCTCACAACCAGCACATCAGCAGCCCCAAGTTGTGCCTCATGCAGCAGCGCCTCTGCCTGCTCCATGCTCTCGGAAGCCGCTACCTTCATCTGCACGCTGGCACCGGTAACAGAGTGCGCAAAGTGTTTCAGAACGCCGAGCCGCTCGGGCTTGCCACCACTTTGAGGATTACATAATCCAAGAATACGCATGGCTATCGATCCCGCTCTCGCAACACGGTACAGGCAAGATCAAGATCTGCCACTGAATCGACGTCGACCGCAAGCTCTGGCTCTGTCAGCTTGCAGAAACTCACACTGGCCCCGGCTCGAGCAGACAGTGCCGCAAAGGCATCCCCAACACTCAAGTTCCCCAGAAGGTACCGAACACAGACCACCAGACCCATTCCCCAGGCAATCTTCCAGGGGGTTTTGCGCAACGCTTCCCACCTGGACCACAAGAGCAACACATCAAGAGCCGCCGGGGTCGCCAGATAGAACAGATTGCTGCCGCAGCAGGCACCATCCGAAAATTTCAGCCATGTGCGCCTGCTGTCAGGAAAACGCTGGCGTACAGCAGCGGCGTCGACCAATCCAACAACAAAGTCAGCCGAACTCCGAAGGGCTTCAGATTGCGCCTGCTTGCAAAACTCATCAATCAGATCAGACGTGAGCAAGCCATGGTCAGCTGCCGTGAGTAACACAGGCCAGGTGTTGGCTTTGCGTGTACCAGTTACGGCGCTGGCTGCCGGTCCTGTACCGGGTTCAACCACTTCAACGCATGCCTTTGATCTCCAGTGCTCAAGTACCGGATGGGTCACACTAGCCCCCGGACCGAGCAACACCATAGATTCAATAGACGAGCCCTCTATAGCGCTAAGGGTCCAGTCGATAACGGGTCGGCCATTGAGTTCCACTAAAAGAGAACTCTCAAGACCATAGGCTCTTGCAAGCGCATTACCGCCAGGACGCTCTCCAGCCAACACTACGGCTACACGAGGCAATCCCGATGATGGAGATGATGGAGATGCAGCAGATGACGCGGCAGGAGCACTCAAAGGTCTTTGGAGTACATGCGATATCGCTTGGACACATAACCGCCAATCGATTCTATGATGCCACGCATGCCTTCGTTGGACTCAAGAATCCACGACAACTCTACCTCGGTCATACCCCGCTTAAGCGCCGGACCACGGGCCGCCTCGATCAGCGCGTAGGCCAGTCCCGGTCCAAGCTTGGTATGGTGGAATTCTGAACGCACACCCATGAGCGGCACTCGCCCGGAAGTTAGTGGTCCGACTTTGATTCGCCACAGCAGCTTGGCCCAACCGAAAGGCAGCAGCCTGCCATTGAGATCTTTGATAAGGGCGTTAACGTTTGGCAGCAGCACAATGAAAGCTACAGCTCGGCCATCAATCTCGGCAATCTGCAGAAAATCTTCTGGCGTGATCATTAGCAGTTCCCTGCCCACCGCATTAAATTCTTCCCGGGTAAAGGGTACAAAACTCCAGTTTTTCGCCCAGGCATCATTGAAAATGTCACGCATGGTCTCGAGTTCGGCATCGAGATCTTTTTTGTTGATACCTCGAACTTTCACATCACCGAGATACCTTTTTTTCAGCATCTGCGCCACTCGTGGAACGGTGTAGTCCGGTGCCATGAGATAGGCCAGCATATCCTGGACGCCCACAAATCCTGCATCATCCAATCGCTGACCGTGATAGGGCGCGTTATGACCCATCATGAAATAGGGCGGTGTATCAAACCCCTCAACCAGCATCCCGACTTCCTGATTTACGCCCAGATTGAAAGGCCCAACCATCCGGGTACGATCACGCTCTTTGAGCCAGCCAGACGCCTTTGCAAGCAGTGCATCAAAGACAGTTTGGTCATCTGGCGCATCAAGAAATCCAAAAAAACCAACGGCCTCGTCATAACGCGGCTCATAAAGGTGGTCTATCTGAGCGCTGATACGTCCAACAGGTTTACCTCCATCGTAAGCAACCCAGCCCTGCCAGTCTGCATGGTCAAAAAATGGTGCTTTGGGGGATAGAGCGTCTTTGCGCTCCATCTTTAACGGCGGTACCCAGTTAGGGTCTCCGGCATAGAGGCTCCAGGGCACTTCAATGAAGTCAGCAAGGCTCGCCGTAGATCCCGCACCATCACCATCACCATTACCATGAGCAAGGGGTTTAATTTCCATCTGCGCAGTCTAACTCAACTCTCCATCATATCCGCTGGCAACTGCATACCGCCGATCAACTCCAGGCAGCGCAGATCGATATCAATAACATAAGGACCAGCCGACTGTTGGGCTTTGGCAAGGGCCGCGGTCAGTCCTGCCACAGAATCAACGCGTTCACCAGGACACCCCATGGACGCAGCCATCGCCGTAAAGTCCATGAATCCCAGATCGGTCTCATTGATTCGTCCGTCAAATCGGCCACGCTGGAGGGCGCGCAAAATGCCATAACCCCCATCATTGAAAATACACACCGTCACAGGCAGTTGGTATTGCGCCGCTGTCGCAAGTTCAGTGGCATGAAACATGAAACCACCGTCACCATGAATAACCAGCGTACGCTTACCCGTACCCGCCGCCGCTCCTATCCCCAGCGGCAAGCCAGGTCCAATCGCACCTGAAACAGGGCTAATGCTACAGCGCGGAGCGCGCACGGGAATCAGCTGGTTGGCCATAAAGTAGGCAGCAATCGTGTTGTCTCGAACCAGCACCGTGTCCTTCTGCATTGAGTCGGACAGGGCATCACATATGCCTCTGAAGTCTGGCCCCAGCCGTTCCAGGGAGCGCTGCCGCAGCGCTTCACCAGCCTGCATAATCCCTGCGTTGAACTGGGCGTCGTTGGCATCCAGGCTGGCAGTCTCGGAGTTCAACGCAGTCAGGATCGCTTTTGCGTCCCCCAACACTTCCACGTCCGCCCGGTGCACCAGCCCCAGAACTCGATTATCGATGTCTATGTGCAGAAGCTTACCGCTGGGTTGGTACGCCGCGTTACGCCCATCTACGCCCATCTGAAAACGAGTTCCTACAGCTATGGTCAGGTCCGAATCAATCAGAGCCTTGGCCATATCGGGCGTCTGATAAAAATTTCCTACACAAAGCTCATGGTCTTCGGGCACAACACCACGACCGTTAGGCGTCGTTACAATTGGCAACGCCAGTGCTTCCGCCAGGGCGCAAACTTCCTGCGCTGCACCCATGGCACCACCACCCACAAGCAATACCCGACGACGACTGGAGCCCAGGAGATCTGCTGCCGCGCTGACCTGGGCAGCAACCGGTGAATCGACAGAGGTTTCAGGGTTCACAGCAATAGAGTTTGCACGAATCGCCGACCCGCCAGCGACTTTTTGATACTGTAAATCAATAGGTATCTCAATAGCTCCGGGCTGCCAACGACCGCTGGACATGTCATCTACAACAGCATCAAAGCACGGACCAATTTGATCCACCGAACGAGGGCTCTCTACTCTACGGGCAACCGTTGCAAGCATAGGCAGCTGGTTCTCCGCCTCGTGCACATAGCCCATTCCTTTGCCGTAATAGCGCGTCTCGGCCTGCCCAGTGATTACCAAGAGTCGAGAATTGGCATAGGCGGCCTCGTACAGTCCAGTGACCGTGTTGGTGGTACCCGGCCCGGTACTGGCAATCACCACGCCGATACCTCCGGTTGCGCGCGCGTATCCATCAGCCGAATGGGCTGCGGCGCACTCGTGTCGACTGTCTATCATGCGCGTGTAACCCAGTGAGTTAACCGCATCGATAATAGGCATGTTGTGAATGCTGACAATGCCAAAGGCATGCCGAACTCCAAGATCCCTTAAGCGCCGCGCAATCAGCTCTGCGCCCGTCCACTGATCGCTTTCAGGCTCATTACTACGCTGTTTGCCCACCATTTTTTCTCCTGTCGTTTATCCGCTATTTACGCAGGGCTAACACAAAGCCGCAAGCGTTGCGTTTAGGTTTACACTGCAGACTCAATGCAGACGAGAACAGTACAACTATGGCCAGCGACAGCACCCAGGACCAGGTTAGCCCCTTTAAAATCAACATTCCCGACGCAGCACTTGAAGATCTAGAGCGCCGTCTGCAGAACACCCGCTGGCCAGAAAGCGAAACTCCGGAAGACTGGAGTCAGGGAGCCCCACTCGCCTACATAAAGGACCTGTGTGCGTACTGGGCTACGAGCTACAACTGGCGAGAGCGAGAAGTCCTGCTCAACCGCTTCGATCAGTTCACCACCGCTCTCGACTCACAGGCACCAGATAGCGAGTTACTGAATATCCACTTCATTCATCAGCGCTCACCGCATGCTAATGCCCGCCCTTTGATAATGACCCACGGCTGGCCTGGTTCAGTGGTTGAATTTCAGAAAGTGATTGAGCCCCTTACCCGCCCTGAAGACCATGGCGGCTCAGCAAAAGATGCGTTTCATGTGGTTTGCCCGTCCCTGCCAGGCTATGGATTCTCTGACAAACCCGGCAAACCCGGCTGCGGGGTGGGTGAAATTGCCAAAATGTGGAACGAATTAATGCTCCGCCTTGGCTACACAGAATACGTGGCCCAGGGCGGCGACTGGGGGTCTGCGGTGACCACGGCCATCGGCATGCAGAATCTGGGTAACTGCACAGCAATTCACGTCAACATGCCCAATGCGGGCGCCACCAAGGCCGCAAAGGAATCTCCAACTGAGGCGGACACACACGCCATGAAGCGCGCCATGTTCTATCAGCAATGGGATTCCGGATACTCCAAACAACAAAGCACCCGGCCGCAAACCCTGGGGTACGGCCTGGTCGATTCGCCCACCGGGCAGGCCGCATGGATCATCGAAAAATTCTACGCCTGGACTGATTGCAACGGCCATCCGGAAAATGCGCTCAGCCGCGATGAACTGCTTGATAATGTGATGTTGTATTGGTTGCCCGGCACCGGGGCATCATCGGCCAGGTTGTACTGGGAGAGTTTTGGCAAGGCGTTCGCAGCCGATGCCAGCAGCACCATTGAATTACCTACCGGATGCAGCCTGTTTCCAAAAGAAATAATTCCTACCCCGCGCTCCTGGGCCGAAGCCCGTTACACCAATATCAAATACTGGAATGAGCTTGATAAAGGCGGCCACTTTGCCGCCTTTGAACAACCGCAGCTATTCGTTAACGAACTGCGCAGCTGTTTCTCTCAGATCGTCTAACCGGTTATTGGCGCAAGCTTTAGATCTACCCGGCGGTTTTGAGCCCGACCGGATGGCGAACCGTTGTCGGCAACCGGCTCCGTTTCGCCTCGACCTTCAGCCACAACCCGGACATTCTGCACGCCCCGGTAGATAAGCAGGTTGCCTACACTCATAGCGCGCTGCTCGGACAACTGTTGGTTGTACTCATGCGAACCCGAACTATCGGTATGGCCTGCGATATCAATATAAGTTCGGTCGTATTCGGCCAGTACCTCTGCAACAGACGCCAACACGTTATGGAATTCTGATTTCACCTCTGCGCTGTTGGTTGCAAAGGTGATATTGCTCGGCATAGTCAAAATGAGTTCATCGCCGTCACGCACAACCGCAACGCCGGTACCCGCCAGTTTTTTGTTGAGCTTCTGCTGCTGTGCATCCATATATGCACCTACTGCCGTGCCTGCCAGTGCACCGAGACCGGCACCAACCAGAGCATGCTGTCGTCGCTCGGTGGCATCATCACCTGTGATCAACCCTGTGACCGCACCTACGGCGGCGCCGATGGCTGCGCCTTTGGCTTTGTTATTCCAACCCCCATTGGCTGAGGTATCGCCCGTTGTTGTCGCGCAGCCTGTCAGGATGCCAGCAGCCAGCGTGCCGCCAACGACAGTTCGTAAAGAGGTTCGAAAAAAATTTTGAATAGCTGAATTCATCACGCTCTCCTGTGTGGTATCGCTTGCGTAATAGCCTGGCGGACGAACGGCGTCCGGCAGGCAGCGCGGCTAAGCGCTCGCAGGCAAATGTGCCTTCATGGCAGGAGCAAGACTGTGAAAGGGATCACGATTGCACGGCCCGTTCGTAAAGTGTTAGCCGACAGTGATCTTGTTATAGAGCTTGCCGATCGGCTGAACTTCGATCTCGATTTCGTCGCCGGCGTCCATAAACACGGGAGGTTTGCGGGCGGCGCCGACCCCACCAGGGGTTCCTGTGACCAGTACATCACCAGCCTCAAGTTCAATCCAGGTAGAGCAAAACTCTATAAGCTCTTGAAAATTAAAAATTAACAACGATGCATCTGCGTCTTGCATGACCTCACCGTTGAGTCGCGTTGTGAGATGCATTTTGTACGGATCCCCAATCTCATCCGGCGTCATCATCCAGGGACCAAAGCCTCCGGTGGCCGCAAAATTCTTGCCGGGCGTGAACTGACTGGTATGGCGCTGCCACTCTCGTACGCTGCCATCGTTGTAAATACTGTAGCCCGCGATGTGATTCAGCGCGTCCTGCTGAGAAATCCGCCGGCCGGGCTTACCAATGACAATGGCAATCTCGCCTTCAAAATCGAGAGTCTTTGATTCGAGCGGCCTGACCATCGGCTGCAGGTGCCCCACCTGCGCGGCAGCAAAGCGGGTGAAGATGGTTGGTTTTGCATCACCATCACCACGGCCGGTTTCGACCCGGTGGGCGTGATAGTTCAATCCAGCACAGAGAATTTTGTTGGGCTGAGTAATCACCGGACAATATTCGATATCCGTCAGGGCATACCTTTGACCTTGCACAGCGGACAAGGCATCCAGCTCGTCCGCGGCGATTGCTGCCTTCAGCGTGTCATGGGGATTGCCCGTGACATCAACCACCTGCTCGCCATCGACATAGCCGAAGCGCTCTGCATCAGCAGTCTGTTCTGTCCTGAATGTCATCCAGCGCATGTGAGTTACTGGTCGAACATGATGACGCTACGCGCCACCTCACCCGTTTCCAGGGCCTGCAATGCGTCGTTCACGTCAGAGAGTTTGATTCGGCTCGACACCAGATCATCGAGGTGCAAACGACCCTGCAGGTAAAGATCAACGTACCGCGGCATGTCTACCCTGAACCGATTTGACCCCATAAATGAGCCTTGCAGCTTTTTCTCGGACAGAAGTTCCGGTCCATGAATGGTCACCATATCGCCGGGAGGAATCATGCCAATAACGGTGGCAGTACCGCCGGTTCGCAGCATGCCAAAGGCTTGCTCTGCTGTTACCTTCAAGCCTATGGCTTCAAAAGAGTAGTGCACCCCACCACCGGTCAGCTCTTTGACCTGTTCTACCGCATCACCGTCTCCGGCATTGATCACATCGGTTGCACCAAACTTGCGTGCCAGCTCAAGCTTGCTGGGCACCATATCAACCGCGATAACCCTGGAGGCACCAGCAATATAGGCGCCATTGATGCATGACAAGCCAATGCCACCACAACCAATCACCGCCACAGTTGCTCCGGGTTCTACCTTGGCCGTATGAATGACGCTGCCCACACCCGTGGTCACACCACAACCAATGAGTGCTGCGCGATCCAATGGCATATCTTCGCGAATCTTCGCAACCGCATGTTCGTGCACCAGCATGTACTCGGCAAAAGAACCAAGACTTGCAAACTGGCCCACAGGTGTCTCGCGGGTACCCACTCTGGGCTCTTCTTCTTTACCGCGCGCGGTTTCAGGTTCCTGGCACAGTGACATATGTCCAGTGAGGCAAAATTCACAATGACCACAAAACACCGACAGGCAAGTAATCACATGATCGCCAGGTTTGACGTAATGCACGTCTTCGCCGACTTGCTCTACAACGCCCGCACTCTCATGACCGAGAATCAGCGGGAACTGTCCGGGATAGGTGCCGTTGTAAAAGTGCATGTCGCTGTGGCATACCCCCGCCGCCACCGTACGCACCAGAACCTCACGAGGGCCGGGCTTGGAAACCGCCACCTCTTCGATCTCCATCGGCGTATTCACTTCTCTTAAAACTGCAGCCTTCATACCCTATTGCCTCTCGATCTATTCATGGTTTGAAGAGTGCCCCACTAGTTCAAAGTCCGCAAGACGGCCACTGGCCAAAGCCTCGGCTGCCGCCGCGGCGGCAACCATGCCACGGGCATCCGCCACCCCACGTCCGGCAATATCAAATGCGGTGCCATGATCAACAGAGGTTCGAATCATGGGCACGCCAAGCGTTGCGGTAATGCTGTTATGAAAATCATGCACCTTAATCGCAATGTGTCCCTGGTCGTGATACAGCGCAAGCACAACGTCAAACTCTCCGGAGATCGCTCGATTGAAGACCGAATCGGCAGGAATAGGACCCGTGACGTCAATATTTTCCGCCCGCGCCGCCAAAACGGCAGGCATAAGCTCTTCCACTTCCTCTCGACCAATAAGTCCACCCTCCCCACCGTGTGGATTCAGTGCGGCCAGGGCAATCCGTGGCGCTGGCAATCCCCATCGAATCAGGGTCTCGTGCACAACTGCCAGCTTTTCAAGCACACTGCTGCGTGTCACATAGGCCACCGCTGCAGCCAGAGATTTGTGGGTAGACAGATGAGCCACCCGCAAGCCAGGCGTCATAAGCATGGTGGCGGTGGACGCTACCCCGGCAAGTCTCGCCAGGATTTCCTGATGCCCGATATCTGAGCAACCGCTGGCATGCACAGATTCCTTGTTGATGGGCGCGGTGACCATGGCATCGAGTTCCCCAGTCAGGCACGCGCGCGCCGCGAGTTCCACGGCCTGAACAGCCGCCTTGCCGCACAGTGGGTCAACCTTGCCCAGTCTGTCAGGCGCAAGATGCCCCTCGGGAAATCGCACCCCCGTATCCCACAGGCACACAGAGCCCTGCACTGGATCTCGCAATTCCCTAATCTGCGGGATATCCCGAAAGTCCTGTTGTGGCCCACTGGAATTCCGCCGGGCAACCCCTAACCCGCTGTGCAGCGACTCAGGATTCCCCACCAAAACCCATTGCACATCGTCAGCAAAACGGTTCAACCCAAGCCACTTGGCCACCACCTCGGGGCCAATGCCCGCCGGGTCTCCAAGTGTGATTCCGATGCGTTTCATTTATAGTTCTGGACAACTGTATATATATACAGTATTCATAGGCTCCCCTTTTTGACCACCAGCAGAGCGATCCGGCATCTCTTCCTCACCCCAAAACCCATCACAGCAAACGCTCGGCGAACTCGCCAGCAGTTTTGAGCTCTATGGCCTGTGTACACACTGCAAGCGCATGCCACAGCTCAACATTGAGCAACTAATAGCTGTGTTCGGACCAAAAACAAGCATAGACGCCATCAGACAACGTCTGGTGTGCACCCGCTGTGGCCGCCGAACAAAAAACATCCGGGTGGTATACCAGGGCCCTACAGGAAGGGCTGCTGAGTTTCGCTATACAGGCAATCAGCCGTCGAGCAATTCTGTGGCTTCCAGCGTAAGCCCAAAACCTTCAACGCCAACGTAACCTACTTCGCGTCCTGCAATGAGTCGCAGTTTCTCCACACCCAGGTCGCGCAGTATTTGAGCGCCAACGCCAACCTCAAGCCACTCCGAGCGGCGTTCGTCTTCTTTACTCTGGGAACTCAGCGATTCCATGGGCACACCAACAAAACCACTGCGCAAATAAATAAACACGCCGCCACCCAGCTGGCCAATCTTGTCTAGCGACGCCTCGAGCAAGCTGGAAGGATGGTCAGAATTTTGTGGCCCAAACAGGTCATCAATCATTTTTTCGCGATGAATTCGAACGGCAATAGAGTCACCGGGGCTGATCTCACCAAACACTACCGCCAGGTGTTCTGCGTCTTCAAACTTGGTTTTGTAGGCAAATGCCCGAGCCGGGCCAATTCGAGTATTTATTGTGAACTCGTGGCTACGTTCGACCAATTGCTCACGCCGCTGCCGATAAGAAATCAGATCGGCAATCGAAATGATCTTTAGATTGTGGGTTGCAGAAAATTCAAAGAGCTCATCAAGTCGCTGAACTGTACCGTCATCATTTACGATCTCAGCCAGCAAACCTACCGGTGGCAACCCCGCAAGCGTTGCCAGATCCACTCCGGCCTCCGTGTGCCCTGAGCGAACCAGGGTACCGCCGCGCCGGGAAACAAGAGGAAAAATGTGTCCGGGACGGACAAAATCATCGCCACTGACATTACTGCTGGTGAGAGCCACTGCCGTCGCTGCCCGTTCTTCCGCACTGATGCCAGTGGTGAGCCCTTCTTTGTAATCGATGGATACCGTGAACGCCGTACTCATGGGCGCGTCGTTGCGAGCAACCATCGGCTCGAGTCCCAGGCGAACGGCATGTTCTTCAAGAACAGGTGTGCACAAAATGCCGGAGGTATGGCGAATCATAAATGCCGTCTGCTCAGCCGTCGCTTTGGAGGCAGCCATGATCAGATCGCCCTCGTTCTCGCGATCGTCATCATCTACAACAACAACCATTTCGCCAGCGGCAATCGCCTGCAGGGCTTCCTCAATAGAATCGAACTTAGAACTCATCGCAACCCGACACTCCAAAATGGGGTGGGCACCATATCAAACCGCCAACAAACCCACCAAGAAAACCACTCCAAACCAAGCTGAATATCCTGCAGGCACCAAAAACCCGGTGGCGTATATGGCGTCACACTTATCCTATTTCTGAACCAATCAATGAGGTAAACTCCGAGTCACGCACCCGTAGCTCAACTGGATAGAGCACCAGGCTTCGAACCTGGGGGTTCGGGGTTCGAGTCCCTGCGGGTGCGCACTACCTTCCCTGCTCGCCAGAATCACCAGAATCTACAGAGTTAAAAAGATCGCCCGCGTTACCGGTGGGCAGAGGATCGACAATGGATACCCGCTCTCCATAGCGGCTGTTGGGAAAGTAGTCCCAAACGGCGTTATGTTGCGTATTGCGGTTGTCCCACAGCACCAGGGTGCCGGGCTCCCAGCGGACACGGCACTGACTTCGCACGCCATCAGCGATCTTCGAATACAGCAGATTCAGCAACGCCGAGCTTTCGGCGGGGGCAAGTTCATTGATGGACTCCGTAAACGCCCGGTTGACGAACAATAGTGGCCTCCCGGTCTGAGAGTGATGAACAACCACCGGATGATGGGTTTGTGGGTAAGTTTTGCCGGGTTCGAGCGTAATCCCGTAGTTACGCAGATCCTTCCGGCCGTCGTGCCATGCGGAAAGACCCTGCAGGAATTCCCGTAACGGCTGGGATAACCCAGCGTAGACATCACACATATTAATGAACAGCGTGTCGCCACCCCCGCCTTCGGGCAGTTCATGCAGCAACAGGGCGGAGCCCAGGGGCGGATTCACCTCGCAGCTTAGGTCGCTGTGCCATAGACCGCCGTTATTGAGCGTACTGGTTGCATCGGCTCGCACTTTGAAGATGTGTGGGTCTCCGCGACGTCCCAGTCGACTTGGATGGGTATGCAGCGCTCCAAAATAGCGTGCGAATGCCTTGTGCTGCTCGCGATCAAGACTCTGATTTCGAAACACCAACACACTGCGGTCCAAAAACAAGCTGTGGAGTGCGGCGACCTTTCCAGTATCGAGAGGCTCCCTTAAATCAAGACCTTGCACCTCACAGCCGATACTCGGCGTCAGTTGCGTAAGTTGCACCGGGGCCAACGATTTATCAGCCAAACTCAGAGCCAACTCAGAAAGGAGCGTCGTTAACAACGAATGAGCTCACCAGGCAAAGCACCCGTAGGTTCGTTGTGGGCAAGAACCACCTCACCGTTAACGATCGTGTGACTGATGCCTTCCGCAAATTGCCTAAGCCGTTTGGCCCCGGCCGGCAAATCGTGAACCACTTCGGGCATACCGGGTGCAACGGTTTGCGGATCAAAGATCACCACGTCGGCGTTCATGCCCTTACGCAACAAACCTCGATCATGCAGCCCCCAGCAGGTGGCCGTGTCATAGGTGATCTGTCGCACCGCCTGCTCCAGCGTCAGCGCTTCACGCTCACGCACCCAGTGGGCCAACAAGTGGGTTTGCAGAGAGCTGTCCATGATTTGCGACACATGAGCTCCGGAATCGGAAAACGTCGGCACGGAATGCGGGTGACGAATCATCTCAATAATGTCGTCGTCCAGCTCGTTCGCCACCGGCTGGCGGAAAAACTGCAGCATGTCCTTTTCCAGCGACAGATCAATGAGCAGTTCCACCGGATGAACCCCGCGCTCGCGGGCCACATCTGCAACGCGTGGATGCTCACCGAGCATGCTGTCCATGATAAACAGCCAGTCCCAGTCTGGTGGCCGCGCCTCTACGCCCACAACCTTTGGTCCCGTATAGGGTTGGCTTGCAACCTCTACCAGCCGTGCCCGCAGTCCCGCATCCTGCAACCGCACCTTTTGTTCATCGAGCGGCAAAGCCCGCAAATCCTTCCAGACATCCCAGGTATCAAACGGCATTTGGGTGGCAAACGACAACAACGTATTGAGGGCCCGGGTATGAACCTGCGCAAACATACGGCCACCCGCCGCGTTGGTTTCGTTCAACAGATCAAAGTACGGTCGCCACAGATCGGGGGCCAGACGCGTAGAGAACATGCCCCAGGTTTGCGGCACGCCCGACTCCACCGCCAACGCCTTTAGTCGACCAAGATAGTCTTTAATGCGTTCAGGGTTGCGGCCTGGAGACTCCCCTGCAAGCTCAAAGATGCCCTTTCCGGTTTGCCCCATCGATTTGACGAGGTACTCCACCTCGGACCAGTCTGCTACCCGACTGGCAACCGGCCGATCATCCGCGGTGATGTGGTTAGGGGTCCGAGAGGTAGAAAATCCAATCGCGCCTGCTGCAACCGAGGAATTGACCTCATGCGCCATACGTTTGAGATCATCTTCCGTAGCCTGCTCACTAAAGGCCCGCTCCCCCATAACATGAGTGCGCAGCGCAGAATGACCTATGTAACCGGCATAGTTGATGCCTTTGGGTAATCCGTCGATAGCATCCATAAACTCAGGGTAGGTCTCCCATCCCCAGGTAATGCCGCTGAGCATGGCTTCGCGCGATATGTCTTCTGCCCGCTCGAGATTACGAAACACAAAGTCTGCCTGGGCTTCCGCGCAGGGCGCGAGCGTAAACCCACAGTTGCCCATCACAACGCTTGTAACCCCGTGATAGCAGGAACTGGCACCCAAAGGATCCCAGAATATCTGTGCGTCCATGTGGGTGTGGCCATCAACAAAGCCAGGGCTCACAACCTGCCCCTGCGCATCTATGGTCTGCTGAGCGCGCTGATTCAGGCGTCCAATACCAACCACCTTGCCCTTATCAATGGCGACGTCTGCCATGAATCTGGGCGCCCCGGATCCATCAATCACAGTGCCGTTCTTGATCAGTAAATCGATACTCATAGTTTCCCCTTCCTAGCTTTTCTCCCTACCCTCGTCCGCCAAAGAGATGAAGCGATTTTGTGCTCGATCCTTGCGAACGGCCAGTCCATCAAACACCTGACCATTCATCACAATATAAATCCCGGGTCCGGCACTCTGCGCTGTGGCAAAGGCCATACCCACGTTGAAAGTTGCATCCGAGTGCGCAAACCGGGCCGGCGAGAGAGCACCAGTGAGCACCACTGTTGCCTGTAAGGCTCGCACGGTTTCAGCGATCGCCTGGGCCGTTTCGGTCATCGTATCCGTACCGTGGGTGATAACGACCCGCTGCCCTGGAGAAGGCGCCTGTTCGATCGCCAATCTGACCTGTTCCCGGTCGGCATCAGTAAGCTCCAGGGAGTCTTTGCGCATCAGCTCCACAATCTGGTAGCTGATACCCACATGAGCCTCGCGCAGAAGCTCCTCGACCACCGAATCACCTACCTCGAAGTCGCTCTTGGCGTCGAAATAGACCTTGTCGATCGTACCGCCCGTTGTGATTACCAATATGTCTGCCATATAGGTAGCATACGCCCCATTCATGCCCATCCCCACTCATGCTTAGCTATCAAATTCATCCAGCGACAGAATCCGCCCAGGCCAGCGGCGCGCCTCATCTCCTGTTGGCCCATGGCGCATTGTCAAATAGCGCGCAGTGGACACTGAATCTTGGGCCGCTGCAGGGCTTCTGCACCCCGGTTACGGTTGAACTGCTCGGCCACGGCGACTCACCATCACCCTCCGGCACGCCCGCCTACGAGGCAGACGCCTATGTTGACTATTTTGAGACGATCCGCCAGCAGTTGGGCATCGAACGCTGGTTCCTGTGTGGTTATTCGCTAGGTGCCGGACTCACCATGCGCTACGCGCTGCGTTACCCACAGCAGGTCTATGGCCATTTATTCACAAACTCCCGTTCGGCATTTGCAGACTCAGAGCAAATGGCAAAGTGGGCAGCGGTGGGTCAAAAAACCATCGAGCGCAGCGAATCTATGGGCCTTAAGTATCTAGAGAAGCAGCCCTTTCATCCGAGGTTTTCTACCTCCTTGCCCGAGGCCGTTTATACGCCCCTGGTTGCGCGCTCAAAACTTCTGAATCCGGCAGGTGCGAGCAAGACCCTTGCGGTCACCGCCGCCACCGCAGGCATGCGAGAGTCCATCAAGAACAACACGCGCCCTGCACTGCTGTTACAAGGGATTCGGGAAAAAGGGTTTCGCCCAGAGGCAGACTTTGCCCGCAAACATATGCCAAAGCTCGAATCGATAGAGATCGACGCCGGACATGGCGTAAACATGCAGGCTGCAGAGCGCTTCAACCAGGCCGTCGAGGAGTTTGTGCGCACATGGGCCACATAGTCGACGAGCTCATCGAAGAGCGTTCAAAAGGACTGCGCACTCGCCCGTGGCTGTGGAAATTCATAACCACCGCTCTGTACCCAATACTTGGCTATAAAAAGGCCATCGCGCTGATTGATGCCGTGCAAGATAAAGAAGCGTTGGACATATTGAGACACGTGAGCGATCTACTTGAATTGCGCATCGAAACCACCGGTCTTGAGCATGTCCCCAAAACCGGTAAAGCCATGTTGGTTGCCAATCATCCAGCGGGCATTGCCGATGGTATCGCTGTGTACGATGCCCTGCGAGAGCGCCGCGAAGACCTGGTCATTTTTGCAAATCGGGATGCGATACGAATGGCACCCGGCCTTGCCTCACACATCATTCCTGTCGAATGGGTTGAGGAAAAACGTACTCGCGAGCGGCAACGCGAAATGATCAAACACATTGTTGAAGCCTTTCGAGAGGAAAAGCTGGTCATTATTTTTCCATCGGGGCGGCTTGCTTACCTGCGCTGGAAAGGCCTGACCGAGCGTCCCTGGCAGACCACCGCGGTGAATCTCGCGCAAAAGTACCAGTGCAATATCATTCCCATGCACATCAAGGCGAGAAATTCTGCCTTCTTTTACTTCGTTTCCCTGTTTTCCGAAGAGCTACGCGACATCACCCTGTTTCACGAGTTACTTAACAAGAAACGCCAAAAGTACCGTATGCGCATTGGCGCACCGGTGAGCGCTGAAGGCGATATTCGTGAGGTGACAGATCAGTTAGAGCGTTATGTCGTAGATCGGTTATCAAAGGGTGATCAAAGCTGCGCGCGACCAGAGCGACCCCTGCTGATTCCTGATTAAGGTGATTCCCGACTCGAGCTCTAATCCATCCTAGTAACTGCGCGGCAAATCCAGCACATGCTCGGTTACAAAATTCAAAATCATCTCCTGAGAGATGGGCGCAATGCGCATAAGTCGCGCCTCTCGCCAGTATCGCTCAACATGGTATTCCTTGGCGTAACCAAAGCCGCCATGGGTCTGCATCGCCTGATCTGCCGCCTGAAAGGCCGCATCGGCAGCCAACCACTTGGCCATATTCGCCTCTGCACCACAGGGCTCCCCGTGATCCAGCTTCCATGCGGCCTTGCGAATCATTAGCTCAGCGGCATCAAGACGCATGCGAGCCTCTCCAAGAGGGAAACTCACACCCTGATTCTTGCCAATTGGGCGCCCAAAGACCACGCGCTCGTTGGCGTAGTTCACTGCCCGTCTAAGCGCTGCACGACCAATACCCAACGCCTCCGCCGCAATCAATATACGCTCGGCGTTGAGACCATCCAGTAAATAGCGAAACCCCTTCCCTTCTTCGCCAACCCGATCGGTGATCTGTACCGGTAATTCGTCATAGACCACTTCGCAGGTCGCAACCGCATTGCGCCCTACCTTGGGTATCGCGGAAATATTTACTTCAGGCTTTTTCAGTTCTGCAAGCAGCAGCGTCATGCCATCGGTACGCTTTTCAACTTTTTCAGCATCGGTGGTTCGCACCAGCAATAGTACTCGTTCGGCAATCAACGCCTTGGTTGTCCAGACCTTGCGCCCCTTTACCAGATACTGATCGCCGTCTCTTCGCGCACTGGTAGTGATTGATGTGGTGTCTGTTCCGGCATCGGGCTCGGTGACGCCAAACGCCACGTGCAAGTCTCCCCGGGCAACCGCAGGAAGGAATTTTTGCTTCATTTCTTCGGATCCGTGGGCAACCACCGGATGCATGCCAAAGATCGACAAATGCAAGGCGGTGGCGCCATTCATGGCAGCCCCACTGGCAGCCACTTCCTCCAGCACAATACTGGCTTCGGTAATGCCCATTCCGCTGCCACCGTAAGCTTCCGGAATCGCAATACCAATCCACCCGGCCTGGGCCATTGCGTCATAGAATTCCCAGGGGAATTCCTCTTCTTCATCATGACGCGCCCAATACTCATCGGGAAAATTGCTGCACAGCTTACGGACAGAGTCGCGGATCAGAGCTTGATCTTCAGATTCAGAAAAATTCACATCAGTCTCCCCGAAAACTTGGTTATAGCAGACCAATCCCGAGACTGGTTGCAGGTGTCCGTCGTTGAGTATGGCACGACTCACGCGTACAGTTTGCCCGCATGAAAACCACACTCGAACTAAAAACCGAACTCGAATTAAAAACCGAAAGAATGTTGGCCTCGATTGATGCAGACGGCATTGGCTGGGTGACCTTTAACAACCCCGCGCGGCACAACGCCCTGTCACTGGAGATGTGGCAAGCGATGGGCGACATCTTTGAAGACTTTGAATCCAACCCTTCTGTCAAAACAGTGGTAATGACCGGCGCCGGAGGCAAAGCCTTTGTCTCAGGCGCAGACATTTCCGAGTTTGACCAAAAACGGGCAAGCGCTGCACAACGCCGCGAATACGGCAAAACAGCCAATCGAGGCAGTTTTGCCATGAGCAATTTCAGCAAGCCCCTGATTGCCATGATCGATGGCTATTGCATCGGTGGCGGACTTGCCACGGCGCTAAGTGCTGACGTTCGTTTTGCCACCCCCCAATCAAGCTTTGGCATCCCGGCGGCCAAACTGGGCCTTGGTTATGAATACGAAGGCCTTGCCAAGCTCTGTCAGCTCATCGGACCTTCCCGGGCCCGAGACATCATGCTGAGCGCCCGCTTCTTTCCAGCCGCCGAAGCCCAGGACATGGGCCTCATAAATTTTACGATTGATAGCACAGAGCTGGAAGCTGAGGTGACCGACTACGCCCGTCGCATTGCAGGTAACGCACCGCTCACCACCAAGGCTGCCAAGGCCGCGATAAATGCCTGGGAAAATGGCGGCAAAGATGAGGACGTCAAACAAGTCAAAGCGATGATCGATGCCTGTTTTGACAGCTCAGACTACAAAGAGGGACGAGCCGCCTTCGCAGCAAAGCGGAAACCCTCATTTAAGGGCTCTTGAGGCGCCTGAGAGCGCCTAAATACAAAAGTCGTGACCGGTCTCCCGGTATATATGCATTTAATTTGCCTAAATAGCCAACGGTGCCACAATTTGCCACTCCAAAAGCGTTTATCATAGTCCCCGTTTATGTCCGGACTAAACCGGGCTTTCGCCTTACTACTTCGTTTCTGACAGGAATCCAGAATGAGCACCACCCAAGTCACTTCACTATTTCTTCAGGCAGCCCGTGGCCTCAGTGTTTCAGCAAGCCAGTTGGCAATTGGCGGACTTCTACTGTTGACCTCAGCATGCGCACCACTCGATACCACTCCTGGCGTCGACGCAGTAAGTATTCCCAGCTCATCAGAAACCCTGGTGACCAACACCACCAGCGCAGATAGCACTCCCCTCCAGGGAACTGCTACCGAAGGCAATGAGTATCGTATCGGCGTAGGTGACAGCCTGGCTGTAAACGTGTGGCGCAACGACGATCTGAGTATCACCGTTCCCGTTCGTCCTGACGGCAAAATATCCGTCCCACTTGCCGGCGATGTCGAAGTTGGTGATCGCACCCCCGAAGAAGTCAGCGCCGCTATCACCACAAAGCTTGCCAAGTACATTCGCGACCCGTTTGTTACCGTTATCGTCACCGACATGGGCAGCGCTGTATTTCGTAACCGCGTCCGGGTAACTGGTGCCGTTCAAAAGCCCGTATCTATCCCATACCGTCAGGGTATGACTGTACTGGATGTTGTACTGGAAGCCGGTGGCGTCAATGAGTTTGCAAGTCTGAGTCGGGCCACTCTGTATCGTCGCGATGGCAGCCGCCTGCCTGTGCGTCTCGATCACATTTTGAAACGCGGTGAAATGGCGACTAACTACGACATTCAAGCGGGTGACGTTGTTACCGTTCCTCAGAGCGCATTTTAATTATTCGACCATTTGCGCCGTGACGCTGTACGTAATAAGAGTTCATCATGAATAAACACCTCCCGAAGGTGGCGAGTCTGTCTGCACTTCTGCTAGTCGGTGGATCAGCCAATGCTATTGAATACACACTGACTACCGGTTTTTCTACGGAACGCACCAACAACGTGGGTCGTGTTAGCGACGATAGTGGACTGGTTCAAAAAGACTGGATCCACCGACCGACGCTACGCGGCATTATTGACCACCAGGGCAATAACCTGCAGCTCACCGGCGACTACCTTGTAGAGCACAGGATATACACCGAAGATGTGTTTGATGATCGGACCCGCTGGACCGGCAGGGCAGACCTGCGCTGGGACGCGCTCCCGGAATTGCTCCAGTTCAACGTAACCAACTCTCGTACTGAAACACTTGAAGATTCCTTGATCCAGGACGTCGAAACGAACCGACAGGTTACCTCTGTGACCTCTGCCGGCCCTAAGCTTGCGTTCCGTCCAAGAACCAGTGACGAGTTGTCGCTCGAGTACCGTTACTCGGATATTTCGCAGGGGCAGGTCAACACTGGGGCGACCATCGATCCAAACGTGCCGCAGCTGGACTCAGACAGCGAGCGCCAGTTATTCACAATCGCCTACGAGTTAGGCTTAACTGAAAACCGCTCGATCACCGCAGCAGTATCTCGTGACAAGGTCGATTTCAATCAGAACGCACCAGAGCTCGAAATTGATACCGCCAGCCTGCAGTACGAGAGTAAGGGTGATGCACTGGAGCTCATCTTGCGCGGGGGTTATACAACCATTGATAGAACCCTCGGCCGCGATAAGGTGGATGGCGTCATCGGGCGCTTGAACCTAATGTGGCGCGTATCCGGAAGTGGCCAGTTTGATGTCACCGCCAGTCGCAACATCAACGACCAGTCGGATGACGTACTTCGAGGCAGCGCCGCCTTCGGCCAGGGTGCTGTGTTTGAAAATACTGACGTCAATGAAGTCTTCGAAGAGCATATGTTGCGCGTCGGCTATACCCATCGCTGGGGTCGAAACACCGCCACCCTAAGCTACAGACTTCAAAATCAAGACTTCGAAGATTCTGCGTTCATCGATGCCCAGTCGCGTGACGAAGAAGAAAGTGGTTTCACATTGTTCCTGGCCCGGCGCCTGACACCAAGGATTGAGGCGCGGTTCAGCGGCAGCATCATCGAACGCGACTTCGAAGACCGTGGGGTTATCGAGGACTACCTCACAGCTGATTTTCGCATCGACTGGCAAGTTGGGCGTTCGTTGCGTTTATTCGCTGGCGCCAACTACGAAGAACGTGATGCCCGTGGAGATTCACCGTTGGTTGACCAGCTTACGTTCGATGAGTTCGTCTACCTATTCGGTTTCAACTTCGACCTCATCAACCGCTCGAAGCTTCCGCAAAAGCGCTGAGGCTTCGCTGCCTTCGGGAAGGTCAAACTCCCGGAGGATCACGATCGCTTGTTCGGTTCGACCGGTTTCGGCAAGCGCTTTTGCTGCGTGAAACCCAATCGCAGCATTGTGGGGCGCACGCTGGTTGGCTTTTACCAGCAATTCCCGACCACGCTCCAGCTCGCCATCTTCCAAAAGAATCCAGCCATAGGTATCAGCGACATCGGCATTGTCCGGAGCCAGTGACCAGGCTCGCCGTGCAACCTCCCGTGCCCGCGGATCACCGGTTTGCTGATACAACCAGGCCAGATTATTTAGCACCACAACACTTTCCGGAGAACGCTCCAGCACAGATTCGAATCGCTCCTGAGCTCCCCGGAAATCGCCTCTACTTAAAAGCTGTGTTGCCAACGCAATCTCAGCGTCGCCATCCAGCGGATGATCAACCAGCCAATGCGCGAGTAACGCCTTTGCTCGCTGTGGCTCACCAGTTTCCATATAGAGAGCCATCAAGCGAAACAGGGCGTCTCTAGAGTCTTCACCAACCAAAGATTCATAGTCAGAGGTAGCCCCCACCAGGTCGCCTGTCTTATAAGAGACATCTGCTTGCAATAACCGAAATAGTTGAGACTCGCGAGAATCTTCGCTCACCTCAACCAGACGTCGACGAGCGCCATCAACGTCGTCATCGCGTAACTGAATACGCGCCAGGGCCAGCAGGGCGCGATCACGCATCGGCGGCTCAGAATTCAGCAGTGCGGTGTAGGCGCTCTCGGCACGCTGAGGCTGCTGCGCTTGCTCAAGCAACCGGGCGAGCGTGAGTTGATGAGCAGACTGCCCTTGAGAGCTGCGGCTCAGGAGCAATTCCAGGGACTTAAGCGGCGCCATTGCCTGTGCTTGTTTGTTCGCGAGCAAAAGTGATTCTATATGTATCGCGAGAACACCCGGGTTGTCTGGAGCGATGTCCAGGGCTTGACCCGATTCACGCAACGCCGCCTCTGTATCTCCCTCACTCAGACCCAACCGCGCAAGCGCAAGCCTTGGTTCCAGTGAATTAGGATGCGCCTGTACTGCTCGCTGAAGGTAATTGCGTGCCCGATTAAACGAGGCCCGAGACGCATAGCTAACTTCTCTAGCGTCCAGTGTTTTCTGATTGGCTTGAGTACGCATCTCAAGCTCTGCCAATTGTAAAAGCGCATGCTCATTGTCCGAATCTATCGTTAGAAGATCTTCCAATACACGAACGGCCGCGCTGCGGTTGCCTTCCGCTATTTCAAGCCGGGCAAGATTAAGTGCTGCTGGCTGAAATCCCTGCTTCTTCTCTAGCGAGGACACAAACGCCGCTCGAGCCGCGTCCACATCACCCTGAGCAAAATACACCGCACCCAACAGATTCTCACCCATGGGGTCTTGCGGAGCGCGCGCGAATAGCGCGTTTGCCGCGGCCAGCGCCTCGTCCATTTTGCCTTCCCTGAGTTGGGCAAGCACAAGCAGATAATCGCTAAGCTGCAGTTCACCATCCAGGTTGATCGCTGATTCGAGCTGGCCAATCGCTTGCGCACTTTCTCCTGCGGCTAACAGAGTAACGGCCAGCTGGTTACGCAGAGCACTAACGTCAGGGGCTAATCCGACGGCACGATCGAGCAGCACACTCGCTTCGTTGAGTTGGCCCAGGCGAGCATAGGCTGATCCCAGCATCGCCAGTGTCTGAGCATCGGTGGTTTGTTGTTTTACCGGCTCCAGAGCGGTGACAACACCCTCAAAATTGCCGGTTTGCATACGCACCGCCGCCAAGAGTCGACGACCAAAAACACTGCCTGGATCGAGAGAAATGTAGGCAGATAGATTTGCCTCGGCTTGTAGAAATTCTTTTTTCTGAAACTGCACAGCACCCATCAGATACAGTCCCTGTGCATAGTTTTTCTGTCGGCTGAGGACGTTGCGTAAGTGCCCCTGTGCTACTTCCAGGTCGCCGCGCTCATAGGCCACCAGAGCTTGAAGGTAGAGAGCGGGAACCAGATCAGGCGCTGTTGTCAGAATATCATCCACTTCGGCACTGGCAGCGGTGTAGTTCTCTTCGTATACCAGCACTCTCGCTGCACCAAGCCGGGCAATGACATTGTTACCTGGCAGGGACTGCGCAAGACTGAAGGATTCTCGGGCTGCAACAAGATTTCGCTGGCTTAGCTCAAATTCCGCCTTGCTGAGCAACAATTCAGGATCTCTGGCATCAAGCGCGGCTGCGCGAGTAAAGCTGTGCTCTGCTCCAGGCAGATCCCCTTCCCGCCACGCAATGAGTGCTAGACCAAAGTGCGCAAGCGCGATGTCCTCATCGATCGACAAAGCAGATTCAAATTCTTCCTGCGCAAGTTCCGCGTCATCTAGCGCAAGTCGGGCATGCCCTAACAGGGCGAGTTCAAGCCCAGACAGGTCTCCATATTGCGCATCACTTCCTGAACTGTTGAGTTCACTAATCACCTCTGCGGCCTGCCGCATGCGGATTTTGCAAAGTCGTATTGCGTTTACCAATCGGCGAGAGAATGGACTGTCCGCGTCCTTGGCAAGCGTCAGGGCTCTTCCATAGTGGACCTCTGCTGCCCGATAGTCACCGGAGGCAAACAACAGATCCGCCAGCTCGGAACGAGCGTCAATCAGCGACGCATCCTGCTTCAGAGCATTTTTGAACTCAATAATTGCAGCATCGCCTTCCCCGGCTGAAACGTAGGCACGGGCGTCATCAAGGTGTTCATCAGCAGTTCTTGCACTACATGCCGAGACCATGACAACCACAACCAGCAGCAGGCAAGTAAGAGCTGAAGAAAGCACGTCAGGTCCAGACCTCAACGATTTCCCACAGATGATGGATGTCACAAAAAGCACCTTAATTTCGCTCCAAAGCACAGTGTAATGCCAAACCAATTCGAAAGGGTTGACGCACCTCGCGTGCTAAACTGACGCCACACAGTTACTTGCCAATTCTTTCAGGAGAGCCCTCGCGTGAGCGCAACCTCAGACACCCCCACCCATGCCCACTCAGAGACCACCATAGTCACAGCGGCCGTCTTGATTATCGGTAACGAAATCCTCTCCGGCCGAACTCAGGACACCAACCTCAACTTCATCGCCTTAACTCTTGGCGAATGGGGTATCCGCGTCGCAGAAGCGCGCATCATCGCCGATGATGAAAATGAAATCGTTGATAGCCTTAACGAGCTCCGCACAAAAAATGACTATGTGTTCACGACAGGAGGTATCGGTCCGACTCATGACGACATCACTGCCAGTTGCATCGCAAAGGCATTTGGTGTGCCTTTGGTCGAGCATGAAGAAATCGCTGCCCTGATCAGATCCAGAGAGGCACCGCCCGACATAATGCGTTCTCGATTGCGTATGGCACTTGTTCCAGAAGGTGCCGGACTCATCGCCAACGGCACTGGTGGTCCTCCTGGGTTCTGCATAGACAATGTGTACGTAATGGCCGGGATTCCCCGTGTCATGCAAGCGATGTTGCCGAGCCTCAAATCAGTCCTGCGAGGCGGCGATCTGGTTGTTTCACGTTCTGTGTCTGCTTTTCTGGCCGAGAGTGAAATCGCCGACGGCCTCACTGCCGTGCAGAATGATTATCCAGATCTGTCTCTGGGTTCTTATCCCTTTATGAAAGAAGGGCGCTACGGCACAAACCTTGTTGTTCGAGGCACGGACGAACAGGCAATCGATGCAGCACTACGCGACGTGGTTGCTGCTATTCGCAAGGCAGGTGGCGAACCGGTCGATCCAGCGTGATACCACCACTCTTCATACTGGTGGGCGTTGCCTGCATGCTAATTCTGTAAAAGGTAAATATGTCTGTATCAGATTCAAGTCAAATCGCTGACACCTTCGATCCGCCGTTGTTGCTGCGTAACGTTCACGTACAAACCATAGGTTCGAGCCTGTTTGCACGTAAACCAATATTGCCCGCGCCTACAACCCGACTGATCACCACACAGGACAACATCAGGTTACAGGCCTTCATACATGAAGTTCCCGAAGGTCAGTCCATCAATCGACAGGCGCTGCTGCTGCATGGCTGGCTAGGGAGCGCAGACTCAACCTATATTCTCAAAACCACCGCCAATCTGCTGGCCGCAGGCTACACAGTGATTCGACTGAATCTGCGAGATCACGGCGATACTGCTCACCTCAACGAAGAAATGTTCCATTCAGCCCGAACCAAAGAGGTTGTTGATGCCTGTGTTGAGCTTGCAGATCGCCCAACCGGGATTATCGGATTTTCTCTGGGCGGCAACTTTGCGTTAAGGGTTTGCGCCCAAACTGAGCTGCCCGCTCTTGCGATCTGCCCGGCGATAGACCCAGCCAGCAGTTGCGTGGCTATCGACCAGGGTCCATTGGTTTATAGAAGCTATTTTCTTCGCAAGTGGTACAGAGCACTTGATGCAAAGGCCAGAGCGTTTCCGGATCTCTACGATTTCAGTTCCGTGCAGAACATCAAAACGGTCATCGAGCTAACAAACCGGTTTATTGGTGGTCATCTGCCCTATCCCAGTAGCCAGGAATATTTTGATGCCTACCGTATTCGCGCCGACATGCTGACAGGCAAGGCGGCCAGAATAATTGCATCAAAAGACGATCCCGTAATACCCTGGAAATCAGTTGCCCAATTGGAAGGTCACGTTAACCTGATACTCACAGAACGTGGCGGACACTGCGGATATGTACCTGATTCCTGGTTGAACAGGCAGATGCTGGATTTTCTGGAAGAAACGCTGGCCTGACAAACTCTCGCAGAAAACGCTAGTGCTGTTGGGCGTTATCTAGGTTTCAGTTAAGGCTGCAAGAAGGTCGGCAAGCGACACCCCATTCTGATCTTTGAACTGTGTCAACCGCCCGTAGAAATCGGCAGCACCCTCATGAAATCCATGAGGTAATCCCGTAGCCGCAAAGGTAGCGGCGATCTGATCCATCTCTCCGGCAAAGCGCCACGCCTTCGGCGCGGTACCCGTAGCTGTGGTTTGCGCCCGCTCAAGCACTCCCGGCTGAGAGATGGCCCATTCTGTGTCCAGCGCCTGACCCACCCCCAACGCCTCAGCCAGCGCCCGGGAATTGAGTAGCAACGCGGCACTGCCTTTGGTCCAGGCCGCGTAGCACATCTTCAGTGCAGACGCTGCGGTTTCACTGCCATCAAGCACCCTCGCTTCAAGCAGTGACGTATCGAACAGCTGCACAATCTCAGGAGCGCCTGGCCCTGACAAATAGAGTCGGGTGGTTCCAGACGTTGTCGCGGGAGGCCCAATTATTCCCCCATCAACAAATCGATCGGGGAACAGCAAAGCGATCTGCATGGCTGTACCCGGCGAGACAGCATTCACGTCAACATAACGTCCCAAATAGTTCAGGTCAGCAATCGATATAGCCAGCTCCAGAGCATTCTCAGGCGGACAGACTGAGATCAGCACATCGCACCGCTCACAAAGTTCAGCCAAAGACTCACACGCCTGGGCACCTGCTTCTTCAGCTCGCCTAATAGTGGCTTCACTTCGATGGGTTGAATCCCACAGTACAGATTGCCCTGTCTGCACGAGAGCACTCACAACGGTTGCACCCATAGCCCCAGGATGCAGGACTCCCACAGAGACTGCAGACATCAACCTGTGCTCCTAATTTTTCTTCCGATAATCAAGCGGCGGATCCCGATCTCCCAAAAGCGCTGAATACTGGAAGTTCTCACCACGGCGACGCTGCAATTCTCGTTGCGCCGCCTTGATCAAATCAGGGTTAGTGAACAGTTCCTGGCCGCTTGCTGCCAACACTTTTGCCGCCATCAATGTGCCTTTGTGGCCAATACTCAT
>CAZWMD010000019.1:63264-64949 GCA_964634815.1 uncultured Pseudomonadales bacterium | reverse complement strand
TGGTAGCTACGGGTGGACTTGAACCACCGACCCCAGCATTATGAATGCTGTGCTCTAACCAGCTGAGCTACGTAGCCACATGAGGAGCTTTGCTCCGGACCCACCCATTGCGGGCGGGGAGGCGAATTTTCCTCACCTAACCCCCTCCTGTCAATCGCCGGCCAAGGGACCGCCGCCCCACCCTCTTTAGGCGACAGCTACGGACTTTTCCGCATCCTGGAAAACTCCTCCGGCTCCCAATCCGACCGAAACGCCAACATCATGCCACTGCCTGTACGCTGTTCGATGGGCAGCTGTGCATCGCGATCCGCTGCGCTATTGAATTCGTCATAGAGCGTGCGCAGTCGCTGGAGAAATCGCTGGGCGTTTTCGGGCGTGACTGTGCCCCAGGCAAACCGGAAATGGCTATTGTCGCGAATCAGTCGCTTGTCGAAAAAACCCCGGAAAATACTGTTCACGAAGTAACTCTCAATTTCTCCGCCCTTGCGCCAGCGAAAGCTGCGGGAGAGCCGCATTCGATAACGGTTATCAGCAAGCAGCTCTATGATGCCCAGTCGATCGAGCTGCACAAACAAACGCTGCAACTCATGCTGGTCGAGATCATAAAGGCTGAGCACCTCCTCAAACCGATACCGATTCAGCACGCATATCGCGCTTAGCAACAACGGCGGATTGGTCGCGAGCTCATGCTCAGCTTCTGCTGACAGTTCTTCCAGGGTGTCACTTAGATCATCCGCCAAGCGCACCAGATCGGTTAGCTCCGCACCCGCCAACTGGGCCAGGGTCTCAACCCGCTCAAGCGTGAAGCTCTGCTGGGCAAACAGCCGCTTGACGCTGGCTTCTGACAAATCGAGCGCCCTGGCGGCGTCGGCATAAGTAAGACCCGAGTTTCGCAGCAGCTTCTTTAGCGCTTCCGTAATGGCTCGAGTGCCCGACATGGTGTTACCTCCCAACCCCTGAAGTTTCGTATATTGCTACTTTTACGGCAATAATAGTCAGATATCGACGGTTTTTATAGATTTAAGTCTCGCTATACGAAACCGGAGATAGACATGACACTTAAACGACTCGCCACCACGCTAAACGCAAGCTTTGAGAGCTTCGTGAACGGGGTAGAAAACCACGATGCGCTCGCCCAGGGGGCGATTGCTGACGTACGCAAGGCAGCCGCGCGATTGCGCGGGCAAAAAGGTGCGCTGGATGCGCAGAATCGGCGGCTTGCCGACACCAGGCGGGCACTGCAGGAGCGGCGCGATCGCTGGCAACAACGGGCTGAACAACTGGCAGACAATGATCCCGATCAGGCGCTTCTATGTTTGCGTCGACGCGATGGCGTGATCGAGCAGCTCAGCCAACTGAGCACCCAGATGGCAGAACAGACTGAGCTGGCGACTGAACTTGACGCAAGCCTTGTGCAAGTTGAGCAACGACTTGTCGAGCTACAGAACCGTCGCACAGCGCTATCGTCTCGTGAAGCAAAAGCCGCCGTGCTCGCAAAGGTTGATGCGCCAAATTTTGCAAGCGATATCGACGAGCTGTTTAGCCGCTGGGAGGTGTCTGTGCTGGAAGACGAATATCGGGATGCCAGTGGCATGACGCCTGAGCAGCACAGCGCTGCAACTACCGATGAGCTGGACAATCAGTTTTTGGCCAAAGAAGCAGACCAAAAGCTGCTTGATGAGCTT
>CAZWMD010000019.1:20321-63164 GCA_964634815.1 uncultured Pseudomonadales bacterium | reverse complement strand
AACAAAAATAGCAGTAAGGAGAATGACCAATGATTAATTTCACAGTGGGTCTACGCTGGGCAGGCGCTCTGGCGGTTGCCGCATCAGCGGTGGTTTTTATGTTGCAGGGGTTAAACAACATTGATCTTGATATGCGCAACTGGGTGTATCTGGGGCTGATGGCACTACTTGGCGGCTGCGGTGTAGCCAGTCAAAAGCTCATGCAGGATGCAAAGGGCACACGGGTGTTCTTTGGACTTGCCGCCTTGTTGATTCCTGTGCAGTTCTCGCAACTGGGCGGATTGATACACGAGCTTGTGACCGCGAGTGGCGCAGTAGTACCAAACCTTAGCTGGCTTGTGCTGGGTACAGTGGTTCTTGCCATACCCGTTGCTTACGCCACGCTAAGTGTATTGGCTCGTCCAGACAAACGCGCGCTTGTACCTGCACTTCTTACTCTGTCTGCCGTGTTGCTCTTACCAGGTCGTGCTTCTGTGCCCGGCTTTGTTGTGCTTGCGAGTATGGTCGTCGCCACCATGCTGCTTGAACTTCGCGTTATGCGCGGAAAATCGCTGTACCAAAGCCTGGAAGGTCGCGGGGTTCGCCTGTTGTTGGCTACACCAATGATTATTGCCACTGTGCGTATGAGTTTGCACATTGACAGCGTTGCCGGCTTTGCGGCGATGGGTGGTATTGCGGCGCTACTTCTTAGCCGAATCAACGAGCGCTCTAACCGATTGCGTGCAGCTGCTGCATTGATTGGCTCTACCAGCTGGTTCTTCTATTTAGGAGAGGCATTCCCCAATGTGCTCCAGAGTGAGTATGCGATCTGTTTGCTGTTTCTGCCGATTGCGCTGTGGCTGATGGACTTGGGTCGGCTGGCAAAAACCGCGGGGGCAACTTATCGCACGGTGGCCAGCGGTTTGATTATCGCCTCGGCAAGCAGCTTACTGATTCTGGGCGGCACTGGTCTGTCTTTGCCTGCACTGCTAATCGGTGGCCTTACTCTGGGCTTCGGAGTGTTACAAAACCAGAAGGCACCAGCACTTGCTGGAGCGATTGTGGTGGTAAGTTCTTTGAGTTGTCTGCTACTCAATGCGCTGGCAAGCGTTGAGGTCAATAGCTGGATTGCCCTGGGTCTTGGGGGTGTTGTATTGGTATTCAGTGCATCACTACTTGAGAAGTTTGGTCGTCAGGCGATTGGCGGCGGCAAGCGAGCCTGGCAGTTGGTAGCAACCTGGGACTAGGCAGTCGCCTCGAGAGGTTCTTGCCCTGGCAAGAACCTCTTTTCAGCTCGCGTAGCGCGATGCCAGATAGTTGATGGCATCCGCTCCACCCAGCAACGTCTCACCCGTTGCTGGGTCTTCAAGACGAGGGCTCCCTCTGTGCGCTGAATGCCAGATGTATTCCAGCTCAAAGCAACTGAGCCGCGCTTTGATCAAACGTGCCGAAGGGCTGGCTTCATTGCCATACAGCACTAAAGGTGCCGACTGTGGTTTGGAGGGGCTCACTGTCCCGCCACCGGTAAACCCAAGCAGTACGGCATAGCTCGACAGTATGCCGTTGAAGAGCCCCAGCCAATGCACTAGCGGCCGGGGTGCACCGTACTCAGTGCGCATGGCCTTAGAAATATCACCGCTTTCGTACATACCCTTTGGGACAAACTCGTCCATATAGAACGGGAACTGCGCCTTTCCACCCAGCTCTTGAACACTGGGGCGAAACTTCTCCCCGCCTTTGGGGCACGGCCGAACCAAAACACTCAGACCCGCCTCACTAATGCTCTCGCGTGCAATCCGACACCAGGGGCACGCCGCAAACTCATAGAGAATCGGTAGCTGGTCTTTAATGATCGACGTTGGTCCAGCTCGACCAGCCCCGAGCCGAAGCAGAGTAGAAAACAGGGACAGCGACCAGCGCAGTGGATAAAGCACTGTCCGCCTATTGAACGTTTATGAGGGGTTTGAGCGGATCAAGTGGTCGCATGGAGTGGGTGCTTTTGCATCAGTGCCATTGCGCAAATATTAGCATGCAAAACTTTGTATTTGAGGTATCTATCTATCGGTAGGTATATTATATTTCGCGCAGCGATGGTGCTAGCCACTGTCGAATCATCGAGATACAAAAAGGAAAAACAAATGATTGGCTACTCAACCCTTGGGTCCAAAAACCTGGATAAAGCCGTTTCTTTCTATGACGACCTGCTTAGCATGGTCGGTGGCAAACGAGTCATGGAACTGGATCGAATCAAGTTCTACGGCACAGACGAAGGTGGCGCGATGCTTGCGGTTTGTACCCCTGCTGACGAAGGCCCTCAGAGCTGCGGTAACGGTCAGATGATCGCCATTCCCGGAGGCTCCAAAGAAGGCGCAGAAGCGCTCTACAATAAGGCTATCGAATTGGGCGCGACCTGTGCCGGAGCACCAGGCCAGCGGTTCGACTTCTTCTTCGGCGGCTATGTTCATGATCTGGATGGAAACAAGCTGTGCTTCTTCCACATGACATAAACTAAGGGTCAACTGAGTACCAGAGCCAGCTATGGAACTGAACACTGATTTTGCTGAGCGAGTTGTTGTGCACTCGGCTAACCTTGAGTGGGTAGACTCCCCGATTGCGGGCGTACAACGCCGCATGTTGGATCGAATCGGCGACGAGGTCGCCAGAGCAACCAGCATCGTGAAGTACGATCCAGGCAGCAAATTCTCTCCTCACGTACATACGGGCGGAGAAGAATTTGTTGTGCTTGACGGCGTATTTTCCGACGAACACGGTGACTTCCCAGCCGGCTCTTATATTCGTAACCCGCCTACGTCCAGTCATACACCGGGCTCAACGCCCGGGTGTGTGATCTTTGTGAAGCTATGGCAATTTGACCCGGCAGATCGCACGCACGTGCGACTGCAGTACGACAAGATGGGGCGATTACCAGATCCTCAGAGACCTGGTGTAGAGGTTACGCCGCTGTATCAGGATGAACGAGAAACCGTACAACTGGAATATTGGGCGCAAGGCACGCAGGTTCAGCTGTCGTTGCCAGAGGGCGCAGAATTTCTGGTGCTTGACGGCAGTGTTAACGATGGCGTCGACACTCTCACACAACACTCCTGGCTGCGAATGCCAATAGGGAGTGCATTGCATGCCAAGGCAGGCGCCGACGGCGCGACAGTGTGGGTAAAAACCCGACATCTGCGCTTTGTGGCCCCGCCCTCGCCCTGACTCGACATGGTATTCTAGGTCGTCCGATTCACGCCTGAGACGCCATGTCAGAAAAACGCACACAACTAGAGAACGTTGCTACAGAAGCCGTGCAGCGCAGTGGTCTGCACAATCTAAGCTTCCGCACGCTGGCTGATCGTGTGGGCGTGAAGTCATCAAGCGTGCACTACTACTTTCCAGAGAAATCGCATTTGGCTGCAGCATTAATCGCGCGTTATAGCGCCGAATTTGCCCAGGCCTTAGCCGCCATCAACAGCGAGAAAAAAGGCGTCACAAAAAAGCTTGAGGCCTTTGTGAAAATTTTCGAAGACGCACTGAGCGACGATAAATTTTGTCTCTGCGGCATGATGGCTGCAGAGGTTGCGTCACTGGATGAGGCTAATCGAGCGGCGCTACACGCCTATTTTCAGCACACCGAAGACTGGTTAACTGAGGTGGTTTCGGAAAGCGAATCTGCCGGTGGTATAAAAGCCCGCGGCATAGCCCGGAGTATATTGTCAGGCCTGGAAGGCGCTATTTTGCTCGATAGGGTCAGTGGCCAACGCCACTATCTGAAAGCCCAACGTGATGTCATCAAACTGCTGGTAGCTAACGGCGGCTGAGTACGGGAACTGGTGCCTATGTTGGTCCAGTACCTCTATTAGTCTGACAATCAAAATTAGTCTGACAATCAAATTTTTTATTACTGTGAATCTATCTATTGGTAGGTAGTTATCTTATAGTGTGTTTATAGCACTAATGTTCCGGCTGTTCCTGGCAAGTTAACGCCACAACCATTCGATAACCCCCCTGAGACTCGATATGAAACAGATTGCCCTGTTACTTCTCTTCTCCCTGTCTGCCACCGTGTTTGCTGATACAAAAGTGAACTGGTATCAGTGGTCAAGTGCTGCGTTTGCCAAGGCTAAAAAAGACAACAAGCTGATCATGGTGTATGTCGGCCACGAGGGGTGCACGGCCTGCCGCTTTATGGAAACACGAACGTTCGCAGACCCCCGGGTAATCGACCTTCTGAACGAACACTTTGTACCTATTCAAATTGATAGCGTGGCAGAACCGGATCTCGGCGAACGATATTCAGACTGGGCATGGCCTGCCAATGCCGTGCTGCTGCCCGACACCACTCAGGTCACCGCATTCAGAGGTCGTACATTCCCAGATCGCTATGTGGTATTACTAAACGAACTTCTTGCTGACTTTGCAAAGGGAAAGCTAAAGGCCGACCCCAATACCCCTTACTCTGTCAGCAACAAACCACGCACCACAGATCTTGCACTACTGCGAGACAGAATAAGAGTTCGGCAAGATCGACGTCACGCCAGTATGAAGTTTGGCATCTTTGAAACGGCAGAACCCTTGCGGTCGTTGTTGCTGCGGTATCACACCTCAGGTGATGAACAAGCGCTGAGTTCAGCAACCCGGGTTCTTGATGGCCTGCTCAATCACATTGATCCTGTGTGGGGAGGCATGTTTTATGAATCTGTCGGTAACTGGTCAAACATTCTTCCTGAGAAGCGTTTAGAGAATCAAATAGCTGCTCTGCAAGCCTACGCGGAGGCCTACCAGATCACGGGGAAAGTCCGATACCGTGAGGCTATCCAAAACGTCCATCGATATTTGGCAGAGGTTATGCGGTCAGAGCAAGGCACTTACTTCGCAAGTACCCAGGACCGGCTAGACAAGACTCCGCAAAAAATCGATATGCGTTCGTACTATAAGCTGAATGACAAAGAGCGCCGCAAACACGGAATGCCTACCCTGGATCATGCGATCTACACCGATCAAAATGCGCGAGTGGTTACGGGCTACGCTCTCGCCTACTCAGCAACCGGAGAAAAAGTCTACCTCGACGCTGCGGTAACGGCGATGGACGCCTTGCTTGCAACGAGACAGGCCAAACAAGGCTGGATGATTCAACTCATTCCAGGTGAGGAACTTCTTTCTGATGAACGTTCCTTAACCTTTTCGGCTGAGCCAAAAATGTTCTTGAGAACCCAGGCGCAGATGGGCATGGGTTTATTGTCTTTGTACAAGGTGACCAACAACGGCGTCTATAAAGAGAAAGCTGTAGAGCTTGCCAATCTTATGTTGAGCAATCTCGAAGACCAAACTCTGGGTGGCTTTTACGGCGCGGCTGACGATGGATCTCCGGGTCGTCGCAAGCCTCTGGAAGACAACGCCGTTGCAGCAAGATTTCTGTATCTGCTGGGTGTACTCACTAAACAAGAAGCATTCAAAAGCTCTGCCGAGCGCGCCATTCGCGCCTCCACACCAGACGTAGCAGTGAGAAGAGAAGGCCGGATCACCGGTAACCTGGCAATGGCCCTGGAAACCTTAACCACCGGTTATGTGGAGTTCTCAGTAGTCGGGGAACCCAATAACCCGGCATCCCTGGCCCTGCTGCAGGCAGGCAGAGACGTGTTTGAACCTCGCAAGGTCATCCATTTTGAGGCTGCTGGACGTTACCCCAAGCGCGACAAACCCGCGATGTACATCTGTAGTGATGAGGCCTGTTCTGTCCCCATATACAAGCCAGAGGATGTGGCAAAACAGGCGAAGCAGTTTACATCCAGAAAATAGGATTAGAATTAACACCGCGAGTCCCGATACACTGATAGTCCGCGCATTTTGCAGCACACCTAAACATCGGAGTAATCATGAAAGTAGGACTCGCCTTCGCCAGTAGCATCGCCATTGACGGCAACGACTCTTTGGAAATCTGTCGTCGAGCAGAAGCAGCCGGCTTCGAATCTCTTTGGTGCGGCGAGCACGTTGTTCTGCCCGACTCCATCGCTTCTAAATATCCCTACTCGCCTGATGGCAAAATTCCTGCAGAACCTGATACCCCCATCCCTGACCCACTGATCTGGCTCGGCTTTGCCGCCGCAGCAGCACCCACACTAAAGCTCGGCACCTGTATTTTGATTGTTCCGCAGCGCAATCCGCTTATCCTCGCCAAAGAACTGGCAAGCCTTGATCAGCTATGTGGAGGACGACTGGAGCTTGGCCTGGGCGTAGGCTGGATGAAAGAAGAGTTTGATGCCCTGGGCGTTGACTGGGCTCGCCGTGGTGCCCGAAACGATGAGTACATCGCTGCCATGCGCGCGCTCTGGTCAGGACCCCACGCGGAATTCCATGGCGAATTTGTCGACTTCGAACCCGCAACCTGCAGTCCGCGACCGGTTAACGGCAATGTACCTATAGTCGTGGGTGGCGACTCAGAGGCTGCCCTGAAGCGCGCAGTACGATTGGCCGACGGCTACTTCCCGGGTGAAGGTGATGCAACCCGCCTCAAAGAGCTTTTGGCCAGGTTGCATGCCACCGCTGAGGCCAACAATCGCGATCCCAAGAGCATTGAAATCAACGCTATGTTTGGCACACAGATGGCCGATCCAGCGGCCGGTGTTGAAGAAATGGCCTCCCTTGGTGTAGATCGAATGATGGTTCCCGCCTTCTTCTTTGCGGGGCCTGGTGGCCTCGATCGGATGGAAGCTTTTGCAGAAACGGTGATGCCGCTAACAAAGGGGTAAAGTAAAAACCCTTAGGTGTACAACACCTCTGTCGCGGCCATCATCTGCTCCGACAAATCGTCTTCCAACTCCTCGACGTCATCAAGACCGAGCTTTTGGAAAGACGGCAATTTGGAGCAATCCAGCTGGCCATGAGGGTGTTCGGTGCCCTTCAAACGCTGTAAGTAAGCCACCTGCACTACATCGCTGTAGGTGGTCTCTTCGGTATCCAGATCGAAGCGGAGGTAGCAGGCAGGCACCTCTCTAATTTCCTTGGGAAACTCCCAGGCTTCAAGGATCTGCAACCCAAGCGTCGGGTGAAGTTTTTCAATAACTCTGTCCAGAAGATTTTTATCTTCCAACAGCTTTGGATGTTCACCCGCAAACTTGAGAATAGGCAGAATACCCACGTTGTGAGTAAGCCCCGCAAGCGTTGCCTGATCAGGTTTTAGCTTGGTAAAGAACTTGGCGTTTACACTGGCAAAGCCCGCGACATCCGTTGCTCGCTTCCAGGAATCTCGCAGAATCAATTCCACCTCGGGAGAGGTCGACTCAAACATCTGCTTCATTGCAAGGCCGGTTGCGATATTTGCCGCATTTAGAAGCCCGATCCGACTTATCGCCATCGGTAAGTGCTCAATAGCATTAGCTCCACGATACATGGACGAATTTGCAACCTTAATGAGCTGGCCCGCGACGCCTGCATCCTGACTGATAACCGCCGACAGATTTGTTGCGTTGGTTTTAGGATCCGCTGTTGCATCCCTTATAGCCAGGGCAACCTCTGGCAAGACGGGAAGTTCAAGTTTATCGGTCTCAAGGGCTCGACTGAGGTCATCCTGAATAACCTCAAGGACATTAACCATAAAACTGCTCCATGTTTATTGGTTTCAGTATAGAAGTCATTTTGATCTCTGCTATCCGTCTTGCTTTATACATGCAGGTTTCAAAATCGTTTCTACACTAAGGGTATGAATACTGTATTCACCCCAAAATCGGGCTGGCTTAGCCAGCTAAAAGACAAGTGGCCTGCTAGAAAGTCCGATAATCGGCACAGAGCAACCGCGATGTATATATCCGGTTCGGCGGTAGCTACCGTCCATGGAGAACAACGGCTAAACGAAGAGGGAGAAAACCGCTATTCGATCTCGATGCGTGCCGACCCTATCAACAGCAAGGAAGACTATGCGCAGGTAATTGGGCGGCAAAAACAATCACTCGGCTTAAAGAATGAGGAGTGCCATGTTGTGCTTGCTCCAGAATTTTATAGCCTGTCATTGGTAGATCGACCTCCGGTCGATGAAGCAGAATTAAAAAATGCCGTGCGATGGTCTGTTCAAGAGAACATCGACTATCCCATGGAGCACGCGGAACTGGATGTATTCGATTTACCACGATCTGCATCGCGTGAGAGCAACCGAGACCTGCTGTTTGTAACTGTCGCACGCAAAGACCTTATCGCACGACTCGTTGGTTACATTCACGAAAACGGACTGAAAGGTAACACCGTAGGCATTACGGAACTCAGCTTTCGAAATACGATCGCAACCCTGTTTCCGGAAGCCGATCGCAGTATCGGATTGGTCAGACTGACTTCCAACAGTGGTTTGATCAACATCTCCAGGTCTTCCGAGTTGTTTCTTTCCAGACGTATCACCGGGGTACCGGGAGACTTTGACGAAGCCGCCTGGGGAGATTTCAAAGATCAGCTTCTATTACAGGTACAGCGCTCGATTGACTATTACGAAAGCGCCATGTCGCAGCCTCCATGCGACGCCATAGTGGTGGCTACAACAAACAGTTGGCAAGACAAGGTCTGTGATTACCTGGATGAAATGCTGCCCGTTCCTATACGTTCCTTCACTCAGGTACTGGGCCAAAAATTTGACCTGACACTACACAATCCCGATCCGGTAGAGATTGATTGGGACGACTTAACCGATAAACACTCAAACGCGATCTCCGCCGCTCTGCCTGCTCTCGGCGGGCTGCTACGAGGTTTGCGACCTGCTGTATTGGATGACAACGCCTGAGGCTCAATTATGCAGGAAGTTAATTTACTCAGCGCCGAGCTGATCCCTCAGCACGATCCGTTCACGTTGAAAGAGCTGGGTGTGGCAGTAGCCGTAATGCTGTTCTTTTTGGGCTCTTTCAGTGCGTGGCAGGCGTACGAATTATGGAGCGCCCAACGTACTGTACAAGTTAGCGAGAAAAAGCTGGCCTTTCTTAATCAAGAAATCACCCAATTGCAAAGTGCTACAAAAAAGGAACCCGACAGCGCGCTCATTCAAATGCTGACCACACTCGAGGGCAAACGCGAAGAACAACGTCATCTAGCTGCAGTACTTGAGAAAGAACCCATTAATCATGGTTTTGAAGCGCACCTTACAGATCTTGCAAGCATAGAGATGCGCAGCCTTTGGTTTGAATCTATCTCGCTAGATCACGGCGGCAAGAGCATTGAACTAAAAGGGTTTAGTGAATCCGCAGAGCAAGTACCCCTTTATCTATCTATGTTATCGGAAGGCAAGGCATTTTCTGGATACAGCTTCGACGGCCTCAGAATCAAGCGAGAAACAGATGTTCTCGTGTCTTTTCAGGTGTTGGGGCCGCAGCAAGCAGGTAACTTATGAGCTCTATAGACCGACTACCTGAAAACCTGCAACCCCTGGCTAACTGGGTACTCCGGTTCAATGAACTCACGCTACGCGAGCGCGCAATTGTGAGCGTTGCTGTCTTGGGCCTTCTTTGGGGCGCCTGGTTTCTATTGATAAACGATCACTACGTTGTTGCCAAGGCGACGGTAGAGCGCTCTGCTCAAATGACCAACGCTGAAATCGCTGATAACCAGCAACGAAGAGAACAACTGATTCAAGAGATTTCGATAGACCCAAATGCTCCTGTTAGAGAGAACATAAAGTCACTTAGAGCAGAACTCACCACGATGGAGCGAAACCTCCAGTCTTCTCTATCTCAGTTCATACCACCTGGCGCGATGACCTTGGTACTCAAAGACGTCATGGCTGACCACAAAAACCTCACCTTAACCCAGTTAGATCGCTTACCCGCCCGAGAGCTATTGCCTGAAGAAGAAGACATTAACCTTTTTCTACACCCTATGAGAATAGTGGTAGAGGGATCTTACCTGGATGTACTCAACTACGTTCGGTCACTCGAAAACGGCGACTGGCAATTCAATTGGAAAAGATTCGATTTCGACACCAAGGGTTACCCGAACGGCTTGGCAACGATCGAAATTGAGACACTAAGCAGAAACGAGCACTGGCTGGGACTATGAAAAATTATCTATCACTTCTGGCCCTTACCACTCTGCTTCTCGTCAGCGCGACCTATGCGCCTCAACTACAAGCAGATTCCAAAGGACAAACTTTAGAAGAGTCGCCAACCAAGATAGAACTGGTTGATCCGACACAACCGAATTGGTTTGGGATCAAGGCCGCAAAAAAGAAGAGCGCCAAGAGTCTGCGACTTGACTCGCTAGTCACAGGCGCCCAACGACGTCTGGCTGTCATCAATGGAGTAATGATGCGCGAGGGAGATACTAAAAACGGTATCACCGTGCAAAACATCTTTGAAGACAGAGTCCTAATTCGAACAAAAAGCGGCCAAAAGAAAACCCTAAAGCTTAAGAAAGCCAACAACATGGTGAAGACCAAAAGCGCTGGCAATACTAGAGTCAGCGAGGAAACGATACGATGAATTTTCGAACAGGCATAATCCTGGTGATCCTCTTCAGCCTATTGTCTTGTCGGGCATTAGGTCCGTCTCCAGCGATCTACACCGATAGTGCTGACGAAGTGCAACAGGTGCTGGATGAGGCCATTGCTGAAAACGAAGGCCACGAGTCGGAAGACCGGAGTGCGCTGCTAGCTAGCAATGGTGTATCTACCATTGATGCAATTGATGATCCAGCACTCACAGAACGTCGCTTTGATCTCACCGTTGACAACGTGCCTACTCGTACCTTCTTTCAAACCCTGGTTGCCGATACTCCCTACAATGTAGTTGTCCACCCTGACGTGAAAGGCACTGTTAGTCTGGAACTCGGCGAAGTCACTGTTACCGAGGTTATGGACATAATGCGCAACGTCTATGGCCTGGACGCTGTGCTAAACAACTCCACTTTCCAGGTCTATCCCGATGTACTCAGAACCGAGATTTTCCAAATAGACTATCTGAATATCAAACGTACCGGCGTGTCTGATATGCAGGTGAGTGCAGGTTCTGTCGCCGATAGCGGCGGACAAGGTCGCAGCAATGGCCAATCGCTGGACATTCGTGATGATCACTCGATAAACGTATCCGGCGAGCAAGGTAAAGGCGGTCAAGGCGGCGTAGTTGGAACCAGCGTCAGCACTAGCGGTTACAGTGATTTTTGGATTGAACTGGAAGATACACTCAACGCAATCATCTCCACAGACATTGGTGCACAGGTGGTGGTAACACCTCAGGCCGGCCTGGTGGTTGTTCGGGCGAAGCCAGATTCTTTATCAGCCGTGCGCAACTACCTAAACCGTGTGGAATCCAGCATACATCGCCAGGTGATTTTAGAGGCTAAGATTCTGGAGGTTACTCTGAAGGAAGGTTTCCAGGCTGGCATCAACTGGAATACCTTTGGGGAACAATCTGGCGGTACATTTCAGCCAGTAACCTCGGTAGGCGCTGATGGTCTGGTCACCACCACGCTGGGCTCCAACAACGACATCGCGGGAGAACTCACTTTCGGCACTGGCAACTTTTTTAATCCGCTAGGTAGCCAGTTCAGCCTGTTTTCTGAGTTTGCTGATTTCAGCGCGGTAATTAACCTGCTGGAAACTCAAGGCGTGGTGCAGGTTTTATCGAGCCCAAGAATCACTACGGTTAACAACCAAAAGGCCGTTATCAAAGTCGGTGACGACGAATTCTTTGTTACCGACATTTCGGTAAATACCGTCACTGCTGGAGCCGCAATCAACACCAACGACTCACCGGAGCTCACTCCCTTCTTCTCCGGCATCGCCCTCGATGTAACACCACAAATCAGCGAAGCCGGTGATGTCATTTTGCATGTGCACCCTACAGTTAGCGAAGTGCAAGAGCAGGTGAAAATAATTAGTGGTGAAGCCGTACCTCTGGCGGCAAGCACCATCCGCGAATCGGATAGCGTTATCCGGGCTCGTAATGGCGACATCGTTGTCATCGGTGGCTTGATGCAAAACTCAAGTAACGATAATACGGCTGGAATTCCGGTTCTCAGCAAGCTGGCAGGATTAGGGGCTGCCTTCCGCCAGCGGGACAGAACTTCAGTGAAGAGTGAACTGGTTATTTTGCTCAGACCGATCGTTATCAACGGCGATTCTCAGCGCGATCTGCACAAGGAAAGTGCAGAACGAGTAGCGCGACTGCGTAAACAGATTGGCGCTCCCGCTATCCAGGGGAAGCAAGAGAAGCAAAAACAATGACGCCCAGGAAACAGAAGATACGCATCGGCGATCTGTTAATCGAGCGAGGAAAACTGACCGAAGAGCAGCTGCAAGAGTGTCTTGCAGAACAAAAGGAGTCAGGACTTAAGCTTGGCAAGATCATTATTGATAAAGGATTTATCGACGAAGAAGTATTTCTTGAGTTTCTTTCCGAACAGTTTCAGCTGCCCTATTATCAACTAAAAGGTTTCACGCTTGCTCCAGAACTAGCAGACAAGCTGCCTGAGACCTATGCCCGAAGATATAGAGCTTTGGTGCTGGAAGAAAAAAATGGCGAACTCATTGTGGGTATGGTTGACCCGATGGACATGTTCGCCTACGACGAACTCTCACGGAAGATCGAAGATCCTATTAGTCTGGCGGTGGTTCGTGAAAGCGAGCTACTGCCCATGCTGGATATGGCCTATCGCCGAACCAACGATATTGTCAGTTTTGCCAACGAACTTGAAGGCGAACTCAATTCCGATCAGTTCTCTCTGAGCAACTTTAACGTCGTTGAAGAAGAAAACGATACTCCTGTTGCCAAGCTACTCAACTCAATTCTGGAAGACGCAGTTCAAGTAAGAGCCAGTGATGTACACATCGAGCCAGATGCAGATGTTCTGAGAATTCGCGTCAGAGTTGATGGTGTACTGCAGGAACAGATCATCAACGAAACGAGAGTGGCATCCGCGCTCGTTTCTCGGCTGAAACTGATTGCCGGTCTGGACATCTCTGAAAAGCGACTGCCTCAGGACGGCCGCTTCGATATGCGCTTAAAGAACCGTGAAATCGATATGCGCCTGTCTACCATGCCTACTCAGGACGGAGAATCCATAGTAATTCGGCTAGCCGATCATAGTGGCGCCGCCAGCAGCCTCGAACAGGTAGGCATGCCTGAAGGAATTCTCAAAAAATTCCGTGAATTAGTTTCTAGACCAAACGGTCTGGTACTGGTTACCGGACCTACGGGTAGCGGTAAAACCACAACGCTGTACGGTGCCCTCAATGAGCTGAATTCTCCGGAAAAGAAGATCATTACGGTCGAAGACCCGGTGGAATACGAGTTACCCCGTATCAATCAAGTTCAGATCGCTTCCAAAATTGGGTTAGATTTTGCAAGGGTGCTACGGGCTACTCTGCGCCAAGACCCAGACATTCTGTTGGTTGGCGAAATAAGAGACAAGGAAACGGCCGATATTGCCTTGCGTGCATCCATGACTGGCCATCTGGTACTTTCAACACTACATACCAATGATGCAATAAGCAGTGCAAACAGACTTATAGATATCGGGGTTGAAGGATACCTCGCCGCATCAGCAGTTCGCGGCATTATTGCTCAACGGCTTGTCAGAAAGAACTGCGCTCACTGTACCAAAACAGATCAGCTAGACGATCAACAGTATGCCTGGCTTGATGCCATTATCGGGGAGAAAAGAGCTCACGAAATCGAATTCAAAAAAGGCGCCGGCTGCAGCCACTGTAACACCACCGGTTATCTTGGGAGACTGGGTGTTTTTGAGCTACTCGAATTTGATGAAGAATTGTGCAACGCACTGAGAGAAGCCGACCAGAAAACCTTTGGTGCTCTGGCGGCCGAACAGTCAGGATATCGACCACTAGTACTCAGCGCACTGGATATGGCTATTGAAGGCAAGACGTCGATCGCTGAAGTACTGGCCCTTTCAGGTCAAGTTGAAGATCTACAGGCCTATTCCGAGCGGCAGCCTGTATCGCCCCCCGAAGAACCATCAGCTATTGGCGCTCTCGATGCCCTGGCATTCAGTCTCGAGGACTTGGAACTGGATGAATCGGCAAGCGTTGATATCAATACACAGGTCCCGGACTAAAATATGCCTGTTTACAATTTTTCAGGTCAGGACAGCGCTGGCATAAAGATCACTGGTCAACGAGAAAGCACTTCAAGTGCGGCGCTCGCCCGTGATCTGCGTTCGGAAGGGCTAATTCCGCTCAACATCGACGAATCAACTGCAAACCAACCAGGCCCAACCAAAGAAACTGCAAAGCGACGAGTAAAAATACGTCCAAATGAGATCATCCTGTTCAGTCATCAGATGCGCAGTTTGATGAAGGCTGGTATCTCTATTGTGCACGCCATCAGGGGCCTTGCAGAATCACAGTCCAACCCCGCCATGGGCGACATTTTGAGAGGGCTGACAACACAACTGGAATCTGGACTTGATTTTGCAACTAGCCTAGGCCAATACCCCGAAGCTTTTTCTGATCTATATGTCAGCGTTATTCATCTAGGCGAGAACACCGGACAACTGGACGAGGCCTTCGGACAGATTGCCCACTATTTAGAACTGGAAGAAGAAACTAACAAACGCATCAAGGCCGCCACGCGTTACCCTATGTTTGTGATCGGTGCCATTGCTATAGCACTTGTCATAATGAACATATTTGTCATTCCTACTTTTGCCGACGTGTTCAAGAAGTTTGATGCCGAACTGCCATGGCAAACTCAACTGTTAATTGGTATCTCTGACTTCTTTGTAGATTATTGGTGGCTACTCCTGTTTGTTGGCTTCAGCAGCTACTTCTTGGGCAAACGCTATTTGGAAAAACCGGAAGGACGCTACCGTTGGGACCGGGTGAAACTAAAGACCCCTATTGTCGGTAGTATTTTCGAGCGAATTGTTTTGGGCCGGTTCTGTCAAACCTTTGCAATCGTGTCGCGGTCCGGTCTGCCCGTAAACACAAGCTTGCATATTATCGCCCGGGTGCTGGGCAATCAGTTCTTGGCAAAAAAAGTACTCACTATGCGTGAGGGTGTTGAGCGGGGGGTTAGCATTTTACAAACCGCAAGAGAGAGCCAGATGTTCACACCTACTGTGCTGCAAATGATATCGGTAGGGGAAGAAACCGGTGCTATGAGCGAGCTGTTGGAACAGGCTGCCGGGTTCTACGAAGAAGAGGTCGACTACCAGCTTAAAGGCATGACAGACGCGATTGAGCCGATACTCATTTTTGCGATCGCAGGAATGGTCCTGATTCTTGCTCTTGGTGTATTTTTACCGCTTTGGGATCTTTCCGGGGTAGCCAACCGCTAACAAATCTTCGATTAGATAGCCTGAATTCATGCATTTTCCAAAATCTGTTCTACGCTTTTAGTAACCCCTGAATGGGGACGTGCAACCAAAGCTGACAGGAAATCGAAAATGGCACACACAAAATTCGAGCGAAGAAATTCTCGAAGCCCTTTTGCAACAAAGGGTTTCACTATGATTGAACTGGTCGTGGTAATCATCCTGCTGGGCATCCTGGCAGCAACCGCCTTACCCCGCTTCATCGACATCGACTCAGAGGCGCATGACGCTGTTGTTGAGGGCGTTGTAGGTGGGCTACAGACCGGCATGGCGCTGTATCACGCCAAGTGGGTAGCTACCGGCGAGCCAGCGGCAAACACCCAGATCGACGACTTCTCGAATCTGCGTACCAACGCTGCAGGCTACCCCTACGGGTTAGCAGATAATAGCGGCGGAACCAGCAACGTAACGTCGTCCGCTGATTGTCTAGCTGTATACCAAAACGTACTCCAGGCGGGTGCGCCAACGATCAGTTCCGCAACAGGCGTTGCAACTGTCGTGGGTTCTCTGACAGATATCACAACGGTAGTAGCAGCACCTAATTGCCAGTACTACTACACTGCACAAGACAACGCGAGTGGCGACTCTGTGCCCTTGCTGACCTACAACTCTGCTACCGGCGCAATTGTCCAGGGCAACGCGACACTGCCTTGAGGCAGCTCGTCCACGTCCTGATACACCGGGATGAGAATCACCAACAAGCATATCGCAGGGTTCACGCTGGTAGAACTCATCACAGTGATATTGCTACTGGGAATTCTCTCAGCGGTTGCCATCGCGCGCAGTGGTAGCAGCAGCGATTTTGAACCGCGCATGTTCACCTCAACAGTCGCCGAGCAATATCGTTTTGCTCACGGACTCTCCGGCAGCCGCTACAACGACCCGGTAGACTTTGATGTAGTGGCATCGGCAAGCGGTTGGCAATTCATTTCTCGCAGCGCTCTCACGGGCGAGGTCAGGCGAGAGGAAATGACATCCGACGGTCTGGGAATAACGGTGCAGAACGGTTCATCAAGCTTGTCATTGAGTGCTGGAAGCTCTCTAACCATCAGGTTTTCACCCGCGGGTGATATCGCTTCCGCCAATCTCAACGGATTGCCGCTCCAGGTCGATCTAGGTATAGAACTCCAGGTTGCTGGCGACAGCATGCATCAATTGTGTGTCTACCCAACCGGATATTTGAGAGCCGGATCCTGTGAGTAACTCGGGCTTCACTCTGGTAGAGACCGTGATTGCTATTTCAATAGTAAGCATTGCCTTGCTTGCTATCAGCCAGTCTCTGGCCTTTGGTTTGCAGCACTCGAGTGATGGTATTTCACAAGCACGGTCGCTCTATCTCGCCCAATCCTATTTCGAGGAAATCGGCGCCAAGCGCTATTCAGAAACCACTCCCCTTGGCGGAGTCCCACCCTGTTCACCAGCGACAACCGCCTGTGGGGGGATTGGCCCGGAAGCTGGAGAAACACGCCCCGACTTCGACGACATAGATGACTTCGACGGGCTGGTGGATTCTCCACCGAGAAACGCGGAGGACAACCCCAGAGCCGGCTACGAAAGTTACCGGGTTGATATTTCGGTGCGATATTTGACCGCCAGCGAAGTAACTTCTCTGGGAACCGACGACACCACAGACGCAAAGCGCGTTTTGGTTCGCGTAACACCACCCGCTCGCGACCCGGAAGACTTTGTGGCGCTACACGGAAATTTCTGATGTTACGCCTGATAAGATCATCTGGGCATCGACTGGTAAGTGGCTTCACACTGGTCGAGATGGTTACGGTTCTCCTTGTACTTGGCATTCTGGGTACTGGTGTCGTGACGTTCATTGGAGATTCCTCCAATGGGTTTGCTGCTACTGTTGCAAGAGCACAACTGGCTGACGACGCCCGTTTTTTGGTTGATAAACTCAGCGATGAAATCCGCGAAGCGTTGCCGAACAGCATCAGAACCAACGGCCAATGTCTGGAGTATGTCCCGGTAGAAGGAGGTTCTCGCTACCACACTCTCCCAATTGGAGCAGCCTCCGACGGGTTTTATTCCTGGCCTATCGACCCCGCTCCCACCACAAACGATCTGCGTGTTGCGGTGTACCCCCAAAGTGATCTTTACAGCGAATCCAATCCGGGCGCACTGAGCCCCACGGTATCAATTGGCACACCGGAAGCAGACAATCGGGTACGGCTAAGTTTTAGCTCACCCCATGCTTTTTCTGCAGGGACCTCACGCTCGAGCTATTTTCTAGTTGCTACACCAGTGAGCTACTGCACCATCAACGGTCGTCTGTACCGATATCAAAACTATGGGTTCGAGCAAGTTCAACCGGGCATAGCCGCCTTGCCAACCGGTCTACCGGATCGCGCATTGGCTGGAGAAGGCGTTAGCGCCAACTTTTCGCTATCGGCGGCTACCTTGCGAACAAACAGCATAGTAGCTATGGAAGTTGAACTCAGGTCCCGTGGCGAAACTGTACAACTCAATCACCTCGCTCATGTCCGAAATGCGCCCTGAGCCCTACCTGAAGCAGCCGAAAAGAGTCAGCGGCATGGGACTGGTTTCTGCTATCGCTCTGATAACTCTGGCCGCGGTGCTGAGTATCGCCATTATGCGTACGGTACGCACCGGCAGCGATAGCTCGACGCAGGCACTGGTCTCATTCAGAGCGTTTCTGGCGGCAGAAAGTGGCGCGCAGCTTGCCGCTAACAGACTGGTTGCTCCTCTGGGTAGCCCAACCTGTAGCAGTCAAAACTTCGATCTCGCAGATGTTGGACTCCCCTCCTGCAGCGTCGTCGTAGACTGCCGGGCTGAAACTGTTGTTAGCGAAATTCTTTACACTCTGCAAAGCACAGCTATCTGTAATCCGTCGGGCTTCAGTGCAAGCCATTCTCTGGTCGTGAGGCTGTCAGAATGAGTGCCGCTAATCCTGCGACCCGTCGAAACTGGCTGCCATGGTTTGTACTGGTGTTGCTCACATACCCTTCCCTGGTACAGGCCGCCTTCTACCAGGAAAACGGAGTGCAGTGGAACTATCGAGCTCCTATCACCCTAAACGCACAGGCCGCCCCCGGTAGCACAATCGTGCTCAATCTTGATCTGGCTGATCTTATTGGCCAAACAAGCGCCCCGGGGACGCTTGAATCAAATTCGATCCGCATCGTAAAAAATGACGTCACACTTATCAACGAACAGGAATTCAACGACTCAGTATTTATGGGAGTAAACGACGCCCTTGATAACAGTCAAGGTGAGGTCCGATTTATTCTTGAAGATGCCCCAGGTACCGCTGACTATTTTGTATATTTTGATATCGATGAAAATGGATCCAAACCAGTTAGTCCTGCTACAAAAATCAACGGTACCTTTGAACAGTCAGTAGGTGTACCGACCCAATGGACAACCACTGGGCAAAACGCTGGCGGTGCACAAAACAACGAGGTGTACGACACGGGCATCACGACCACTGTCGCGATCCCTGCAGGTTGCTCAACCGGAGGAGCTACTCTGGATAACTCGCCAAACAACAATGGTACTAACAGCACCGGAAGACGATGGCATCTACTTGGCTATCGAGATAACTGCGAAGACGGAAGTGGGGGAAACGAGCTTATAAGGCTGACCAGAAATATTCGTATACCTGCAGGTACCGCGGCAGGACAGCTAACCTTTTCCTTCCAGGTACAGGCTTTCGATGGTATCAGCAACGCGATTAACTACGATTGGTTTAACGTATCTATCAACAACAACCTGATTAACCACCAGAACATGGGGGTTGTCTCGGGATCCCCCGCTCTGGTTCTGGAAGCTACTCGCTTTGGTCGGTCGGCGTTTGGTACCGGATTAGTTGATCATGGTTGGCGAGACGCCACCATTAGTCTTGCGCCATTTGCAGGGACCACCATCAGCCTCCGGTTCGAAGCACGGTTTTCATCTTCAGACAACGCCTATCGTTCATGGATAAAGCTTGACGACGTTGCCTGGTCTGTGAGCACCGGCACAGTAGGTACACCAGAGCTCGATGCGATCAGTCTGGCAAGATTTCAGGTGCAGCACGACACCGCTGCTATTTACTGCCTGGGTGAACCGATAAGGGTAGTTGCAGTGGACGTGACCGGTGCCCAGATTCCAGATTTTGCGGGAACTATGAACCTGGACACTCAACAGGGTTCGGGGGTGTTTTCATTAACCCAGGGGGCAGGCCCTTTCTCGAGCAGCGCAAACGGCACCGCCACTTACACCTTTGTGCCAGCAGATGGAGGCCAGGCCCTGTTTACGCTGAACTATCCCACTGGCAATACGCCTATAGACATCGATGCCCTTCTAGATGGCGACCCCACAATTCGAGATGATGACAGCGAAGGTGCACTGGCCTTCTCGCCAAACGGGTTTACCATTACTGCAAACCCGCTCAGCAATCCACCACCCTCGCCAATTGATACCAGCATACCGGCACAAACTGCAGCTACAAATCTTGATTTGTATCTAACCGCCTATGGTGTAACGGATGATGATCCAACCTGTGGTGTTATCGAGACCTATACAGGATCCCGCCCGATTAGCTTCTGGCAATCCTATGTCAATCCCGCATCCGGCAGTCTCACTGCAACTGTCAATGGTGTGAACATTGCGCCCTCCGCCGCCATAGCTACCCCACGAACAATCGTGTTCTCAGCAGGTCAGGCAACGCTGCAAGCCCAATATCCGGATGTCGGCGAGATCCGCCTGCACGCCTCAGACAATTCCAGCGGCAGCACAGCAATCGCCGGAGCAACCAATACGTTTGTCGTTAAACCCGCGCGCCTGGTGATCAGCAGAATCGAATCAACCGGAGGCACTCCCAATCCCGCAGCAACTACTCTCAGCGGTACCGGCTTTGTTGCCGCGGGGGAATCATTTGTCGTTGATGTTGATTCACTCAACGCCAACAACGTACTTACTCCAAACTTCGGTCGAGAGTCTGTGAGCGAGCGTGTTGAGGTTCGAAGTGAATCACTGCTGTTACCTGTTGGAGGAATCAACGGCTCTACCGGGGATGTCGTTAACGGCACGGTTTTTGTACCAGCCGCTACAGCCGGCCGCTTCACCAATTCAACGGTTCAGTTTGACGAAACTGGCATAATTTCACTGCGCCCAAAACTGAGCGATGACGACTATCTGGGCGGTGGAGACGTTGCTCGCCCTACTGTTCCCGCCGTAGGACGATTTTACCCTGCCCGCTTTGAACTCATAAGTGGATCGATAAGTGCCAGCTGTGGCAGCTTCACCTATATGGATGAACCGAACTTAGGTATTAGCTATGAGCTTCAAGCTCTCAATGTCGCCGGACTACTCACCACAAACTATTCGGATAGTCTGTACGGTTCCAACGAAACTGCTGACTTCATAATTACCGCCGAGAACGAAAATAGTGGCGTAGATCTCACAAACCGACTTATCGCTCCCCAGAGCAATTGGATTGCTGGACGGCGCAGCGCCACCACCCAGCTTAGCTTCCAGCGAGACGTTGTACCTGATGGTCCATTCACTTCACTTAGCATCGGAGCGCGGATAATAGACAACCTCGATTCAACCATCATCTCTGGTGCAAACTCCAACGCTGCAACCACAGGAGATTGCATCGCAGCAACTACATGCAATGCTATTCAAATAGGTACGGACACCAGTGTGTACTATGGCCGCGCTCTTGTGTTGCCAGCACAGGGGCCAGAAACCAATAGTTTGCCGATCGAGATTGAAGCCCAGTTCTTCAACGGTTCTGAGTTTCAGCGCCATATTCTCGACAATTGCTCATTGTATTCAAGCTCACTCACCGCCCTATCCAATTTCACAGAAAATCTTCAAGCCGGGGAAACAAGCGTGATAAGTCCTCTCTCATCGAGCAGTTTTTCCGCGGGAATAACCCAAGGCACTGCTCCCCTGGTGCTTTCGGCGCCTGGAACCGGGAATACGGGCACTGTAGAGCTGCTTTTCACCACCGAGCCCTGGCTACGTTTTGACTGGCTTGGAACAGGAGAGACAGATCCAGGCGCTGTTGCAACCTTCGGTGGGTTTCGCGGGCACGACCGCGTTATTTACTGGCAGGAACAGCGCTAGTCAGCGCTGAAAATCTAAGCTAGTTTGCGAAACTGCGCGGAGGAAGCCTGCTCCTCACCATAAAACAATAGTTTCTCTGGTCGATGTATGCCATAGCCTTGCACATAGTCCACACCAAATTCCTCAACAAGTCGGTATATCTCGTCGTTTTCCACAAACTCCGCCACGGTTTTGATCCCCATGGTCTTGGCAATACTGATAATGGCGCGCACAAAAACCCGATCTACCTCATCATTCAGAATTTCTTTCACAAACATGCCGTCTATCTTTAGGTAGTCGACAGGAAACTTCTTAAGGTAGCCAAAGGATGAAAGCCCGCTACCAAAGTCATCCAGTGCAAACTGGCAACCCATCGCCCCAAGTTTGGCTATGAGATCTCCAGCCGTTTTCATATTGCGTATCACAGCCGTTTCAGTGATCTCAAAATTCACCATTCCTTCAGGTAAGTTTGAGTTTTGCATCGCCTCAATCAGATATTCTGCAAACTGCTTATCACCGATGCTGTTTCCAGACAGATTAACCCAGTATTTCCTGTTTCGGCTCGCTATTTCCGGGTCTGCATGCAGTTTCTTAAGTAACTGCCCTAACACCCACTGATCTACCTGCGGACTCAAACCAAACCGTTCTGCAGCGGGCAAGAATGCGCCAGGTGGAATTAGCCGGTCGCTGCCGGGTTCGCGCAAACGTATCAGAACTTCATAGCGACTGGCTTCTCCTGTTTCCTCAACGGGTTTAATCAGCTGCCCATGCAACTCAAAACGATTGTGTTCCATAGCATCATGAAGGCGTTGAACCCACCGAGCCTCACCTCTATGTTCGGCTATTTGTTCCTCGCCTCCTTCAAAGAAGGACACTCTATTTCGTCCTGCAAGTTTGGCCTCGTAGCAGGCCGCATCTACCAGCTGTTGCAACTCGTCTGCAGTACCATGCGATGGATCTATTCCAATAGCCCCCACGCTGGCACCGATTCGAAAGGTTTCACCACTCCAGTGAAAATGCACCTGCTCGATAGCCGCTCTTAAGCGATCTGCAATCTGCGCCACCATTGAGGCGGAACAATTTCTGATAATAACGCCAAACTCGTCGCCACCCACTCGCCCCACTGTGTCCGATTTATGAACATTATCCTTCAGTACGCCCGCGACGATCTGAAGTAACCTGTCACCCGCTACATGTCCTGACGCATCGTTTACCAGCTTAAACTGGTCCAGATCTATAAATAGCAAATGCGATTGGGATTGTCCGCTATCAAAGTTGGCGTGTTCTTTTTCAACAGCGCTCCAGAATATTCGACGGTTGAGCAAGCCTGTCAATTCATCGAAGTTTGCATGCAGCTCAAGCTGATCGGTAAGGGTTTTGGTGGATGTGATGTCCTGTAGTACGCCAACAACGCGAACAAGGTCTTCTCCATCAAGTTCAACTTCACCCGAATCTCGATACCAACGAGGCTCCCCGTCACCGCCAATGATTCGTGCTTCGTCATCCCAGGACTGGGCGTTTTCCACTCTGCGAGCAACCAGATCACGCAGTTCGACATTGACAAGCGGTACACTTTCGGAGGAATCATCATGATCTTTCAAATCGAAGCTCATGAACTCGCCTCGCTTAGAGGCCGTGTAGTGGACCCGGCCAGATTCAGGTTCATACCACCAGCCAATGAGATCGCCGATCTCTTGAACCTTGAACATCAACTGAGCACTCGAAATGTGTGACTGAACAACAGAGGACAGTTCAGTATTTGCCAGCTCAAGTTTCATCTGTACGAGTGCAGCGCGGTTGCGTATCTGCTCCGCCGAATCTCTATAGAGGAGGATAGAGACGGTAGTGATTATGCTGATCAATATGCTAGTGCGGCCCAATAGCCAAAGCACATTGCCATCACTACTCAGGGGGAAGACAAATTCGGTCGTAGAAAGCCACATCGCGACGATACAAGCCGAAATAGCCACAGCTGTCAGAATGAGCGCAACTTTCCGAGTGCACAATACGCTAGCAAGCAGCACCACTAGCGGCGTTGCAACAAAGCTACCAGCCAGAGAGCCGCCGGACAACAGAAGGCCTAACGACAGAGCACCAAGAATGGAGCCCACCATAAGAAGAGAAGCGCTATCGAGACGCCTCTTCGTAAACAGCAACCAAAGCGAGCCGAACATACCCAAAGGAATCAGACCAATTAGTATGGCTACGCCGTAATTTGCAGCTAATATGTCATCAACAATGAGTGGCAATGTAAAGACAATCATCAAGCCCGCAAGACCGCCAATCATTCTCGATCGAAAATCTGCTTCTGAATCGTGACTTACGAATACCGCCCTACTACGTGCGAAGAATAATTGAATTATCTGATCGAACATTGGAATCCATTCCTTTCGCTAGAGAAAATATCGGCCAGGAACAATCGTTCTTTAGCGCAGCTCTTAAAGAACTACACTCAGCTCCCAAACTGAGGCATTTCTTTGGTGACGTCAGCTAGAAATCAATAGGACCTGCAATAGGCTGCCATGAGATTGTCTTCGACGAGCCGCTGTTCAGCAGCAAAATGTGCAATCTGGCGCTCTTTGCGAGCTGAATCACAGGCTTTGGCGAGTCCAGACCTGCGTTGTTCGGTTTGCATCAAGAAATCGCGAGCGTACTCACACTGTCTCTCAAGTTGCACACAGAGTGACTGCTGAGTGGCGATGGCGTCTAGCAACCGCGACTGAAAAACGCTGGCCTCTCGCAATATCATCGCATTGGCCAGGCCAGGATCGAAGGATTTGCCTTCGAAGTAGTTTTCCAAACCCTGCAACTTCTCTCGAGCATTCTCAAGCGCCAGCAACTGGTTTCTATAACCAATAGCCGCCTGATCAACCTTAGTCTTTTGCAGTCGCTCCAGTAGCTCAAGTCGAGCAGCTCGTCGTACTTTACGAGACATTAAACGGCTGTCACCTCGGCCGTCACAGCTTTATCAGACACTGGCGAAGGGGGAACAACCGGTGCAGTAAATAGCCCCTCTAGAGACTGAAGACTGCTGTCAAAGTTACAGGGCACATCAGACTCTTGTCTTAAAAACTCGAGTATTCCAGGCCACAGGGCAACGGCTGCGTCTACATCGGCATTACTACCCTGCTGATACGCGCCAATGCTCAACAAATCCTGATTCTCTCTGTATGCAGCATAAAATCGACGGAAGTGTCGAGCAAATCTGACGTGCTCAGGCGAGACAACCTGATCCATCGTTCGACTTGCTGATGCAGCGATATCAATGGCTGGAAACAGACCTGCCATGGCGATATCTCTGGATAAAACAATATGACCATCTAAAATAGCACGGGCTGCGTCTGCTACCGGATCGTTCTGATCGTCGCCCTCAGCGAGTACCGTATAGATTGCTGTGATTGAGCCGCCACGATTTCCTCCGTTACCTGCCCGTTCACAGAGTTGAGGCAGCTTTGAGAATACAGACGGCGGGTAACCGCGAGTTACCGGGGGTTCACCAATGGAGAGTGCAATTTCACGCTGTGCCTGGGCAAAGCGGGTGAGAGAATCCATAAGAAGTAAAACGTTCAGACCCTTGCTGCGAAAATCCTCCGCTATCGTTGTGGCTAACATAGCTCCATGTAACCGCAGTAATGGCGGATCATCCGCAGGGCTTGCAACAACGACCGTCCGGCGCATACCTTCTTCGCCGATATTGTTTTCAATAAACTCGCGAACTTCCCTGCCTCGCTCACCTATAAGACCCACAACAACCACATCAGCGGCACTGTATTTGGTCATCATTCCTAGAAGTACACTTTTACCGACGCCACTACCAGCAAACAAACCTACCCGTTGCCCTCGCCCAACAGTGAGCAACGAATTGATGGCTCTAACACCTACATCGAGAGGTGCTGCTACTGGCTCTCGATCCAGTGGATTGATACGCACTCCCTGCAGAGGAGCAAAGGAGTTGCATGTACAGGGTCCAAGTGCGTCCAGAGGTTTTCCTGATCCATCAATTACCCTGCCAAGTAAAGACTCGCCCACTCCGACTTGGGAAGATCGCTGGGACGGTCGGACTCGCAGGTTGCCAGTAAGACCTTGGACTCTGCCCGTAGGCATCAAAAACAGACGCTCGTCGCTAAATCCAACAACTTCCGCTTCGATATCTTTGGAGGCGTTATCAGCCTGATGGGCTCCTCTTATCGAGCACAAATCGCCGACAGCAGCCTGACAACCTTCAGCCTCAAGAGTTAAGCCAATCATTCGGCGCAGTCGACCCTCGGGTACCAAACCGGTATTTCCCAGGAGTGACTGTTGAGCCTGGCGCAACCCAGAGGCCCACTTGCTCTGCTGAATCCCTAGTATTTCTTCAGAATCACTCATCGAGCGCCATCACGGAGTCACTAACAGAGTCTAGTAGGGTATTGAGTCTTGTCTCCAGCTGAGCATCTATCACTGTAGAACCAGACTCGACTAGCGCCCCACCTTTGGCAATTGACGAATCCGCCAGCAACACTGTGTCATCACTTATACCCAGTTCAGAACGCGCCTTGGCAATCAGATCCAAATCAGCAGGATTCACCAGTATCTTTAGCCGCTCACTATTGTCTGGCACAGCAGCCAGCGTAGCGGAGACTGCCTCCAAAACCAGAGAAGGATCTAATGCGAGTTCTCGGCTAACCAATACTCTACTGATACTCAACGCAAGCTCGACAAGAGTTTGCAGCACTTCAGTATCGAGTTTTGCCAACGGTTCATTGAGATGACTAATGAGCTGTTCAAGCGTTTCCAGTCGCGCCTGGGTAACCGCTTTTGCTTCAACCATTCCGGCCTGCCGACCTTCCGCGAAGCCCGCTTCTCGAGCTTCTTTTCTGATCCTAGCTATCGATTCTTCACTAACAGGGGCGTGCGATGCCGTAGGCGTGCCGACAACAGGAGCCACCCATTTGGAAAACGCTGGAGCCTCTCCGGGCTGAGCCACACTAGACATAATCGTCACCACCACCGCCCAGTTGTATTTTGCCTTCGTCTGCAAGTTTCAGAGCAACTGTGAGAATCTCTTTCTGTGCCTCCTCAACCTCAGCGAGTCGCACTGGTCCGCGGGCTTCCATATCTTCCTGCAGTATATCGGCGGCGCGCTTTGACATATTACGCAGGAAGAGATCAGACGTTGCGGGTTCTGCGCCCTTCAAAGCAACGCCCAGTTTATCGCCCGGTATCTCACGCAACAGCCCCTGCATACCCCGATCATCCAATACCGCAAGCGAGTCAAAGACAAACATCAACTCCTTGATTTGGTTCCCCAGGTCATCATCGACTTCTCTGATATGTCCAAGTACTTCTTCTTCCAGACTGGAACCGAGTTTCAATACAATTTCTGCAGCAGCTCTTTTGCCACCAAGACCTTTTGCGGTATCACCATTTGCATCCGCAATACGTCGCTCCATCATTTCATCCAGTTCGGAGATAGCTGCGCGTTGGATACTGTCCAAACTTGCTATTCGCATCACCGCATCTGCACGAAGCTGCTCTGGCAGCAAAGCCAAGACCTCAGCTGCGCGTTCGCGGCTTAAATGCGAAGCAACAACAGCAACAACCTGGGGATGCTCTTCTTTAAGCATGTCTGCAACCAACGGCGGCTCCATCCACTTCAGAGCTTCTAGTCCGTTGGTATTACGCCCAGCAAGGATCCGGTCCAGCAAGCCTTCTGCCGACTCTTCCCCCAAAGCGCTTGTAAGAATAGTACGTAGATAATCTTCGCTGCCTATACCCAGCGCCGTATGATCCTGGACTTCTTCAGAGAACATCTCGATGACACTATCCACCTGCTCCTGGGATACGCTGCCAATCTCTGCCATCGCCAAACCAATCTGTTCGACTTCCTGCTGATCTATGTACTTTAGAACCTGAGCCGCGGCTTCCTCACCCAGTGTCATTAATAATATTGCCGCCCGACTACTGCCATCGAGCTCTTGTTCTGAGTCACTCATTTACAGCAACCCACTCTTTTACAACCTGGGCAATCCTCTTGGGATCTGTGGTCGCAAGTTCCTGTGCAAGCAACATAGGATCTTTTGCCTTAACCGGACCAGGGAGTGCACCAGCAGCACCAGCAGCGTCTTCCTGTGCTGTGCCAGACGGAGCAGCTAGCGCCGGTGCAGCAGCAGCGGCAGCTCCCACTGCTACCTGCATCTGATGGGTTTGCATTAGTCCCTGCACAAGAGGACGCAACACACGCAGTGCAATTATCAAAACAACCAGGGCACCAACGCCCATCTTGCCCATATCTAACACCCAGGCCTGTTGCCAAACTGGCGGTGGCTCCATTACTTCTGGCAGCGGAGCCTGCTGAAACCGCGAGTTGACCAAGTTAAGTCGATCTCCGCGCTCTTCATCAAATCCAACGGCTTCGCGAATGAGCAGACGAATTTCTTCCAGCTGTTCCTCAGTCAAAGGAACTTTTTCGACCACCTCAGAACTGGCACCATCTTCCTCTTCGGCCGTATCTGCCGTTTCTGTGGCTTCTGCCTCTTCTGCATCGCCAATCGACTCACCAGCATCGGGCATGGGATCAACGTAATCTAAAACTACTGCCACAGACAGTCGCTGAATTTCGCCCTGGGACGCTTTGGTTCGGCTGATTGTTCTGTCTACCTCATAATTAAGCACTCTATCAGTACTTGTATTCCTGGCGGGCTGACTTGTCTCGTCTTGCTGTTCGCCACCTTGGGGTGCAGGCTGATTCGACAAAGCGCCAGGAATTCCGGCTAGCGCTGATGCCCCGGAAGTTTCCCTTTCCTGAGACTTTTCGCTACGTAATACCTGACTTTGTGGATCGAAACGTTCCGTAGTTTGTTCCTGTTCGGAAAAATCCAGTTGCGCGACTACCTGAGTGCGAAATCGTCCTGCCCCCATGATTGGAACCAGCAGATCATCAATGTTCTTCGAAAGAGAGTTCTCCAGTTTAGTCTTGTAATCCAACTGAGTTGTCGCTACCCCAAGGGCATCCATTTGCGAATCACCGGAAAGGAGAGTGCTGTTTTGATCCAGCAAAGTCACATTACCGGTACTTAGTCCAGGAACGCTGGATGCAACAAGGTGAACTATGGCTTTGATTTGCCCAGGCTCCAGCGATCGACCAGGGAATAGTTGCACCACTACAGATGCAGTGGGTTCTTTGCGTGTTCGAACAAAGGCAGACTGTTTCGGTAAACCTAAAGTGACTTCGGCCGATTTGACGGTATTCAGACCGCTAACTACATCAGCGAGCTTGCGTTCAAGCGCGTGGGTGTAAAACTTCGACTCCATAAATTGACTGGTGGAGTAGCCAACACCTTCGTATAGCGAATCAAGACTAACTCCCTTACTGCGCGGCAAACCCTGACCCGCAAGCAACATCTGAGCCTCTGACAAACGACCCGAATCGACCAACAGCGCGCCGCTTGATGAGTCGATTCGATGGGAGATCTGGGCGCTGTCAAGCGTACCTACAACCGCATTCATCTCTGCAGGGTCGATACTGGACAACAGAACCCGCATAGTTGGGCTCTGCGACCAAAGCGCAACGGCTACGCCGATAGACACGGCAATAGCCAATCCGATTAGAATGCCAGCCTGCCGGACTCCTGGAATTGCTTGCAAATTAAAGCCGGCGCCTGGAGCAGGGGCTGTTGTTGAGCTGATTTCGGCTTCAGCCATCTAATTCTTCCTCACTAAAAACATCACCTACACCGGCATATTCATTATTTCTTGGTACGCGGAGACCAGATTGTTACGAACTTCAGTCAATGCTCGAAATGAGATATCTGCTTTTTGTAGCGAAACCATAACGTCAGCCAGATCTACACCTTCAGCACCCATCTCAAAAGCTTGAGCCATTCCGCCCGCGTGCATCTGCACACTATTTACCTCGTTCACGGTCTTCGCGATCATGCTGGAAAAGCTGGATTGCGCAGGGGCTGTACTTGCAACATCGTTGGCTGGACTTACGCCAGGCAACGATGCAGAAGATTGCGCTGCCATGGCTCGCATTTGCGCCAAAAGAGTCGAGGAATTTATCTCATTCATCGGTTTCTCCGTTCACGTGGATCAGCTCTGGTTCGTCCTCACGTAATCGAGCAATTTTGTGTCTAAGTGTTCGAGGGCTAACATCCAACCGCTCGGCCGCTTCCTGTCGATTCCCACCAGTTAGAGCCAACGCTCGTGCGATGCAGCGTTTTTCACACCTCTTGACTTCTTCTTCCAAACTCAAAAGTTCTTTCGTCTGCTCAGACTCTTCAGGAGCAACCACTTCAAAGAGCAAATCGTCCGCATCAAGTACAGATTCAGAACACATTACTGCCGAGCGCTGAATCAGGTTTTCCAGTTCACGAACATTTCCTGGCCAGGAGTGAGCAACCAAACGCGCATGAGCGGAAGGTGTCAGGTCCCGATCGTTTGTGTCGGGTCCTATGTCTACGGCGCGCAACATAGCAAGAGCCAATGGAGAGATATCGCCGGGCCGCTCTCTCAATGGCGGCAGCAAGAGGGGTAATACGTTTAGCCGATAATAGAGGTCTTCGCGAAACCGGCCGTCAGATACGTCCTTCTTCAGATCTCTGTTTGTCGTGGCCAGGACACGAACATCCAAAGCTATGGCCTGTTCACTACCCAGGCGCTCCACCTCCCGTTCCTGCAAGACACGCAGCAGCTTCGCCTGTAAGCCAAGCTCCATCTCCGACATTTCATCCAGCAGGAGTGTGCCGCCTTGAGCAAGCTCAAACTTACCGCGACGGCTGGCCTGGGCACCCGTAAACGCACCTTTTTCATGGCCAAAAAGAATAGCTTCCAACATATTCTCGGGGATGGCAGCGCAGTTTACAGCCACAAAGGGTTTGCTGCGGCGTGCAGATTGATCATGAATAAAGCGCGCAAATACTTCTTTGCCGGTTCCGCTTTCTCCCGATATCAGCACTGTCAGATTGTTGTTTGCCAGTTTCCTCGCGAGTGCTTTCACTCGTTTGGATTTGACATCTTCAGCGATAGGACCGAGTTCCGCAGGATTGCTTTCTACTGCAACGGTTTCATCTAACATCTGATTCCAATTCGTGCTTCCGAAGTTTCTCAATCAGGGTAGTACGTCCAATACCCAACGAACGTGCGGCTTGAGCGACTACCCCACCAGCCTCCAACATTGCCGAGCTGATAAGACTCTTTTCAATGTGTTGAAGATGCTTTCGAAGATCAATCTGCCCCATTTCACTCGCCCCACTCGGGCTGTTTTGGTTGTTATCTTCTGGCTCAGCGGATTGAGCTGCAGTTGACTGAAGTTCTGTAGATGCTGGTCGATAAGAATTGGCAACCCGATAGTCCGAGGGCAAATCCACTACCTCAACGCTCCGGTCCTGGACCAGAATTGATAAACGCTCTACAAGGTTTGCAAGCTCACGGATATTCCCCTGCCATTCACAGCGCTGTAGCTGCAAAGCGGCTTCCGGGGAAAAATCGACAGGCGGCGAACCACGCAGTTCGTTTTCTCGAGCAAGCTCTGACAACAGGCGTGGAATGTCTTCGCGACGGTCACGCAGAGCGGGTACCGAGATAGGAAATACATTTAGTCGATAGTACAGATCAGCTCGAAACCGACCCTCTTTTACGGCGAGGGCAAGATCTCTGTGAGTTGCCGCCACAATGCGTACGTCGCACTGCCGAGTTTCGGTACTCCCTACACGCTCAAAAGACCGTTCTTGCAGAACGCGAAGCAACTTGACCTGCATATCAAGGCTCATGTCGCCAATCTCATCAAGAAACAGGGTGCCGCCTTCAGCGAGTTCAAATCGGCCTTGGCGAGATGCAATAGCGCCAGTAAAAGCGCCTTTTTCGTGGCCGAACAATTCGCTTTCGAGAAGTTCTGCAGGAATAGCACCGCAGTTTACGGGCACAAAGGGTCCACTGGATCTGGGCGAGTTCGCATGAACACCCAAAGCAACGCGTTCTTTGCCTGTCCCAGATTCACCTAATACCAGTACGTTGGTCTTGAAGGGCCCCACATGTCTAATGAGCTGAGCCAGGTCCCGGGAGCAGGCAGAGTCGCCCGTAGGCATCCAGCGCGCGCCCTCGGGCACAACCTCGTCGAGCTCAAAAGTGCTCGGAGGAGACATATTGGGCTCGTCCGGAGTGGTACGAGCAGCTAAAGGTGCCGATGAGTTAGCAAACAAGGCAACATCCTTTTCGATGTGCTCCCAAGGGAGCGCTTCAGGTCACACCTTGAGTATAGTTCGCTGTCTGAAAACGCCAGTCGGCGGCAAATTTAGTCAGTTGGTCGGATTTACGCCTCGGTTAGTTGCGAGTCCTGATAGGCGAACACTGCGTTTCTCCCCAGAGTCAGGGCGTCCAACTCCTTTGCAGCATCACTATGGGCAATACACGCCGTGTCTCGCTGCCGTGTATTCTCAGCAATCACTTCAGCAATGAGCACTCGATCTATCTGGTCTGGCTCACACGATCGAAAATAGGACTCAAGCAACTGCTGCTGCTGCACAACAAGCTCTGTCATCAGGTCCGTTTCTTCAGGCAGCGATAGATCTGCGAGCTGCGTGTTTAGAGTACGAATCGCCTGTACTACCTGTGAGCTGGTAGTCAAGTGGCTTCACCTGGGTTATCTGCAGCCGTCTCAACCAGCACATCCCAGGCGCTCTTAATTTCATGAAGTAACGCTGCTGTTTCGTCCAAAATGTCTGCATTGTTTGTTAAGTTCGCTTCCAAAAGGCGACGAGCAATGTAGTCGTACAGATCTTCAAGATTCTGACTGATTGCACCCGCTTCTGGATTGAGGCTCATCCGCAAGCCATCAACTATAGATATCGCCTTGCCAATCTGGCTACCTTTTGCTGCGATTTCCCCGCGCATGAGTTCTCCTTTGGCGGTGTAAATCCGATTAAGTGCCCCATCGAGAAGCATCTGGATCAAACGTTCCGGCCGTGCTGAATCAACTTCCGCATGGGTTTCAACAGTTTGGTACGCCGCAAGAGCGGTTGCGTGAGTCATAGTCTATCCGTTCTATGTGTTAAGAGCCCGAGCCTGGAAGACTGTCCAGCTGCTGGGCAAGAAAAGTACTAGTGTTGTTGAGTTCGCTCAACAACGAGTCTAAAGCGGTGAATTGTCGTCGCACTCGCGTCTCAAATGATTCCAGTCGACGGTTAAGCGACTCTCGCTGGCTAGCAAAGTCATCGATGCGAGATTCGAGCGAGTCCGTTCGTGTGGAAAGGCGACCGGTAGGCTCTATGTACCCGCCTAACAAATCACCCAATCGAGCCGCGGCGCCGTCTTCGCCCGCAAAGAGCAAGCCCACGTCTTCAAAGTTGGTTGACAGGGCCTCACTCAGCGTTTCTTCATCGATTGTTAGTGTGCCATCTACCTCAGTTGTGATGCCTATCTGCGCCAGAGAACCCAGGCTACTTGTGCCCCCTTCCGCCACACTGTTAACTACCTCTCTCGCGTCACTAATCAATGAGCGAACGGCGCTATCGCCAAAGAGAGGGCCGGACTGAAACGTCTCTGCGTTAAACGTAACCTGATTATTCACCGTGAGTAGCAGATTGTTGTAGCCCTCGACAAAACTCTCGATTTGGCTTCTGGCAGATTCGCGATCAAACCCAACAGTGAGTTCAAATGCCGCCCCCTCTTCAGCGTCAAGGATATCGATTGTTACTCCATCGATGGCATCGGCAACACGATTTGTTGCTGACCTGACCTCAAGACCATCCACCAGTAACTGCGCATCTGCGGCACCTTCTACAATGCTAAAACTGCTGGCACTGTCATCACCGGCAAACGCCAGACCTGCCAGCCCTCCATCGCCTTCGCTCACCGATACAGTGAACGCCGCTGCTTCACCCGACTCGTTACCGGTCAACACCAGGTGAGCACCATCAACGCTGTTTACTATGCCAGCGGTTATGAAACTGTTTTCACTCGAAGAGTTGATCGCATCACGAATGTCGACGAGCGAACCGGCACCGTCTTCTATCGAAACGGCAAAAGAACCTTCACTCGTTGCAATTGTTATTGTGCCACTTCCAATATTATCGGTTGATGACTCGAAGGCGTCGGTCCGTATTTTTTGAGCCTGCGCTAATGAGACAACCTCAACCGAAAAGCGTCCGGTTGCTGCATCAGCATTGGCTGTAGCCGTGAATGGCGCGTCTTCTGCTACAAAGGCGGTACGACCTCTATAGTTCTCCAAATCTTCCAAAGGTTCCAGAGAGTCCTGAAAAGCTGACACCGCGCCTGTGACCTGACCAAAAGCGCTGAGTTGGCTTATCGCACGAGCTTCATTGGTGACGAGCCGAGTTTCTCTCGATTGCCGTTCTGCGCCAACAAGTTGATCCACTAAGCTTGCGAGATCAAGACCTGATCCTGCTCCTAATGAGGTGATTTCCATGTCGTCTCTGCTTGTTCCGCCAACACTCTATTAATTAGGCACGAGCATCAAATAATCTCGCACCGCCACTATTGAAGTTCTTTGCAAACCTAAGCACCTCTTCTGAAGGAATCTGACGAATCACTTCATCTGTGCTGCTTTCACGCACCGTCACTACAGTTCTTCCACTCGAGTCATCTACGCTAAATTCCAGGTTTCGGTTGAGCTGGTCTGCATAGCTCTGCAGCTCTTCAAGAACCTCTTGCGTTGTATTCTCGTTCTCCGAGCGTAATCTGTTACCTTCCAGCGCATTGACCTTCGCTACCTCAGGCCTGGTACCAGGGTGCACCGTGGAAGATTGATTAGCTGAATCTCGTAAACTATCCGTATTTTCGTTTGTCGGCAGCGTCCTAATTGCCGTTTCCAAGGAGATGTCGGGCATGTTGCCTCCCATCTATCAGTTTTAACGGGAAGAAGGGCGACGCTAATGCGTACGCCCTTCCGGGTTCCAAGTTAGCCGAGGATTATCCCAGCAGACTTAGAACAACCTGGGGCTGCTGATTCGCCTGAGCCAGAATCGACACACCAGCCTGCTGCAGAATCTGCGCGCGAGTCAGCGCAGCAGTTTCAGCGGCAAAGTCTGCATCCTGAATCCGCGACCGCGAGGCCGACAGGTTTTCAGATACGGCCTGAAGGTTAGCGATAGTGGACTCAAAACGGTTTTGAATCGCACCAAAGTTACTTCGCAGTGAACTTACAGATTCGAGTGCAGAGTCAATTCGCTTAATTGTGTTGTTAGACTCTTCAACATCAAGAACATTGATTGAACTCAGGGTGACATCATCTACTGTGATCGATTGTGAATCCGAAAATCCAACCTCAGCTTCTTGCGAACCACTCAACTGAATGGTGTCAGCCGCACTCAAGGAGATTGTGCCGCGAAGTGCATTACCAGTTGCTACTGAACCGTCTACACCTGTACCAGCAGTGCTAACACCACTGAGGGTTTCAGTAACCGTAATATCTCGACCATCCGTGGTCGCAAAGGAGATAATGCCAGTTACATCATCTACCGTAGCTGATACGCCGGTCACACCGGTATTCAGATTGACTGCCGCAACGACATTCTCTGCGGATATCACTCCATCCTCTGTTGTCGAAAGTACGGTGGTGCCATTCACTTCGAGGTCATAGCTACCATCGCCATTAGCCAATGTCACATCGCTAAAGGCGTTGGCTTCAACCTGAGTGTTGCTGGCAGTAACAGTCAAACCAGGCACACTTGCTGCACTAATTGCTGCGGCTTTTGAGTAAGCACTTGACGCGGATTGTCCTGCTCCAGATCCTTCAACCGAACCAGATACAGAAGAAGCTGCAGCTGTTCCCACTTGAATGTTTAATCCACCGTCGCTGAGCGCGTTAGCGCTCACCGCAGTACCCTCTTGCTCTGCGATTTGACCAATCTGGCCAGCGGCAACGCCAGTATTCAGAGTTAGTGAGATTGTCTCGCCAACGTTTGCGCCTACCTGAAAGGCTGCTGTTCCAAATGTACCATCCAGTACATTCTGTCCGTTAAACGCCGTCTGACGGGCGATTCGATCAATTTCAGCTATTCGCTGCTGAACTTCCAAATCAAGCGCTGCCCGGTCACCAGAGGAGTTAGTTGAGTTCGCTGACTGAATAGCCAGCTCTCGAACTCGCTGCAGGTTATTAGTCAGTTCGCCTAGCGCACTTTCTGCAGTCTGAGAAAGCGAGATGCCGTCTGAGGCGTTTCGAACCGCCTGATCAAGGCCTCTAATCTGAGTAGTAAATCGTTCAGCAATCGCAAGACCAGCCGCATCGTCTCTCGCACTGTTAATACGCAAGCCGGTTGAAAGCCGTTCCAATGATGTTGCCAAATCGCTTTGAGAACTGTTTAGGTTCCTCTGCGCGTTCAACGACAGGATGTTGGTGTTAATTCCAAGGCCCATTACTAGCCTCCTTAATTAATTGTTGAATAAAGTTTCGGTTGTCTTAAACCAGTGACCGAAGGACAACCGAAATCGGGAATCAATCGCCACCTTGAAACTAAGTATCGGCAGACCGCGAAAAACTGTAGGTTTTATGTCTTCTGCGCTTCTATTTGTGACCTGGTTATCAAGCAAAACAGGATTCATAGGCCCTCCAACTCTCTTTTCTGCTACTTCCATAGTTGAAGAACACTCCACAACATGCCTCTACAGGAAGTTAAACAACGACAGATTCTGCAGCTGAGCGAAGGATCTTTGTGCTGCCTCTAGGCCAGTTAACTGCTGATTAAGACGACTGATAGCGTCTACCAGGTCTACTTCCACGATATTAGAGAGCGTCGCTCGAAGCTGAATACCCAGTTCTTCGTTAGAAGACTCCTGATTTTCAAGAGCATTTAGGCGACTACCAATATCCGTTCGGACCTCTAAAACTCGCCCTAGCGCCTGATCCAGGTTGTAAAGGCCTGCATTAAGATCTGTTCTGGCGATGGCTCGGAAGGTCTCGTTCTGGACAGGCGCTTCCAACGCCTCAATGATATCGTCGATAGTTGTGAACACATCTCGAGCTTTGCTCGGTTCTATTTGCAGCTCATCTCCGGCCTGCGGTTCACCACTTAGTCGCAGTTCAATGCCTTGGAAAGTGATGGTTTCTCCGTCTTCATAGATTCCTTGACTAACCGAAGGGCCTCCTGCCGCAGGAATGACTTCATAGGTAGTCTCAGAAGTGAATTGCAGTACGTAAGGCTCTTCATCGTAGAGTCTTGGATCAAGCAAGGCAGTGTTTTCAATAACCACAGTTCCATTATTAGCAGAAGAAGAAAGAGCGGAAAACGTGCCGTTACCGTCTGGGATTTCCAGGAAAATTCGAGATCCTGTATCACCGTCAGCTATTCGTCGTTGGTCAGCAATCTGTAACTCTCGTCGTGTCTGATCACCGCTGTAGGTCACACCACTTGAGTCTCGCGCAAACGGCCTGGTGCTTGTTTTGGAGCCAGCAAAAATGAACTCACCCTGCCCGTTCTCTGAATTCGCTATATCGAGAAGCTCGGCGTTAAGTTCTTTGATTTCGGTTGCAATCAGACTTCTCGATTCAGTAGTCTGAGTAGCATTGGATGCTTGAATAATCAGTTCCCGGATTCGCTGAATAACGTCTCCGGCACCAGCCAACTTACTGTCTTCAACAAGAAGTCGCCCTGTGACCAGTTGACCGTTTGTACTGAACTGTTCGAGCCTGCCGATGGATTGCTCAAGCTGAAGAGCTCGCTGCGCGCCCACTGGATCGTCGGCAGGGGATGAGAAATTCCTGCCTGTTGCGACCTGGAGCTGAGTCCTCGCCAAACCAGATTGTTGACTCAGAATAACGTTAAGCGATTGCTGCTGTAGATTGAAGGTAGAAACACGCATATTTACCTCCCCACAGCCCCCAACAGAGTCTGAAACAGGCTGTCCGCAACACCAAGTACCTGTGCAGCAGCCTGATAGGCCTGCTGAAAGCGGAGTAGATTGGCTGCTTCTTCATCCAGATTCACACCAGATACTGACTGTAATTCATCGATAGATTGCTGAGTAATTGTAGACTGTGCAGTCAGTCTGATTTCAGCCTGTTGGGTACTCGTACTGACATTTGAAAGCAGGACTGAGTACCCACTCTGAACACTCAGGTTGCCATCATTCAATACCCCTTCGTCCAGGACTTCTCCCAAGGCAAGTGCATTTCGGTTATCACCCACACCACCGGCATTGAGCTCAACCTCTAATTGATCACCCGGCGCGGGCGTTCCTGTTAACGTTAACTGCCAACCGTTTATTTCAATAGGCTCACCAGGTTCAAACGAGAAGGACCCAGCACCATCTATCGAAAACGTAGACTCCGACAAGAATTCTATGGATACGGTATCCAGCAAGGCAGAGTTATCCGAGTTCACGACAGACACCGAATCAACCGCTAGTGTCCCGGAGTTTGTAAGACTGAGCGAGGCCGCCACTGGGCTGGCTAGCGCCAACTCTGCCGGGTCGTTGATAACTACCGAAAGGCTACCTGCAGCGCCAGAGGTGGGCTGCAGAAGAAACGTATCACCATCCTCGGGAGTACCCGAAACTACAAACTCGAAACCATCAGCGACATAAGGATCCGCCACCGTTCCGCTGCCAGACAGAGGAACATCGACTTTGGTATCTAACCGGATTAACTGAGTATCGGCTCCATTGACTACAAACTGGTAGTCACTGGCGCTTAATTGGCTTTCGTCAGCAATAGTAAGGTCAATGCTGGCGTTACCCGTATTGTTAAAGCTCTGGAAGCTCTGGGGTGGACCAACAGAAAAAAGATCACCACCCAGTTCCCCAGACAGCGTCAAGCCATTGGAGTGCACATCGTTAGCAAGCCTGCTAAGCGCAATACTGAGCTGACCCAGCTGATTTCGACTAGGACTGATTAGTTCACGGTCTGCATCAAGCAATCCACCTATCTCTCCACCCTGCAAACCACTTGTGATCAAGCTGGTCCCAGTTGGAGAATCTAAAAAAACATCTGCGGAAATATTTCCAAACTCACCATTGCTGACACGAAGAGAGCCAGCTTCACCGCCCAACACCAGAGCCTGGCCACTGGCAATAAATACGTTAAGTGAGCCGTCGTTCTCTGTAACAACCTCGACTGACAATTGCTGGGAGAGTTGTGATAGCACCTGATCGCGCTGATCCAGCAGATCATTTGGGGTACCCCCAGAGGCGGCGCTGAATTCCGCAATCGAAGTATTGAGAGTCGCTAGCGCCGAGGCAAGAGCATTTACTTCAGGAATGGCGGCGGATAGGCGATCTGTGAGAACAGCCTGCTGGGCTGCCAATCGTGTATCCAGAGATTCGAACCGGTCAGCAAGCACGCCCGCCTGACTCAATAAGGATTGGCGAGCTGCCGTAGAAGACGGATCGTCTGCGGCTGCCTGGACTCCTTCGAAAAAACCCTGCAGGGCAGGCGACAATCCAGAATCCGTACTGCCTAAAAGAGAATCGAGCTCGCGGGAAAGTTGGCTAAACACTTCCAGCCGGCCCTGCTGCGCGAGATTTTCGCGTACTTCAGCAACCTGAAAGCCATCAATTACCCGCTCAATTCCAGCGACGCCAACACCTTGACCTATAAGGGTACCGCCAATACTCTCAGCCGGCAGGGCAACCAAATTCACTCGCTGGCGCGAAAAACCCTCAGTGTTAACGTTCGCTATGTTATGACTGGTAGTCGCAAGGTTTCTCTGAAAAGACAACAACCCAGACAGCGATGTTCCAATTACGTCGGTCATAAAGCCACCTGCTCGTGTTGTTCAGACACTTCCAGGTAGGCTTCGGCTGCGTCCCGGCGCAACACCGCATTTGGTGCAGAAGATTCTTTAGGAGACAGCTGGTTCACAATGAGCTGCGTCAGACCAAAGCCTTCGCTTTGGCTCAGGTCCAGAGATATTTGTTGATCAAACATATCCCTGTAGAACTCTGACTGTTGGCTATCAAGAATGCCTCCACCAAAGCTCGCGTCACGCATGCTCTTAAGTGCCATATGGAGAAATATGGATGAAAACTGCCGCGCGGCCTCCTCTAGCTGGTCTTCTTCTGTTAAGGAACTGGCAGAGTCGGAGTTCCCTCCATCTCGCAAAGCCTGGAGAGAAGAAAAGTCAGTGAACACTGCATCGGGTAGTGCACTACTTGCCGGTAGCTTCGAGGAAATATCCATTACTCATTCCTAAATAATTAGAAGCTCCGCGTGCAGCGATCCTGCCTGCTTTAGAGCTTCTAGAATTGCAACTAAATCTCCTGGAGCGGCACCAACTTCGTTCACCGCCATCACAATCTCGTTGAGACTTACACCAGGTTCAAACAGAAACATACGACTCCCGTTCTGTTCTACGTCAATCGAGGTATCTGACGTGATCTCCGTTTCGCCACGGCTGAACGCTTCCGGTTGTGACACTTCCAAGCGCTCATTAATTGTCACCACTAGCGATCCGTGCGAGACAGCCGCGGGAGATACCTCAACGTGTGATCCAATGACAATAGTTCCCGTTCGGGAATTCACAATAATTCGAGCAGCCGCTTCCCCACGTTCAATTTCCAGATTTTCAATCATCGCCAGATAGGAAATTCGCTGAGAAGAATCCTTGGGAGCCATCACCTCCACGGACATCGCATCCAGTGCTTTTGCCGTTCCTTCACCACACTCGGCATTAATTCGCGCCGCTAATCTGGATGCGGTTGTGAAATCAGCCAAATGAAGATTTAGTGTAATAGTGGGTTTTGTACCAAAGTCAGTGGGAACATTTCGCTCAACCATTGCACCGTTGGGTATTCGACCCACACTGGGAACGTTGACAGTTATTTGCGAACCATCCAAACCACCAACATCAAGTCCACCCACTACCAGATTACCCTGAGCCACCGCATAGATTTCACCGTCTACGCCTTTCAAAGGTGTAATAAGCAGACTGCCGCCACGCAGACTACCGGCGTTACCTATCGAAGAGACGGTAACATCTATGTTTTGCCCCGGCTTACTGAACGCGGGCAACTCGGCATGTACCGAAACGGCAGCGACATTCCGCAACTGCGGATCTACGTTAGCTGGTATCGTAATACCAAGTTGCACCAACATATTTTTTAGCGCTTGCACTGTGAAAGGTGCTTGAGATGTCTGGTCACCGGTACTGTCCAGTCCCACAACCAACCCAAAACCAATCAACTGATTACTTCGAACACCAGCTATACCAACAAGGTCTTTTATGCGCTCGGCACCGGCATTTTCGCTGAGAATTACCAAAGCAATAAGTAGAAACAGCTTAATTCGTACTTGTATATTCATAGCTAGCTTAGTTCAGCGACCAGGGTGAGTTGAAAAAACGCATTATTAGTCCCATACGGTTGGCATCGTTAACCGGGCCTTTACCAGAATAGGTAATCTGAGCGTGGGCTATTCGATCAGAGTTAACCGTGTTGTTAGTCGTTATATCTTCAGGGCGTACAACGCCAGCGATAGATACAAACTCACTGCCTTGATTGAGTTCAATTTTCTTTCTTCCCTGAATTAGAAGGTTGCCATTAGACTGCCGTCCAACGACCGCAACAGTTACGCTACCCTCTAAGCTATTGCTCTGCTGGCTCTCACCACTGCCTGAAAACCCATTACCTGAGCTGAGCGATCCATCTAAAATTGGCACACCACCTGAAGTAATCGGACGACCAAGTACAGTGGGTGTAGTTGCCGTCACGTTCGAATCTTTCTGCGTTGTGGTGCTCGATCTCTTATCTGCCTGAATACTCTCTACGAGCAATACAGTTATGATGTCGCCTATTCTTCCCGCTTTTCGATCATTGAAAAGCACCAGACTGGTACCCGCACGATAAAGCGATCCGGAAGTATAAGGCTCCATCACCACTTCAGGAGGAGCGTTCAACCAGGGATCGGGTTCAGATTGCGAGAGAATGGCGCACCCACTCTGGATAAGCAGCAAAATTAGTATTGGTAGTGATCTATTCACACGCTCACTCATCAGAGGTTGTTATTGATGTACTGGAGCATTTGGTCACTGGTCTCAATCGCTTTAGAGTTCATCTCGTAGGCTCTTTGTGTCTCAATCATCGTGACAAGCTCTTCGACCACATTGACGTTCGATGCTTCCAAAAATCCTTGTGCAATATCTCCCAATCCATTCACACCCGGAGTACCCGGGGTCGGGGGTCCACTGGCACCAGTTTCGAGATAGAGGTTCTCACCCCGAGGCTGCAGTCCACCCGGATTGATAAAATCTGAGATTTGCATCGTGCCCACCGGGACAGGCGCTGCCTGACCGGACGTGCTGGCTGAGATTAGGCCATCAGTACCAACCGTGACATTCAGCAAATTGGGAGGCAGGTTAATTCCTGGTTGCACGGTATAGCCACTGGCAGTCACCAATTGACCGTCAGAATTCGACTGAAAGGATCCATCACGAGTAAACGCACTGGTGCCGTCAGGCAGCAGCACCTCAAAAAAACCACGTCCTCTGATTGCCAAGTCCAACCCGTTACCGGTGCTATTCAGGCTTCCCTGATTAAATGACCGTTCCGTTGAAACCAATCGCACACCAGTACCCAAATGCAAGCCTGAGGGAGACTGCGTATCTTGCGAAGTCTGGCCACCAGCTTGATGGATGTTCTGATAGAGGAGATCCTCAAAAACAGCCCGTCCACTTTTGAAACCAGTGGTACTGGCATTGGCCAGGTTGTTAGAAACTACCGCAAGCCTGGTTTGTTGGGCGTCCAGTCCTGTTTTAGCTGCCCAAAGTCCCAAATTCATTCCGTCTACTCCATCAACAATCTACCGCGAGCTATCACCCGTGCGGAAATCAGACAAATAATTTTCAGTAACTAAACCTGGTAGATCTAGTTCAATCGCATAATGCTGGCAGACGCCTCGGCGTTATCATTCGCCGTGTCTATCATTCGAACCTGCAACTCAAACTGTCGAGCAAGCTCTATCATCGAGATCATGCCTCCTACAACGTTTACATTGCTTCCCTCTAAAGCACCTATTGTTAAACTCACACTTGCATCAGCCTCTGCGGTAGTACCATCTGCCATACGCATAAGGCCATCATCACCCTTTATGAGAAGGTCAGAAGGGGGTTGTACTAGCTTCAAGCGATCAACCGAGGCCAAAGTGGCAGCACTTTGGCCTAGAGGAATAATCGAGATTGTTCCATCTGCACCAACTGTCATTCCCGAGTGTGGAGGGATTGCCACTGGCCCTGTATCACCTATGACTGGCAACTGAGTTCCGGTCACTAACTGACCTACCGCATTAACCCTGAGATCTCCAGCTTTGGTATAGGCCTCGGTTCCATCCGCAGCCTGCACCGCAATCCAACCACCGCTGCTAACCGCAACATCATTCGGATTACCTGTAGTTTTCAGCGCCCCCTGAGCATCACTCCAGCCTGCTGATCCAACCACAGCATTCACGCGCGTCGCATAACCAGGGCCTTCTATTGGGCTAGCACTAAAGTCATGCAGATCGGCCCGAAAACCCGTGGTGTTAGCGTTGGCTAGATTGTGGCTGTTTATAGCTTGTGCACGGGCGATTTGGCC
>CAZWMD010000019.1:14546-20221 GCA_964634815.1 uncultured Pseudomonadales bacterium | reverse complement strand
ACCCAGTTGGTATCACCAATCTGGCCCAAATTATCGAGGCTCGAAAAATTTGAAAGCGCAACTTGACCAATCTCATCAGATCGACCATTAGTAAATCGTGCAAACACAATTCCCGTAGGATCGACCTCAATACCTGTGAGGCGACCAGAGGCAAAGCCATCTTGAGACAGTGCGTTCACGCCATAGGCACCACCAAATTGTGTTGTTAACTGGAAGTCAACACTGAAATTCAGTTCGGCGGATCCATTTTCAAGACTGAACGGCGGAGCCGTAAGAATTCCGTTGGCGGGTGATGTCAAACGACCCAAAGAATCAAAAGTGAGGGTCTGCGGAGGACCGGTTTCTTCACCGTCTACAAATACCCGGGTATCCCATTCGTTAGCTACATCTGTTTTTATGAAGTAAACAGACGTTGTATGAGTCGCGCCCAGAGAATCAAAGGTTGTTGTAGATGTTGTGTGACTAAAACTCAAAGGATCGTTCTGGTCAAACGTACCATTAGGTGGCACTTCCGCATCAGCCGGCAGATTCACGCCCAAAGTAATGTCAGTTGTCGCCTGAGGTGAGTTTTGATCAGTTAAAAGCCTGAGATCTTCCAGACCACCGGTGTTAAAAGCTCCATTCCCCAGTGATGGGTAAACCTGCAATCGTCGACCATCCGAGTCTCCAACAAAACCATCTCGATCGACAGCAAACTGGCCGGCTCGGGTGTACGAAGTACTACCGTTGTCGCTAAGGGTAAAGAATCCCTCACCCGTTATGGCCAGATCCAGATTGTTTCCGGTAAAGTCAATATTGCCTTGAGTAAACTGCTGAGCAATGTTGTTGAGGCGAACACCACTACCAGTGACGTTACGCGCTACCGAGTCTGCACTAACGGCAAATATTTCCGCGAACTCAGAACGAGATTCTTTAAAACCGTTGGTAGAAGAGTTAGCAATATTATTAGCGGTAACGGAGAGATCATCCGATGCCGCGTTCAAACCACTCAGAGAGATGGTAAATGACATAACTGAAAGTCCTTATTTTTTAGTTGGAATTACTAGGAGAACCAATGCGACGAACATCACCAAGGCCCAACTCTCCAAGGCCTTCGACATCCAGCAGCACACCCCCTGCACCCCCTAAAGAAACACTTTCAACTCTCGCCTGCACCAAGACCGGCAATTGTTCATTCACTCCAAAGCCTGTTCCCACGGCTTCTAGCCTGTAGGCTCCTGGAGCAACAGGTTCGCCACTCTCACTGAGACCGTTCCATTCAAATCGTGCGAGTCCTGCACTTTGGGTTGGCAGTTGTACTCTGCCCACCTGGACACCAGCAGCGTCTGTAATCCGTATATCTACGCCTACTGCAGAGTTAGACAACTCAACGGCGCCTTGTATAGTTCCGCCCGCTTCGAGTACACCAACATTTCCAGGCGCCAGAACTTCGTGATCAATTAGCGTTGAAGCCTGAAGCGCCTGATCTGAGTTCAAAGAAGCAGCAACAGTTTCAAAACTCTGCTGGAGCTCTTCAATACCGGATACCGTTCCAAATTGAGCAAGCTGACCCAGAAAATCACCATTTTCCAAAGGCGCAAAAGGGTCTTGATTTGAGAACTGAGCAATCATCAGCTCCAGAAAATCTTCCTGTTGAAGTGCACCTTCAGTTGCGGTTTCTATCTGGTTGTTTTGCCGAGTCAATCCCAGGCTGGATAAGGCGTCAAGTTCAAACATAATTATTGACCTATTCGCAAAGTGCCTAGGAGAAGCTCCTTAGTCGTGTTGAGCACTTCTATATTATTTTGATAAGACCGAGCAGCAGAGAGCATATCCACCATCTCCTCGATCGCGTTTACGTTAGAGGCGTAGGTATAGCCCTCTTCATCCGCCATGGGATGATCGGGTTGATAGCGTTTCAAGGCTGGCGCATCACTCTCAACAATATCGAGTACTTGCACGCCAGTTGGTGAAGTAGAATCAAAAGACAAACTATCTGTGTCATTCATCATCATCGCTGCAAATACAGGGTGTTTCGCGCGATAGACGTCTTCGGGATTATTCGCAACGTTGCCTGCGTTCGCCAAATTACTGGACGTGGCATTCAGGCGCAGGGTTTGAGCCCGCATGCCAGAGCCAGCCAGATCAAATACATTATATAGAGACACTAGTTGCCCCCGCTTATTGCATGCTTGATGCCAGATACTCGCCCGGACAAAAACATGACACTAGCTTGATATTGCAAGGCGTTGCGCGAAAAGTTCGCTTGTTCAACTTCAGTTTCTACCGTATTACCGTCTAAACTGTTTTGATAAGGTTGCCGATAAAGCAATTCTCCGGTTCCATCAATATTGTCCGTACTGATGTGACGCTGATGCGAACCATTGAGTTGGAGGTACCGTCCCTGGTTACCATCCAAAACCTGGCGGAAATCTAAATCGCGAGCCTGATAATTGGGCGTATCTGCATTAGCCAGATTCGATGCAATTACCTCACTACGCGCGGCGCGAAACCTGAGCGCGTCTGCATGAATTCCCAGAGCGGAATCAAGAGTTGTGTTTAAAGCGTTACCAACCAAATCTGGCATTCAGATACTACTTCTACGGGCCATCACAGGCGTTGATCACAGGTTTGCAATGGCCATGCCAACTTTTAGAAGCAGCTGAATACAACCAGCCAGGGGCCCAAAAGGCCCATAGCTTGGCGTGCATCGTTGCGTTGGCAAAACGGAATAACCGTCGCGGTAACGTTGATTAGTCGGAATGGGCGGCACGATCTTTCCGCCCACCGGCAACTATCGACCGCAAATTTCATAGCCCTTTGGTCGAACAGACATATTTTCGAAGTCAACTATTCTTCTATGAACGATAAAGAATTATCAGGACTACTAAATGTCTTCGCTAAAGCCCGTACTCATCACAAAGGGATACTTAAACATGGTGGCGTTAGGTCAGGGGCTCGTTCTGTCTATCGTACTTTTCATCGTTCTTTCTATAGTTCTTCCTGCAAAAGCACTGGCCTCTTCCTGGCAGTCTATGGAAACAATTGAACAAGCTGCACTTAAACATGCCAAACAAAGCGCACTGCAATCAGAAAACCGAATGGAATTCAGAGTGAAGGCACTTGATCAACGCCTGAAACTCGCTAGGTGCGGAACAAAATTGGAGACGTTCACCTCACAAGCTTCGAGCTCTAGTGCCACCCAGATCATTGGGGTGAGATGCTTAAAGCCAAAGCCTTGGAAGGTATTTGTACCTATCAGCACACTAAGCTATCGCTCCGTGGTCGTAACGAATCGGCCACTCAACAAAGGAGACAGGATAGCTACGACGGATGTGAGGCTTGAAGAACGGGATATCACGAGGATTCCACACAGGTATCTGACAGATCTTGATCAGGTCGAAGGTCAGGTTCTGAAACAGAGCATTCAAGGTCAAACAATTGTCAATCAGTCTGCACTACGCGCTGCAGACATAGTAAAGCGCGGCCAATCGGTTGCACTTGTCGCCCGAACAAGCAAATTGAATGTTCGTATGAGAGGTGAGGCACTGGCAGATGCCTCAAAAAATGAAAGGGTGCGTGTCAAGAATCTGTCCTCAAGCCGAATAGTCGAAGGAGTTGTGCTTTCAGGCCAGGTGGTACTGGTTGACTACTAGCCAGGTTGACCGCCAACGGATTGAGACAGGAAAAACTTAAAAATGGGTCTAAAGTCTCAGTAAGACTCGCCGATAACCTTCCCACGTACACGAGAGATCTAAATGAGCGTCCTTATGGGCAATACGATAGACAATAGTGGTTCCTTCCAGCCATCAAATGTTCGATTGGGCGCTCCATCTGAGCGCCTTGAATCGACGGGTGGCCACTCAGCGCAACAAGCACCTCCACATACAGCTGGGGGCTATGTGCGCTTCTCTGATTCTGCGGCTCTGCTACAAAGGGTGCATAGTCAGATCAGTGCTGAACCCACCGTAGACGAAGCCCGGGTACAAGCAAGTCGACAAGCTATCGAAAGTGGTTCATTCGAAATTGGCTTCGAACAAATCGCCTCCAAACTGCTGGAATTCGAAAGAGAACTGCCCTAATGGACAACACGACTACTCAAAGCGCCCTTGAAAACACTTTAAAGGGCCAGTTCGACGAAATTCAGACCCTGCTAGAAGTGCTTGATAAAGAGCATGTGGCTATCAAGAACCGAGATGCAGATAGCCTTATGGCCCTCGCTTCAGAAAAACTGGAAGCGATGAAAGTGCTTGAGGCACTGGAAACCATACGCCTGAATCACAGCAACGAACTTTCGCCAGAAAACACAGTTCTCTGGAACAAAGTACTTGATATTGCTCGAGTCTGCGAAAAAAAGAACCAGCTCAATGGCATCATGCTCAATCTAAGACAGGATCAGATTACCCGTGTGATGAATCTGCTCACCAATCGCGATGCTGAATCGATGACCTATGCACAGGACGGCTCCACACTGACCGCCGCAGGCCAAAACAGAGCCTCTGTATCTGCATAGTTAATGGAAAAGCGAAACGCGGTCCGCAAGCTCACTCAAACACGCGTGGTTCTGCACCACGACTCGTTTGACTCAACCCCGCTGAATACCAAGGATATGAGCCAGGGAGGTGTGTTTGTAAACACCCCTACACCTGTGGAGCTAAAACCAGGCACAAGCTTGGCTATGACGTTTATGATCGATCTTGGCGGTGTGGTTAAGCTGAGAAAAGTGACCGCAACGGTGGTGCAGTCAACAGCTGAAGGTATTGGTCTCAGATTTAGTCCTTAGCTGCTTTCTACTCAGCCAAGAACCTCAAAGCTCATTCCATCTCGTCAAAACTCACAACTCTTGCTTTGCCTTGCGATTTTGCCGCAAGCAACGCCTTGTCTGCAGCTTCCAAAAGGTTCTCTGCGGTGGGTTCCTCAAGCATATCCAGCGAGGCCAGGCCTATAGATATGTGTAACTCTACTAGCTCCCCGTCAATGGCATGAGTAACGCTCTCAAAGGCCTTGAGAATGCGATGACAAACAATCAGCGCTTCTGTCTTCCTCTCTCCACCCAACAGCAACACAAACTCATCACCACCAAACCTTGCCAGCGTATCTGAAGAACGAATCTGCTTCGAGAGCAACGCTGCCGTGCTTTTGAGCACCGCATCTCCCGCTGGATGCCCATGCACATCATTTACTGATTTAAAACCGTCCAGGTCCATAAAGGTGATAGTGAGCGGGAAGTCATGCCGCAGTGCCCTGGTAACCCATTCATCGAGTTCTTTGTCCATCTTGGCTCTACTATAGAGCCCCGTTAACATATCCCGACTATTCTCTTCAACCAGCGTATCTGTCTGGTTCTTTAGATCGGATATCTCTCGCAACAATCGAAGACTGATATCACTAAGCAGTGTGTGAGCACGGCCGGTAATCTCTGACGCCTGTTCTGAGTTAAGTACAGACATTCCAAACTGGCTCTCGATGTCGGGCACCTGCCCAGCAATCTTGTCAAGAATCTCCAATATCTGGCCTTCTTCCAAGTCGAGGCTACTACTTAGCTCAACAGCCAATTCTTGTATTCTCTCGTCACTCGCATTGGAGAGCATTAAATCTGCGATCTTGCCTGAAAACTCTACGCACGCAGAAAATACACGAACTTCGTTATCAGCGTCTTCAATATCACTGCAATGCGAATGGCGTACCGCATCACA
>CAZWMD010000019.1:0-14446 GCA_964634815.1 uncultured Pseudomonadales bacterium | reverse complement strand
CTTCGTTATCAGCGTCTTCAATATCACTGCAATGCGAATGGCGTACCGCATCACAGATTAGGCCTGGTAGCTCCCAGCGTTCTAAAAGCCATGCGCCAATCCAGGCATGGTCTACACCAAGCATTTCAGCTTCGTGTCGGGAGATGGTCTCATGATGAGCTGATTTTTCATCTAATTCATCGTAGATGTGAGGTTCTACCATGGCTAACACCATCAGCCCAATGTCCTGGAGCAGAGCCGCCAGAAAGAGCTCTTCCTTTCGTTCATTACCACAAGCACTTCCCAGGCAGCGCGCACTGAAACCTGCGAGCAACGAGCGACGCCAAAAGAAATCCAGATTGAATCCAGGCAAAGGTTTACTGGACTGTTCTAATCCACTAACCAACGAGAAACTCAGCGCCAACGTCGTAGTGGCCGACTGCCCGAGAGTTAACAAAGCCTGGCCCATATTGGTGACTTCTCGGCGTCTCGCGTACATCGCCGAGTTGGCAGTTTTGAGAATTTTAGCGACTAGCGCAGGGTCTTGAGCAATCGAATCCATCAACTCTTTAAAATCTGCCTCAGGATCTTTCAACAGCTCGATTATCTGTGCTGCGATATGCGGAGGTGAAGGTAAGTCTGGATATTGCTCAAGCTTTGCCAGAAGTTCTTCAGAAGGGCCGGAGAGTGAGTGCATCTCCGCAGAAATCGGCTTAGCAGGTAGGGACATCGAACAATTTCACTGAATGGGTCTGTCTACATAGTGTCGGCCAAGTCGGAGAAATCTCCACCTATTGAGTGCGAACCAATAGCAAGAATTATTCATCGAAGTATTAAAAGCTGGCGCGCTTGTTGCACAGTAGCTAAATGACAATTGCGAATAGCAGATCATCACATCAAATATTGAACAGGAAGTGCATTGAGCGACGAATCTACCATTGCCGCAGCAGCTTTAATCCCACAGCTATCGGCGGCTCCAATCGACCAGAACAAGAATTCGAGTGAGGCTACTCTTGCTGGTGACAGTTCACTGGATGAACGCATAGCTGGCTCTTTTTCGGAATTGCTATCGACAAATCTTGACGCGGAAATCGATTCCGCTACCCAAGCCGATGTTCGCGATAGTCTTCGACTCACAGCCAGTCAGTCCGGCCTTACCAATAGCGCAACGGATCCCCAGGCCAGTACCGCTGCAGGCACAATAGCCTATGTTGATATTCCGCCCCACGGTGCACAGTTGGGAAGCGGCAACGAATTGCCGACTCTCGGACAAAACTTGCCGGCTTCCGAGGCAGGAGCTCTTGACCTGCTCTCTAGCGAAGAATCCCAGGCTCTCGCCCGTCTTACGCAGTTATCAAACCAGGATGCAGTGGATGCTAATCAAGAATCTCAGCAAGGACTAGACACAGCTTTGGGTCGAGGAGATCTGCTGGCAGGCCAGCAAGCAGGCGATAGTGTTCAGGACCTGACAGTTCGTGGCGAGATCACCAACGAAGACGGTTCTCAGCGCGCTATTGCCCTTACGCCAGCCTCGATCGGGGCCGAGCAAACCGGGCTCAAAGCTATAAATACCTACACAAGTACTCAAGCGCAGCTTGAAACAAATCAGTTAGACAACTTCTCTACGGACTCAGGTGGTTTGCAAAACAGCAATGATCAGGAACTCGAGAAATTGCTTTTGCAAGGCGAGAGCCGTAACCAGCGGAGTACCCGGGCGGAATTTTCCCTCAATAATAGTTCAAGCACCGAACTACTGGACTCGGTTGCGCTTTCCTCAACTAGAGGTAACGACTCTATTACTAGCGCAGCCAGCTTGTTGAACGCACCAATCACACTGCAGCAAGGCGGCCTGCCAGTATCCTCAGCACAGGTGGCGCTTGGGGCAGATCGTGCAGCAGCAGCCAATCAAATCGCCCAGCATGTTGCGAATTTTGTTCGCCAGGGTGATGACTACGCTGAAATCAACCTAAGCCCTCCTCATTTGGGAAAAATTTCTGTTCGGATAACGCTACAAAACGATCAAGCAAGCATAGTGCTGAACTCCTCAACCCCCGAGGTTCGAGAAGCGATGGAAACGTCACTTGATCGCCTGAATTCACTTCTATCTGAAGCTGGGCTTACTCTGGCCGATGCTAGCGTCGCTGATCAATCGCAACACCAAGAGAGCAGCGAATCATCAAAGCCAAGCAATACCTCGGAATTTCCAGCTTCGGAGGAAATCGAAAAATCTCACGAACCAGGTTCAGAGAGAATCATCAATCGCGGCCTTCTTGATGCCTATGCCTGATCGTCAGAGTTCTGACAGCGGACCGTCGGATACCCGACAGTCTCAGCGGAGAATAAAATCACAAAATAATTTTATCTTATAAATCAGCCACTTAAAGTCTATAAAACCTGGCACGCTGTTTGCTAACCGTCATAGCACGTCGCAGGCAATGCGACCCGATGAAAACAAAACGGGTAGAACAGAATGGCCGATGAAAAAGACGCAGCAGATGCTGAAGCGCCGGAAGTACCAGCGGCAAAACTGGGAATGGTGCAAATAATCATTCTTGTTGTGCTAATGGGGGCATCACAAGCAGGAATCGCTTTCCTGATGGAATCCATGCGACCACCACCCGTGATGGCTATGAGCGGCGAAATGGGTGAGAAAATGGAAGAGCCACCAGAAGAACCCGCGAACTATCTACCGCTCGATCCCGCGCTGATTGTGAACTTCCAGCACGAAGGCCAGGGGCGTTTCCTTCAAGCAAATATACAGCTAATGACTCGCGATACTGCTGTTTTTGAGGCAGCCCGCACACACAGTCCCGCCATCCGAAGTGCCCTCATAATGCTCTTCGGCAATATCACTTTTGATGATGTAAGCACTTCCGAAGGCAAACTGGATCTGCAGGAAAGAGCCAGGGCGACGGCTGATGAAGTTCTCACCGAACTAGCAGGTGTTGAGGGCATTGACGCGCTCTATCTCACCAGTTTTGTTGTGCAATGAGCGACGTACTAAGTCCTGAAGAAGTAGACGCACTTCTGGAAGGTGTATCCAGAGGTGAAATTGGTAATCAACGAAGCACTGCAAATCAGCAGGATGCCGTTCCATACGATCTAACCGCTACAGATCACATCTCGCGATCTGACATACCGTCTATGGATCTGCTAAACCAGGGCCTTGCCCGACACTTAAAACAGAGTTTTAAGACGTATCTTAAAGACGGTATCGAAATAACTGTAGGCGATGTGGTTGAAGACAAATTCTCCGACTACATTGCTTCTCTACCAGAGCCAACCATGCTCTATCTAACCCGCATACCGGTCTTCAACAGTTCGGCAGTGTTTATTCTAAGTGCAGATCTCATCCAAAAGTATGTTGATATCTATTTTGGTGGGGGTACTGCAGCCCTGGAGAGGTCACCAAGTGAGGGATTTACTTCGGCTGAACAGCGTGCCGCTGAACATATTCTTGATTTCACCCTCGGCGACTTTGTCAAAGCCTGGAAACCTATTTCATCGGTACAGGTTGAGGTCGTAAAGCACGAGTCGAGTCCGCAGTTTTGTAAGTTTATTGAGTCGGCTGAGCCGATTGTAATAAGCAAATTCAATATCAAACTGGATGAAGAAAACGAAGGTTCTCTCAGCTGCGTTTTACTTAGCTCAATGCTGGCACCGCTCTACGAAAAGATGGATGCAAGCAACCGCGGAAGCCAGTCAGAACACAGACTAGCCTGGACAGCAGGACTGAAAACCGTATTGAGCGATGTTGAACTTCGTTTGAGTTCTCCTATAGCTAAGAAAAAGTATGCATTGGGGCAACTTGTGCGCCTCCAAGCCGGCGACATTATCCCCATCGAATTGGATGAAGAGGTCACTGTTAGGGTCGGAAACATCGACCTGTTCAGAGGCAAATTCGGAATCTCACGCAACAAGAACTCAGTACGTATTGACGACGTACTTTAAAGAAACTCTAGAAGAAGGAATTCTAAGTTGAGTGGTAACGAAGCAACAAACCAAGAACCAGAAGCACCGAAAGATCCTGAAGACGCAAGTAAAGACGACGCGCAGCCGGCAGATTTCGAAAAACTCGAAGAAAATAGCAATCAGGAATCAACACAGCCACCAAAAGATGTGGATCTCAACGTCATTCTCGATGTGGACGTCACCCTGGAGTTAGAGGTTGGGCGGACAAACCTGAGTGTTCGAGAGCTACTCCAACTAAATCAGGGTTCGGTGGTGGAACTTGATCGTTTAGCCGGAGAGCCACTAGATGTGCTGGTGAACGGCACACTGGTTGCTCACGGCGATGTTGTTGTTGTGAACGACAACTACGGAATTCGTCTTACCGATGTTGTGAGCCCGAGCGAGCGCATCAAGAAAGTGAACCAGTGAAGCGTTTGTTTTGAAGACTCCACAACCTAGCAGCCTGACCCAAGACTGGTCAGGTCACACTCTCGAAATGATGGGCGCCCTGATACTGGTTCTCGGCGCCGTCTTTGCAGTGTCCCTGATTCTACGTTACCTGCAACGTCGAACTGGCGCCAACACCGGCCACCTCAGAATACTGCAGGTTCTTTCGGTAGGTGCAAAAGACCGGGTATTACTCGTACAAGTAGGGGTAGATCAGATACTTATGGGCGTCAGCACCTCAGGAATTCAACACTTACATACTTTGACGGAGCCTGTTGAGGTTCCTGAGGATCAAACGAACAAATCCTCCGCAAGCTTCGCGAACACAATCACATCGCTTACAGGAAAAGAGCAGCCGTGAAAATGACCATGAAACATCTATTGGTCTTTATAGGGCTCGCTTTTGCGTCTCTTGTTTCAAGTCATGCCTGGGGTGCGAGTGCCGGGCCAGACTTATCACTGCTGACCAACAGCAGCGAACAGGCTTCAGAGCAAGGTTACACCATAACCATTCAAATCCTTGCTCTTATGACAGTACTAACGCTGATTCCTGCGTTGGTTCTAATGATGACGTCTTTTACCCGAATAATTATCGTTTTGAGTATTCTGCGTCAGGCACTGGGAACGGCTCAAACGCCACCAAACCAGGTGTTGATTGGCATATCTCTGTTTCTCACGGTGTTCATCATGTCACCTGTGCTTGGTCGCACCTACGAGACCGGGATTGAACCCTACATGGCCGGCACACTTGCCGCTCAACCAGCAATTGAAGCAGCACTTGATCCGCTCCGCGGTTTTATGCTTGGACAAACACGAGAGACTGATCTCGAAATGTTTGTATCGCTTGCTAACAGAAACGACATTCAAGCCGCAGAAGATGTGCCGATTTCAATCTTGGTGCCTGCCTTTGTAACCAGCGAACTGAAAACCGCTTTTCAAATAGGTTTTCTGCTTTTTATTCCATTTGTGGTCATCGATCTGGTTGTAGCGAGCACGCTGATGTCGATGGGCATGATGATGCTCTCTCCCATGCTTGTTTCGTTGCCATTCAAGCTGATGTTGTTCGTGCTGGTTGACGGCTGGTCACTGCTAATGAGCACTCTGGCTGGAAGCTTCTTCTTATGACCCCAGAAACAGTTATCACTATTGGTCAACAAGCACTGAACATAATGGTTCTGGTGAGCGCCCCCATGCTTCTTTCTGCACTAGCGATCGGGTTGCTGATTGGTATGTTGCAGGCCGCCACTCAAATAAACGAGATGACCCTGAGCTTCATACCAAAACTCGGCATCTTGGTCGCTGTGCTTTGGATAACAGGTCCGTGGATGTTGGAGCTTATCACTAGCTATACCACCACCCTGATTACTGACATTCCAGCGTTGATTGGTTGACGCCATGTTGCCGAACATCCTCTTTCTGGAGCAACTTGTCGATCAATTTGCTCTGCCTTTCTTCAGAGCTGCTGCAATGCTCATGGCAGCGCCCATGTTTGGCGCCCGGCTAATGCCTGCCCAAATAAGAATTATCTACGCGGTATGTTTGGCCGGCGCTATCGCTCCATTGCTTGGGACAACCATGCGTCTTGATGCACTGGCCGGCACAACCGTGATCGCCATTGTTCAGGAAGTCATCATCGGCATGACCATAGGTTTTCTCGTACAGATGGTGTTCGACGCAATAATCATTGGTAGTCAGATGATTGCCATGAGTATGGGTTTGGGTTTCGCCATGATGGTAGACCCACAAAGAGGGGTTAGCGTACCCGTTCTGTCGCAGTTCTTTGTTGTAATTACTACCCTGTTGTTCCTGGCATTTGATGGGCATCTGTCGATGATAGGCATCCTCGTTCAGAGCTTCACCAGCCTGCCTACGGGAATTTTTGCCCTACCCGTAGAAAGCTTCTGGAGCGTTGCCAGCTGGGGTACCGAGATGTTCAGCGGAGCACTTCGGATTGCGCTTCCAGCTGCCGTGGCTCTGCTCATCGTAAACGTCGCTTACGGAGTCATTAGTCGAGCAGCTCCAACTTTGAATCTGTTTTCTGTAGGTTTGCCCACCACTGTACTCCTTGGATTTGTGATCCTTCAGCAAAGCTTCGGAAATCTAGGTGAGGGATTTTCCGCAATGCTCACCCTCACTTTTGATGAATTGCTCCGAATACTGGCAAAGGCACCGTAGCTAGTCATGGCAGAGAAGCAACAACTCGAAGAGCCTACAGAAAAGGCAACGCCCAAACGAGAAATGGAGGCCCGCAAGAAGGGCCAAATCGCCCGTTCGAGAGAACTCAGCACAATGGGCGTGACCTTATCAGCGGCTCTCGCCTTTATGGCTTTTGGCGACGCCATGCTAAAGGGAATCTCAACGGTACTGGTTTCAGGTTTATCGCCTTCGTTTGAGCAGATCCACGACCGAGGCCTCTTATTTGAGCCCTTAAAGGCTGCAACTCTGCATGCCACCATGACTCTGTCACCACTGCTCCTGGTTGTAGTGATTGCCGCGGTGGTCTCACCGGCCGCACTTGGTGGCTGGTCCTTTAGTGCGAGCGCAATGGCCTTTAAGGCAGAGCGAATAAACCCTCTTGCCGGGCTTAAGCGCCTATTCGCTCTCAGAGGTTTAGTGGAGCTCTTAAAAGCACTCGCAAAGTTCCTGCTCGTTGGTGGCGTCGCGATTGTAGTGTTGATGTCTATAGCAGACGAACTGCTAGGCCTCAGTCGCTTGCCAGTATTGGAAGCACTCGAGACTTCCGGGCAGTTGATCATTTTGGCCTTTGTTTGGTTCAGCGCCAGTCTGATTCTGATCGCCGCGGTAGACGTGCCCTTCCAGGCTTGGGATCACATGAAAAAAATGCGTATGACCAAGCAGGAAATCAAGGATGAATCCAAAGAAACCGAAGGCCGGCCTGAGATAAAGGGCAGATTACGCCAAATGCAGCAAGAAGCAGCCGGAAAACGAATGCTTGAGGACATCCCGATTGCCTCAGTTGTCGTAACCAACCCCACTCACTTTGCTGTGGCTTTGAAGTACGAAGGAGAGTCTATGCAGGCTCCCAAGGTACTGGCTAAAGGCGCAGATCACATGGCAGCCAGAATCAGAGAAGTTGCTAACGAACATGGAGTACCGCTGTTCGAGGCACCCCCACTGGCCCGTGCTCTTTTTGCCAGCACTGAGATCGGAGATGACATACCTGAAGAACTGTATCTGGGTGTTGCTCAAGTGCTCACATACATCTACCAGCTGGATAACTTCGTGGCAAACGGTGGTTTAGAACCCAGGCCACCAGAACTGGACGCAATCGATGAAAGCAGGTGGACCTCCTAATGCTGCAATTGTTTGGAACAAAGATAGCTCCGCACCTGAACCACTCTTTGGGCGCCCCAATATTCCTGGTTCTTCTACTTGGCATGATGATGGTTCCCCTGCCGCCATTCATGCTCGATATGTTGTTCACTTTCAACATAACCTTGTCTCTGATCATCATCCTCGCCGTGTTTTATGCAAAGCGGCCATTAGATCTGGGTGTGTTCCCGACGGTCCTGTTGTTAGTCACATTGCTTAGGTTGTCACTCAACATTGCCTCCACAAGAGTCGTTTTACTCCATGGACACGAGGGCACTGAAGCCGCCGGTAAAGTCATTGAGGCCTTTGGCGAGTTTGTAATCGGAGGCAACTACACGATTGGTCTGGTGGTCTTCGCGATACTGGTCATTATCAATTTTGTAGTAATCACCAAAGGTGCTGGGCGAGTCTCTGAAGTTACTGCTCGCTTTACGCTTGATGCCATGCCAGGTCGACAAATGGCAATTGATGCCGACCTGAACGCAGGTGTGATTGATCAGGAAACCGCCTCAACGCGCCGTATCGAAATTCGAGAAGAAGCAGATTTTTTCGGTTCGATGGATGGCGCAAGCAAGTTCGTTCGAGGTGATGCCATTGCAGGTATTTTGATCCTGCTCGTGAACATCATTGGCGGACTGGCGATTGGAGTGGTTCAACACGATTTGAGTTTCGCTGAGGCCACTCATAACTACACACTACTCACCATTGGCGATGGTCTCGTTGCACAGATTCCATCCCTCCTAATGTCTACCGGAACAGCGGTTATCGTTACCCGCATGTCTAGCCCGCAAGAGATGGGTGCGCAGATGGCAACTCAGCTCTTTGCAAATCCAAAAGTACTCATCATTAGTGGCGGAGTGCTCACTGCATTAGGCTTGGTTCCTGGAATGCCCAACTTGGTGTTTCTGAGTATTGGCATCATAAGCCTTTACGCAGCCTACAGAAGTTCTCAGTCAGAGGCCGCCCCACCACCGGAAGAGCAGGAGGAAATAGCTCCTGGGCCAGAGGTAAACGAAGAGCTCAGCTGGGACGAGGTAGGTTCAACCGATGCACTAGGGCTCGAAGTAGGTTATCGACTAATTTCTTTGGTAGATAGCAAACAAGGTGGTCCGTTGATGTCCCGAATTAAGGGCATCCGTAAGTCGCTTACCAAAGAACTGGGCTTCCTCATTCACCCGGTACATATAAGAGACAACCTGGAATTACCACCGGGTGGATATCGCGTGTCACTGCACGGTATCCCAATAGCCGAAGGCGAAATTCATCCGGGCAAAGAACTTGCAATAAATCCCGGCAATGTATCTGGAGCACCTACGGGTATTCAGACAAAGGACCCAACCTTTGGTCTTGACGCGGTATGGATTGAGCCAACTGCAGCAGATCATGCACGCACACTCGGCTATACAGTCGTAGATGCAAGTACGGTGGTCGCCACTCATATCAGCCATCTGATCAAGACGAACGCACACAGACTCTTAGGTCACGAAGAAGCTCAAAAGTTGGTTGACCGAATAACAGTAGATGCACCTAAAGCCATTCAAGAGCTTGTACCAAAAACAGTATCTCTGAGCATTCTGGTGCGTGTTCTTCAAGACCTGCTTGAAGAGCAAGTGCCCATAAAGGATATGAAGACGATTCTGGAAACACTTGCGGAAAAAGCCCCAACGACTAGTGATCCAGCCGCACTGTTACGAGCTGTTCGTCAGGCACTGGGAAACTCGATCACACACAAAATTCATGGGTTAAATGAAGAACTTCCAGCCTTCACGCTAGCTCCAAAGCTTGAACAAATCCTGCAACAGGGAATCAGGCAGTCGCTACAAGACCCGATGCAGGGCGGGCAAGGGCAACCACAGCAGGAGCAACCGATGAAACCGCGGGAGTTAAGTATGTCCTCCAACAATGCAAATCAAGCTCCTGATGCATCAGCAAGTCCTGAAGCAGGTATCGAACCAAGCCTTGGTGACCAGGTAATCACCGCAATCACAGCAGAAACACGCCGGCGTGAAGCCGCCGGCGATCCAGCGATCCTGCTGGTCCCCGAGGCCATACGGTCGTGGGTAGCGAGATTTACGCGTCCAACCATACCTGAGTTGAACGTACTTGCTTACAACGAAATCCCGGCGAACCGAAAGATTCGCCTCGTAGCAACCGTCGGCGGTTAAAGAAACGGTTAAGGAATAGTCATGAAGATTAAGAGATTTACAGCCTCATCAACTCGCGCGGCCCTGGACTTGATTAAGGAAGAGCAAGGGCCAGACGCCGTGATACTGTCAAGCAAGCCCACCGAAGATGGAGTGGAGGTGGTGGCTGCCACAGACTACGACGAGGCGCTACTCCATCAATCCGGCATTCAAGGCACCTCTAATAAAACGGATTTCAGAGAACATCTAATACAAGAGCCAAGATCTGAAATTGGTGCAAGGCTTACCAAGGCACCGGTAGAAGATAGCGTTGAGTCCGAGTATCAGTCTCTACGCAAAGAATTTGGGTCGCTACGGTCTCTGGTCCAAAACCAAATCTCTCAACTAAGTTGGGTGAATCTGTCGCACGATAAACCGGAACAAGCGGCCCTTATCCGGAGCCTTACTGGAATAGGACTTTCTGGCGATGTCGTCGCGTCACTAGCCAGGGATCTGGATGCAATCAATGACCCCGCCAACGCCTGGCGAGAGGCGCTGGCGTTGTTCGCCCGACGAATTCCCATCAAAGCCGATGACACAACAGCCAAGGGAGGCAGATTTGCGTTTGTGGGAACCACCGGGGTAGGCAAGACAACTACCGTTTCCAAACTAGCTACTCGCTTTGTAATGCAGAACAGCAGCCTTGATCTTGGTCTGGTGAGCTATGAACCACAAGCCATGGCTGCTCCGGACCAGCTACTGCGCACTGGCAGCATCTTGGGAGTGCCCGTGCAACAAGCCCGAGGGCCCGCAGATTTGCGAGATACGCTATCGCAACTAGACTCAAAGAAGTTGGTTCTGATCGACACTGCAGGGAGATCTCCAAGGGATCCTGAGTTTGATAGACCTACAGCAGGACTAGTGGATCCAACGAATCGATTGAGATCTATTTTGACAATTGCGGGTGGCGCCCAAGAGGGATTTCAGAGGGAAACGGTAGAACGCTATAAGCACTTGGAATTAGACAGCGTGGCAATCACCAAGCTGGATGAAGCCACCAACCTGGGCGGCATTTTATCCACTTTGATTCGGGAGAAACTGAAGATCAGCTATATCACTGAAGGGCAACAGCTAAACAAGGGGATACGTAGTGCTCACAAGCAGAGGGCCGGTATCGCGAGCAGGGCTGTTTCGTTGGCAAAGAAGTTTCGAGATATACCAGAAAACTCCGAAATTGATGTTCGAAGTGAAGCCCAAAAATTGCTGGCCAGAGCGTAAAGAAATGAATAACAACCAAGAAAAATCTGTCTCCATGTCGTCCCGCAAAAACGCCACAGATTCAACACCGGTCCGGGTAGTTGCGATATGTGGAGGAAAAGGTGGTGTTGGGAAAACTAACGTCGCTATAAATTTGTCCCTGGCACTTTCGTCGCTGGGTCAGAAATCACTGCTACTCGACGGTGATCTGGGTCTTGCAAACATTGATACTTTGCTGGGCATTCAACCCAAATTCAATTTGTCTCATCTACTGGATGGCATTTGTTCTATCAACCAGTTACTCACTCCAATTGCCAGGAACGTAGATCTGGTACCAGCCGCTTCAGGCGTGTGCCGGATGAGTGATCTAAGCAGCGCTGAGCAGATGGGCTTAATCAGCAGCTTCAGCGGACTAAAACAACCTTATGACAATCTAATCATCGATTGTGCCCCCGGGATTGACCCTACGACCTTACAACTCATGTCCACGGCTCAGGAAGTACTGCTGGTAGTAGTAGACGAACCCGCATCCATGACTGACGCCTACGCCACCATCAAGGTTCTACGGAACACACATGGAATTTCCCGTTTCAGAGTATTGGTAAATATGACTCGCCGCCCAGACCAGGCTGCAGAGGTCTTTCAAAAGATCGCCAGGGTGGCTGATAGATTTCTTGATGTTTCTTTGCACTTTGAGGGCGGCATACCTTTCGACAAGAGGCTTGGCCAGGCCATTCAGAGTCAGGAAGCCGTTATCCATCGATTCCCGTCAACTCCGGCTTCAATGGCGTTTATTCGTCTGGCGCGCTCTGCATTAGGTTGGCCTCAGCCGGCACGCCCGAGCGGTAAAACCGAATTTTTCGTCGAACGACTCTTACCCTCAGCGGCAAACCTTGAACTTACATGACAAGCAACCCGTCAGAGCTAGCTGATCAATCGGTTGAGCAAGAGCAGCTAATCACTGCTCACGCCGGCCTGGTTAAGCGTATCGCCTATCACCTTTTAGGCCGACTCCCATCGCACATCGATGTTGAGGACCTGATACAGGCTGGCATGCTCGGCCTGCTTATGGCTGGTAGAAACTACGCTGAAGACAAAGGTGCAAATTTTGAGACCTATGCCGGTATCAGAATTCGCGGAGCAATGCTCGACGAAGTGCGAAAGTCGGACTGGACACCCAGATCGGTACACAGAAAAGCTCGAGAGATATCCGCTGTGGTGAACAAGCTGGAGACCTCCGCCAATACGACGGTTTCTGATTCTACCATCTGCGAAGCCCTGGGGATTAGCCCAGAAGAGTACAGAAAGACCGTCCGCGATCAACAGGCATGCAAAATTCTCAGTCTCGATTCGCCGCGAGAAGGTGAAGAAGAACCCCCTTCAATAGCTTCCCGAGCGTCAATGCAGCCACACACAGCGACGGAGGAAATTGCCAAACGAACTCGACTTGTTGAGAAGTTAAAGTCTCTGCCAGAGCGGGAGCAACTTCTTATGTCGCTCTACTACGAAGATGAGCTGAATCTAAGGGAAATTGGTGAGGTTCTGGGTGTCTCTGAATCTCGCGCCTGCCAAATTCATGGTGAATCTTTATCCCGCTTGCGTGCTCAGCTCTACGAGCCCGAATAGCATCTGATAATGCAAAAGATCATCTGAGTATTCAAAATGAGTAGCACAATACTAATAATCAGCATGGCAGTATCCGCTTTCCTGGCGGTTGCGCTGTTGTGTACAGCGGTATTGGTTGCGGACCTCTACCGCAAACTAAACCGAATCATATCCGATACATCAACCCTGCAAAGAATGGTTACGGTGCACGCCGACTCTCAGCTCACTGAGGACGGCCATTTCAACAGCATTCAAAACAAGTTGGGCCTACTTTTACAGCGAGACTTGCAGGTACAGTCGCTAGCGGCTGGGTATTCTTCGGTAGAGAATGCTGAAAGCCTGGTGGATTCGGCCGGAGTCACCGACGCAGAACGATTAGCCATTCAAAGTGGCCTTACCGAACGAGAGGCTAGTCTTATGTTGCAACTGAGAACAGCCTATTCTTCAGAAAACGTCTCTCGCCCAGACAGCGCAAAATAGTCTTCGCCCTTAAATATAGACACATCCACTCGCCGGTTTAGCGACCGACCTTCGGGCGTAGCATTGTCTCCGATCGGCTTGGTATCTGCATGTCCAGCTACAACAAATCGCTCGGCAGGAATTTGTCTGTTGTACATAAACACGTGAGCTACAGATACGGCTCGCGCTGACGACAAAGCCCAGTTCGACGGATACATTGCGGTTTTTATCGGTAGGTTATCGGTGTGTCCTGCAACTCGAATAATTCCCTGGGTATCCACCAAGAGCTTTCGAATCTTTCTCAGAACAGGTCGAAAGCTGGGTTGAATATCAGCGCCACCCAACTCAAAAGAACCCCGTTCAAGAATGTGGATCACTGTGGTAGATCCCACAGCACGAACAATTACCTTGCCCTCTTCAATTTCTTTTTTTAGCCCTTCAGCTATTCGATCGACCTCGGCATTCGCCTCTTTCTCACGCTCAAAAGCTTCTTTCAGCTCGGCGACTTTATCAGGGTCGGTGAATTTCAGAGTATTCTTGGATGCATCGATAGTGAACTGTCGAACCTGGTTCAAGGCTGTGGGCTTGGGTTCACCAGGGCTGAATTCCTGCGCAATGATGCTGGTTCCCTTGGGGATCTGCTTTGCCTTGATATCAGCTTGAACCCCAAACGCCTGGCGCATCGAACCAGCCAGCTGTTTAAACTTGGCAACGTCCATCTCAGAGAAAGACAGCAGCAGAACAAAGAAGCAGAGCAGTAGAGTTGAAAGGTCCGCAAAAGTGGTCATCCACTTCGGCGCACCCGGTTCAACGGGCGCTTCGATTACATCATCTGACATAGAGCATCTCAGACACTACGCAGCAGCCTTCTCATCGGAGGTGCCGCGCTTTGAGGTAGGCAGGTAATTCAGGAGCAGACTTTCGATAACTCGAGGATTCTGACTGTCTTGTATACCTGCAATCGCATCAATAATGAGTGACTTGTTGCGTCGCTCTTCGGCGCTACGCAGCTCAAGCTTGTCAGCTATGGGTAGAGCCACCATATTTGACAGCACCGCACCATAGAGTGTTGTAAGCAAAGCTACAGCCATTGCTGGTGCGATCTGCGATGGATCGTCCAGTGTAGAAAGCATTTGCACAAGACCAATGAGCGTTCCAATCATTCCCATGGCAGGCGCAACATCTCCGATCGCCTTAAAGATCTTTTGCCCCTCCAGATGCCTCTGCACAGCCTGGTTCATGTCTTTAGAGAGAATCGCTTTCACCACATCCTGATCATGGCCATCAATGAT
>CAZWMD010000018.1:65588-70556 GCA_964634815.1 uncultured Pseudomonadales bacterium | reverse complement strand
AGCCGTTGGGCGCTAATTATGGCGCAATATCGGCTTAATGCTACAAATCGATGACATTGAATGGCCGATTCGCTGGAACAGCCCGGTCTAGCGGGCTCCCGCGCGCCACCAGATACAGCCCATCAGCAGCGGCAAGCACGATAGCGCGACAATCCACCAGAGCTCCAGACTCAATCCATAGCCGATAACCAACTCAGTTTTCGACAACAAAATAGACCTTATCCAGGCTGCCAGTGGCCACTGCCAGAACAAAAACAGCGCGAGGTAACCCAGGGTCGTGCGGCCGTGGCCATACCGATCGGCCAGGCGCTGATAGAGGTGACTGCGATGTCCCTGGGTAAACCGCTGTCCGGTAAGGATCCGAACAATCAGGGTATAGCTGGCATCGAACCAAAACGCGCTAAGGAGCACAAGACTGCTGACCAGTGGCAGTGCACCCGCAATCGCAAGTTGTAGGGACAAGGTAGCCAGCAACAACCCCCAAAACGCGCTGCCGGCATCGCCCATGAAAATACGTGCCGGTGGTGCATTGAACACCGCAAATCCAAGGCTGCAGGCCACTCCAGCCCAAAGCAATCCCGCATACCAGCCAGCATCGCCCATCAACAGGAACAGGGCGGCCAGACAGTAACTGCCGCTCTGCGCAGCAGCCAGTCCGTCAATGCCATCCATGAAGTTGAAGAGATTGATAAACCAAACCAGCGCCGTCCCAAACAGTAGCGCAACGCCCAGCGCCGGCCAGTTTGCAAGCCAACCCGTTTGACTCTGGGCAACGGCGTCGGCACTCCACAGCAGCACTCCCACCAGCAACACCTGCAGCGCAAGACGTAATCTGGCAGAAAGCTCTCGCACATCATCTACCAGCCCAAGCAGCGCAATGAGCCCGCCACAAAGCCCCAGCCACCCCGAAAACTGGACACCCTGGAGGTAATAGCCCAGCAGTACACCTTGAAAGACGAGGACAATAACAACGCCACCGCCCGTTGGAGTGAGCTTGATGTGGGAACTACGTTCGTTGGGTACGGCGACCAGGCGCTGACCAAAACCCGACCGGAGCCAGGCTGCAAGCAACACAACCAGCGCGAAAAAACACAGCAAAGCTATAGCGATTTCGCTTTTTGGCACAGCCCACGTCCATTGCAACAGCATGCTCTGGAGACTACCCCGGCTGCGCGGGGGGTGTCGCGGTAACCTGATTTAGCAGCTGCTGGTAGACAACAAAAGTGTCTCTTACAACGTCTTCCACTCGAAAGATCGCCTCCACCTTAGACCGCGCCGCCTGTGCCAATCGCCTCCTGAGAGACGCATCGTTACCCAGCCGTACCATCGCTGCCGCCAGATCTTCCACATCCCGGGGAGCCACAATCAAACCGGTGACGCCATCCGTAACAAACTCGAGACAGCCTGCCACACGAGACGCAATGATTGCTCGCTCGGCAGCTCCGGCTTCAAGCAGCGTTTTTGGCAGCCCCTCGCGATAATACGAGGGCAGCACAAGAACGTGGCTGAGCTGCAAAATTTCGGGAACATCTTCCCGATGTCCCAGCCAGTGAACGATGCCCGCCCGATCCCAGGCCAGCAAATCTTCAATTTTTAGTGACCCGGGGTTTCCAGGATCTATATCACCAACCAGCCAAAAGTCCCAATTTGGGTAGTTCAGCTTTACCTTGCGCGCCGCATCAACAAACTCGCCAATACCCTTGTCTCGCAACATCCGTGCAATCAAAACAAACACAATCGATTCAGTGGAGGGTTCCGGTACAGGGTCGTATTCACTCAGATCAACACCTGAACCACGAATCATCACCGACTGTTCCGGCCGAACAATCGAGCTTCCTACAAACAGGTTCAGATCCTCCCGGTTCTGAAAAATCACCCGCATATTGGGGTGCCCAAGCGCCAGTCGGTACAGATTGCTTATGAAAAAACGTCGCAGCATTGCCATGAACCCGCGGGCGGTAAATACAAAGCCCATACCTGGCACCGCGTTCACAACGCCTGCGATTCGCGTTAAGCGCGCAGCCAGCGAGCCATAGACGACTGGCTTGATGGTTACGTGATGAACCAGATCCGGCTGCAAACGACGGTACAACCGCAGCAGATGCACAAAAGTGCGAAACTCCGTAAGTGGATTCACGCCGCTACGCGACAGCGGCAGGGTTATCACTTTGAGATCATGCCGTGTCGCTTCGTATTCGCCGGTATTAGCACCACAAACAAGAGTGACATCTGCGCCACGGCGTTTGGCTTCCTGGGCCAAACGGAGCCGATGCGAGAAAAAGAAACTCGCCTCATTCACTACATATACTATTTTCACCCACCCGGCCTCAGCTACGATCTAACTCCGGGAACCGGGATATCAATAGAGGCCAGGTGCCTTCAACAGCGTTCGCATTTTTAGCTCCGGGCAAGAAGGATGCAGCCCCCTTCAAGGATTGTTTTAGGCGACTAAGAATAGGGGCACTGCCTTCGACCTCAGGCAGCAGCATGGTTTGAACGTCGAGCTGTGGTCCCCGGAACTCGGCCGGGGCGCCAAGCAGCCAACTGAGAAGGTCTTGATCCAACAACGGGGCTCGAACCTCTACACCGTGACGCGCCGCCTGTCGGTCGAGCTGAGTGAGCAAATGCTCCGGTACCAAAGTCTGCAGATCAAGCCACTGAAAGCGCAGGGTTCGAGGCAGATCAGCTCGATAAAACCGCTGAAAATACCAGTAGTCATTATAGTCTTCAGGAATATCCCAGGCCGCCTTCTGGCGAGACTTCTCCTGCGGCGTCAAGCCACCTAGCACACGTGTGTAATTGTTGAACGCATCCGTGGCACCGCTGGAGGCAGAGTTTGCGCCTCCGGGCGTGCTGCCCAGCTTGCTCTTGAACCAGCCAAGCGTACCTGGAGTTGCAGCACCAACCTGGCGATAACGAGGCGCCGTACCAAACACAACCTCAGCACCCAGGTCTGTTATCGCACAGGTTGAACTGCCGTCCAGGCCGGCCAGCAACTGATCCCTGGCTGCAAAGCTAACATCCGCAAAGGGTTCATCAAACAAACCACGCAGATCATGCGAATCAAGATCAGGGATGGTTGCTGGCTCAGACGCATCATCTGAGGCGACAGAAACCAGCTCGACACGGGGTTGATGTTCATTTAACCAGCTCGCAAAACCACTCGAACGCTGACATATGCCAGCGACACCCGGGCCCTGGGAACCGGTTGTTGGCAGCCGGTTCGAAACCGCTGCAGTTAGAAGCTCCCGCGCGTGTTCAATAAACTCCGTTTGCGTGGTGTAACTGGCTGGATCAGGCTCGGGCAGTTGCCAATACGACTGGGTCGCCGAAAACCCGGTGAGCAAATCAACACTCAGACTTTCGCCTGCGCCCAGTTTGCGTACCTGGTTATAAAGTGTTTTAGGCGCCGGTACATACCGGTGTGTCAGATAGTCATAGACTGCGGTGTAATCCACGGTTAACAGCGACTTTTCCGACAGCATCTCAATAGCTTTCAGTTCAGAGGCAAACATCAGACTGCCGACCTCACCGCTGGCCAGTTCTTCATGCAGGTAATACAGAGGGCGAGTGCCCAGTGCATCCCGCGCAAGACAAATACGCGAGTTCACACGATCATAAAGCGCAAGCGCAAAACTGCCGCGCAATCGCGCCAGCATGTCATCAAAACCCCACTGCAAATAGGCTTGTGCCACAACTTCAGCGCCCGCATTGCCAGCAAACGCGTGCTGGTTGCCAAGACTCTGGCGCAAGCTGTGGGCGTTGGTGATATGACCGTCAAGGATCACCGTCACTGCAGCCTTGTTTGAAGACAACGGCAACCGCCCCAGCACCTCAGAGTCGAGCCCCCCCTGCTCTGACTGACCTAGAAAAAACCGATCGTCATACCAGTCGCCTGAAAAGTCCGCGCCTCGATGACCAAGCGCATCCCGCGCCGACCGAGCGCGGGCAATAAGCTCCGTACGGTCGGTGATGCCGCGCCAGTGCGCGCCGGAAAAGTTAGTGCCCAAAATGCCGGACATGCCCGCTCCCAAAAGTGTTGGCGTTGTACCCAGTGTACCCAAGGAGAGGTCTCGCGGCGAAAGACCTGACATGTCAGGCAACTCATCGAAGTAAAACTGTTGTCACAATTGCCGGGGAGCGGGCGATCCGTCAGTCTTCCAACAGAATCCGCGTAGCGTTGAGCTCAACGGTACGGTCTCCCACACCCTTAACAGCTGTCAGGGCGTCTACGGAACCAAACGCCCCGTTTGCCTCGCGGTAGGCCACGATTGCTGTAGCGCGACTGAGACCCACGCCCTGCAACACATTGGCGATGGTACGGGCATCAGCCGTGTTGATGTTAACGGTAAGCGGCAACACAGGCAGCTCTTCTGCGGTGGCTGAGACACCGGCGCAGATTGACAAATAGGCAAGTAAAACCGCGGCGCACAGCGCCCGGATCCGTGTTTTAAGAGAGGTAAAGTTCATCTTCGCGATCCCTTTATCAATGAATGGAGATTCAGCGTAAAGGGATGTCCGCGTGTTGAGAGGCGGAAAGGAGAGCGGTTGCGAGTGGGAGTTTGACGCTATTGAGCTCTACTCAGCTCGACTCAGCTCGACTCAGAACTGATCGGCGTTCTTAAGCCTCTGGAGCTTGCGATTTCAGCGCGTCACGCTCGGCCTGGGCCTGCAGCTTTTCCTTGCGCTCCCGGCGCTGCGCAAGTTTGAGGCTAAACATGGAATAGCCCGCCAATAACCAGCCAATAAAGATGCCACACAAAAGTGTCGCCAGCAGATACCAGAACAGGTCCATCTCTGGGGTTTCCCACTTCATGAACTTCAGGCTAACTGGCTGCTGGTTGACCGCGAGTGTGCCGAAGGCGATCACCGACAGCAAAATCACACCTAGAACCAGTCGAAATACCCATCGCATCTGTTACTTCTCCTGCTGTCTATTTCTGCTGTCTGTTTGCGCTGTCTGTTTGC
>CAZWMD010000018.1:53445-65488 GCA_964634815.1 uncultured Pseudomonadales bacterium | reverse complement strand
GCTGTCTGTTTGCGCTGTCTGTTTGCATAGAGCGAATCAGAGCTGGCGCCTATGAATCAGAGCCAACGCCTGCCGCCTGTTCTCGCTGCAAGCCTTCGTTTACCCGGTCACGGAGCTCTTTACCCGGCTTGAAGTGGGGAACATGTTTCCCTGCCAAGCCTACCGACTCACCGGTCTTTGGGTTACGACCAATGCGCGGTGCGCGATAGTGCAGAGAAAAACTGCCAAAACCACGAATCTCTATGCGATCGCCTTGGGAAAGCGATTGCGACATTTGCTCTAGCAGGGTTTTCACCGCCAGCTCAACATCTTTGCTGCTGAGTTGGGTTTGATGCTCTGTGATGCGGTCAATAAGTTCAGACTTTGTCATAACTTATTACTTGGAGTCTCGTCACTTGGGCTCGTCACAATCGATCACACTCTGGCCACGCACAAGCGTGAAACTTATCACAGCAACTGACTGAAAAACAACAAATATGTCTTATTTTTCAGCCAGTTGCGTCTATCCATGTGCAGATTGATCGCCAGATCAGGGTCTAGTCCTGCTGATCCATTTGGGCCTTGATGAGATCACCAAGGGTTGTCGCTGCGCGTTCAGGCTCAACGGCCTTGTGCTCTTCGACAGCAGCCCGTTCCTCAGCTTCGTCCTTGGCTTTGATAGAAACCGCGATGCCCCGGTTTTTGCGGTCAATATTAATAATCTTGACCTCAATCTCCTGGCCCTCGGACAGCTCCATTCGAGCGTCTTCCACACGATCGATCTTGATCTCGTTTGAGCGCAAGGTGGCTTCCACATCGTCGGCGAGCTTCACAATGGCTTCGCGCTGCTCAACCGAAACAACGGTTGCCGGCACGATGCTGTTGCGCTCGTTTTCGTTGGTGTAATCACTCCAGGGATCACCATCAAGCTGCTTGATGCCCAGAGAAATACGCTCACGATCCGGATCGATAGACAGGATGACCGTCTCGATTTCCTCACCTTTCGAGTAACGACGAACAGCGGTTTCACCAACTTCGTTCCAGGAAATATCAGACAGGTGAACCAGGCCGTCGATGCCGCCATCAAGCCCAATGAAGATGCCAAAGTCGGTAATCGACTTGATCTTGCCGGACATCTTGTCGCCTTTCTTGTGCAGCGCGCTGAACTCTTCCCAGGGGTTTGTTCGGCACTGCTTGATGCCCAGAGAAATACGACGACGCTCCTCGTCGATGTCGAGCACCATCACTTCTACGGCATCACCAACAGTGACAACCTTGGACGGATGGATGTTCTTGTTGGTCCAGTCCATTTCAGAGACGTGCACCAGGCCTTCTACACCTTCCTCAATTTCGGCAAAGCAGCCGTAATCGGTAAGGTTGGTGACCGTCGCCTGCACCCGGCTGTTCTCGGGGTAGCGGCGAGTGATTTCCACCCAGGGATCATCACCAAGCTGCTTCATGCCCAGCGACACACGGTTCTTGTCCCGATCGAACTTCAGAATCTTCACATCGACTTCGTCGCCGACGTTAACCATCTCGGAGGGATGACGAATTCGACGCCACGCCATGTCCGTGATGTGCAGCAGACCGTCAACACCACCCAGGTCAACAAACGCACCGTAATCGGTGAGGTTCTTAACAATACCTTTGAGACTCTGGCCTTCCTGTAAGGAGTTGAGCAATTGCTCGCGCTCTACCGAGTTTTCAGCTTCGAGCACAGCGCGGCGAGAGACCACCACGTTGTTACGTTTCTGGTCGAGTTTAATAACCTTAAACTCAAGCGGACGGCCTTCTAAATGCGTGGTTTCACGCAACGGACGAATATCAACCAGGGAACCGGGAAGGAAGGCGCGAATGTCGTTGATGTCGACGGTAAAGCCACCTTTAACCTTGCCATTAATGATGCCTTTGACCACTTCGCTATCAGCGAAGGCCACATCCAGCATGTCCCAGGACTCAGCACGACGCGCTTTTTCGCGTGACAGTCTGGTTTCACCAAAGCCGTCATCGACAACTTCCATCGCGACCTTAACCTGGTCACCGATGTTAAGGCTGAATTCGCCTTCTTCGTTTAGAAACTGGCTACGTGGGATAACACCTTCAGATTTAAGTCCTGCGTGGACAATGACCCAATCGCTGTCGATATCGACAACCGTGCCGGTGACAATGGCACCAGGGGCCATTTCAATAGTGTTCAGGCTCTCTTCAAAGAGATCCGCAAAAGATTCGCTCATAGATAGGTGGTTGGCCGCGGCGGACGCCACAACCTGCTCCAGGGGTTAGTAGTTAAATAAAACGATGTCTCGCATGCCCGTGCCGGTTTGACCCTGTGGCACACCCAAATGATGGTATGGGTTGTTAGAGGCAGTTCTAGACCAACCCGCGTTCCCGAACGAGCTCAAAAGCCCGATCGATGACCGCATCGATGGTCATTGTGGTGCTATCGAGGATAACTGCATCCTCAGCAGGCACCAGGGGCGAGACAGCGCGCCCTTTATCCCTCTCATCGCGATCTCTGATCGCCTTGAGAAGGGCGCGCACATTAGCAGGAGACCCCTTGCTTTTCAACTGCTTATAGCGCCTTTCCGCCCTCACCTCAGCACTGGCTTCAAGGAATATTTTGAGGGGCGCTGAGGTGAAAACCACCGTCCCCATATCCCGACCGTCAGCCACAAGACCTGGCGGCTTGCGCATGGCCTTTTGCACTCGATCCAGCGCCTGGCGAACCGCCGGCATCGCCGCAACCTGGGAGGCCGCAGCCCCCGCCTCTTCGGTGCGAATATGCGACTCAGCGCCCACGCCATCAACCCAGGTTTCCTCCCCGTCAAAGGCGATATCGAGACTTTCGGCCAGGCGGGCAAGATCTTGTTCGTTATCTAGCGACACGCCACGGGATTCGGCCGCCCAACCGACGATTCGATAAAGGGAGCCGCTATCAAGCAGATTCCAGGCCAGTCGCTCAGCCAAAGCCCGCGCCAGCGTGCCCTTACCTGATCCACTGGGGCCGTCGATGGTGATCACCGGTACCCCGCCAACGTTCCCGGGCTGGTTCTCGGACTGGTTTGTTGTCGTCTGCATCACCCTGCTAGCTGTCTGAGTTGCGGGACCATGTTGCACCGCGCGCTCAATCCCCTCTCGGTCATTTAGCCGGGCTTCGAGCCAGCGCTCAACCGCGGCAACATCGCCCGTCTCAAGCAGAGATTGTGCGCTTTGCAAAACCTCAATATAGCGCGTGAGCTGCGGCTTCCAGGCGTGCTGATTGGCTATCAACACCTGACTCCACATCTGCGGATTGGCCTTGGCCAGCCGGGTAAAGTCCATAAACCCTGTCCCGGCCGCTGCGGGCTGCGCGCCTTGCACCTCCATATAGGCAGAAGACAGCAGATGCGGTAAATGACTGGTATACCCCACCGCTTGGTCGTGTTGCTGTGGGTCGGTTTCCTGAGTGTGGCCACCCAGTGTCTGCCAGAATTGGTGCGCGACCTTAACTGCCTGCGGATCGCCATCCTTGAGCGGCACAATATAAACCCAGCGACCATCAAATAAATCCGCGGTAGCGGCGCTTGATCCGCGCTCATGGGATCCGGCCATGGGGTGAGCAGGAACTATATTGGCAGGTACCGCTCCTGGGGCGTTGTTCTCCAGTTCTGCAACCACTGGCGCCTTCACGCTGCCGACATCCATGGCCAGGGTGCAAAACGAAGCAAGCTCCAGCAGTGTTTGTGCAAGATGGGGGACAGGGGTTGCGGCAATTCCAATCACGGAGCCATCTTTGCCGCCGTTCTTGCTGCCGTCTTCGCTACCGGAACCGATAACACCCAAGGTCTGAATGGCACGCCGAGCATCGTCTATCGTCGGTACAACCTGGGTATAAACACTTAACTGGCTCGCCGCCTCGCGCGCGACACTCTCGGGTTCAACACCAACAATGTTGGCCTCCGGATTAGACCGCGCGTAGGCCCGCGCCACCGACGTTCCCAGCAGCCCGCAGCCGACAACCAGCAGGGCACTCATAACTGAGTGACTTCAGACTCCGCCAGATCACGCACGGCTTTTGGATAGGAACCCAGTAACCGCATGTCCATGACGACCGCACTAATCTCTTCCAATACCGGCTTAATACGCGACTCTTCAGAGTGACCGTCAAAATCAATGAAGAACACATAAGACCAGTTACCCGTTTTAGATGGCCGGGTCTCGATGCGGGTTAACGAAATGCCATGCCGCTGAAAAGGTTCAAGAATCTTTACCAACGCACCAGGTTCGTTGCGAGTAGATACCAAAAGCGATGACTTGTCCTGACCGCTAACGCCAACATCCTGATCTCCCAGCACCAGAAAACGGGTTACATTGTTGGGTTCATCCTCAATACTGCCCATATAAATCGACAGGCCATAGGTATCCGCCGCCATTTCGCCAGCAACACAGGCCAGTGTCGGATCTTCGGACACCATCCGCGCTGCTTCCGCATTACTGCTCACGGCAACACGTTCAATGCCTGCAAAATGGGCATCCAGCCAGCGACGGCACTGCGCGAGCGATTGTTGATGACTGACAATTCGTTTTATCGCCGAGGCATCACCCTTTGGGTGCAATAAAAACGCGTGGTGGATGGGTAGTTCCACCTCAGCGCATATCTTGAGTTTGGAACCGACAAAACAATCCAGCGTATGGTTCACCATGCCTTCGGTTGAGTTCTCTACCGGCACAACCCCATAGTGCACAGCGCCCGATTCTACCTCGCGGAAAACCTCATCAATGCTGCCGAGCGCCTGGCGTCGGGCGAACTGACCGAACTGTTTGATTGCGGCAGATTCGGTGTAAGTACCTGTTGGTCCGAGATAGGCAATGGACAATGGAATCTCAAGAGCCAGGCAGCCCGAGATCACTTCGCGAAATAACCGCTCCACTGTTTCGTTTGCGAGTGGCCCGGGATTGAGCTCACGAAGACGATCAAAAATCTGCGCTTCACGTTCCGGGCGATAGAAAACCGGGGTTGTTTCGCTTGCATCACGAGACTTGATTACCGCTACTCGCTCAGCGCACTTTGCACGCTGGTTCAAGAGCGTTAGCAACTGCACATCGATGGCATCAATTGCGACACGTACCTGCGCAAGCGAATCCAGTGCCGCAATATCTTGAGTGTCCTGCGTGTCTGCAGACTCGTCAGTCATTAGCGAATCCCCTACAAGAGCGTGCTCGCTCAACCCTTATCGCGTTCGAACTCTGTCATATAGCCCGCTAGCGCATCAACGGCTTCTTGTGTCACCGCGTTATAAATACTGGCGCGCATACCCCCTACGCTTCGATGACCCTTCAGATTAAGCATACCCAGCTCAGCGGCGCCGCTTAAGAAGCTGCTGTCGAGTTCATCATCGGCCAGGGTGAAAGGCACATTCATCGTAGATCGATTGTCCGGAACCACCGGACAGTTGTAAAAATTACTGTTATCGATCACCGAATACAGCGTGTCGGCCTTGCGTTGGTTAGCCACTTCGATGGCTGCAAGACCACCCTGTTCCAGCAACCACTCAAAAACCAGCCCAGCCATATACCAGGGAAAGGTTGCCGGGGTATTGGACATGGAGTCTGCGTCGGCGTGCACTTTGTAGTCGAGCATTGCCGGCAAGACATGACCGCCTTTGCCGAGCAAGTCTTCGCGAACAATCACCAGAGTCAGACCCGCAGGGGCAACGTTCTTCTGGGCACCGGCGTAAATCAGGCCGAATCGTGAGATATCGATTTCTCGCGACAGAAAATCGGAAGACATGTCGGCCACGAGCGGCGTATTGGCATACCCCAGAGAGGACATATCGGGAAACTCATGGAACTGCACACCGCCAATGGTTTCGTTGCTGCAGATATGCAAATAGCTGGCATTGGCAGTGAGTTCCCAGCTGGTCACATCAGGGACGTGACCGTAGCCGTCTGCCTTGGCACTGGCGGCAACATTTACATTGCAAAACTTGCCCGCCTCTTTTATGGCCTTGACTGACCAGGCGCCGGTATCGATGTAGTCGGCAGTTTGATTGGCCGCGGAAAGGTTCATCGGCACCGATGCAAATTGCAGGGTTGCCCCACCTTGCAGGAACAGTACTTTGTAATTGTCCGGGATGTTAAGCAGCGTGCGCAGATTAGCCTCTGCTCGCTCTGCAACACCAATGAATTGCTTGCTGCGATGACTAATCTCCATAACAGAAGCACCCAGCCCCTCAAAATCGAGCAGCTCAGCTTGGGCTTTTTCCATCACGGCGTCCGGCAGTGCAGATGGACCTGCCGAAAAATTAAAACTTCGATTGGTCATACTTATTCGCTCGAAGTCTCGGTATCTGGCGAGTCGCCCGCAGATGCTTCTGAATCCTGCTCTGAGTCTGGGTCGCCCTCAGTCTCATCAATGCGTTGCAAACCCATCAGAGTCTCGTCGTCGCGCAGATTGATTAGTTTGACACCCTGGGTGTTACGACCGAGCTGAGAAATGCCATCAGCGGCAGTTCGCACCAACGTGCCCTGATTGCTGATCAGCATGACCTCGTCGCCGTCAAACACCTGGGTAGCGCCAACCACATCGCCATTGCGTTCTGTGACTGCCTGAGCAATAACACCAAGAATGCCGCGCCCTTTGACAGGGAAATCTGACACCACTGTCCGTTTGCCATACCCCCGGGCACTCGCCGTCAAAATCGCGCCGTTCGGCTGTGGAATGATGAGCGCAATCAAGGCCTGGTCGTCCATCAGTTTTATGCCACGCACTCCGCGGGCAGTTCGACCCATGGCGCGAACGTCACTTTCCTTAAAGCGGACAGCCTTACCACTGGATGCCATGAGCAATACGTCGCTATGACCGTCAGTGAGTGCTGCACCCACAAGTTGGTTATCGTCATCAAGCTCTAGCGCAATCAACCCTGCTGTGCGTGGTCGCGAAAACTGTTCCAGCGGTGTTTTCTTGACGGTGCCGTTCTGAGTAGCCATAAAGACAAATTTGTCTTCGCCGAAGTCCTTGATAGGCAAGATCGCTGTAATGCGCTCTTCACCCTCAAGGGGCAGCATATTGACCAGAGGTCGGCCTTTCGCACCACGACTGCCTTGCGGAATCATAAACACCTTAAGCCAGTAGACCTTACCGCGGTCTGAGAAACACAGAAGTGTGTCGTGACTGTGCGCGACCAGCAGGTGCTCAACAAAATCTTCGTCTTTCACCGCCGTTGCAGCCTTGCCGCGCCCACCACGCCGCTGGGCCTGATAAACGTCTAGCGGTTGGGTTTTGCCATAGCCCTGATGTGAAATCGTGACAACAAGGTCTTCCTCGTTGATCAGATCCTCGACGGTCAGATCTTGCTGGGTCCCTATAATCTCAGTGCGGCGCTCATCGCCATACTCTTCTCGAACGGCACCCAGTTCGTCACGAATGACAGTGAGCAAGCGCGTCTCGCTACCCAGAATATCCTGTAAATCCGCGATTTCATCGAGAATGCTCTGGTATTCCTCAATCAATCGATCTTGTTCAAGTGCCGTCAGTCGCTGGAGCTGCATCTCGAGGATGGCGATCGCCTGAACTTCCGACAACCAGTATTGACCATCGCGGAAACCAAATTCAGGGCCCAGATCTTCAGGGCGACAGGCATCCGCTCCAGTACGAGTCAAAAGTTCCTGCACAGTTTCGGAGACCCAACCTCGTCCCATCAACGCAACACGAGCATCCGCCCGATTGGGTGATGCCTTGATGAGTTCGATCACTTCATCAATGTTGGCAAGGGCAACCGCCTGGCCTTCAAGGATGTGGCCACGAGCCCGGGCCTTACGTAACAGGAAGATCGTGCGTCGAATAACGACTTCTCGGCGATGTTGCACAAAAGCCTGCAACATCTGCTTGAGATTAAGCACCTTGGGCTGGCCATTAATCAGCGCAACACAGTTAATACCAAACACGCTTTGCAGTTGGGTTTGTGCGTAGAGGTTATTAAGCACAACCTCGCCGGAGTCACCACGGCGTATCTCAATCACCACGCGCATGCCGTCTTTGTCGGACTCATCGCGCAGTTCAGCGATGCCTTCGATTTTCTTCTCTTTCACCAACTCTGCAATGCGCTCGATTAAGCGCGACTTGTTAAGCTGGTAAGGAATTTCATGGACTAAAATCGTTTCGCGGTTGGTCTTCTCATTAACAACCACCTCAGCCTTTGCACGAACGTAGATTCGTCCGCGCCCGGTTCTGTAGGCCTGCACGATACCGGCTCGACCGTTAATGATGCCTCCGGTCGGAAAATCGGGGCCGGTGATATGTTCCATCAGGTCATCGATGGACATCTCGGGGGTATCAATCAACGCCAGGCATGCATCAATAACTTCACACAGGTTGTGTGGCGGAATGTTTGTTGCCATTCCTACAGCGATACCTGATGAACCGTTCACGAGCAGGTTCGGAACGCGTGTCGGCAACACCTCGGGCATCATCAACGAGTCGTCGTAGTTCGGCACAAAATCGACGGTTTCTTTGTCGAGGTCTGCAAGTAACTCCGCAGACAGCTTCTTCATGCGAATTTCGGTATAGCGCATCGCTGCTGGCGGATCGCCATCAATCGATCCAAAGTTGCCCTGGCCGTCAACCAGCAGGTAGCGCATGGCGAAGTCTTGCGCCATCCGCACTGCCGTCTCGTAGACCGCCGAATCGCCGTGGGGGTGGTACTTACCAATGACATCACCAACGACGCGCGCTGATTTGACGTAGGGCCGGTTATGAACGTTGTTTAGCTCGCTCATGGCAAACAACACTCGCCGATGTACCGGCTTCAACCCATCGCGCACGTCGGGCAACGCCCGGCCAACGATGACGCTCATGGCATAGTCGAGGTACGACTGTCTCAGCTCATCTTCAATGCGGACCGGCAGAATATCCCGATCGTCGTCTCTGCCATCACCGCCGCCGGTGCCGTCACTATTGCCGCCACCTGCGCCCCCTTCATGGTCTTCACCAGAAGCGGCGACTGTTTTGTCTTGCTCGTCGAGCTTGTCCTGCAAATCTTCGTTGTCTTCAGACATTGCTCACGACCATCAAAAAACCAGTAAATTGCTGCATATTTCTGTTTTGAAAGGTGCAGGCACTGCAACAGGCCTGCCCCGCTAGGGAACCGTTGAAATAACGCCAAATTTTACCATGAACAACCCCCCTCGTGCGGCTTTTTCTTCTGTAAAATCAGCGCTTTCCGAGGGCGCAAGAACCCTCAAAACGAATCGATAGCGCAGGGCGTATACTGCGGCGTATAGAGCTTGCCCAACTCAGCCAAAATGCCTGGAAAACAGCCATCCATGCCCACGACAGACCTACAAAACAGTTCACAAAACAATGTCCAAAACAACGTCGCCAGCGAACTGAATTCAGACCCCGAAGAAGTGGCCAAGTTTGAAGCGCTGGCATCACGCTGGTGGGATACCGAAGGTGAATTCAAGCCACTGCACGACATCAACCCCGTGCGGCTGAACTACATCGCGCAGCGCGTCGACCTGGCCACTGCTGAGGCCATAGAGGTAGGCTGCGGCGGCGGTATTCTCACTGATGCCCTGGCAAGCCGAGGAGCCAAGGTCACCGGAATAGATATGGCCCCAGGGCCCTTGACGGTCGCCAAGCTGCACGCGCTCGAAAGTGGCAATAGCGTGAACTACCAGCAAATAACCGCAGAAGAGCAGCGCGAGCAAACGCCCGAGAGCTTCGATCTGGTTGCTTGCCTTGAGGTGCTTGAACACGTACCTGATGTGGGATCAACCGTGCAAGCCTGTGCAGATCTTGCAAAGCCCGGAGCAGAACTTGTGTTCGCCACCATCAATCGGACCGCACAGGCTTATGCGCTTGCGATCCTCGGTGCGGAATACATTATGAATATCCTCCCGCGCGGCACTCATGACTGGGAAAGGTTCATAAAACCCTCTGAGCTTGCTCGCCACTGCCGTAATGCGGGGCTTACCGTGTGCGATATCTCGGGCATGAAGTACAACCCCTTTACCCGCGCCGCGGGACTCACGAGTAACACTGGCGTGAATTACATCATGCACGCACACAAGCCAGGCCCGAAGAATTCATGAGCAAAGAGACAGACACCAGATCAACCCCGAATGACTGGCAGGAACTTCGAGAGGCAAAACCAAACTGGCAGATCGATCCACCTGCAGATCTGCTTGCTGGCAAGGTTATTCTAATCACAGGCGCAGGCGACGGTATTGGTCGCGTGGCCGCCAAAACGTTCGCTCACTACGGCGCCAATGTGGTACTGCTGGGCCGGACCCGAGAAAAACTCGAAGCGGTGTTCGACGAAATCAGTGAGGCCACCAGTACCGAGCCTGTGATTGTGCCAGCCGATTTGCGTTTTCTTGCAGACGACAACGCCATGGCCCTGGCTGACTCCATCCAAGACGCCTTTGGCCACCTCGACGGTCTACTGCATAACGCTTCCGTTCTTGGCTCTATGCTGCCTCTTGCCCACTATCCCAAAACAACCTGGGAGGAAGTGTTTCAGGTAAACGTACACGCCCAGGTATTACTCACGCGCCACATGCAGCCACTACTGGATTTGAGCGAGGCGGCGACGGTTGTGTTTACCTCATCAGGTGTAGGCCGCGAAGGACGGGCCTACTGGGGCGCGTACAGCGCCAGCAAATTTGCCACAGAAGGCATTATGCAAATACTTGCCGATGAAACCGAAACGGCAGGCCGTATTAAGGTTAACAGTGTCAATCCGGGTGGCACCAGGACACCAATGCGGGCGGCTGCTTATCCGGCGGAGGATCCGGCCACGCTGCCAATTGCTGAAGCCCACATGGATCTCTATCTGTACCTGTTTAGCCATCTCGGACGCAGCCACCACGGCGAGGCGTTAGACGCCAGAAACTGGGCGCCCGTCCAGCATTGATCTAGCCTTCCTGCGCTTACTTTTGTTTGATGCTGGATAACTCAGGGTAGGCAATTAACACTGATCGCTCAGCAAGGCCTCTCCGGTCGCCACGCCGAGAAGGCTTCTCCGGTGGCAACGAAACCGGTAACCCAAGGGTCGAATAGAGCTGGCTTATGTCCCGATTATTCAGCTCAAAGCGCTGCCCCCTGCGCAACCAGGAAGGCAGCAGCACAGGTCCGTAGCGCACGCGCTTCAAACGCCGGACTTCCGCGCCCACACTGGCAAACAAACGCCGGACCTCGTGGTTTCTACCTTCCAGCAACACCACGTGATACCAGTGATTGGCGCCTCGGCCGTCAAAGTAGCGAATATCGGCAAACCGCAAAATCTCACCTTCGCTTTCGACGCCAGCCTTAAGCGTCGCCAACTGCTCGTCCTCAAGTACAACATCGGTTCGTACGGCGTATTCACGATCGAGGCCAGTACTTGGGTGCATCATGCGGTGAGCAAGCTCCCCGTCATTGCACATCAAAAGAAGACCGGTGGTGGCAACATCCAGGCGGCCAATACTGATCCAGCGTCCTGTACGCAGCCGCGGCAAATCAGCAAAGACGGTTTTTCTACCCTCGGGATCACGACGCGTGCAGATCACGCCTTCGGGTTTATTCAATAAAAGCACCCTGGGATGACTTGCGCTGGATCGAGCCTGACCCACAAGGGGTTTGCCATCAACAACAATTCGCTCGTTACCCAACACCCGATCGCCCAAGGTTGCCTTGTCACCGTTGACCTCGATTCGGCCAGCCACAATCCAACGTTCCAGCTCGCGCCGGGAACCAAACCCCTCGTCCGCCAGAAACTTTTGCAACTTCACACTTGCCGCCAGGGGGGCTGGCGCCTCTTCGGTGGGTGACGCCTTTACCGGAGCCTGCTCCGCCTGTGGCTTGCGAGCTTTAGATCGGTTGGCAGCGCCCGGGTTATTCGGCCGAGTTGCGGCCTTATTGCGGGCATTCGCCCAGGGACTTCCCTTTCCACCCCGGACAGGTGCACGACGCTCCGAACGGGAGGAGCCACCTGAATTGCCGCCTTTGGATCCGGACGAACCTGTTCCCCGGGTACGTGCCACCTCTAATCGCCGGTACCGCCACCGGCGACACCTGATGGAGGTTGTTCTTCGGTCTGCG
>CAZWMD010000018.1:51502-53345 GCA_964634815.1 uncultured Pseudomonadales bacterium | reverse complement strand
TCTTCGGTCTGCGTGTCTTGTGCTTCGAGCCCAAGCTCTGACTCACTCTGCACAGTGACTTCGGAGGCTTCGTTGACCACCAACACCTCGTCTTCCGCGAACACCGTATCTGCTTCGCCAGCTAATTCTTCGGTATCTTCGTCAGTGCCTGGCTCTACTTCATCCGGCTCTACTTCATCCGGCTCCACAGCACCTCGTGCGAGCAGTGCCTTAGTAGCCTCCGAACGATTCTCTGCGCGAGCTTCATCACTGGGTGCTGGCTCGGGTTCTGCCGGGTTAACCGCCGGCTCTACCAGCTCACGTATTTCAGGAAGACTGGGCAACTCATCCAGCGAGCTCAGATTAAAGTAATCGAGAAACTCCTTTGTAGTGCCGTACATGGAAGGCCGACCGGGTACGTCTCGTTGGCCCACCTCTCGAATCCAGCCACGCTCAAGCAGGGTTCTCATGATGTTGGAACTTACGGTAACCCCTCGAACTTCTTCGATGTCACCGCGCGTGGCGGGTTGCTTGTAGGCAATCAATGCCATGGTCTCAAGCAACGCTCTGGTATAGCGAGGCGGCTTCTCTTCCCACAATCGAGATACCCAGGGACTAAAGGGTTGCCGCACCTGCATACGATAACCAGAAGCGACTTTCTTTAGCTCAAAGCCGCGACCTTCGCAGGCAGTTGCAAGCTCCGTGAGTGCTTCGCGAACCTGCGTTCGACCACCTTCCTCGGCGAGCTCTCCGGGAACAAAAAGCTTGAACAAACGGTCAAGCGTAAGCGCGTCGTCCGCGGCAAAAAGCGCAGCCTCCAGGACACAGCGAATATGGTTCGCATCCAGCGGTTCGACAGGCACTACGTGCAACGTCGGCGGCGATTCTTCCTCAGTCCGTTCGTCTGCCGGTGCTTTAGCTTCCGGGTCCTTTTCTGAGGCGGAATGATTGTCTTTTGAATCCTGGCTCATAGCACTACTCAGCTAAATCTTGTTGCGGGGGCGGTTGTGACTCGGACTCTTCCTCACCGTCTTCACCTTCTTGGGAGCTACTGGCAGGTCGTACGTAGAGTGGTGCGAAGGGTTCGTTTTGCACTATTTCTAGCATGCTCTCGCGCACGAGTTCCAGCACCGCCAAAAAGGTGACCACCACTCCGCTACGTCCTTCTCTGTAATCGAACAGCGAAATGAATGAGACAAAATCTGTCGAACCACGCAGCGTAACGAGCACATTCGACATTCGTTCACGCACGGTGAGCGGTTCGAATTGAACCGCATGCTTTTTAAACATATCAGCCTTGCGCAGCACCTGGCCCAGGGCGACAAGCATTTCGCGTAAATCCACATCGGGTTCGGGCTTCTCACGCACAAGCTTTGGCCGCTCGGCGCGCGCAATGGAGATATCCCGGTCCAGCCGCGGCATAGCGTCAATATTCTCAGCTGCCGTTTTAAACCGTTCGTATTGCTGTAGCCGTCGAATCAGCTCTGCTCTGGGGTCTTCTTCATCCTCAACAATACTGTCGGGCCGCGGCAACAGCATCCGTGACTTGATCTCTGCAAGCATGGCGGCCATCACCAGATACTCGCCCACAAGCTCCAGCTGCAGGGCGGTCATCAAATCAATGTAACCCATGTATTGGCTGGTAATTTCCGACACGCTGACTTCAAGAATGTCGAGGTTCTGCCGGCGTATGAGGTACAACAGCAGATCCAATGGCCCTTCAAAGGTCTCGAGAAACACCTCAAGGGCTTCCGGTGGAATGTAGAGGTCTTTGGGCAGCTCGGTAACCGCCTGACCTGCCACCAAAGCGATGGTCGCGCCATCTGTAAGCCGCAGCTCCGCAAGCGTCGGCTCGCTTGAGGCA
>CAZWMD010000018.1:6152-51402 GCA_964634815.1 uncultured Pseudomonadales bacterium | reverse complement strand
GCGTCGGCTCGCTTGAGGCATCCTCCGGCCCGTCTTCTGCTTCTGGTTTGGCTTCTGCTTCTGGTTTCGCTTCTGCTTCTGGTTTGGCTTCAGTTACCAGCCCGGCTTCGCTCACAGGCCCGACGTCGATGTCAGCCTCTTTATGCTGCGACTCAGACTCAGCTTCAGGCGCGGTTGGAAGCGTCTCTGCAGGGTCTTCTTGGTTTGTTGGGTTACTCACCGGACAAGTATAAGGCCTAAGCCTCCCAATCACCCAGCCCTTCGCGCAATACCGCGGGCGGATTAAGGGTCAAATCGACCACCGTTGAGGGTTCAATCCCGCAGGAGCCGCCGTCAATGACCAAATCCAGCTTTTTTTGTAATGATTCGCGAATATCCTGGCCATTGGTAAAGGGTGTGAGCTCCCCTGCCAGGACCGCACTTGTGGATAACACCGGTTCGCCCAACTCTTCGAGCAAGGCCTGCACAATAGGGTTATCTGGAATCCGCAGGCCGAGGGTTTTGCGGCGGTCCGCAAGCAACCGTTTCGGCACTTCCCGGGTGGCCTGCAAAACAAAGGTAAAGGGGCCGGGGGTACGATGCCGCAGAGCACGGTACTGGGTATTATCAACCCGGGCATAGGTAGCAATGACCGACAGATCGCGGCACATCAACGTCAATAGATGCCGCCGATCAAGCGCCCTCAGGGCCCGGACCCGATCCAGCGCCGCCTTGTCGCCCAAATGACAGGCAAAGGCGTAGGTCGAGTCCGTTGGGTAAGCAATGACCCCACCCCTGCGCAAGATCTCCGCGGCCTGACGGATCAATCTGGTCTGGGGATGAGTTGGATGAACCTCAAAATACTGACTCATTATGCTAATTCCACCCGCAGGCCCATAAGCAGCCACATTAAAAGGCACCCAGTTTTGGCGTTGGAGGTTAGTTAACCCGGTAGCAGGCCGCCTGCGCTATTATTACAGACAACTCTTGGGTGTGAGCAGTTTGTGGACCAGCTGAAGAACTTCCTGCCGCTGATAATTTTTGTCGCCGCCTACGTGGCGTACGACATCTATGTGGCTACTGCGGCGCTAATGATTGCCGTTACGCTGCAGGTTGGGCTTTATCTGCTGCTGAAAAAACCGCTCAGCATGGAGCTCAAACTCACGTTCTGGGTAGGCATGGTGATGGGCTCCCTGACTCTGTTCTTCCAGAATGAACTGTTCATTCAGTGGAAAACCACCATCATAAACTGGCTTATGGCGGGCGGCTTGATCGCCACCCACTTTTTTGGCAAATCCTATGGCACAGAGCTGGTGCTAAAAAGCCTCCTGCAGCAAAGCGCCAAAAAAGACCAGGAAAACGAACAAGAAGCAAAACCGGCCGTCAGCCAGCCTGGACCCAGCACAGCAGCACTACAGCCTGATCCTCGCGAAAGAGAGGTCTGGCGAGTGGTGAATTTTCTGTGGATCGGCAGTTTTATCTTCTCCGGCGGTCTGAATCTTGTGGTGGCCTACAACTCAAGTCTCGACTTTTGGGTCACCTACAAACTTGTCGGTGGCATGGCGATCACCTCCATCACGGTCGCAATAACCATCTTCTATCTCTTTAAAACGGGTTTGATGGACGAATACGCGCCTCCGGAAGCGGAACAGGGGTCCAAACAAAACACGACATGATTAGTCTGAGCGTCAACGTCAACAAGGTCGCCTGGCTGCGCAATGCTCGAGGCGGTGACAACCCGGATGTCTCCGCCGCCGCCCGAACCATCATTGCCGCGGGCGCCCAGGGCATCACTGTCCACCCACGCCCGGACCAGCGTCATATCAGCGCGGACGACACCCGAGAGCTTTCCCGGGTGGTTCGAGAGTTTCCTGGCATCGAATACAACATTGAAGGTAACCCGGGGACCCGGGCCCGAAAGAATGGCTTCCCTGGATTTGATGCCCTTATTGAAGAATGTCGACCAGACCAATGCACTCTGGTACCGGATGGCGATGGCCAACTCACTTCAGATCACGGGTTCGACCTGCTGCACAGCAACAATCAGGCGCTGATAAAACGTATTCGCAGATTCAAAGCCCTGGGCGCGCGCGTGTCTCTATTCATGGATCCAGAGCCCGACCAAATCCGTGCTGCTGCCGACTGTGGAGCAGATCGCATCGAGCTCTACACCGGACCCTACGCAGATGCCTTTGCTAACCAGGGTGAAAACGGCAATGCCACCCGCCATCAGCTTGAGCGCTATGCACGTGCAGCCGAGCTGTGTGTCGAACTTGGGCTGGGACTGAATGCGGGGCACGATCTCGATCAGGCAAACCTGCCCTTGTTCTGCACAATAAGCTCCCTGGCCGAGGTATCTATTGGCCATGCCCTGATCAGCGACGCTCTGCTGCTGGGTCTCGAGCAAACGGTCAAGGCTTACCTGGAGAAGCTGGCAGCAACTGCCTGAGACCGGGACTCGGCTCGTAGGCCCTTTGTTGTAGAACTGAGGTGTTGTAGGACGAAGGTGTTGCGGGGGCATTTTACGCGTTTGTTACGCTTTAACCTGCGAATACGCAGATCTACGTCGCACTGTTGACACTCTCGCGATCCAGCCGCGTTACTATATCCAGCCTGGTAAAAACGCGAACCGATCTGACCCGAAATGGTCAGAGAAAACGCAAACCACCCTAGCTACTAGTTTTAAGTCATCTGCCCGAGCAAAGAAGTACATGATCTGCCCTGCAATCCCAACCCCGAAACATCGCCTTCACACCGCCATGCTCCGTACCAAGACTGCGTTTACGACTGCACTCGTTATCACCTTGGTAGCCGTCATCGCAGGCACGGGATTGGTCGAGCCCACGTATGCCACAGACACCGCCACCGCTACAGAGACGACCAACGCGCAGAAAGACACAGCAACAGCCACAACCAAGCGACCAAAAGTAAAGATCGAAACCACCAAGGGGACCATCATCGTCGAGGTGTTTACTGACAAGGCACCGCTATCGGCTACCAATTTTCTGAAGCTGGTTGATGAGGGTTTCTACAACGGTTTGATTTTTCACCGGGTGGTTGCCAACTTTGTCGTGCAGACCGGTGGCTACAACGCAGAACTGAACTACAAAACACCCCCAGCGACTGTGCCCAACGAGTCTTCCAACGGTCTCGAAAATACTCGCGGTACGATCGCTATGGCTCGCCAAACTGACCCTGATTCAGCAGATGCCCAGTTCTTCATCAATATGCGCGACAACCCGCACCTGAATCCGGTTGGGGATCGGCCGGGCTACAGCGTGTTCGGTCAGGTCCTGGCCGGCATGGATGCAGCGGAGCGAATCGAGCTGTCAGATACCAATATCCAGGCTGGCATGGCCGGAGTACCCGAACACCCGATCGAAATCATCGCGGTGTCCAGACTGCCTTGATTAATCGGCTAGCCGTCAAAGCAAACCACTAATAAGCAAACAGAAAGCTCCATCCGGCTCGCAGGTGATCCAGCTATATAGCTGAGGGTCTGCCTTTGCTATTATGCGCGGCTTTGCACAGCCAACCACCTACGTTGTCACCATCATGAAGAACTTTCTAACTGCTCTGGCCAGCGCGCTTCTCGCTGCCGTAATCATCACGTCTCTGCACTATTTTGTGTTCTCCAATGACCTGGATCGAGCACCACTGGCCCTGTTCATACTCAGCTTTCTCGGTATGGCAGCCGTTGCCCTGTTCAATGTTCGCCTTTCCGCCCTGCGCAGCGGCCTGGCCGCACCGGCAGCGGTAGCGCCACCAAGCCAGCCACGGAATAATGCTGGCGCAAAGCGCAGCAAGGGCAACCGGGGCGCCAAAGAACCGCGCAACGCAAACAACCCTGCTCGCGGCGCAAAAGGCAGCGAGGCGAAGGCTCGCCCGGCCCAAAAAGACAGCGGGGCCGGCTCTAACAGCCCGCCAGCCGCTGTTCCAGACGGTCCCAGGGAAAACGGTACGGTCAAGTGGTTCAACCGCAGCAAAGGCTTTGGCTTTATAGTGCGCCCGAATGGAGAAGAGATATTTGTCCATCACCGCTCGATTCGTAACTCGGATGAATCGCGCCGCTCGAATCTACGCGATGGACAGGACGTCAACTATGTCGTTGCTGATCATTCCAAAGGCCAGCAGGCTGAGGACGTGGTTGGCGAATAGTCGCCGCTCCAGGCACGCCCGGAGAACCCGGCGCGACCTGTGAGCCATTACTCTGAGGGACTGGCCGCATGGCCATAGCAAACGTTCGTGACCTGCTTGAAGCGCTGGTCAGCAAAGCGCTCAGTGCGGCCGGGGCAGTCGATGCGCCTGGCGTTGTTCGTGTCGCCGGCAAACCAGAATTTGGGGACTACCAGGCCAACGGCATCATGGGAGCCGCCAAGCGGTTGAAAACCAATCCGCGCGAACTGGCGGCAGCCGTGGTTGAAAAACTCGATCTGCAGGGAATCGCTGAAGTTGAGATTGCCGGCCCCGGCTTCCTCAATCTCACCCTTACTGATCACTGGTTGGCCAAGGCGCTGAACGAGAAGAGCGAACTTGTTACCCCCTCAACCCAGCCTCAAACTGTGGTCGTCGACTACTCCTCGCCGAATCTTGCCAAGGAAATGCACGTTGGCCATATTCGCAGCACCATCATCGGCGATGCCACGGTACGTATGCTTGAGGCACTGGGCCATCATGTGATCCGACAGAATCACGTTGGCGACTGGGGAACCCAGTTCGGGATGCTGGTCACCTATCTGCAGGAATTGGCCGATACCCAGGAGGCTGCAAGCTCTGTATTGGCAGACCTCGAAGAGTTTTACCGGACGGCCAAAGCCAAATTTGACGCCGATCCCGAATTCGCCGAACGGGCTCGGTTGGCCGTGGTTGCCTTGCAGACCGGCGATCCAGAGGTTCGCAGCCTGTGGCAGCGCTTCATTAATCTGTCGCTACAACACTGCCAGGTTCTCTATGAGCGCCTGGGCACCACTCTCACTACCGCTGATGTGATGGCCGAAAGTGCTTACAACGATGCCCTTCCCGGCGTTATCGACGCTCTGCGAGAGCAGGGCCTGCTGCAAGAGTCCGACGGCGCTCAATGCGTGTTCCTTGAGGAGTTCACGGGCAAGGATGGCGAGCCCCTGCCGGTAATTGTGCAAAAGTCTGATGGTGGCTATCTGTACGCAACCACCGATCTGGCTGCCGTCGCGCATCGAGCCAAGACTCTAAAGGCCGATCGCGTCATGGTGTTCACCGATGCACGCCAGGTGCTGCATTTCAGGCAAATCTACGCGGTTTCGCGTGCGGCAGGGTTTGATTCTGAACGGGTCAGCCTCGAGCACTATCCCTTTGGTGCCATGCTCGGACGAGATGGCAAACCCTTCAAAACCCGCGAGGGCGGTGTTGTGAAGCTCTCTGATCTGCTGGATGAAGCCTGTGAACGAGGCCGCAAGGCGGTCACCAGTGCGGGCCAGCTCAGCGCGGCAGAGGACATTGAGCAGGCGGCCAAGGCTATTGGCATAGGAGCCGTCAAGTATGCCGATCTGTCGAAAAATCGAACCAGCGATTACGTATTCGATTGGGAGGCCATGATGTCGTTTGAGGGCAATACTGCGCCATATTTGCAGTACGCCTATGCGCGCATCCAGAGTATCTTCGTCCGCGGTGACGTTGCCAAAGACGCGGTTGCCGATCTGCAAATCAGGGCTCTCAGTGCGCCGGCGGAGCATCAGCTGGCCACCAGTGTTTTGCGCCTGCAGGAGACCGTGGAACAAAGTGTGGCAGAAGGCATGCCACACTACTTGTGTACCTACCTTTATGAATTGGCGAGTCGCTTCATGACATTCTATGAGGCTTGCCCAATCTTGAAATCAACCGGCGAACAGCGCGAATCACGGCTGGCTCTGGCCGCAAAAACCGCTGAGGCATTAGGCGTCGGTCTTGACCTTTTAGGCATTGAAACCGTCGACCGTATGTAGCCGCAAGCGGCTGTCAGGAGCTGCGGTGAAGGAATTCAAGCCTGCAAACCCACCATCGAATTTGTTTCGAGAAGTTTTCTAGCTTTTATTTATGTAATATTTTCAATGTGTTATTGAATATTTAGAGACGGCATCTTGAATAGCTTCAGAACACTTATCTCAGCCCAGGAACTACAGTTGTTGAGCGAGGCTACGGCTCCACCTTCTAACGCCCTGGTGTTACTTGATTGCCGGACCCAACTTAACGCCCCCCATGTCGGCCGAGAAGCCTGGGAGAGTGGCCATATTCCCGGCGCTCAGTACGCAAGCCTGGACACTCAATTAGCGGCAGCAGCGCACTCGCAAGGTACCTCTGGCGGCGGCCGCCATCCCCTGCCACCACGTGCACAGCTCGTGGAACAATGTTCTGCCTGGGGGATCAGCGCGGACACCCAGGTGGTTGCCTACGACGATGCCGGAGGGGCATTTGCCGCGCGCGCCTGGTGGCTCTTACGCTGGCTGGGACACACCAAGGTTGCCGTCTTGAATGGCGGAATCCAAGCCTGGCAAGCCCAGCCGAACACAGTTCTTGAGAGCACTTTGGATGAGTCCGCTGATTCACCTCAGCGCGGCCAATTTGAGGACCGCATGTCACTCACTCGACTTGCTCAGCTTGGGGAGATTGAGTCACTGGTGAAGTCAGGAATCACCAGCCCCCAACTCATTGATGCCAGAGCCGAACCCCGATTCAAAGGTGAAATGGAGCCAATCGACCCCGTGGCAGGACATATCCCCGGCGCACGCTGCCTGCCCCATAGCGGCAACCTGAACTCTGACGGATTGTTCCTGGAACCCCAGGCGCTCGCCGAGCGATTTACTGATCCGGAAGACGCTCACTCCAGCGCCGAGATGATCTGTTACTGCGGCTCCGGCGTGACGGCCACCCACAACATCCTGGCGATGAGCGTGGCTGGACTGCCAGAACCCAAGCTCTACGTCGGATCCTGGAGTGAATGGTGTGCAGATCCAGCCAGACCCATCGCTCCTGCCAGAGCGACGACAGATTGACCGCCTCCGGTGAGGTGATTGCCGCTGCCGATGTCAGATGGGACGCTGATCAGTGCCTAAGCGCTACCCATGGCGATCGGTATTTCTCAACTGATGCAGAACAGGAAGTGGCACGAGTTTTTATTGACCCTGTGGAGTTGCGGCAACGCCTGCAAAACCTGCACTCCGGCCAGACCTTTACCTGCGGCGAGCTGGGCTTTGGTACCGGGCTGAACGCAGTCACTATCGCTGAGATCTTTCTTGCCGAGGCCCCGGCAGACACTCGCTTGCATCTGATCAGTACCGAGCGTGCACCTTTGTCTGAAAATGATATGGGCTTTATGGCGCAACGCTTCTGTGCCCGGTTACCTCTGTTCAAGGAACTGAGTGCCGGCTATCCGCCGCTGATAACCGGCTGGCACCGCATGCGACTTGCTGGTGGCCGCGTGGTCCTGTCGATCTATTTTGGCAACGCCAGCGACGGTCTGAGTGATATCGCCGGTCAGCAACAGGTGCCCGTCAACCATTGGCTGCTGGATGGTTTTGCACCCCGCAAGAACCCGTCATTGTGGCGCAGCGACCTGTTTGAAGCCCTGGCCGGTTTATCTACTCAGGGCACTACCCTTGCCACCTATTCTGCCGCCGGCGAGGTTCGCCGAGCCCTTATGAATGCGGGCTTTAGCATGCGCAAGGTAGACCAGATGCCCATCAAGCTGCACTCACTGGCAGGGGAATTCAATCGTCCCGGACTTTCAGCCTTCGATGCACCCACCGACATCAATGTCATTGGTAGTGGCATCGCCGGCGCCTGCACAGCACGAAGCCTGGCCGAACGCGGGATCCGGGTGCGGGTGATCGATGAGTTGGGTCAAATCGCCGGTCACGCATCACGTATTCCCGCAGCTGTTCTGCATCCACGACTGCGCGATGACGGGTCGCCAGCGGCAGCGTGGCAGGCTCTAAGCAGCCACTACAGCCATCAGCGCCTCACATCACTTGCGGGCTACCAGGCGACGGGGGCACAGCAAATTTGTGGCGCCAACAATTCACCGCAGCGCCTGCAGGCGATTCTGGATCGCTACAACGGCAGCGGCTCATGGCTCGAATTGCACCCCCAGCCCAACTCTGCCTTTCGCAACGCTGAGACGGCGCTGCGCTTCAACATCGGCGGCGTCGTCCATGGACCAACCCTGTGCCGGACGCTGTTGGACCACCCGTTAATCGAGCTAACTCGCGAACTTTCCGAATCCAGAGCCACGGTCCTTGCTAATGGCATCCGCAGTCAGTCGCACCCGGCGGCAGGCTACCTTGAGATCGCCGCCCTGGCAGGACAGGCTGAGCTGTGTTCCCACCCGGCCCCACCGTCGGAGCCCATTGTCGGTGCTGGTTATCTCGCCCCTTGTCGGGGTGGCATGGTGATTGGTTCAACCTATGAATATCGACCGTGGAAAACAGCCGACGCCATCAATGCAAACCTCGCTCCCTGGAAAGAGCGCGGCACCCACCGGGGGTCTTTCCGAGGCTTTAGAACCATCACCTCAGATCGGCTATGCATCGTTGGCGATCTCTACACCAAAGATCTCGAAAAGCACCCTGGGCTCAAGATTGCTACGGGCTTCGGCTCTACCGGTATGTCGAGTGCACCACTGGCTGGTGAGTGCATCGCCTCAGAGCTGACCGGCGAATTTGCTCCCATCGCTGCGGATCTGCGAGACGCGATCTCCAGCGCCCGCTTTCGACATCGCCAGGCTCGACGCGGCCCAAGAATGAACGCCAACCCCGATTAACGCCGGTCAAAGACGCGCACGTTAACGACTGCCTCAAGGCCATTGAACTGTTCCAGCAGACCCGCATCCGGCGCGGTCTCAATATCAATCAGGTTGTAGGCAAGCGCATCGCGACTTTGATTCAGCATATCAACCACATTGATATTTCGATCGGCGAGAACTGAGGTAATGTCTCCTAAGGCTTTAGGTACGTTCCTGTTGGTCAATGCAATCCGATAGGCTTCAGATCGCGCGAGCTGAACCCGCGGAAAATTAACCGAATTTGTAATATTGCCGTTCTCCAGAAAATCGGCGAGCTGATCGGCCGCCATCACCGCACAGTTCTCTTCTGCTTCCGTGGTGGATGCACCCAGATGCGGCATGAGCCTCACCGCAGGGTGCCCAGCGAGCTCAGGCACCGGGAAATCGGCAACATAAAGACGTAGCCCACCATCATCGAGAGCCGCTTTCAGCGCCACAGATTCCACAATAGGTTGGCGTGAGAAGTTAAGCAGAACGGCACCGGGCTTGAAGGCCTTCAAGCTTGTTGAGTTAATCATTCCCCGGGTTGCATCGAGCAAGGGTACGTGCAGCGTGACATAGTCTGACCGGGCGAAGAGGCTCTGCATGTTCTCCACGCGCTGCACTTCAGCAGGCAACCGCCAGGCCGCATCGACAGAAATCGCCGGATCAAAGCCCACAACTTCCATGCCAAGATCCAGCGCAGCCCGGGCAACACGGGATCCAATAGCGCCAAGTCCCAGGACACCCAGAGTTTTGCCTTTGATTTCACTACCACGGAATTTCTTCTTCTCGGCCTCAACCTCCGCGTTCATGGACTTTTCCGAAAGGCTGCCGTCGAGCTGGGAGACAAACTGCATACCGCCAAACAGATCCCTCGCGCCTAGCAACAGACCCGCAAGTACCAGCTCTTTTACTGAGTTTGCGTTCGCTCCCGGAGTGTTAAAAACCACCACCCCACGTTCGCTGCAAGCGTCTATGGGTATATTGTTTACTCCGGCGCCAGCTCTGGCTACCGCTCGTACTGATGGAGTGAGCTCGTCTGCCGACAAGGGGTAGCTGCGCAGCAACAAACCATCGGGATCGCTTATCTCCGTACCCACCTCATAGCGGTCACGTGGCAACCGTTCGAGACCGGCGAGCGCAATCTGGTTATGGGTTCGTATCTTCAACATCATTACTTCCTGATTAAATCTTTGGGTTTATTGAGCTTTAGGGAGAAAGCGCTCCAGTTCGACAACAATAGCGGCGACCGCATCCGGCACCTCAAACGAGGCGAGTTGTTTATGTACCTGATCAAGGTCCTGTTGCAGCGCGGTGATCTCTTGCAACAAACGCTCGGACGAAAGTTCTGCCTGGGCCAGCACTCTGGAATAGCCCCCGGTTTTTGCATAAGCGGCATTGTCGATCTGATCACCGCGGCTACCGGTCGCAGGCAAGGGAATGAGCAGATTGGGTTTTTTTAGTGCCAACAGCTCAAAAACAGTGTTGGCACCAGCACGGGCGATCACCATATCGGCAGCGGCTAAAATGTCTGCCCAGTCCTCCGCTACATAATCAAACGCGGCATAATTTGCGGAAGGTTCTGCTCGTTGTTTACCCGGGCCGCACACGTGAACCACAAACCAACCAAGTTTATTTAGCGCTGGTAGTGACTCTACGATGCAGGCATTCAGTGCATCAGCGCCAAGACTACCGCCGGTGATCAACAGGACCCCACGGCCTTCGGCGACAGACAGCAGTGTGCGCCCAGCCCGCGGATTCCCCTCTAACAACGCAGGTCGTATAGGCGCACCGGTATAAACAAGTCGACCTTTGAATCCCTGGGCATCGGTGTCCGGGAAGCCTGTACACAAGGTCTTGATAAAGGGCGCACTCAAGCGGTTGGCTAGCCCTTGCGTAGAATCAGACTCGTGTGCCACCACCGGGATGCGCCATAGCCAGGCTGCCACCACCACCGGAAAAGCAACAAATCCCCCTTTGGAGAACACCACGTGGGGCCGTTCACGCCCAACAAGTACAACGGCTTGCACCAGTCCCAACAGGACACGAAACACATCCAGCAAATTTTGCAGGGAAAAGTAGCGCCTGAGTTTACCGGCACTGATGCCGCGATACGCCAGAGAGCTCGGTTTCACCAGAGCCTCTTCCAGCCCTGAGTTCGAGCCTACAAACAACACATCCAGGTTGTTGCGCTGCAAGGCCTCGGCGACAGCAACAGCCGGAGTGACATGGCCGCCACTACCTCCACCGGTGACAATCACATCGGTCAAGAGATAGTGCCCTTAACAGCTTGCGGATTGATTGAGGCGTTTTGCAGAACCTTCTTTAACAAGGGTACCGTCAATCGGCGCTGTTCGGCCAAGGCCAGGCGATCGACGCGAGTGAGAATTTCAATCATCTCCGGTAACCCCCTGGGACCATGGCGCAGCAGATAGGTTGCCACCGAGTCGCCAAGTTCAAGTCCAAGTCGACCAGCCCGGGCCATGAGCACTTCCAGTTTGCCCTCATCCGACAGCTCATGGAGGTTGTACAGCACCGCGCCTCTGGCGCGAGATTGCCAGTCTGGCAACACCATGTCATAACCCTTGGGTGACAACTCAGCGCTGAGCAACAGATGATTTCCAGCGTGACGTCGCTCCTGATACAAACGAACCAGTTCGACTTCTGCAAGCCGTTGACCTAGCCAGCAATCCACATCATCAATAATCAGCACCCGGTAGCGCTGCGCCCCTTCAAGCATCGATGCCGCATGCTCTCCCGGGATTTGCATAGCCGGCAGATAGGCGACCTCAATCGCCTGTTCGCTATAGTGGCCAACCACCGCTTGCAACAGGTGCGTCTTTCCGGACCCGGTGCCACCCTGAATCCATAGCATCTGCCCCTCGCCACTAACAAAAGCCAAACTACAGAGCGCTTCAACAAGGGCGGTGTTTGAGCCATGCACAAACGAACTCAACTTGTGATCGTCGCGCAACTCGAAGGGTAAAGGTAACTGCAGGGTCATTGATGTCTCAAGCCCCTGGGGGCTCCACAGGCCCTTGAGCCCGAACGACAGCAGCAGGATTACTGCCCCTCTTCCAACCGCGTTGCCCCCAGGTCACAACATAGTCCGCACCCGATGCAACACCGAGTACGGCCAATACATAAAACAGATGCGGATCCACCACGGCACTTGCCCAGGCACTTAGGGTTTCAAACTCGCACAGCGCTACCAACAAGAGCAGCAGAGTGACTATCTGAATCGCAGTATTGGCCTTGGATAAAAAAGTCGGGTTAAAGCCAACCCGCTCAAACCAGCGACGGTAGACGGCCGCGCCAGCTAAAATAATGATATCGCGACTAAGAACAATGAGCGCCACCCACATTGGCAGATGCATCTGCAGGGTAAAAACAACAATCATCACCCCAACCAGCAGCTTGTCAGCGATAGGATCGAGTGCCTTTCCCAGCTCAGACATCCAGTTAAAGCGCCGCGCAATAGCCCCGTCTACCGCGTCCGAAACCCCGGCAATGAACATCAACACAAGCGCTAACGAATACTGGTGTTGCCACAACGCGTAGGCGGTGGGAATCACCAGCAGAATGCGGATCACCGAAATAATGTTGGGTATGTGGTGCATTATGCTACCGAAGAGGCCGCTACCCTTGCCAGGCAACGCGCAATCGAGCGTCAGCAATCGCTCCAACAGTGACAGCCGTGCGCGCGCCATATTCTGTTACTGAATCAGGATCAGCGATCCCCTGGTTGTCCTCAAGTGGCTCCTCAACTGGAGCCAATGGGGTTAAGCGTTGTGGGCGTGTGCTGGCAACAAGACGAGAGTCAATCGACAACAACTGCATGAGCTTTTCAGCGCTGCCTGTGGTGGACACCACAAGGCTCAGTTCATCATCGCGAATGCCAGTCACACTCACCTGCTCAATGTAGCTGCGGCTCGATAAATATTTCAGCAGGGCTGCATAGTCTTCGACCGCCGCGACATTCTCTACAACCAACTCAAGCGTTCCGGCTTCGCCGCCCGCCACGGTGAACTGATTCACGAGAGTATTCACCAGCCTGTCAACAGCCGGGGGCGCCACCGCATCAAGCGCACCCGAATAGCTTGCCGTGCTGCTGCCTGTGGCCCCACCGCCAGAACCCCAGCTCGTCCAACTCACTTGCCACTCCTGTGGACCAAGTTGCTCCGCCCGACCCACCAACATCAACTGCGCCCCCAGACGATCCGCGACTGACCGCAGGGCACCGCTGTTTCTGTTCCAGAGGTCTCGTTCGCTCAGACTGGCAAGGCCAGGCAGGAGGGTTGGCAAACCTCGATATTCGGCATGGGCAAGGACCGCTGCCAGAAGTGGATGCTTGGGGTCTTCGATAACGTCTGAGCCCTCAGCTGTACGTTCAGCAAGCCAAACCGCTAACCGCGGTCGATTGAGCGTCCACAGGGGCAACTGAGCCGCCGCCATCAGCTCTCGAAGAGCCGGAGGCGAGAATTGCAGCCTGAGCTGGGTCAGCGGTGCGCCCAGTTCATCGTAGCGATCGGTACTGAGGTAGCGGTATTGGGAGTAATAGCGCTCTGGCCGCCGCCCAGCGGCGGTGAGAGCCGAAGATCGGGGCAAGTCGGTAAGGCCTGAAAGCCGCGTCAACATGACAAGTAAGCCCTTTGCGGCGCCGGCCCGCCGGTCTTCGAGGGATCTTGAGGTGACATCAACACCAACGCTGTACAGCCGGGTATCCTCGGCGGCGCCGGCCTGTTCAGGCCAGGACACCAGCACCAACAGGATCCATCCAGCAAGCAGAGATTTGAACGCGGACATGGTGACTGTGCTCAGGGGGCAAAAACCCAGTTTACCGCAGTCAGGAGCAAAGCGGAGCCGGGGCTTAAGAGGATCCGGCAGTCTCTGCTAGACTGCGCGCCGACGCACCGCGGAACACTATCTTGGGCAACAGCACACCCGATTCCCCAGGCGGCCTGACCTACGCCGCAGCCGGCGTAGACATCGAGGCCGGCAATGAACTTATCAAGCGTATCGCACCAGCGGCGAAACGCACCCGTCGGCCGGAAATGCTGAGCTCTGTGGGCGGTTTTGCGGCTCTTGCCAGCCTGCCTACCCGCTATCGAGAGCCGGTGCTGGTGACGGGTACGGACGGCGTGGGAACCAAGTTAAAGCTCGCCATTGAATTCGACGGCCACGATGACGTCGGCCAGGACCTGGTTGCGATGTGCGTAAACGACGTGCTCGTCACCGGCGCAGAGCCCTTCCTGTTTCTTGACTACTACGCCAGTGCGTCGCTGGATGTAGACACTGCAGCAAGAGTTATCGAAGGTATCGCCAAAGGTTGTGAACTCGCAGGGGCCACGCTTGCCGGCGGTGAAACCGCAGAAATGCCCGGGTTTTATCAGAAGGGCGAGTACGACCTGGCCGGGTTTTGTGTCGGCGTTGTCGAACGCGACGAGATCATCAACAACGAGCTGATCGAGGCCGGCCATGTGCTGATCGGCCTGCCCTCAAGCGGCGCGCACTCCAATGGCTATTCGCTGATTCGCAAGGTTATTGAGGTGGCAAAGCTACCAACGTCAGATCCGCTAATGAGCGAATTGCTGGCCCCTACCCGAATCTATGCAAAGAGTGTGCTGGCAAGCCTTGCAAACAACACCGTACACGGCATGTCCCACATCACCGGTGGTGGCTTGTTGGAAAACCTGCCACGTATGTACCCACAAGATCCAGCACAACCGCTCGCGGCCTTGATCGATAGAGACGCATGGTCGCAACCCGATTTGTTTTCCTGGTTGCAGCAGGCCGGCAATATCGCTGAAGACGAAATGCTACGCACTTTCAATTGCGGTATCGGTTTTGTGCTTTGTGCGCCCGCAAGCGAAACAGCCGGTCTCCTGAATGACTTGACCGAGGCTGGGGAAGCACCTCTTGTGATCGGGCAAATCGTGCCCGCCGATACCCAACCCGGTGAGAACCAGCTGCTCATATGCTGAGCAGGGTCGCTGATCAGGGTTTAGGCAGGGTCACGCCACGCTGGCCCTGGTACTTACCGCCACGCATGCGATAGGTGACCTCACAGGGCTCATCTGACTGAAAAAACAGCATTTGTGCCACACCTTCGCCCGCGTAAATCTTGGCCGGCAAGGTTGTGGTATTGGAAAACTCAAGCGTGACGTGGCCTTCCCACTCGGGTTCAAGCGGTGTCACGTTCACAATGATGCCGCATCGGGCGTAAGTGGATTTCCCCAAACACACCACCAAAACGTCACGCGGGATTCGGAAGTATTCAACCGTACTGGCCAGCGCAAACGAGTTGGGTGGGATAATGCAAACGTCGTTCTCAACATCGACAAAGCTGCCTTCGTCAAAATTCTTCGGATCAACCGTTGCTGAGTTGATATTCGTGAACACCTTGAACTGCCTGGAGCAGCGCACATCGTAGCCGTAGCTTGAGGTGCCGTAGGAGATGAGCTTCTGGCCGTTGGCCTCGCGCACCTGCCCGGGTTCATAGGGCTCAATCATGCCCTGGGTTTCGGACATCTCGCGAATCCAGCGATCGGCTTTAATGGTCATGCTGGGTAATTCCTAGTCGTCAGAGAAGTTAATGGTGGGCGCCAACTGGGTTGCCGAGCGCTCCCACAAGCGCGCGGCCATATGCCGGGCTGCTTCGCGATAGATGGTGCTAACGGCGCTGTCCGGGTCGGCTGCCACATTGGGATTCCCTGCATCAGCAAGCATTCGGATATCCAGATCCAGAGGAAGATTACCCAGCATCACCTGATCGTAATCAGCCGCGAGGCTTGCGGCGCCATGCTCGCCAAATATATGGCTCTGATGCCCGCATTCGGAGCAAATGTGGACACTCATGTTCTCCAGAATGCCGAGCACGGGAATGTCTACTTTGGTGAACATCTCTATCGCTTTCTTTGCATCAAGCAAGGCAATGTCCTGGGGCGTGGTGACAATCACACTGCCGGCTACCGGCACACTCTGGCTCAGTGTGAGCTGGATATCGCCCGTGCCAGGTGGCATATCAACAATCAGATAGTCGAGGTCATTCCACAGGGTTTGATTGATGAGTTGCTGCAGGGCGCCCGACACCATCGGTCCGCGCCACACCATAGGTGTTTTGTCTGTAGTTAAAAAACTCATCGACATGGCCTGCAAGCCGTGGGCGCGGACCGGCACAAATCGCTGGGATCCATCTACTTCACGAACATCCGGTCGCCGGTGTTCGGCAACACCAAGCATCATGCCCTGGCTCGGTCCATAGATGTCGGCATCGAGCAGTCCGGTTTTTGCACCCTCAGCAGACAGCGCGAGGGCCAGATTAACCGCCGTGGTTGATTTACCAACGCCACCCTTACCCGATGCAACGGCAATGATATGGGCAACCCCTGGAATACGCTTGGCCGAGGCAGGCGCGACAAACTCAAGCTCAAGCTCTACCGGGTGGCCGAGATGCTTGCCAAGAGCGGTGCCAAGTGATTCAGCCATGCCTTCTGCGGGATAGCCAAGAACGGCCCGAACCTTATGCTGCCCCTCATGCTCGGACAAAAAACACTCAACATTTAACTCACCCCAGGTTTTTTCTAGGTAGGGATCAACAAAACTGGATAACTCGGGCATAGCGGCTATTTCTGCCTTACTTTCTACGTTAAGAGGCACCTGTCGGCGGTGCCGTGGCCGCGCATTATAGGGCACCAGGGCGTGCGCAGGCCAAGAGCCCCCGGTATAGTCGCGCACACCCCTAAAAACGCTTGGCAACCATGTCTGCTACACACAATAAATCGTCCTCAAGTGAGACCCAGGCTGGCACTTCCGGCGTTGGGCGGCGAATTCTCGTGACCAGCGCGCTACCAAACGCCAATGGCGCCATCCACATGGGGCACCTGCTGGAACATATACAGACTGATATCTGGGTCCGATTCCAGAGGCTGCGCGGCAACGAATGCCATTACGTGTGTGCCGACGATACTCACGGCACCGCCACCATGCTGAAGGCCGAGGAGCGCGGGATTAGCCCGGAAGAGCTGATCAACGAGATCCGCGACAGTCATGCGGCAGATTTCAGTGACTTTGGTGTTGCGCACGATATCTACTACTCGACCCACTCCGATGAGAACAGACACTTTTCTGAACTGATCTATGAACGCCTGGACAAGAAAGGGCTGATCTTCACGCGCTCAGTTGAGCAGCTTTATGATCCGGAAAAAAACCTGTTCCTGGCAGACCGCTACGTTATCGGTGACTGCCCGAGATGTGGCACTCCCGATCAGTATGGTGACAACTGCGAGAATTGCAGCGCCACCTACGACGCAACAGAGTTAAAGAACCCCGTATCAAAATTATCGGGTACCACACCAATCCTAAAAAACTCTGATCACTACTTTTTTGATCTGCCTCAATATCAGGAGTTTTTGGAGCGCTGGACCCAAAGCGGCACCCTGCAAAAGGAAGTCGCCAACAAACTCAAGGAATGGCTGGATGCCGGTCTTAAGCCCTGGGACATTTCCCGAGACGCGCCTTACTTTGGTTTTCAGATACCAGGCACGGACAACAAGTACTTCTACGTCTGGATGGATGCACCCATCGGCTACATGGCAAGCTTCAAACACTACATCGACAGCGAGCGCCAGGATCTAAACTTCGACGATTTTTTTGACGCTGAGCAATCCAGTAAAAGCGCCTGCGAACTGCATCATTTCATTGGCAAAGACATAATCAATTTTCACGGGCTGTTTTGGCCCGCGGTTCTGGATGCCAGCGGATTTCGCACGCCAACGCGTTTGCATACCCACGGCTTCATCACCGTGGCCGGCGCCAAGATGGCAAAAAGCCGTGGCCTGTTTATCAACGCTCGCACCTACCTTGAGCATCTGGACCCCGAATATCTGCGCTACTACTACGCCACCAAACTCGCCGGCAATTCAGATGATCTCGAAATCAATCTCGAAGACTTTGTTGCCCGGGTAAATTCTGATCTGGTGGGTAAGGTCGTTAATATCGCCAGTCGCTGCGCAGGCTTTATCTACAAGCAATTCGATGGGGTACTCACCGAATTCAGTGGCGCCAAGGAAGAGGCGCTGTGGGCGGAATTCACTGAGGCATCACAAGAACTTGCGACGCTTTATGAGGCCGGCGAGTTTGGCAAGGCAATGCGCAGAATTGGCGCGCTTGCTGATTCAGCCAATCAGTACATCGCGGAGAACGCACCATGGCAGCTGATCAAGGAAGACGGCAAGCGCGACGAGGTACAACGGGTGTGCAGTCTGGGCCTGAACCTGTTCCGTGTGTTAATGATCTATTTAAAACCTGTGGTTCCCGCGCTTGCAGCACGCTCTGAAGCCTTCCTCAATCAAGGCGAACTAAGCTGGGTTGGCGAGCCTGAGTATCTAAGCGGGGTAAAGATCACTAAATTCAAGCCTTTGCTCACCCGGCTCGAAGACAGTGCGGTAGAAAAAATGGTGGCAGCCGCAGAAGCAGAAACTGCTAACACCGATACAGCGGCGGCTGACTCAGACTCCAGTTCAGGCTCTGGCTCAGGAAAGATCGATGACCCTAACGACAGCCCTCACATAGACTTCGATACCTTTGCCGCGGTTGATTTGCGCATTGCAAAGATTGTGGATGCAAAAGCCGTAGACGGCGCTGACAAACTGCTGGAGCTGACACTCGATGTTGGCAGCGAAACTCGAACCGTTTTCTCCGGCATTAAGGCCGCCTACTCGCCGGAACAACTCATCGGCAAGCTAACCGTGGTTGTTGCAAATTTGGCACCCCGAAAAATGCGCTTTGGCATGTCTGAAGGCATGGTGCTCGCGGCAGGACCTGGTGGTGAGAATATTTTCCTGATCTCCCCCGATGACGGTGCCGAGCCCGGCATGCAAGTCACCTGATTCGCCATGGTTGAACTGGTCCTGCTTCTGCTGAGCGCGGCGCTGTTCAACAACTTTGTGCTGGCGCAATTTTTGGGACTGTGCCCTTTCATGGGTGTGACCCAAAACAGTGGCACCGCCGCTGCAATGAGTTTGGCCACGGCCTTTGTGCTCACTCTGGCGGCTACGCTCGGCTGGATCATCTTTCACGGCGTGCTGGTTCCGCTGGATCTTAGGTATCTGAATATCATTGTGTACATCGTGGTGATTGCTGCCACGGTACAGTTCACTGAACTGTACTTACGCAATGTCTCTCCGGTATTGCATAAGCTACTTGGAATATATTTACCCCTAATCACGACAAACTGTGCGGTATTAGGTGTGGTATTGCTCGCAGAACGACAAACCCTGTCTCTGTTTGAAACCATGGTATTTGCCCTGGGTGCAGCCCTTGGCTTCTCTCTGGTACTAACGCTGTTTGCTGGCTTGCGTGAGCAACTCACTCACAAAGATGTTCCCCTGGCTTTTAAGGGCGCACCCATTGCTCTGATCACCGCGGGCCTGTTGGCGCTCGGTTTTATGGGCTTTGCCGGTATGGAAGATATGCCATGAGTGGTTACCTTCCCGTATTCCTTTCGGAGTTTGCCGTACTCACCTTATTGGCGGTGCTGGTGACGGGACTGCTTGGCTGGGCAAAGTCGAGGTTGCCAGAGGACGACACTGCGCTAGTTGACGCCATCGAAGCCACCCTGCCCCACACTCAGTGCGCTCAGTGTGGTTACCCCGGCTGCCGGCCCTACGCAGAGGCCGTCGCTCAAGGAGAAGCACTGGATCTGTGTCCTCCCGGCGGCGCGGCCACCCTGATTGCGCTCAAAGAAATAATGGGCGACAAGGGCAGCAAGACAATCGCTGATCCGCTCCAGCTACTGGCGGTTATTGATGAAGCCCGATGTATAGGATGTGCTCTGTGCATACCGCCCTGCCCGGTTGACGCCATCCTCGGCACAAATAAATTCATGCATACAGTGCTTGCGCAACACTGTACTGGCTGTGAACTCTGCATAGCACCCTGTCCAGTGGATTGCATCAGCATGATTGAAGTATCAAACGCGTGACTCTGGAACCCCTCACCCGCGCGGCACTCGCATCGGTCTCTGCACCCGAGCGAGTGAGATTGATTATCAACCGAATACACAAGGCTTGCGTTGTGGGGCTAGGCGGAGGGCGTTTTCCAACCGCCAGCAAACTGGAGCACGCGCTTGAGGTCGATGCACTGGTTATCAACGCTCTGCAATCTGAGCCACTGAACAATTCGGACCTGGCTTTACTAGCCGAACATACTGAAACCACCCTGGCAGGCGTGGCTCTGGCAGCACTCGTCTGTTCAAAGGCCAGTATTCACCTGGCTTTACCCCAGGGGTTGGCCAAAGACCTTGGCCAGGCAACCAAAGAAGTCATGCAATCGGAACTCAACTGGCTCAATGAGTTAGCGACGACTCCACGCCATGCTCGGCAGATCTATCTGAGTTCAAACCACGGCACCGGACAAGAGCACTATCTGGCCCACGAGCTCGGACTCATCAACAAGCCCGACCAAAGCGATCTTGCAAAACCCCTGGTGGAATTTTCTACAGTGTGCCTGAACCTGGCAACCTGCTACGCCATTGCAAAAGCGGTGTACGCCGGCGAGCCGCTAACAAAAAGACTCGTCAGTGTGAATGGGACACCACACTGGATTGAGTTTGGCACGGCAGTTGAATCTGTATTGAATCCAGCGTGGGTGAACGGCAACGATGGGGGGATGCCCGCAGAAGGTATGAGCGTTGACGCCGGTGTGTTCTGTATTTCCACACCCCCCGCTCTGCCGTCCGCACCCTGCATCAACTGCGGGCATTGTCGGGACGCCTGCCCGGTTAACCTGTTACCCGACGAGCTGCATCGCTGTATCGATTTAAACCGTTCAATCGACCCGGAACTCAAACTGGGTAACTGCATCGAGTGTGGGGCATGTAACGCCGTCTGTCCAAGCACGCTCTGGTTGGCTCAGGGTTTTCGCAACGCCAAGGCCAAACAACAAGCGATAGATCAGCGCACAAGGGACGCCGCAAAAGCAAAAGCACGCGTAGAGGCTCGCGCGGCAAGGCTTGCCGATCAGGAGCAACAACGCACCGAACGACTGCAAAGGCGCTCTGAGGATAAGCGCCGCGCATGGTAGAGCAACGCTCCACAGCAGAACACAGGCCAGACCCCGGCTCAGACTCACCTCCGCGTGTTATGAGTATCATGTGGCAGACAAACCTCGCGTTACTGCCAGGCATAGTGGTACTGGTGTATTTCTTTGGCGCGCTTTATCTGCAAAACCTTGTGATCGCTGTGCTGGCAAGCCTTGGGATGGAAGCCCTGGCGGTTACTATGCGCAACAAACGTTGGCAAGAACCCACTCTGGATGGCAGCGTAGTGCTCACAGGGGTTCTCATTGCACTTGCCGCCCCGCCAGGCATCGCGGCCTTTCCACTGCTGTGTGCTGTGGCAAGCGCAGTACTGCTTGCAAAACATGCCTTTGGTGGCATAGGTCGCAACCTGTTTAATCCGGCGATGGTGGGCTACGCCATTGCGCTCGTCAGCTTTCCATCCGCGTTTGCTATTTGGCCGGTACCCACTGACGGTATGACTGCAGCCACCGCGCTCGATTCGCTTAAAACCGTAGATGGATTAACCATGGCGGAGATGCGCCAACCGATAAACGGTTTCGGCCAGATCGGAGGTTATGGCGCCGAGCAGGCAGGGATTGCCTTTGCCTTGGGCGGCGCTTATCTGTTGTGGAAGCGCCTGGCAGCATGGCGAGTCACCTGCTCCTTTGTCCTTGGCCTTATTGCCTGTGCCGTTCTAGGCTACGACAACGGTAGCTCCACCACCGGTGGTTCACCACTGCTGCATCTGTTTAGTGGCGGCACCCTGCTCGCCGCCTTTTTTGTACTCACCGATCCAGTCACTCACCCATCGCGCGCGCTTGCTCAATGGTGGTTCGGCGGCCTGGCTGCACTTCTCACCTACGCCATCCGCACCCTGGGCGCCTACCCCGATGGCATCGCCTTTGCGGTGTTACTTGCCAACGGCTGCGCGCCTTTGCTCAATGCGTGGGCGGCCTCTCGAGACGCCCGTCGAGCCGCCGCAGCACAATGAGTAAATCACCATGACGGGCGCCATGAAAAACAAGTCGTTGGGTTTTGTTGTACTGGCAGCTCTCGCTGGTGCACTGATTGGATTCACCCGCTTATCTACAGTAGATGCCATCGCAGAAAATCGTGCCGCCGCTGAGGCTGCAATACTCTCTGAGTTGCTGGGCGGACAACCGGATCTCGACGCAAGGGAGCGGTTGTGTCACACCGAAGTTCGGGGCTACGCCGGTGTGATCAGGCTACTCGTTCTGCCGGGCGCGCCCTTGGCTAGAGCCGACCAGGCACAACCTTTGGCGCCATCAGTACAGGCCGTGCGCGTGTTATCGCATAGAGAAACTCCAGGGATTGGCGATTTCATCGAGCCGTCAAAAAGCGACTGGATTCTGGGCTTCAATGACCTTAGGCGCTCGCCGCAAAGTGCGGACACCATTCTCGACTGGGATCGTTCGCTAGATGCGGTAACGGGCGCAACGATCACCCGCCGGGCATTGATCAACGGAGTCGCTAGCGCATGCCAACCCTGAGTGAGATCACTAGCCAGGCCACCTGGCAAAACAACCCGGCCTGGGTTCAGCTACTCGGGCTCTGTCCCTTGCTAGCGGTGAGCAACAGCGTAGCCAACGCCCTGGGGCTCGCCGCAGCCAGTGCCTTTGTATTGATCGGCAGCTCAACACTGGTCTCCGTATCCAGCGCCTTTATAGCAAAACACCTGCGACTTCCCGCCTATGTGCTTATCATTGCCACCTTTACCACCTGCGCCGTGATGCTTATGCAGGCCTTTGCGTTTGAGCTGTATGAACGCATCGCGCTGTTTGTGCAGATCATTGTCACCAACTGCATGATCCTCGGCCGGGCGGAGGCCTTTGCCTCTCGCAATAGTCCCCTTGATGCGTTGGCAGACGCACTGGGTACCGCCACGGGGTTTGCTATAGCTATCATTACCCTCGGTACCGTGCGCGAGCTCTTTGGCTCAGGCACCCTCTTCGCTGGCACCGCCAGCCTGTTAGGTGCTCTGGGGAGCGAATCAGGTGTTCGTCTGTGGCCGGAGGATTTCCAGCTGGGTATCCTGTTATCGCCCCCCGGCGCCTTTCTTGCCGCCGGTGTGTTACTTGCTCTTGGCCAGGCGTTGCACACAAAACTAATGCAGACTAAAAATTGAATAAAGAAAAACGAATCCAGATATTCAGCCGCTGGCGCGACGCAAACCCGCACCCCACCACCGAACTTGAATACAACTCGGTGTTTGAGTTGCTAATTGCAGTGATTCTCTCAGCTCAGGCCACAGACGTAAGTGTTAACAAGGCCACCGCCACCTTATACAAAGAGGCCAATACCCCAGAGGCCATCTTGAAACTCGGCCTGCGCGGCTTGAAAAAACACATCAAGAGCATTGGCCTGTACAACTCAAAAGCCGCCAATGTGATGAAAACCTGCAAGGCGCTGGTTAAGGAACACGCAAGCGAAGTTCCCGCCGATCGAGCAGCGCTTGAAGCCCTGCCGGGGGTAGGACGAAAAACCGCCAACGTGGTACTGAATACGGCGTTTGGTCAGCCGACAATGGCGGTGGATACCCATATTTTCCGATTGAGCAATCGCATCGGACTGGCTCCAGGCAAGACCGTGCGCCAGGTTGAAGACAAGCTGATTCGCCTGACCCCCAAAGAATTTCTGGTCGACGCCCACCACTGGCTCATCTTGCATGGCCGCTATGTATGCGTCGCGCGTAAACCCAAATGTGGTAGTTGCCTTATTGAGGACCTGTGTGAATACAAGCAGAAGACTGAGATTGATGGGGAGAGTTGAGGCGTTTGTAGTCTATAGGTTGTGGGTGACCGGTGGTGGGTGATCGCCCATTCCAGGCAACGCAGCTACGACTGCCTGGTATGCTGCACTAGAAACAAATCTGCAGCACTAAAAAGCCGCTGCCGGCGTTCGCCACTTAAACGTCTCAGGTTTGCAGGTAGCACTGCTGTACGGGGATTGCGCGCAAGTTTTTCTTGATTAAGTTCAACAAAACGCCAGTACAACCCGTCCACCACGTCACACCACTCTCCTTTCTTATAATCACTCATCTTAAGCCAGTAATTCGATCCGCAAATATAGGGTTTGGTTGCAAAGGTATTGTTGTCGGAGTTCAACCCCATTCCGTAAACGTTAGGTACCATCACCCAGTCGTAGGCATCGACGTAATGAGTCATGAAAAACTCATAAACTTCATCAGGTTCTATCTGTGAGAGATTCATCAGGTTCGCAATGATCATTAAGCGTTCAATATGGTGGTTCCAACCCGTACGTCGCAGTGTTGCTATCGCATCGTCAAACGGCGGAATTCCCAGCTCTCCAAGCCCCCAGGACGGGAGCATGCTGCGAGTTTGGTTGCGCGTATTGGCAGTACGCATTTCTTCACCATAGTTGGCGTACACCCCATTCACAAACTCGCGCCAACCGATGAGCTGACGCACAAACCCTTCCAGATCATTAAGCCCTACAGCATTCTCTTCTGCATAGACCAACGCGCTCTCAAGAACCTCATCAGGCGTTAACAACCCCAGATTCAACAAGGGGGAGAGAGTCGAGTGAAATAGCGACCAGGAACGCTGACTTATTGCATCTTCGAACGTTCCAAAACCAATGAAGCGCTGCTCTAAAAACTCTCTGAGCCATTGCAGCGCACCCGCCCTGTCTGTTGGCAGCCACAATTGTGTTGCATCTCCAGAGTGGTCCGAAAAACGGTTGCAAACTTCCTTAATGGCTCCAGCAGTAGCGGTGGGCTGACTGACTAAAGGCAGATCGGGCACCACCTGTCCGCGTGGCAGCTTGCGGCGATTGTCTTCATCAAAACTCCAACGACCGCCACGCGGCTGGCTATCTGCTTCCAGCAGCACCGAAAGCCGTTTTCGCTGTTTTTGATAGAAGCGGCCCATCTGCAGGGGTGTTGTTTTTTCAGTAAGTTCTGAAAAGGTTCCAGGCTCGGTGAGAAACATGGGGGATGGCTTTGCAAGCCAGCAAAAACCCGCAGTTTTGCAGGCACGCTCAATCCAAGCTTGCTGACCACGACTGTGACAACGAAAGCCAATGAGATCTCGCGAACTCATCTCAGGGAGTTCGGTCAGGCTCATTGCCAGGGTACGCTGCTGATCAAGCTCGCTATAGTGCACCCTGTATCCATAGTCACGCAGAAGTCCGGCGTGGTTACGCATAGCCGACAACACAAGTGCGAGTTTTTGTTGATGGTAGGGTCGACGGACACACAGCGAAGGGTCTTCCACCATCACTATCTCTATCTGGTTTACATCACCAAGACGAGATTCCAGTTCAGCAACCGGGAACAACTGATCGCCACATACAAGAGCATATTTGGTCGCCATGAGACACTCGGAGATTTAGGGTTTTACCGCAGTTTCACGGGAATTCGAACACTATTACGCAGAATTAAAGACAAGCGACAGCCTTACCAGAGCAAAATGCACAAACAGCAACGCAATCGTAGGCAGAACACTAGCAACCTACCAGAAAAAATCTGCCTAATCTGCAAGCGACCTTTCAGTTGGCGAAAGAAATGGGCTTCGGTATGGTCGGAGGTCAAGTACTGCTCAAAGAAATGCCGGGGTCAGCAACGTCTTTAAGACAACTACCTTGGCTGAGCAGCACTGTGCAGCGTTTGAACAAAGAGAGCTCATGAAATTTTCTGCTCACTCTTACTGCTCACTCTTAAAGAGAGCTCCAACAGGCTAGTACGTTCTCAGTGCCCGCACCACCCGGGTAACGGTTGACTGAACATCAGCCAATGCCTTGGCTTTGGAATTTGACATGGCTATGCCGTGGGCTGCTTGAATCACAGCCCCCAGCAAAATCTGCGCGGTGAGATTTGGGTCGGGCGCATGAATCAGTCCTTCATGCGCCAGGCTCTTTATGGTTTTCTGCATGTCACCAAACGCATAGCGCATCTCAATTTCGAGCCACACTGCAGCGCCAATGACATTAACTGGTCAATCGCTACATTCACTCTCAGGACAACGCAGAACTCGTATCCATAGAACCTCTGCTGCAGAAGTTAGAGGTCCCAACCCTGATACAAAGGTGCCAGACTGTTTTTTTGCGAAGAGCGTTCAGCGGACGTCTCACAAAATATTCGGGTGCATTGGCAACGCTCTATTCAAGGCGTGGCCACTCGTCAACCACCCACCCCCTAACGAACTTCCACAGGATACCCCTGCCAGGTTTTTGTAGATCGTAAAACGAAGCTTGAATGCATGCTGCTGACACCCGGCAACTTCGCCAGCGTTTTGCGGTGAATCTGATCAAAATGATCAACACTGCGCGCGGCAACGCGCAACAGGAAATCAGCCTGCCCGGCCATCAAGTGGCACTCAAGAATGTCAGCAGATTGAGTCACTGCGCCCTCGAAGGCCTCTAGCGACTCTTCAGACTGGGAATGCAAACTGATCTCGACAAAAACTTCCAAGGCCAACCCCAGCGCGTCTCGGCCAAGACGAGCCACGTAACGCTCAATCAAACCCATCGCTTCCAACTGCCTCACCCGGCGATGGCACGCCGAGGTAGACAGGCCAATGCGTTCCGCAAGCTCAGCAATAGAGCCGCTCGAGTCGGCCTGCAGTGCCCGGAGAATTTGAGCGTCTACTTTTTTCATCGAACTTGTTTCGCACTACACCCACCAGAAGATTATAGGCGTAAAAACTCACTTACTGGAATAATTTGTCGTTTTATTTCATATATCGGGATATTTTTCCCATTTTTCCTTTATTAGCCGCAAATTTAGATACGAACTGCCGTTGCCTGGCTGGCACTGTATTCACAACCGAAAAACAGGGCACTCAGGAGCAAGCGATGATCGTCGGGACCCCAAAAGAAGTTAAAAACCACGAATACCGCGTCGGACTCACCCCGGAAAGCGCCGGCGAACTCGTAACCCATGGTCATCGGGTACTGGTGGAGGCCGGCGCTGGACTAGGCATCGGCTCCACCGACGAAGACTATGTCGCCCGGGGTGCGCAGATTGTCGCTAGCGCCGCGGAGGTCTTCGAGCAAGCGGATATGATCGTCAAAGTGAAAGAGCCACAACCGGCCGAAAGGCAACGGTTGCGCGAGAATCAGATTCTGTTCACCTACCTTCACCTTGCCGCTGATGAGCCACAAACCAAAGAGTTGCTGGACAGTGGAGTCATTGGCATCGCCTACGAAACCGTGACCGATCGCAAGGGCGGTCTGCCATTGCTCAAACCAATGAGCCAGGTTGCCGGGCGCATGTCGATTCAAGCCGGGGCAACAGCACTGGAACGCGCCCACGGTGGGCGTGGCGTTTTACTGGGTGGTGTACCCGGCGTGAGTCCCGGCAAGGTCGCAATTATCGGTGGGGGCGTGGTCGGCTTCAACGCCGCACAAATGGCCGCCGGCCTTGGGGCTGATGTCACCATTTTGGATCGAGACCCAGAGGCACTAGAACGCCTTGGCACCTATTTTGAGGCGCGCGCGAAAACCCGCTTTTCGAATAGCGCCAATCTCGCCGAGTGTGTTGCCGAGGCAGACCTGGTTGTTGGCGCCGTCTTGATACCAGGGGCGGCGGCACCAAAACTCGTTAGTCGCGAGATGCTCAGCACCATGCGTCCTGGGGCGGTCCTGGCAGATATTGCCATCGATCAGGGCGGTTGTTTTGAAACCTCCCGTGCGACAACCCATGATGATCCTACCTACGTAGTGGATGGCATTGTCCATTATTGCGTGGCGAACATGCCTGGCGCCGTGTCTCGCACCTCAACCTACGCACTAAATAACGTCACCCTACCCCACACTCTGCGCATCGCTGAACTGGGATGGCAGAAAGCACTAGCCGTTGACGCACACCTGCGCGAAGGGTTAAACGTGTGCCAAGGAGCAGTTACCTGCGAACCCGTCGCGCAGGAGTTCCAACTAGAGTACGTGCCGGCTGAAGAGTTTCTTTAAACCAGTGCCCAAGCTGAGTCATTCCCTACGGAGTTATTGCAGAAGCAGAACAGCTCGGATCGGCTGCCAGTTTCGTCAGATAGGCAGCCAATGGATCTCCATCACGGTATTCCTCTTCGGCCATTAGCGAGTCAATGAACAGATAGAATAGCTCCGACTGACTGCCAACATGTAACTTGGCGTAGGCATGTTTGCGATGCAACTTAATGGTCTCAAAAGAAACGCTTAAGGCCTCTGCCATCGACTTGGTCGAGTGACCTAAAAGGATGAGCTGCACAACTTGAAACTCGCGCTGGGTCAGCACACTGTTGCCAAAATTGGCCAGCGCGGTTTCCAGCCGTGCCCGTAAACCCAGGGGTTGCGTATCGGTTAACTCCTTCTTCTGCCAATGCCCGGCACACACCGCCATCACCAGAGGTTCAAGCTCCCGTAGGGTTTGATGGTCTTGCGCACTAAAGCGCTTGCCCCCTATTCGACCCAGGACGATGTTGGCAAAGCCCTGATCCCAGATCGGTATCAGATAACCACTTTCGTCAGAGAGATCCGAGTGCTGATAGTAGACCTTGTAATACTCGCTCTTGCGAAATGCCCTTGGGGCAAGCTGTGCAAGTTCGAAGTAGCCGCTCCGACCGTCTTTGGTTGCAGCGACATAGTATGGATCCAGCAAAAACGCGCCATTCAGATAGGCTTTGAGAGTATTTTGTTTAGCAAGCTCGGGGTCCGAAAACTCTACTCTAGGGAGGCAATTAGGCTCGTATACGATGAAACTAACTTCATCAACTGGAACGAGCCGACGAATGCCTTGCAACAGCTGGTCGCAGAATTCCTCGCCGCCCTGGGCGGCCAGCAACTGTCCAACCGTTGCGCTTATTTCTGCAATAGGTGTCATGGCCATAGCATACCGTTTTCTAACGAACTATAGAAAACGGTTCGGACCCTACCCTCGGTTATGAGATCCGTGCAGGCAACGCCGGTAGTTGGTAGTTCCGGGGCACCGAAAAACCATACTGCATAACCACACGAGGTGCCTCGCCTTCCAGGACCGCCGTACCATGAGAGTATTCTGAGGCAAAAAACGCCCACAGACCGCGCTCCTCAACAGGAATCACCTGTTGCTCGATGATGGGTCGCGCTGACAGATCGGCGCCCTGCACCAATAGATTACAACGCAGGTGTTTCTCTGCGGAGTTTTGATATCTGGGTTGAGCATCGATGTGCGTCTTGATAAAGCCACCAGGCTCAACATAAGACAGAATCCATCCTAGATAGGGATCTATCGGATACTTCTCAACCCCAAGCAGCAGCGCTATTTCATGGCCTAATTGCAACATCAAAGGGGTGCAATGTTTGGAGTTAAACAGCCGGGCCCGATAGCGATTTGGCCCAGACGGATTCGCTTCCAATACACCGCTGCGGCGATACTCGATGGCACTCGCGAGCAGCGTGCTTTGTTGCGCGGGTGTGAGAATGTCCGGCAATACGATCGCACCTGGCGCTGAGTTCGGAGTTGTCATCGTAAAGGCAACTGGCCAATGAGGTCATGGTCGGGATCGCTGGCCCTGAAGTGCACAACCTCACCCCCAAGCATGGTTAGCGCAACGCCAATGGAATGAATGCGGTAGGGGTCGATTTCAAAGGGGTTAGCGTCCAGCACAATCAAATCTGCAAGCTTGCCTACCTCGATAGAACCAAGTTCGTCTTCCTTGCGAATTTGATACGCCGCATCCAGGGTAAAGCCGCGAATCAAACTGGCAATGCTGAGTCGCTCACTGACGGGGGGCTGAATCGGCGCATCAGGCGATCCGGCAAGCTGCCGGGTATGGCCGATCTCGATCTGCAACAGTGGTGATAACCCAAGCGTACCCGCGCCACTGGCTGGAAAGTCACTGCCAAACGTGAGCCGCGCACCAGCTTGCTCTATGCTGCGAAACCGCCAGTAGCGATTGAATTGATCCGCGCTGACAAAAGGTTTGCCATACGTATCAAAGGACGCCCACAAAGGCGTGCTTTGGGCGATGACGTCTAACTCAGCAAAACGAGGCACATCGATGTCTGCGACAACCTGAATGTGGCAAATCGTATAGCGAGAAATACTATCGGGATAGGTCTCACGAGCTTTCTCAATGGCGTTTAGGGTGTTGTGCACTGCTCGCTCGCCCAACGCATGAACATGAACATCCAATTGATGTTCAGTTGCCCCAACAATCATGGCATCAAGTTCGGCAAGGCTATATAGCGTCTCGCCCTTATTCCCAGGTTCGCCCTGGTAGTCCTCAAACATCGCAGCCGTGCGGCCTTCGACGGTACCATCGTAAGGGATCTTCAACGTGTTGTAGTGATAGCGCTCGCCACGCATCTGATCACGCCATTTCAGGGTATCCGCAACCGCGGTCGCCGCTGCCTGAGCAGCGTCGGGATTGCTGGGATAGAAGGCACCAACCAAGCGTATCGATAACGCATCAACCTGCTCCAGCTGCTCAAGGGTTCGCTCGACGATGGCTGGGTCAATCAAAGCTCCCGCATCGAAGGCACTTGTTACCCCATAACCGTTCATCGCACCCAACAACTTTTTTGTGCCTGCAATAACGCTTTCGGCGGTAATCACATCGAGCTTATCCATCGCGGAACCTGCCGTTCCTTCCAGTAAATAGCCTGTTGGCTCGCCCGCTTGATCGCGTTTGTAGTAACTGTAGCCCGGTTGCGGATCTATTGTTTCTGGGCCAATACCCAGCACATCAAGTGCGGCACTGTTTGCCCAAGCCGCATGAAACCCTTCGTCCATTATTAGCACGGGCCGGTCAGCCACCACGGCATCGATTAATTTCTTGTCGGGTCCTGCGGGACCAAATGTCGTCGCCAGAAACCCGTAGCCGAAAATCACCTCTGCAGCAGGATTAGATTGGGCATAGTCTGCAATCGCCGCGACCCAGGCTTCTACATCGGCAAACGTATCCAGGGACAAGGCTGCTGCATAGGCTCCCCCAGATAACGGATGGACGTGGGTATCTATAAACCCCGGCAGTAACACTCGTCCAGCCAGATCAATCCGGGTGGTGCTATCCCCGATGAAGCCTTGAGCACCGGCATCACTGCCAACAAAGGTGATTTTGTTATCGCTAATCGCAACAGCATTTGCCCAGGGCTGGGTACTATCTAGCGTATAAACCTTAGCATTAGTGAATACCCAGTCGGCAACGGCCTGGGGTTGGGCTGCAGGCTCCAGAGTGTCTTGCGGTTGCTCGGGATGATCCACCGTGCACCCACCGATGAGCAACAACGTAACAAAAAGACAAGCATCAGACCGAACCACAGGCCGTGCTCTGTGTGCGTGTCACACGATTAGTTCCATTCGTAGTTGAAGCTGACACCGATAGTCGTTGGCCTGGACGGTCCAAAGAAATGAGAGGGAACTATACCCCCATTATTATTTTGCCCATCAAATACCTCTTCATTGAAGAGGTTCTCAGCGTACACATTGATTCGCCAGTTCTCTGCCGGTTCGTAGGCCAGGCGCAGAGCGACAAACGCAGCCGAATCAATCTCGGTTTCACTCAGATTCTCAAACCCACCGCCGCGCTCAGACTCCCAGGTCACCTCCACCCGGCCGCTCAACTTCGCGCCAGAACTCAGTGGGAAGGACCCGTTCAGAACAAACGCCCCGGTCCAGTCAGGTGCCCAGAACAGCGAACTGCCTTCACAACCTTCCGGGTCTTCCAATCCACAAATGCTCTGCAGCCCATTCGCTTCTGTATCGAGCCACGACAGCCCAAGGTAGGCATCAAAATTATCAGATAAAACGACATTCAGAGTGCCTTCCAATCCAAAGCCCTCGACGTCGGCGAGGTTTTCAACCGCAGCCGCTCCACCGTCAAAAACGACGATTTGCAGATCTTGATACTCGTAGTAAAAACCCGTCAGCGAATACTGCGCGCGGTTTTCCGCAAAGCTGCTCTTTAAGCCAATCTCATAAGAGTCTATTAGTTCTGGATCGAAGGTATCGGGTCGAAAACCACCAGCTTGGCTGGCACCGGTAAAGCCACCGCCTACACCATTGCCATCCGCATCTTGGAGCGCAAAACTACCAAAGCCACCCGACTTAAAGCCTTCGGTGTAACTGGCGTACACGATGGTATCGTCGTTCGGCCGAAAACGTGCCAGCGCCCTGACCTGAAGATCTTTCCAATCTTCTGTATCGCTGACATCCCCGTCGGTTGCAAAACCGTATGCGAAGAATGGTCCCAGATCGCTGTCGGGTACCGGCACATTAATCGCGAAGTCCTTCTCGTCATCGGAGTAACGCAAGCCAACGCTTACGTCCCACTGCTCGCTAATCTCATAACTCAGATCAACGTATGTTGCCCAACCGGAGTATTCCCCAACAATACGTCCCGTCTCTGTTAACTGACCATCCGCAGAAGAAGAGAAAGGAGATCCGTAGTACGCATACAGTTCGGCACAACCCGAGAAGTTAATCCCGTTGTAGTAGTAACCATAGTACTGGCAGAACAAATCTTCATCGCCGCTTAACGCAAACAGCGTGTCGATATCTTCCTTGTAATACGACACCCCGGCATACCAGGAGAATGGACCTTCAGTGTTAGACGTTAGACGCAATTCCTGCTGGAAATAGTCACCGGTTTGGTCCTGCTGGTAATTACTTATGTTGAGTGTTGTGCCGTCGTAATCTTCTGTGTAGAAGTAGTCGTGATCTTTATAGCCGGTGTTTGAGGTCAGCGTTGCAAAGTCGAAATCGTATTCAAACTTCAAACCAAGCGTAAGGACCCGCGAATCATCGGAATCGCCCAGGGTTTGATCAGAGTCTGCATCCAGGCTGCCACCCTGCACATCAACAGGGCCAAGTGCTGCCTCTAACGCCTCAAAGATGTCCCCTTCCGTTACCGCGCGATAAACAGAGCCGGATTGCTCACGATCCTCATACTCCACAAAGCTATCGATGCGCAAACGGTCAGCCTCGTAGGCGGTTGACCAGCGCAGCGCGTATTTTTCGTGCTCAATCAGATCATCTGAATTATCTTGATTATCAACAAAACCGTCTTCCCTGGAGTAATACCCGGCTAAGCGCATCGCAAACTGATCATTGACCGGGATGTTAACCGCACCTTCGCCAACGTAGTGATCACGTTCGGCCACATCGAGGTTGATATAGCCGGAAGTGCCACCTCCAATTTCAGGTTTGGCGGTGTGAACGCTAAACGCACCGCCAATGGAGTTGCGGCCAAAGAGAAAACCTTGCGGGCCGCGCAATACTTCCGAGCGTTCGGTATCAAACAGGCTGGTTACCGCAGAACCGTTACGACCTTCGTACAGATCATTCTTGAAGAAGGCAGCCGACGGGTCCCCGCCAACACCGAAATCCTGGGTACGCACACCACGCACGCTGATGGTATCCAAGAAACTATCTTGACTGTTGCCAGACACCCCAGGGGTGAAAGCCACCAGATCCTTCACGTCGTTGACGTTAGAATTCAGCGTGAAATCGCCGGACAGTGCCGTGATCGCCAGTGGCACATCCTGGACTGATTCGCCACGCTTGGTCGCCGTAACAACAATCTCTTCGATCTCTTGAGCTGCGGCCATCGCCAGCCCGCTACTCGTTGCTATGGTAGCTGCCACCGCCTGAGCGATGGCTGAGCGTCGAAAAAGTGCTCGATCCGGCTTGGCGCCACCTGTCTGAGTCAGCGTTCGATTTGGCACACGCACGCCTCTGGCAGTGCTGATTTGTGCACCGCTACGGTGCTTGACTGCGCGGCGTTGAGACCGACGATTCGAAGGCTTAGACATATAGCTCCCCAGCTTCTTATGGCCCACTTGGACTCTCGCTAACCTAACCAATATCCGGTCAATGCAGTATTCCCCTATGGGGGTAGACGCAACCTAAATTGCACGTTCAGTCCGACTTGGGACAGGCGATCATTCGATCCTGATGCCGGCATCTTTAAGCGAGTGCAACATCGGCGCTAATTGACGCTCATACCGACGCCAGCGGCCAACCGAGCGGGTATGTGCCGGTTCTCTTACCTGCACCGCACTCGCTGTTGCAACACCGGAAGACTGGGCATGGAAATCCAGGCACTGATCTTCCCAGGGCAGTTGCAAGAACTCGATGACACGTCGCGCATTGGGCTCAAGGTCCGCAACCGTCTGCTCATAGCTCAGATCAAGGAATCGATCGCCAAATCGCTCGCGCCAGGTCTTCATCAAATCACGATAGCGGGCGTGATGCCTTGCCATCTCTTGCTGGTCGTAGGAGTGTAAGTAGGCATCTGCAAACAGCTGCTTGAAGCTCGCAAAACAGGCATCCATCGGATTGCGCGTCAGATGCAGAATTTTCGCATTCGGTAACGCAGCGAGTATCAGTGGTATGCAGAGATAGTTCTGGGGCAGCTTGTCGACAAAATGCGGCGTGTCACCGCGAACCCTGCGAGTGGTGTCCAGGTAAACCCCGCCGAGGTCAGCAGGATCCAGTTCTTTTGCTACCCGAAACAGATCTGCAGAAAATCGCTTTGGATCCCGGTGGTTCGTCAGTCGTCGAATACCCAGACTGAACTGCTGCAGTTCACCTGCTGAATGCACCCTGGAGTGGCTACTGACGATTCGCTCAACCAGTGTTGTACCCGTTCTGGGCTGACCCAGGATAAATATCGGCCCTGCATCGCTATTGCCAGCACCTTTACTTGTGAGCCAATTCTCGGTGAAGGTCTGCTTCAGATAATCAAACATAGCCACTTCGGCAGGTTCATCGTATTCCACCGTTTGCCGGCGAGCGGCAGCACCTTTGCTGAATGCAGCAAATGCATCGTCCCAGCGCTCGAGATCCTCGTATTGCTTGCCAATAGCGTAAAAATAGAACGACTGTTCACGCGGTGGGAGATTAGGTGTGGCTGCAAGCCGGGATAGCGTATCAATGTGAGTGGTATCCGTAGCCTTGCGCGTACCTGACAATGACCAATGAGCCTGGGGGCTGTTGGGCTGCAGCTCGATCGCCTGCTCAAAGAGCCCAATCGCGGCCCCGGTGGCCCCTCGATAAACTTGATTATTGGCCAGGTTGAGCAAAAAAGGCGGGAACTGCGGACGCTTTTTGATGGCCCTTGAATACCACTTAAAGGCCTCGTCATATTCGCCCATCAACGAATAGACAGTACCGAGAAGATCTTGTACCAAGGGGTCCTGCGGTTTGTTTTTACACGCATTGGACAATGCTTCGTCCGCTCGCGCCACCATGCCTTCGCTCATAAACAGCTTTGCCAGCTGCGCCCAGGCTGCACTGTTTGTTGGCTCAAGCTTGGTCACCGAGCCGAAGGCCTGGAATGCTGTTTTACGATCCTGAAGCTCTAGCGCGACCAACCCCACTAAAAAATGGCCTTCAGGCAATTTGGGCGCACGCGTCAGAATCTCCTGACACGTTTGTCCGGCAAGTTTCGGCTCACCGCGGGAGAGTTGCGCCAGGCCTTTACGCAGTAAATCCCGCAACACCACCGAACCACCTGAGGTTTGTGAACTCAACATACTCCCCTTTGGGGTTAAGGTAACCAACCTATGATCATGGCACCATAGTTTGCTGGAAACTAGCAACACCACGGAATTTGCTGGGCGGATTTTTTAGCATTCTTTGGCAAGAGGACAAATCGATGAGCAGCATGACCACAAAGGATTGGCAAACGCTTGATAAAGCCAATCACCTGCACCCCTTCACCGATTTGGCATCCTACTCAAAGACCGGCGGCGCGGTTATTTCTCGCGCTGAAGGTGTGTATATCTTCGATCACGATGGCAAACAAATTCTCGATGGTATGTCTGGCCTGTGGTGCACCAATCTTGGCTACACCCAACCCGGTATCGTTGACGCTGTAAAAAATCAGCTGGAGACGCTTCCCTACTACAACAACTTCTTCAATTGTTCGAATCAACCCGCCATCGAATTGGCTAAAGCGTTAACCGATGTCATGCCCGCGAACATCAATCACATTTTCTTTACCAATTCCGGATCAGAAGCGAACGACACCAATATTCGATTGGTCCATCGGTATTTTGATCTGCTGGGCAAGCCAGACAAGAAAATCATTCTGAGTCGCGAAAATGCATATCACGGCAGCACCATTGCTGCAGGTAGTCTCGGCGGCATGTCGAGCATGCACAAGCAGTTTGGCATGCTGCCCTATATCCAACATATCGCCCAACCCTACTGGTTCGATGAAGGTGCGGACGAAGATCCTGAAAGCTTTGGCCTGCGGGTTGCAGCCGCGTTAGAAGAGCGCATCGACAAACTGGGGCCCGATAACGTTGCCGCTTTTATTGCTGAGCCAGTACAGGGTGCCGGAGGCGTCATAATTCCGCCGCAGAGCTATTGGCCAGCGGTGCAAAAAATTCTTGATGAACGCGACATTCTGTTTATCAGCGATGAGGTGATTTGCGGATTTGGTCGTACAGGCAGTTGGTTTGGTTGTGAAACGTTTCAAACCAAACCCGACCTGATCACGTTTGCAAAGGGCGTTACCAACGGTTATCAGCCGCTTGGTGGTGTTGGGGTGGGAGACAAGGTGGCCGATGTTCTGACCGCCGGTGGCGGCGAGTTCACGCATGGCTACACCTACTCCGGGCACCCCGTAGCCTGTGCGGCTGGGCTGGCAACGCTTGATATTTACAACCAATCGAAAACGCCAAGTCATGTGAGTTCCGATATCGGCCCGTACTTGGCCAAGCAGTGGAACACTCTCGCGGATCACCCAATCGTTGGCGAGACCCGCACGCTCGGTATGCTTGCCGCCCTGGAACTGGTTAGGGATAAGTCATCGCGGGCCCGAATCGCCGACGATGCCGCAGCAGCAACAGAATGCCGCAATAGAGCCATTGAGTCAGGGCTCATGATTCGTGCCGTGGGTGACTCGATTATCAGCGCGCCTCCCCTTGTCAGCACCCATGAAGAGATTGATCTCTTGATTGAACGCTTGACTCAAGCCCTGGACGGCACAGCTCGCCACTATGGCATCAACACAACGGCCTAGATGCCCCTATGAACATTCCACGCGTTCTGATCGTTTCTGACTGCAAGCAAATTGGGATTCACGCCTTCCATTGTGTGGGCGAGAAGTACATCGAAGCGATCGTGAATGGGGTCAAAGCCTGGCCAATAATAGCGCCGGCAATGGCTGCTGGCACCGATCTAAAGCAGCCCGGCGAAGAATTCACAGCAGATGGCTGGCTTGATCTGTGCGACGGTGTGTTTTTTCCCGGCAGCCCAAGCAACATCGAGCCAACACGCTACGGTGGTACAAATGACCCCAAGATGAAAACCGACCCACAGCGGGATTCAATGGCATTCGAATTGATTCAGGCCGCCGCGAACCGAAAAATGCCCATACTCGGAGTCTGCCGAGGTTTCCAGGAAATCAACGTCGCTTTTGGCGGCAGTCTGCACGCCAATGTTCAGGATGTTCCAGGCTATGATGATCATCGTGAGGACGAGACCAAGTCCAGAGAAGAACAATACAGTCCGGTTCATAGCGTAGAGTTAAGCGAAAATGGGCAACTGCGAGGGCTGATTGGGCAGCGTCGAATTGAGGTAAACTCGCTGCACGCTCAGGGGGTTGCCGAACTGGCACCAAATCTGGTCGTAGAAGCTGTAGCCGCAGACGGCCTTATTGAAGGGTTCTCGGTGCCAGGCCAATTTTGCCTGGCGGTGCAATGGCATCCGGAATGGTTGCACGGCGAAAACCCCGCATCAACTGCCATTTTTCAAGCCTTTGGCCAGGCTATGCGAGAGTACATTGCAACTAGTTGAGCGCTCTTGGTACCCGAAACTAAAGTATGCGGTATACCTGCTACTCGCCTTCAACGTGCTGGTGTTCTTTCGCCAGGAGTGGCTTGCAGCCGAACATCTCTTTGACACAACGATTCCTTTATCTGAACTGATCATAGCCTTTGCCGCCAGCATCGATACCTTAGCCTGGTTAATACTGTTGTTGCTGTTCGAGCTTGAAACCTTTCAGATACCAGACGACAAGCTCACCCCTACTCTGCTGCGATTTATTCACTCAGTTCGCGCACTGTGTTACGCAGTCATCGCTTACTCCTTCTATGGGTACCTCACAAAAGCACTCGGAATGAATGCCTACGTACTGCAGGAGACGCTTGATGCTTGCAAGCTAGGCGCCGCCGATTGGTCGCTGATGATCAAGCAGGATGAGTTTCGGACACTGACCGCCGATAACTGCAAGCCCAGCATCGCTGGAGACCAGCTATACGCCTTGGCAGATAACAGCACTGCAGTTTATGACTCTGTACTGCAGAAGGTGAAACAGCTTGCGTGGGTTAATGTTATCAACTCAGGCACCTGGCTGTTGGTCGTTGCCTTGCTGGAACTCGATGTCCGCCTGGGGGTATACAATCGGGTTGGAGACGCCTGGAAGGCCTTTTCGAAATGGGCGAAATACCTTGCGTACGCTATCCTGTTATCGGCGGCGGTGTACTGGGGGTTCGAAGGTGACTTCATTGACTTCTGGGATGCCTTCTTGTGGTTGTTCGCCTTTGCGTTTATTGAATTGAATTTGACCGAATGGCGAGATGAGCTACAAGATCAGCTAGAAGGCGAACCGCAAGATGCATGAACACAACCCACCAGACACGCTGGCAGAAAATCTCGAATTATTAATCGCTGATGCATCGGGCCTTCCCCGCGGCAAGGTGATCAAGGGATCATCTTTTGATCAACACCACCTGCCACATCTACCCGCCGCGATTTTCTTCCAGACGCTTACCGGCGAATACGGCGACGCCATGCATGACTACAATCCCAAAGACGAAGATTTACTGCTGCAACCGGATTGGTCGACCTATACAACCATGCCATGGAAGAAAGGTAGCCATGCTCAGGTGATCTGCAAGTCGATTGATAAGCAGGGTGCGGCAACGGCGTTTGACCCTCGCAATGCCCTCATCCGTGTATTGGCTCGCTATGCGGCGCTTGGTTTGACTCCTATCGTCGCGCCTGAGGTTGAGTTCTATCTGCTACACCCCAATAAAGATCCCGGTGCGCCCTTCATCGCAGCTACTGGCATCGATAGCCGCACAGATTGTGGTAACGAAGCGTTTAGTATCGATGCCTTGGCGAAATACCAACCATTTCTTGATTTATTGTACGAACGCTGTGATCAGTCAGGCCTCGCGCTCAGCGCAACGGTCCACGAAATGGGACCAGCACAGATCGAACTGAACGTCGCTCATGGGGATGTGCTGTCACGAGCTGATCAATTATTTCTGCTGAAGCGCCTGGTTAAAAGCTGCGCGCTAGAGCAAGGCGCGACAGCCAGCTTTATGGCCAAACCGATCGAAGGCGTGCCGGGCAGTGGACTGCATTTGCACTGCAGCCTGTACGACAACAAAGATCACAACCTGTTTACCCTCGAAGACGGCCAAGCCCCGCCCAAGTTGCAACACTTCATTGCAGGTCTGCAACACTACTTACCCAGCGCCTTTGCGCTGATTACGCCAACCGTTAACAGCTACAAGCGCTTCGTACCCGATCTATCAGCGCCCATAAACCTTGAGTGGGGTTATGACAATCGCACCACGGGGTTACGGGTACCCTACAGCCCCAATAAAGACGGTCGAATTGAAAATCGCGTGGCCGGTGCGGATGCAAACCCCTATCTATTTATGGCCTGCACCCTGGCCTGCGGCTTGCTTGGCATCGAAAACCAGCTCACGCCCAGCGCACCCACTGACGGCGACGCGTATGAACAGCCCGCTAATTTTCCCGCCGGGCTCGCTCAATCCCTCGACGCTCTGGACAACTGTGAGGCGATCATCGATTTACTGGGAAAGCCCTGTTGTGATGCCTACATTAGCGTGAAACGCGACGAGCTTGCCCACTACAACAATGAAATTACCGCCTGGGAGCGGCGCTACTTAGGGGCAGAAGTTTAGTGTCACAACGACGCCCCGGCGGTGATTCTAGCGTTGGCTATGATGAGTCCTGGTACTACGCAAGCGCAAAAGGCCTCAAAGAGTATCCAAAGCTGGATGAGAGTACTCAGGCTGACGTCTGTATCGTCGGCGCTGGTTACACGGGTCTTTCCGCTGCAATCGAACTCGCGGAGCGCGGCTACAACGTAGTTGTGCTCGAGGCCTACCGTGTCGGTTCCGGTGCATCCGGTCGCAACGGCGGTGTGCTCGGCATGGGGCAACGCAAGGATCAAGACGAGTTGGAAGCCTGGTTAGGGGCAGATACGGCGAAGAAGATGTGGCAGATTGCGTGCGATGCGAATCAACTTGTACGCGATCGAGTTAAGAAGTATGCCATCGACTGCGACCTTACCGACGGCGAGCTAACCGTTGCACACAAAGAGCGCTACGAACAGGAACTATGGGATTACGCGGACAAACTTGAAACCGACTATGGGTTCACCAATCATCGCCATGTATCGCGGGCAGAAACTCAGGACATGCTTGGTGTTTCTTCGTTCTTCGGTGGCTATCTCGATCATCAAGCTGGCCATGTCCACCCTTTGAATCTCGCTCTTGGTCTTGCGAAAGCGGCGAGTGACTTGGGTGTGAAGATTTTTGAGCATACAAAAGTACTCAGCTTTCAAGATAAGGACGCCACCGGCGACAAAGTTCGCATCCAGACATCAACGGCAAGTGTGACAGCCAACTTTTTGGTGTTGGCCTGCAACGGCTATCTGGGTGATCTGGACAAGGCGGCACAAAAATATCAACTACCAATAAATAATTTCATTCTTGCGACTGAACCACTACCCGAACCGCGCGCACGCACAATCAACCGAGATAACGTCGCCGTGGTGGACACCCGATTTGTCGTCAACTACTTCCATAATTCACCAGATAACCGGTTGATCTTTGGTGGAGGCGAAAACTATTCGTCGCGTTTTCCAAATGACCTAAAACAGTTTGTGCGCAAGAACATGCTGGAGGTTTACCCAAACCTTGCTGATGTCAGCATTGACTATGCCTGGGGCGGAACACTCGCAGTCACCATGAAACGCATGCCACATTTTGGGCGCAAGAGCCCCAACATTTATTGGGCACAGGGCTACTCTGGTCACGGCATTGCTATGGCAAACATGGGTGGCCAAATGGTCGCAGAGGCCATCGCTGGACAAGCCGAGCGGTTCGACTTGTTTGCCAACTTGAAACACCAGTCGTTTCCGGGCGGCGCATTACTCCGCTGGCCGGCGCTGGTGGCAGGCATGTTGTTTTATAAAACGCTTGATCGATTTTAGTCACTCTACTCAGATGAGTTAGCCAATGACCACCGAGCCGCAAAGAGTATTGCGCCTGCCAGATCTGACGTTATTCACTGTATCCGCTATCGTTTTGCTGGATACACTTGCCGCGTCTGCAGCAATCGGCGTCTCCAGCCTGTTTTGGTGGTTGTTTCTTGGCGTGACGTTCATGCTGCCCATAGGACTGATCACCGCCGAGCTGGGTACCAGTTTCCCAGCCGAAGGCGGGATTTATGTCTGGATTAAGCGGGCTTTTGGTCAGCGCTGGGCAACCCGCGCGGTGTGGGCCTATTGGATAAACACCGCAATCTGGCTACCGGCGATTTTCATTTTGTTCGCTGGTGTTTTATCGAGCCTGTTACAGGTTGACCTGGGTATACCCACCGCCATTGGCATAGGAATTGGGCTCGCCTGGCTCACCGTTGCGGTGGATCTGTTTGGCTTAAACATAGGCAAATGGGTCCCCAATCTAGGCGCGCTCCTTAAGATGATCATATTTATCGTCTTGATCATTGGCGGGTTTAACTACGCTGCCAGTCACGGCTACGCCAACGACATCAAGATCCAAACACTAACACCCAGTTGGGAGGATGGTCTCAAGTTTTTACCCGTAATCATTTATGGAATGCTCGGCTTCGAGCTCGTGTCCTCTGCAGGTGCTGAAATTACTCAGCCCGAAAAAACGGTGCCGCGAGCAATCTTGTTTTCCGGCCTCTTGATACTCGCACTGTATTCTCTGGCTACACTCGGCATTCTGGCCGCAATACCGGTTACCGAACTTGATATCGTCGATGGCCTGATCGATACCTTGAATTTGTTTTTTGGCGGTACCGACCAGGGAACATTAATCGTCACCACCTTGGGAATAGGTGCGCTCTATACGTTTTGGTCGAACGGAGCGACCTGGGCAATGGGTTGCAATCGTGCGATCGCTGAGGCGGCGACAGAACACCAGCTGCCAGCGGCATTTGCATACAGCGCTAAAAACCGCAGCGCACCTTTAGGGGCGGCTATTCTGATGGGTGTAGTCTGTACGGCCGCACTAGTCTTATATGGCGGCCTCGCGTCTACCAACGAGGACTTGTTTTGGTCACTCTTCTCCTTTAGCGCCGTGATCTTTATGCTGCCCTACATCGGTATGGTTCTGGCTTTCGCGAAGCTGCGCTTCAGTGAACCAACGGCACCACGCCCATTTCGAGTCGCGGGCGGAACCTTTGTTGCCTGCCTGCTCAGCGGCATCTGCGTTATCATTTTGTGCGCAACAATCGCTTTGTTCTTGTATGTCCCAGATGAAGGCCCACAGTTCGCCACCTTCTATGGTGTGGTGGTGGTGTTGATCGTCGGTGAGTTGCTTATCTATCGCGCGTTGAGAAAAAAATGACTTCAACCATTAACGACATTGACCTCGCCTTCACCCGCTCGCCCGGCACAGGTATCCGCGAAGAGCCCACATTCTCCGGAGCGCTCAGCTTCGCGCGGCGTCGTTACACAAAGTCGCTCGATAACTGTGATCTTGCTGTGGTTGGCGTGCCATTCGATCTGGCGACTACCGCTCGTCCGGGTGCCCGTTTTGGACCCAGGGCTGTTCGAGAGGCCTCAAGCATGATTGCGTGGGACCGCGTGCACGGATGGGAGTTTGATCCCTTTGAATCACTGCGAGTCATCGACTACGGCGACGTGCTGTTTGATGCAGGCAATCCAGCCGGTGTCCCAAATGAGATCACACAACAGTTCAAAGCCATTCATTCACAACAGGTGAAGACATTGATGCTCGGTGGCGACCACTTCTCCACCTATCCTGTCTTGCAGTCTTTAGTTGCCGCTATTCAAACGCCAGTAAGCCTGATTCATTTTGATGCCCATAGCGATACCTGGCGTGAAGATGGCGAACGCATAGATCACGGCACCATGTTCTATCACGCCGTGAAGCAAAATCTGGTTGACCCAACAAGCTCCACGCAAATCGGCATTCGCACGTTCAATCCTGAGAGTCACGGTTTCAATCTGTTCAGCGCCGAGCAGGTGACAGAACTGGGGGTTGCTGAACTGGTTGATCAGGTGCGAAAGATTGTGGGCACGAGGCCTGCCTACCTCACGTTCGACATCGATTGCCTGGACCCATCCATGGCACCCGGCACTGGCACACCAGTAATCGGTGGCTTAACCAGCATGCAGGCTCAACAAATCCTGCGCGGATTGCGCGGTATTAATTTGGTTGGCGCTGATCTGGTGGAAGTTGCGCCGGCATACGACAACAGTCAGATCACCGCGCTTGCGGGCGCCACCCTAGCCATGAACCTGGTGGCGCTATTCGCTTCAGCACAGTGATAGTTGTGTATTTATCTCATCGAATGAGCCCAGTATTCTGTCCCTACCAACCGCGATAGCGCCGACCGAGGAAGACGAGTGAATCAGCAAACGGCAAACAAAACAGACCTGACCGAAGCCGAGATGCAAGCCTATTGGATGCCTTACACCGGCAATCGCGAATTCAAGACCAATCCTCGCTCTGTGGTTGCTGCCGACGGTTGCTATTACACCTCGGCAGATGGACGCCAGATCTTCGATGGATTGTCTGGTCTTTGGACCACCGGCGCCGGACACAACCGGGCTGACATAAACCAGCGCATCACTGAACAACTCGGCAGACTTGATATGTCACCGACCTTCCAGCATGGACACCCTGGAGCATTCGATTTAGCCAATCGAATTGTGGGACTAATGCCAGACGGTATTGATCATGTTTTCTATACCAACTCTGGATCTGAGTCAGTAGACACCTGTACCAAGATCGCACGCGCTTACTGGCGTTTAAAGGGTGAACCCACAAAGACCCGCATCATCGGTCGCGCCCGAGGCTACCACGGCGCGAGTTGGGGCGGGATCAGTTTTGGCGGCATCGGCGCAAACCGCAAACTGTGGGGACCGGGTTTGGATGCCGACCATCTGCCGCACACTTTACTGGCAGAAAACAGGTTTACCCGGGGCATGCCAGCAACAGGGGCACACCTCGCGGATAGCCTGGAAGATCTGGTTGCATTGAATGATGCGTCGAACATTGCCGCAGTGATTGTCGAGCCCCTGGCAGGTTCTACCGGCGTCATACCTCCGCCCGAGGGCTATCTTCAACGGCTACGAGCTTTGTGTGACAAACACAACATTCTGTTGATCTTCGACGAGGTCATCACCGGCTTCGGACGCATGGGGTCCTGGAGTGGGGCGGATGCTTTTGGGGTGATTCCAGACATGATGGCCCTGGCCAAGCAATTGACCAACGGCATCATTCCAATGGGTGCGGCTGCTGTGCACGGAAAGATCTACAACACCGTGATGGCAGCGGGTGGTCCGGAACATCTTGTTGAGCTACCGCACGGCTATACTTATTCCGGCCATCCCGTGGCCTGCGCGGCGGCGCTTGCGACACTGGATCTACTGGAAGCCGAAGGTCTACCTGATCGCGTAAAAGAACTGGCTCCCGTTTTTGAAGCCGGGCTACACAGCCTTAGCAACCAAACTAACCTGGTTGCTGATATTCGTAACTTTGGTCTGGCGGGCGCCTTACAACTCGTACCAGGCGGCAAGGAGGGTAAGGATCCCACGCTGCGTCCTTACCAAATAGCCATGAAGTGCTGGGAGAAAGGATTTTATGTGCGCTATGGCGGCGATACCATCCAACTCGGCCTACCATTTATCTCGACTACCAAAGAGATCGACTCACTAATTAACGCGTTGGGTGAGTCGCTTGATGAGTTGGATGATTGATCTGGACAAGACGCTTCGCCCCCCCGGCGCACTAGAAATCGTAAACGTGCTCCAGCTGCGCAGGACCATCGTCAACCGCAATCAACAGGTTGTGCAGCTCCGCCACCGGAACCGCAATAGCTCGACGGTATATTCCGGGTTGAGTGAGCAATGGCTGAGAAAACAAGAGTCGACTGTGATCAATGGTCGACGGCCAACTTGTCGGCGCTAACACAGATACCAGAATATCGCCGCGATTGCCGGCAATTTCAGCAAACCGCACACCCTGACCGGCAAGCTCGTTAGCCTGCTCAGTGAAGGGCTGATAGCGAGGTAGAACGGCCATCCACAGCTCCGCCTCCCCAGCCATAGGTTCACTTTTAGTCACACCCTCTACAGGAGAATCGATGATACTAATTGTGGTTTGCACAGGCGCATCAAAACTGGCCTGTGCGCCCATACCTATCAATGCCGCATAACCTGCCT
>CAZWMD010000018.1:2510-6052 GCA_964634815.1 uncultured Pseudomonadales bacterium | reverse complement strand
GGCGCATCAAAACTGGCCTGTGCGCCCATACCTATCAATGCCGCATAACCTGCCTTGATCAGATATTCGCTGGTCAACAAATAGCGACGCTCCAGGCGGCGAAACAGGTTATCCCCGGCCAGGGGCACCTCAGACCAAAGCCCGGTCAGTGCGCCCCAATAATCAAACTCGTACCAGGGTGTGGTGAGAATGAACCGGGCGTAGTCATCTGCAACCTGGGAACCAAACCGATCTTCCGGCGTTAATTCTCCGGCGGCCGACCACTCTGACAATCGCCCCATGAGGGTTTCCCAGGCGGTGCGCAGGCCGTATTCAGCGGTAGTGCTTACACCTATCACCATAATCATGGTGTGGTATTCGCCATTGAAGGGGTAGCGGGTTTTCACCTCGGAGTACATTGCCGCGTAGGAGCTCCATAGCTGCCTGATGTGCCCAAAGAACGGAAAATCCGTTGGCGGATTTGTCTTTACGTAGCTCGCATACTCCGTTGGGCTATGCACCAGAAACCATTCAGGAAACGTCAGAAAGGTCTGATCTCCTGTTCGCCGATCTTCGGGGGGTGTCAGTATTTCGCTACCTTGCACTGGCAAGCTAAGGCCAAGCAACAAGAATCCAGACAGTAACCCCAGTCGAAGTGTGCCTTGCAACCTCATGGCATTTTTACGAACGACAGTAGCGTGTTGGCTGAAGGGTCGTTGGCCTGCAATAGCCGATTACCTTCATCTACCAAACCCTGTTTTTCTATGCGTTCAATCCAGGTGGGAACAGAAGCAAAGTGACGCCGCTCTGCCGCGTTTTCGTCCCAAGAGACATCAGTGCCACAGTTAAAGACGGTGTGTACCAGCGCCACAAACTTATCCATGGCTGGTGTGCTGACATCGTGATCTCTGAGCACGAAGACTCCGCCCGGTCGCAATACTCGTGCGATAGATGCCAGGAAACTCTCAAGCTTAGCCGGTGGAACATGATGCAAACCGATAAGACAACTCACAAAATCGACGCTTTCGTCTTCGATTGCATCATCTAGCGGCGCGTAATCGTCCAGCGGCAAATAAGTACCTAGTTTGCGTAACCCACCCCGCTCCGCAATGTCTACCGGTGAGTTACTGGGTGGCTCGTCAGCTACGAAGTAAACTGGCCCGGTAATGCTGATTTTTTTTGCCAAACTGGATGCGTAACGACCTGTTGACCCGATCTCCAGATAGCCATCGAGCTTCTGGCGAGCACCAAGCAGTTGCAACGTTTGTCGCGTCATCTCTTTTTTCTGGGTAGCCAGCGCAGGCAGTGCGTAGCTGAAAATACTGTGCCACGGGCGGATTTTGCCCAGTTTCTGCTGCACGTCCCGGTAGATCGCCTCGTCAGGATTGACGGACGGATCCTGGGACAGTGGATGCCGTTCGCAGGCTTCCCTAATGAGTTGATGCATTCGGTCTTCCGGTTGCAGACGAAACACTACCTGCAAAAAGCGATAGAAATCGTCTCTGCTACCGGTATAGCCAAATACTTGATGAAACTCTGAGCTGGTGGAGATCTGTCGCGGCTTAGTCATGGTGTCTGGCGAGCCGTAGTATCGGTCCCAGATAACATTTCTGAATCGAAACGTAGGATCAACGGTGGCTTTCAGATCAAACGCTTTGAGAGCGCGCGGGTACGCCCGGTGAAACTGATCATCAGTGGCGTGAGCCTGATAAGGCAAATAGTAGCTGCCGTCGCAGGCCAGCGCCGCATCAATCAGCTCTCGAGTCCACACGGCAACTCGGGCACGAGCGTTTTCTCGAGTCCGTTGTTTGTAGTAAAGCACAAAGGCGAAGGTTTCGACTGGTGCCCACGACATCAGGGTTTCAGTATCAGCACTAGCGTGGCGAACAGAAACGTTTATCACGTTCACCTTGTGTCGATTGAGTATCTCGCCCATTCGTTCTACAAAGTCGTCGAACTTATCAACCGGCACAAAATACTCTTGCAATACATAAGTACGGCTTTCGCGACTTACTGGTTCAAGTTCGGCAACATCGTAACCGGCTTCATAGTTCCGCCAGTGAACTTTGCGCTTTAAATAAAGAAGCGGATCAACAATATGTTCACGACGCCAATTGCCAAACAACGATTCAGTGAAAGACCAGTAAAAGTACTTTTCCAACCAGTGTCTACGCGCGACTTTTTGTAGTCGATCTACGGTGGTCGCAGGACGATCGGTTTCATACCATGAGACTGACCGCAGCTTTCGAAAGTGAGGCGGATAGAGATCTGCGTTGTGCAAAACAGCCTTGCGTGGCTGGTTTTGCACCGACCGAAAGTGATCGAGATAGTTGGCGGTATCAAGCTTTTTGCTAATGCGTTCCAGTCGCACATTATCCGCAAGACTAAGGGTCGCCTGCACAATAATACCAAACCCGCCGTAACCGCCGATTACACTGTGAAACAGCTCGGCGTGCTGGGTTCGGTTAGCAACGATCAATGCTCCGTCTGCGAGCAACAACTGAATCTCTTCCACCGACAGCACCAGTGGTCCGAGACCGACGTAGCGACCGTGCACGTTTACAGATAGCGAGCCACCTACAGTGAAATTAGCGTAGGTTTGCATGATCTTTACAGCAAGGCCGTGCGGATCAATAAATCGTTGGATATCACACCATCGCACACCACTCTCAACCACTATCTGTTTTTCGATAGGATTGAAGTTCAACACTCTGTTGAAGTGACGCATGTCGAGATGAAGACTGCCCTCGCTTGCGGTTTGACCACCCATGCTGAAGTGCCCGCCGCCTATAGACAGAGAGCCACGAGTGTTACGAACTATTTTTTGCAGTTCTTCGACACTGGTAGGTGTCGCCACGCCCCAAACTGAGACGGGGTTTAAACCGGTCACATCATTTACGGTTCTGATCGGCTGAGCTTCGTGTGATTCGTCTGTCGATTTGGTCTTCGGAAGAGCTGTTTGTTGAGTGTTCATGTGGCGACCACCATATAGTCTCCTCCTGGCTCTCTTGGATCGCTGCCATAGCGATTTTCGCCGTAACTACCTCGGCGCAGGGCGAGTTCGATGACACACCACAGCGGACCTGCGACGGGTATAAGTAACAGCAATAACCACCAGGCAGACTTGTCGAGATCGTGATAACGCCTGGCGCAGCAGACATAAAGGATGCCAAGCATGAATGGATAAAGAACGATAGTGGCGTTGCGACCCAGCAAATCGCTGATGCCGAGCTGTGCTACCGCAAACACTAGCCACGCGATGAGAGTGGTGAGCCAAAAACTACGCCGTGATTGCCTGCCACTGGTGGCAAACATCCGAGTGAGGGGCGACAACATGAGCGCCTCCGTACTTGTGTAAATTTACAAGCTCAGTGTACGAAGCCGTTAACCGGTGGTTTGTGTCATTGATCACAGGGTGCCAAGGGATGCCCCGGAACCGTCGGTCTCACCAAGAAAAGTGCCAACTAAGGCGCCGAATGTTTGACTGTTTTTTTGTCATTTTCCAATATTCAACAAGGGCTTAGAGATTACTCGACTCCATTAGCTCAGTATGGCTTGTCGAA
>CAZWMD010000018.1:0-2410 GCA_964634815.1 uncultured Pseudomonadales bacterium | reverse complement strand
GCCTGCGGGCAAAAAGCTACCCAACCAGAACAAAGCCAACGATGTTGTGGCCAAAGCACAAACTATATACAGAGGGTACAACCCTGCCTTTTGCAGCTGATTCATATAGTACACAGAGATGCACACAAGTGGCCCGGCGAACGCCAGAGCAAGTAAAAGGTTGCTTAGGATCAGCCAGTTAACTCGGCCAAACGCAATCAAACCAGTTAGCGCTACGACAACAAAAAAACCGGCAACCAATAGGATATTGGCATACACACTGAGCATGGCGCGCGATCCAAGAGCTTCACGCGTATCGTCCCTGGCAGTCACCCACCAAGCAATCATTTTTGGCCTGATAGAATCAACAAATATCAACGGTACACCCAGAACGACCAAAGGGCCGGTGTAGTACAAAACCACATCGGTTGTTAGTGCACCTGACTGATACGTCCAAGCAGCCACAATAAAAAGCAAGGTTCCCAAACCCAGTGTCAGCCGAGTCATACGGCTTCTACGCTCACTCGCACCTATCCACGATCCAATTTCAGATTCCCGGCGTTGCTGGTACCAATCAAACTGATCCCAAGCTTGAGTACAGAGAATGCAGTAGATGGAGGCCAATGCGAGACTACCCACCAAGAATAGAACCTGCGCCCAGGGTAAATGGCTCCAACGACCAAGAAACTCCAGCAAATAGTGCGCGTTTAAGAGCACAACAAGTTGCATCATCCAAAAACTGTTGAAATCAACCCGAGCTGAGATCACCAAAACCAATGCCACACCTGCATGCAGCAGCAACATATCCAACGATTGGCCGGACTGCAGCTTAATCAGAGCAACGACTCCATACACCACCGATATCAAAAGCAAAACATAAACGCACAAAGACACCGAAAACTCAGGCACAAGACGAAGAGTTTCAATGTGCCACAGCGGCCGAGTTTTAAACGCGATCCAGAAACCAGCAAGCCCGAGGTAAGCAGTTTGAAATTGCAGCGCAGCCGGCGGTTGATAGCTTAACCAAAAATAAGCGCAACACATCATCAACAGGCCAATCCAGCCCATAAATGTAGATGGCGTAACCAGTGTTCCAGCCGCTCTGATTCGGTTGAAGATCACTTCTTCACCTTCGGAGGCAGCGCAGCAGACTGGTCGGTCATCGCTAAAAAAAACTCTTCCAGAGAAAAACCGGAGCGAGCGACTTCGTTACGCAACAAGGTATCGGATTCACAATGAATCCAGGCCTGGTTGCCAAATCGAACGAACAACCCTTCCACGTCACTGATCGATTCTGCTGACCCCGCATTAAAAGTAACCAGCTTGGTAAATTCTCTTAGCTCATCTAACTCGCGGTGAAGGACCACTTCCCCATCACGCACAATGGCGACATGTGACGCGATTCGCTCAATATCACTGGTAATGTGGCTCGACAGTAAAACCGTTTGGCCTTTCATGAAGTTCTGGTCCACCAGCTCTGACATGAAATCACGGCGTGCGGCCGGATCTAGACTGCTCACTGGCTCATCCAACACGAGAAAATCGGGGTTGTGTCCCATACCAAGCAATAGAGAAACCTTCTGCCGTTCCCCGGTCGACAAACTGCTTTGGCTCTTCGATGCCAGGCCCCAGTCCTGCATGCGTTTGTCAGACTGCGCCTTGTCCCACGTGGGATAAAACTGTGAGAAGGCATAAACCACTTCGCGCACACTGCGCAAGACACCCAAATCCACTGCCTCTTGCGAAACATAGCCAAGTCGCCGGCGCGCTCTGCTGGAACTTGTGTAGCTTGACTCACCGAAGATTTGGGCCTCACCTAAGCTTGGTTTAATCAACCCAACCAACGTGCGCATCAGAGTAGTTTTGCCGGCCCCATTGCGGCCCAACAATCCGGTAATGGTGCCCTGCTCTAACGTTAGATCAACGCCCTTTAATATCGGCTCCGCGCCATAGCCCGACACTGCATGCTGCATCTGTGCAATAACTTTCAGATCACTCATTTCTCCTCCCATAGCTGCCGCACAAGTTTCAAAAGCTCGTCACGCCGAAGATCTAGCGAACGAGCACTTGCAACGATCTTTTCCACCTGCGGTTTTAAAACGTCCTCGGTCGAAACCTTCACCTCCGCAACAATCATCCCAATCCCATGGCGACGAACGACCGCCCCAGAGGTTTCCAACAAGCCATAGGCTTTTGAAACCGTCATAGGGTTCACGGTAAGCGTTTTTGCAAGCTTCCTAACCGACGGCAAGGTTTCACCGGCCACCAGATGTCCTTTGGCTATCGCCTGGAGCACCTGATTTACCAACTGACGGTAAACCGGTTCGCCGGATTTGGGATCAAGGACTATTAGGTTGGTCGGGTCGGTCACGCATACCGTTTCTGGAGAAGATAATGCCCACCCTACTGTATTAGGTGTATTAGTTCAAAT
>CAZWMD010000017.1:48835-70762 GCA_964634815.1 uncultured Pseudomonadales bacterium | reverse complement strand
TTGGTGAACGTCTTAAACGCTGGTTCCGCCCCCAGTAGAAGCCAACCGTGTAAACTCCACGGCACATGATTACTCTTCAAAAATTTGATCTCGTACCTGGACTAAGTCGTGCTCTCACCGCAATCTGCGTAACCTGCTGGCTTGTCGGTTGCAGCAGTGTAGGCGTAACGCCACCAACAACGTCCTCTCCACCCGCAGAAATACCCCCAGAGGAATCTATCGGTCCGGCCGTGCCCTCATCACAAGACCCTGCGCCGTCTACAACAGATACCGCCAGCAACAGCGCAGCTTTGCTGTTATTGGCGCAAAGTGACGATCTAAGAACCGATGGCAAGCATCCACAGGCGATAGCCCTGGTGGAGCGCGCGATTCGCCTGGAACCAAGAAACGGCACGCTGTGGGTTCAGCTGGGGCGCCTAAACTTCGAACAAGGTGAATTCGCTCAAGCAGAGCAATACGCTCGACGAGGTATTGCTCTGGCAGGCACAAAACCAGCAGCAAAGAGAGATGGCTGGCTACTCCTGGCAGACATCAGCGACGCCCGCGGAGACATCGAGGGCGCTGAACAAATCCGTTCCAGGTGGATCAACGCCCGAGGGTAAATCATGCGATTGCGCGACTGTAACAACACAGAAGATTTCCGCCGACTGGCCAAACAACGCTTGCCTGCTGCGCTTTTTCACTACATTGATGGCGCGGCGGACGACGAAGTCACCTACAAACGCAATACAGCAGCCTACGAAGACTGCGATCTGGTGCCGCGCGTCTTGGCCGGCGTTGAAGAAATCGATATGTCGACCACAATCATGGGGAAGCAAATCGACTTACCGATGTTTTTTTCACCAACGGCACTGCAGCGTTTGTTTCACTACGATGGCGAACGGGCCGTCGGCCGAGCGGCTGAAAAGCACAATACCTTCTTTGGTCTAAGCTCTCTGGGCACCGTGAGTATTGAGGAAATTGCAAACAGTATTAACGCCCCAAAAATGTTCCAGCTTTACTATCACAAGGATAAGGGCCTGACACAGAACATGATCGAACGCTGCAAAGACGCAAAATTCGATGCCCTCACATTAACGGTCGATACCATCGTAGGCGGTAACCGAGAGCGAGATTTACAAACTGGATTCACCTCGCCACCAAAACTGAATTTGAGTAGCGCTATCAGTTTTGCAACACACCCTTACTGGACTCTCAACTACCTGCTCCGCGAGAAGTTCTCTCTACCACAGCTAGACACCCACGTTAGCGAGGGAACCGCAGTCACAACATCGGTCTCAAATTATTTCAGCACAATGCTCGATCAGTCTATGGACTGGAAAGCCGCAGAATGGGTGGCAAAGACCTGGGGTGGTCACTTTTGTCTGAAAGGGATTATGAGCGTGGAAGATGCCAAACGCAGTGTTGACGTCGGCGCTACCGCGATAATGGTGTCGAACCACGGCGGAAGACAACTGGATGGTTCCAGGGCGCCATTCGATCAACTCGCCGAAATAGTAGACGCGGTGGGTTCAGATATTGACGTGATCTGTGATGGCGGCATACGCCGCGGCACGCACATTCTCAAAGCCCTGTCTGTGGGTGCCAAAGCATGCTCTGGTGGCCGCTGGTATCTCTACTCACTTGCAGCGGCCGGGCAACCGGGAGTCGAACGTGCCATTTCTCTTATGCGAGATGAGTTAACCCGGGACATGAAACTTGCAGGCGCCAGCAAACTTGCAGATCTCAGCCGCAATAATCTGCGTTTTCGCTAAGTCACAACTAGAAATCACCATTAAGCTGCACAGCAATTTCATCTCTCAGCACATCCAGCTGAGGCGAATTGGCAACAGGATCGAACCCGGCTATCTCATAGATTAGAAGTGACAAAGCCGGGGGTAGCACCTGAATATGGCTGCTTTCGTGACCGCCGCTGACCTGTTTTTGGCTGGTGTGATTAAAGAACGAGTTGAGTGCAACCCCGGCAGCCACTACGTCTAGGAGAGTCAGCCCGGATGAGGGACGAGTATAGGTCGCCACCCCCGCGGGTAGCTCTGCGATCTCGGAGGGGAAATTCCAACGCTTGAGAATTGACGAACTGAGGACCACCTGTACCGCTTCTACAATTTCGTGCAACGCAAACGCATCAGTAAAGTTCTGATATTCAGCCTGGGCAAGAATGGGGAACGCCCCAACGTTGTAAAACAGACCCGCTACCCGCGCACGCTCAACGGGGATCTCGGTATAGTTTCGCGCAAGTACGGCCGACGCCGCACTTACGTAGGTCGCGTCGGCGACAGCCAGACGATAACGACGCTCAATCATCTCGTTTGTGGGCTGAAAAGCGAGTCGATTAGACAATCCCCGCGCCACATCCACTGCGTGCTGCAAACCCAGTTGTCGGATCGCTACGCATAAAGATCCGGTTGGCGACTGGGAACAAAAGGGTTCAGAGTTCGCTGCACGCAAAAACTGAAACGCAACGCCGGGATCCAGCGCTATTGCGTGGGAGAACTTTCTCAGGTCCAGCGCATCCCCTTCGGTGAGCCGCTGAATTCGAGCATTCGATTCGGGCAACGCAGGCAGTTCAAGACTTTGATCTTGCACTTCCGACAGTAGTTGCGCACGTATATCAGGCACAGCCTGTACGGAGCTTGGCGCGGGCATATTGCTGTTCAACGCTCATTAGGGGCCTACCCTAGGTATAGCAACAGCTGAGCGTTACGCGAGTTTTAAATCAATAGAACCGGGGAATTACTCCCTGAGCCCCTCATGAGTCAAAACCGATAGTTCAAGCCCGCGAACGGCCCGGCGAAACTCAGATCCGCTGAATCGATGTCGTCGAATTCATCAAGTTCGAGATCCATCACTCGATAGCCCAATTCCAAACCCAGGCCCAGCTCGCTTTCCCAGCCGATTCGGGCGTCTGCATCTATTAGCTGATCGCCCTTGTAACTCAAACCGCGGGCTTGCGCGGACAACCAAAGCCCGGTGAAAGGCAAATCCAGTCGCCCGCCAGCATAGACAATGGGTATTACTCCACGGAACTCTGCGGCACTTGATCCTTCTTCGTCTACTACACTGACAAAGCCATCTACATGGCGAACGCCAAGCCCAACGTCGAGTTCCAACACAGAGTCAAGCAATTCATAGTAGAGCAACAAATCGGTTTGCTCGAGATCAACTTCCGAGCGGAGGTTTGTCGAGAAATCGAAGGTTTCTCCATTGAAACTGAGGCTACGATCCAGCTGTCCATCAGCAGACTGGGTTAGTTCTGAATAATCAATCCGAACATTGGGCAGAACCGGAATAGCGTGCTCTAGCCCAACATAGAGAAATATGTTGTCTTGTTTTGAAAACCCCAGATCATCTTCCAAATCAAGAGTATTAGCTGCCTGGTCAAGCAGGCCATTCGATTGACCCAGAGAGGACGCAGAACCCTCGACATCTTGTGACCAAACACCACCACCTGCATAAAAACCAAACACCGTATCTGCCTGAACCTCCGGCGTGTGTACAGCGGCCAGTGACAGCGCGAGCACGAAGCTCGCCGACCTGGCTACCCGAGAGCACCTGCATGAAAGACTGCCTGACTTGGGATAGACATATGGATTGGGTACTAGACTGGTGCGAGTTAAGGTCAAAATTTCTCCGTAGGCGTGGCGCGCAGGTTAAACACCCTGCAGATTGACCTATTCGGCGCGCAATACCTACCGAGTTGATGGAAAAAGGTGACGCCTACAGCGCCAACTCTGTGACCGGCGTCCCATAGGTGGCAAAATGCCTCCCAGCTAGTCCATCAAAGAAAGGCGAAACAAAATGCAACAGCTTGAGCTACTCGAACAATTCAAAAGCTCAATTGACGAAGTCTGGGACATCGTTGGCGTGCTCGACCGTGTAGATTGGGTTCCCGGAATAGATGCCGCTGAAATGAAAGGTGACGAGCGCCACATGACCATGGGTGGCGAACAGTCATTGATTGAAAAAATCTTTGTGCATGATCCAGCGAAACGGGAGATCGAATACGGTGTGATTCAATCCGGTGTTGGCATAACTCATCATCGCGCCCACTTACGCCTGGAGGAGACTCCAACGGGTTGCACTTTGCATTGGACCCTCGAAATTGAACCCGATGGGTTCAAAGACATTGTGGGTAACATGATGAAAGAGAGCGTTGACGGTATTCGCAGCCTTCTCAATGAAGGAAATAGCGCCTCAATCGATACAAGGGGTGCCTCTTGAATTTTGGTAGCGATAACTCAAGCGGGGCATGTAGCGCTGTTCTGGCTGCTCTGCAAAACGCCAACTCAGGCGTGAGCGCCGGATATGGTGAAGACTCCTGGAGTGCACAGGCACAGAAAAAGCTCTGCGAAGTATTTGAATGTGAACTGGAGGCATTTTTTGTCGCGACAGGAACCGCAGCCAACACCCTGGCACTTGCAAGTATGGTGCAGCCCTGGGAGGGTATCCTGTGTCATGCGGAGTCTCATATCGCAAACGATGAATCCACCGCACCAGAGTTTATGACCGGAGGCGCTCGACTTGTGCCTATCGCTGCGGGTCACGGCAAGCTGGAAGCCTCAGATCTTACAGGCTATTTTGAAACCGCGGGCACCTTGGTCCCCCACAACTCAAGAGTCGCCGCGCTCTCTATCACTCAGAGCAGCGAACTCGGCCTGGTGTACACACCAGATGAGATCGCAGCGCTTGCTCATATCGCGACAGAAAATCAGGTCAGCGTACATATGGACGGTGCTCGCTTTGCCAATGCAATTGCCGCCATCGGCTGCTCACCAGCAGAGCTCAGCTGGCAAGCCGGGGTTGATGTACTTTGCCTTGGCGCAACCAAGTGTGGCGCACTGGCAGCAGAGGCCGTCATCTTCTTCAACTCAAAGCTGTCAGATGGGTTTATTCACCGACGCAAACGCAGCGGCCATCTACTAAGCAAAGGACGACTGTTTGGTGCACAGTTTCAGGGTTGGTTAGAGGACGATCACTGGTTAGAACTCGCACAACACGCAAACCTTATGGCCGGCCAGCTGTCCGCAGAACTTACCGGTTTGCCTGGGGTGCGCCTCGCCTGGCCAACTCAGGCCAATGAGATCTTTGCTGTACTGCCTGGCGATATGCACCACAGACTAACGGCTGCGGGTGCGGTGTATTACGAGTGGCCAGCAACCGCCCTGGCGGGTCACGATCAACTTGAACCAGGCCAGGTGCTCGTGAGATTCGTCACTTCGTTCCAGACATCACCAGACGAAATTGACGCACTCGTCAACGCGGCTCGATCCTAACGCACGCCATAGGTCGCAGCCATAGAATTGACTGTCTCGAAGAATTCATCGCGAACTTCTTCGATAACCTCCCTGACAGGACGCACCGATTCGATACGCCCAGCAACCTGACCCGTTAACGCGATACTCGAATTCATATCACCGCCAAAGTAGAGATCTGTCGCGGTACCAAAATCGCCCATCACATTTCGCTCAGTGGCTTTTTCAAGCTCAGTCGACTTTTCGGTTCGCAAAGCACGTAGCGCTGGAGAATGAAAACGATTTAGAAACACGGTGTCGGTTTCTTGAGCATCTACAATGGCGTTCTTCCAGTTGTCGTGTACTGGAGACTCCGCGGCAGATACCATTCTCGTGCCCATCTGAATGGCTTCAGCTCCAAGTGCAAAGGCGGCCGCCATAGATTTACCATCAACAAATCCACCAGCAGCAATAATCGGTACGTCAACCTTGGATCGAACGAGCGGTAGCAGCACCATTGTGCTGACATCTCGCGGGTTCTTAAAGCCGCCGCCCTCACCCCCTTCTACAACAAGGCCATCAACACCCGCCTCTACCGCTTTGAGCGCCGCGGAAAGACTGGGAACGACGTGAAAAACGGTTAACCCCGCCTCTTTCAGCGTACTGGTGTAGCGCTCGGGGTTACCCGCAGAGGTGGTTACGAATCGCACTCCTTGATCTATGACAAATTGAACAATGCTGGGATCACGCACAAACGCCTGTGCAATGTTTACACCAAAGGGTTTGTCGGTGAGCGAGCGCATCTTCTTGATCTCTTCTCGAATAACATCAAGCTCCCCGGAGGAAGTTTCAATGATGCCGAGACCGCCAGCATTAGACACCGCAGAGGCAAGTTGCGAACGTGCAATCCAACCCATAGGCGCCTGGACGAGCGGAACCTCCACACCAAGAAGCTCCGTGAGACGATTACTGAATTTGCCGGGTTTTGTCATTAAAGAGCTCTGAGTGATTTGAGGTGCTGTGCCGAAATGGAAAGATTAAAACTAACCTGCCGAAGACTTACGCAAATCTGGTAATTGGTAACCTTTGGCTTCTAGATCTGCTCGCACTACCTTTTTGTCCATTTTGCCTGTGGTCGTGAGCGGAATGCTATCGATGTACAACACCTCATCGGGCAGCTGCCATTTGGCAAATGCTGTAGCACAGTGATCAAGCACAGCTTGCTCGCTTACCTCAGCACCGGGGTCAAGAACAAGAAGTGCGACGGGACGCTCGTCCCATTTCGGATGAGGTTGCGCAACAACACAGGCGCCTGCGACGCCATCAAGAGCAACAATGTGATTCTCAAGATCAACCGAAGAAATCCATTCACCGCCACTCTTTACGAGGTCCTTAGATCGATCACTGATGATGAGATATTCCTGTGGATCAATTTTCCCGACATCTCCAGTGATCAACCAGCCGTTGTGAAATTTCTCAGGTTGAGGATCGTTGTAGTACTCGCTACAAATCCATGGGCCACGCACAAGGATCTCGCCAACGCTTTCACCATCGTGTGGTACCCGGTTGAACTCCTCGTCAAATATATCCAGCTCAAGTCCCGGCATGAGCTGTCCTGCTTTAGCAACGTTTTCAAACTGAGCGTCTTCACTGAGTTCAAGATGACCACGCGTCATGACCCGACGTGACAGAGTTGCCAGAGGGCTTGTCTCCGTCATACCCCAACCCTGAATCATTTCGACACCAAGAGTGTCCCAGTACCAACGAATCAGAGAGGGTGGAGGCGAAGATCCACCACAGGTAAGCCGCTGCAACTTCGACAAATCAAGACTGGCAGGATCGGCCTCGTAGAGAGCTTTAACACCCTGCCAAATGGTAGGCACGCCTGCAGATAAGGTAACTTCTTCATCCGCCATCAAGCGTGCGAGTCGGGTTGGATCCATAAAGCGATGGGGCAAAACCTGTTTTGCACCCAACATTGTTGCACTCCAGGGGATGCCCCACCCCATGGCGTGAAACATCGGCACAATTCCGCAGACCGAATCCGCGCCAGACAAGCCCATAGAATCGGTCATGCACTGCGTCATCGTGTGCAAATACTGAGAGCGATGTTCGTACTCAACGCCTTTCGGATTACCGGTAGTTCCGCTGGTGTAGCACAACCCCATCGGCGAGTTCTCATCGATCTGGGGCCACTCATAATCTATGGGTTTATCGGCGATGAAGTCTTCGTAATCTTCCGCGTCAGGCAGCTCACTCGACCAACCTTCAAAACCTTGCTCGGTTGCGACGACAATCTTGGTAACGCTGGGCATCCTGCCGTCAAGCTTCTCAAGCAACGGCAAAACATCTGCATCAACGATGATGAGCTTGTCTTGGGCATGATCGATGATGTATTCAAGATCGTTGTCAGACAGCCGAACATTTAGTGTATGCAGCACCGCGCCCATGCAGGCAATGGCGTGATAGGCCTCGAGATGACGAGAGCCATTCCACATGAAGGTTGCAACCCGATCCCCGACTTCTATTCCGGCGTCGTGCAGAGCATGCGCCAGCTGATGGGCTCGGTTGCGGGTTTCAAGATAGGTTTGACGCCGCACACCATCTTCGGTCGCCGTAACAATCTCCTCATTGGGCGCAACCTTCGCCCCCCGATCCAGCAAATTCGACATCAACAGCGGTGTACGTTGCATTGCCATAACAATTCCCCTCAATTCCAGACCCACAGATCATAGCAAAAGGCTCACGCGGAAGCGGACCAATTAACCCCGGCACATAATTCGCCCCCCAATTCGGGACAGCCAGGTTTACAAGACTCCAATTCAGGACAGCCAGGGTTTCAAAGCTGTCGAAAATCGTAGCTATACAATCATTTGGGCCAGTCGCGACGGAGAATAAAGAAAGGTCTCAGTTCTAAGAGATTCGGAACGTTCGTTAAATGCACGTCACAAGCATCGTCAAAGACGCCTCGAATCGGATGTCGACCCAAGCGTCGACCCATAGGAGTTTCCTGAGTGTCCTGAATCAGGATTAGGTATTTCCTGGGTGTCCGGAATCAAGCTATGAACAAAATCGCTGATCTAATCCGCAAGGGGAACCGCTGCGAGGTCAAGCGCGAGGCGATCCTCAAAAGCGATACGTTGCCTTGTCTGCTCCAACGCATCCCATTCCAGAAGGATTGCCGCTCGCTCGGTCAATGCTGGCAAAAGTAACATCAGCTCTTGGGGTTCGAACCAAACACACCGAAGCCGTCGATAGAGGATGTCCTCAAGAGTAAGTGCCCCTTCCTCCAAAACAGCCCAATCCACTTCTTCAACAAAGACACTCTGGCTAAGCGCAACAGGTTCTTCGCCCAAGACAGTGACTACGTCGTCCCCATAGAGCCTGACAAGTCGTCTAGCCGTCGCCTCATCTATGTTGTAGCGAGTTTTGACATACTTAATCTCCGCGGAGATCGGACAAGATAACGCTTCTGCAAGGCCTGCCTGCCGAGAAAATTTACTGCCTGGCAGGGGTCCGAGCTCATAATCAAGGGATACGCTACGATCAAGCACCTTTCTAACGTGGGATAACGCCTCCTCAGCCAGCAGGTCATGGATTACTGAGTCCCCTCCCCTGATACGTATAATGTCGTCTCTGTCTACGATCACTTCTCTGCCTCGAGGAATCTGCGTACCAGCAATGGAAGCGTCATTGAGCATCGGATGTAGCCCAGCCCAGCTCGCGACTACATCTATCGGCCTGACTTCTTCAATGGAAAAATAGTTAAGCAGTGGCGACAGCAAGTGCTGGATGTCTGCTTCGGAAACAGTCATCTCACTGTCGATCTCCGCCGAAGCCCTAAGATTCGCCGCGCCTAAATAGGTCACCTGACCCTGCGGTATCGCAAAAACACTACCCTTGTCGGCAGTCTCCATGACCATCGGATACTTCAATGGCAGTTTTTGTTGAGGCACGGCAATATGCACGTTCTTGGCAAAACAAAAGTCAGACTCTCTATTTGGTCCAAACCTCGGTGTTACTGTGTCCACTACACTCTGACAACGAACTGCAAACTCCCTTCCCGACAGCTCATCTCTAGAGTTTAAGAAATAGCGGCCACTTTTCTGAGTAATCGTATTGACGCAAACATAGTTAGCGCATTCCGCGCCAAAACGCGAAGCATCACGCAACAGAGCAAGAACTAACCTCGCTTCATCGACCAAAAAATCACGATAAAGCCAGGCACCAGAAAAGAGTCCGCCATCAAGAATCGGCTCTTGATCTGCCAGTCGTTTTCGATCCCATCGTTGCGCCCGCTCACCAGTAGAAACAACAGCCGGGGACTCATAGTGCGCCAACGAAAACCTGAATTTCATCGATGTAAGCTTGTCACGGATTGGTGCAATCATAGTTGCGGGCTGGACAACATGAGGCGCCATCTGATGCAACTGCCGATGTTCGTAAGCTGCCTCACGCAGGTACTTCATGTGAGCAAACCAGGAACGTCCAGAATGACGACTTAACAGTCTGGCCGGATTGGCAACCAGGCCACTCGAGTAGTCCGTCGATTCGAGCAAGGCGACACTGAGTCCAGCTGCAGCCGCGCGACGAGCCACTCCAGCACCAACGGGCCCTGCACCGATTACACCCAGATCGAAGGTTTTGGACTGCAGGGCTCCGAAGGAGCGTTGTATCCTGGTGCTTGACGGTTGACCGCTCTTGCGTCGCAAACTCACAGCTGCCCCACCAAAGACAGTTTAAAAATAACGTCCGCCGCACCACCCCCACTGAGATCTTCTATAAGTACCAGTCCTAATCGGGCTTTGGCTGTCAAATCAAACTGGAATCCAAGTGTTCCTTGCAAAACACTATGTCCGAGATGAGATAGGCGGGCATCAAAGAGCGCACCGTGCGCATCCAGTTGTCCTAAGAATCTGACACGATTGTGCCATCCAATCTTTCTCGCCAAGCCCAGGTGACCATAGGGCACAAAAGAGTTCTGCCGGTCTGGCAACAGATTCCCCGTCCCCAGATAGGAGATGCCGCCGCCAATAGTTAGCTGAACACCTGCGCGTGCAAACAACTCATGATCAACATAATCGAGTCCCAGAGCGAAATCAGTACCGCCCGAACCACTGAGGTTCCTGGCACGTCCGGTGGGTAACTTGGCATGGAAGCGGGACACCAAACTGCGTTGGGAAGAATTGTACAGCCTATAAGCCAACCACCCTCTAACATCGCCCACATCGGAAGTCTTGGTATCCAGGGCAACTTCGGAACGCCCATCCAGGCGAATCACAAAATCAACAGCGCCGCGTTCGGCTAGCGGACGGCCGCCATCAGGCAAACCGAAGAGCTCATGGAAGTCATCAATAAGACGGTCAAACCTGCCTCCGGAGTGAACGACCCAGGGCAGTTCCAACCCCACCTCCCAACGATCATCCCAGCCATATTTTAGAGTGTAGGAGAATGTCGAGGTCTCACCGTCGAGGAAGACAAACTCAGCATCATTTAGATCACCAGTGAAACTGTTGGCCACATCCACATCAAAACGGATACGAAAGCCGTCAGCTATAGCACCACGCATTGGCGGCAAACCATAGAGCTGTGCAAGTGGAGACGTATTGCGCACTTCTAATGTCTCTCCCGCGGCCATGGCAGACATTGATAGACCCGCGGCGAACATCGCGATCAGGCAACACAACCCATGGGAAGCTAAAAAGACAAGAAATTGGACACCCCCCAAGAATGAAGCCTTTTCAGGACAGCCACGATTTGGAGCACCTGGAGATTGCAGGGTCCTAAACATCAACACTCCACACACGAAATCGGGACAGCCAGGATTTGGCCTCACCGCCAGTTTACTCAAGCAGATTTTGGGAATCCGTAAACTGGGACACGCCAGTGCAAAGCAAGTCGAATTCAGGGACTGGAACAGCGCTGAATATCTGCCCCAAGGGCCGAGAGTCGTTCTTCGAGGCGTTCATACCCCCGATCAATTTGTGCGATGTTCTCGATTATCGACTCTCCCTGGGCCGACATCGCAGCGATAACCATCGACATACCAGCGCGTATGTCAGGCGACCTCAATGTGATTGATCGAAGTTGGCGCGCACCCATCACCAAAACTCGGTGTGGATCACACTGCACGATTCCGGCCCCCATGGCGATCAGACGATCTACAAAAACCAGCCGACGATCGAACATTCGCTGGTTTATCAGGATTGAGCCTTCGCACTGAGTCGCAAGCACAACAGCAATGCTGATCAAGTCGGGCGGGAAGCCAGGCCAGGGCAAATCCGCAATCTTGGGTGTGGCACCGTCGAAGTCTTTTTGAATTCGCAATTCCTGGGTCTCAGGAACCACAATGTCACTCCCATCTACTTGCCAGGTAACACCGAGTCGACGAAAGGCAACCTGAGTGATACGCTGATTTTCGGGTTGCGCGTCGGTAATTCGAATGGAGGATCTAGTCGCAGCCGCGAGCGCGATGAGAGAGCCCACCTCCATATAGTCAGGTGAAATCGAAAATTCGATCCCACCCAACGACGCAACTCCAATCACTCTTAATGAATGTGTGCCTATCCCTTGTATTCGAGCACCCATGGCAACCAGCGCTCGGCACAAGTCCTGTACATGAGGCTCGGTAGCCGCCTGACTAATTGTCGTAACCCCAGGAGCAAGGACTGCACAAAGCAGGGCTTGCTCAGTGCCAGTAACACTCATTTCGTCCAAGAAAAGGTCCGTGGCCTCAAGTCCCATTGACGTCAGAACATAGCTGCCGGATTCCGCCTCTATAGATGCCCCAAACGCTTGAAGCGCAGAAAGGTGGGTATCCAGGTTTCGCTGGCCGATCCGATCACCTCCTGGTCGGAAGACCCGCGTACGTCCAAATCTGGCAAGTAGTGGAGCCGCCAGTAGCAACGACGTCCGAATTTTCGCAGAAAGCGCCGGATCAGGGTTTTGTTGGCTAACAGGAGACGCATCAATGACACAGGTGCTGCCTTCAAACTCGACAAGCGCGCCAAGGCTTTCTATCAACGCAAGCTTTGTTCGCACGTCCCCGATATCCGGCAAGTTGTGCAATGTGACTGGCTGATCGGTTAACAGCGCGGCAGCGATAAGTGGCAACGCGGAATTCTTGTTGCCCTGAGGCCGGATCGTTCCGCTGAGCGATTTTCCACCGCAAATTTTGTAGTAACTCATTCACCAAGGGTAAGCCTTCGAGCCACAGAAGCTGTGTTGATTTGGTGCAATCTGATAGCGGAAACGACGCAGTTTATATCGACCATGGCTCACAGCTTTCATAGTCGAATTTGCCAGAAGTTAGGCAATTTGATCTGTAAAAAAGCAGACCGAGCTGGATTCAGACGCCAAACTGCAGTCTTAAGCTGCAGAAAAGCCCCTTTTGTCCCAAATTACCTTGGCACACTTCTTGATTACTCCCAGGAAACGCAACACATCAAGTGAGACCAACCATGCAACCATCGCCGGAACCCTCAGCTTTCGCAGTCGAGCTAAAACGAAACACCGCCGCGGCGATCGGAGCCGGCGTGTGCGCCGGCGTTGCTGACAGTTTCAAAATTGACCAAAATCTCACCCGTATTGGGTTCGTTTTGTTCGCTATCGTGCTTCCCAAACTTGCCCTGATCGGCTACGCAGCAGCGTGGGTGTTTCTGGATGAAAGCCCTCTAAGTAATAGTGATCATAAATAGGCAATCTCTATACTATTGATAAAAACAATCATCTGTACGTCAGACAAGAACACAGGATAAGCTATCTCCAAACCATTATCCGAGGAGACCAGCATGTCGCAATCAACTCACCTGGAAGCGATCAACATCGGCATCAGTGACGAGGATCGCGCCGCGGTAGCCGGGGCGTTATCACGCTTACTCGCTGATACCTATACGCTCTATCTAAAGACGCACAACTACCACTGGAACGTCACCGGACAGCGTTTCAGAGATCTTCATCTTATGTTTGAAGAGCAATACAACGAACTCGCTCTCGCGGTCGACAATGTAGCTGAGAGAATTCGCACGCTTGGTGCAAAAGCACCGGGTAGCTACGCCGCTTTCGCAAAGCTCTCAAGCATTGCCGACGCTGACGATGAGCAGGGCCCACCGAGCGCAGAAGAAATGTTGAAGCACCTCGCAGACGACAACGCTGGTGTAGTACGTACTGCAAGAGAAGCCCTGGAGTTGGCCGAAAAAGCCAACGATGAATCAAGCGCGAGTCTGATTTCTGATCGAATGGTTACTCACGAAAAGTCTGCGTGGATGCTACGCAGCATGCAGGCTACCTAAGTCTGGGGAAATGGCTTGTACCGCGGCAGCGGAGTGACAACGGGGGGCGGCAGCTCGGGCGCCTCCTCGATGAGTTCCATAAAAATCCGCGCGTAGTTTCGAAGCTCTGAAGCCATCCGCACCCGCTGCGTCTCACTCAGACTCGCAATCAGTTCTAGCGTCAGGTTCTCATAGACCACTTCATTAACTTCGACCATCCGCTCGAAATCTGGTGGATAGTGCGCATCGAAATTGACCATCAAATCAAAAATCAACCCTTCATCCGGAGGCTCGGAGCGAAGCGCCTGTAACAGCTTCTGCTGCCATTCGATGCGATAATCCAGTATCACCTGAGCATCGGGGAACATTTCCAGATGCTTTTCAAGAATTAACGCTTTCTGATCTGCCGATAAGCGCCCTACAAACTTCTTAACAAGCCACGCGTAATCTTTCGCTTCTTCCTGCGCTCGTTCAGACGGAGTCTTCCTAGACTCTCGCTCATAGTCTCGATTGGATTTCTGAAGTGCCTTTTCAAACTTTCTCTGCTGAGCGGGGGACAATGCGAGTAGTATGTCTCGAGCCACGGGAGCAGAACGTTCATTGAAGGCCATCGCCCAGGCTTCGACTTCGGCAACGATCGAATCGAGTCTGGTTTTATCGATCGCTCCCCTGTCGATCTCATCCGCAAGATCTAACAACATCTCTCGATAGACAGAGAGCTGCGTCGTGCGATGCCAAAACATGATTTGTGCGGCACTGGCATCGAAGTACCGGCGCTGCGGTTTATCCAGATCAATATAATCACTAACCCACCAGCGCGCGAGCCGATCGGCATTGTTATACACCAGTTTTATGCCGCACCCCTGATTTATGAGGCAGGCAACCATTAGTAGAAGACCGGCAACAAACCTAGAACCTCGCAGCGGGCCTCTATACATCATGGTGCTCTTTTTCCTGGGTGGTTTAAGACTCGAAAAAACTCACAAGCCATTTCCCCATCAGCGCCTGATCAACAGGCTGGTTGAGCGAAGCAATACCTTCTTCATATACCTGTTCACCCAAGAGATTCTTCCGAACGGTCATCAGCTGTTCGGAATAGCCTGGTTGAAATTCTGGATGCCCCTGAATAGTTAGAGTGTGATCCCCAACGGTGAAACCGGCTATCGGACAAAATTCATTCGATGCATAGACAGTCGCATCACTGGGTAACTCAAGAACCTGATCTTTGTGACTCGAAAGCAGGTTCAAAGACGCAACCTCTGGCGTCATCCAGGATCGTCTCGCAACTATATCACTAGTATGGACCCCGACTGCCCACCCCGCTTTAGCTGGACCAACTTTACCGCCAAAAAAATGAGCCACCAGCTGGTGTCCAAAGCATATGGCTGCAAGCTTGATTTTTTGATCCCGAAGTTTGGCGACAAATTCGATCAGGGGCGGAATCCAGGGAAGATCGTCGTAAACACTATCTCGGGATCCCGTGATCAGATACCCATCGCAGTGATCAGGTGTCGGAATTTCACCTCTTTGAACATCAAAAACGCTGATCTGCAACGTTGGGTTGGCTTGTAGAAGTAGCTGTCGAAACATATCGGGATAATCGCCAAATTCATCAACAAACTCGCTTCGAACAGAATCTACTTTGAGTATTCCAAGATGCATGCAGATACCAACAGCCAGAGAGACAAAACGGCGACTCGAGAAACAACAGAGCTTGCCCAAGCACTAAATGCATTCTGCCCAGCACCGATTGGGACCGCAACGGGCATGCCAAGAGGTGCGTCACCGGAAACTTACTGGTTTTGTATCAAGGGCAATCTGGGACAGCCAGGCTTCCTCGAGGCTCAAGAGATTCGGGACAGCCATTATTTGGAGAACTCTGGAGAGCCGAACACACTCTATCGTCGACTTACCCAATTGCTTCACGAGAGTGCCGCTTAGAACGACTCCGCCAAAGATGCACCAACAGCAAACCATCGAACTGCAGCTGCAGACAGAAGAAGATCAGCATCCACAGTTCTGTGGATAACTCTTGGGATAAACCAAAATACAGACATCATCACTGGGACCGCACAAATCAGCAGAAGAGTCTATACCTCATAGAAAATATCGAACTAATTCCTTATTTATCAGTGCTTTAGACCCAACCTAACACACGTTTACTAACGAACGTAAAGGCTCCAAATCAGTGCGTAAGCCCTTTCTTACGCTTGTGCATAAAGCCCAAATATTGGGAGTTTTAGATGATTTTGAGCAGGTAACTAGTCTTCTTCGGATTCGTCCGGGAGTTTCACGGGCTCAGCTTCAACCGTAATCGGAGAGATAGGATTGAAAATTAGTGAATCTTCAGTCGCTCGTTCACGCACATCACTCACGACCTCAAATCCGGCCGACCTGTCCGAATCAACGATAACTGGCAGATCCAATTCAATTTCAGCGGCAAAAGCGCCGAGGCAAAAAGACTCAAGGAGTCCAAGTGAGATCAAACAACAAGCGCGCAGAATCATGGCTGTCCTCAAATCCGTTAGTAGCAAAGGGAAAACTCAACCGCACACCACCTGAAACTTGGTGAAACTCCGGGAAGCGCCAGGTAACGCCTCCATCCCATACAAAAGCGCTTTCGGCATTGCGAGAGATTTGTACCTGCCCGTGCCCCAGTTGAGTGAAAATATGGAACTCGCCGAATTCCCTCAGTGCATTGGGCGTCACACTCAACTCCGCACCAGCAAAAATCGCAGAATCGGCGATAAAGCTCCCTGGGCGAATCGAGCTGTTGCGGCCAACACCGCCCAGACGAAATTTGTGGCTGTCCGGTAAATCCTTTGTCCCAAACTGCGCAGAAAGATCTAATCGAATAGATTGTTGACCCAGCGGTTTCCAGGCAGATACCCAACCACTTCCGGCTGCGAAAAAAGCTGGCTGTCCCGAAAAGCGCCCTGAAGACAAACGACCAGCGGTAACGGTCGCTCCAGAGCGCAAAACCCATCGAGACTGTTCGAAGACTCGATGGAGTTGAGCTTCGGGCTGAAGCCACCAGAGTTCTTGCTGAGTATCAGCAAACTTGATTCTCTGCACTGCTGCTGACGCGCCAATAGACAAGGATGCAATCCTGCTTCCTCGGAGCAGACGATTAATGCCTACATCGAAAGTCTGCGTACGACCACGGATCACTTCATCAGAGAAAGTTGATTGGACTTCGAAATTTGAATGCGACACAGAGGTGGTAAGCGTATCGCCTAAACGAGCAACAGGGCGCTGGTAGCGAACAGAAAATTCTCCGACTTCTTCAGGATCCACTCTAAGCGCAGCATTAAACGCGATGCTATCACCTCCCCCGGTTGGATTTAGCCAATCTACTCGAGATTTGAGTCGATAGCGTGAGCTGCGCTCGTCACCAAAGTTATCAACCGAGAAAGTAGAGTTGAGCTCCTGTGGATTCTGAATTGCTAGAGCCAGGAAGGTTTCTCCAACCTCTTCTCCGGCACCTAGACTGCCTGAAGCGCGAACTCCTGGAAGACTGTTCAGCTTATAAAAGAAATCCTCAAGAGACTGTCGGCTGGCAACCTTGTGAAGCTCACCGGAATAGGATTTCTGAACCAACTTGGCAAGTCTAGTGGACGAATCGATCTCAACCCGCGCAAGACGACCCGGCAGCAAACTGATCACGGCCTGATTGTCTTTGACTTCCTGTGCGGGCACAAATGCACGGGCTGCAAGATAGCCTCTATCGCGATAGAGCTGCTCCAGCCGCTCAGCGATCCTGTCCAGTTGCACAACAGAAACGCCACGGCGCGCCAATTGACGTTGCGCAAGCGCATTTAGCGCAATGTTGGCGGAAGGGGGCAAGCCTTGCTCACTCTGGACTCCAAGTCGATGGAGCAAGTCTGCAAACTCTGATAACTCAGCTGCCGTAAACCCGCCACTTCTATCAGCTCGAGATTCTACCCGGGCAACCTTAAGCTCTTCTGCAAGGAAAGACTCTACTTCGTCGATGCGGAGCTCAGGCAGATCAATAGCGTCTTTGACCCGCAACGATTCAATGGGCAACACCAACGAGTTGTTAGGATTAGGATCTCGCTCGCTTACAGATGGGATATTGGCAGCGCTAGCGGCCATCACTCCCAACGCAATAAATACTCCCAGGGACAAAACCAACAGAGCTCGAAGACTGCTGCGGGGATTCAATCGTGACTTGCTACACCTGGAATACTCTTTCGTATTGAAGCCTCGGTGTTCCTGCTCTAAATGAGCACGGGAGGCCCCAATAGCAGCCTCATAACCCTCGGTAGCACGTCTTCTGCGAGTTTCATCTTCATTAAGAGCGAATCGGTCTAGAGGAGCTTGACCATCCAGAACAGAGTCAGAGAAATTAACATGAAGTTCCTCAATAATGGTTCGTCTAGCACGTCGATAGTGCTGGCGAGGTATTTCGCCAGCAGCATGTGCCTTGGCGATACGTCGCAAATGTCTGGCAGCAGGCTTTAATTGAACAAAGCTCACGAGAGACCTCTACCATCAGAGACCAAAATTTCTCGCAACAACCGGAAACCTTGTGAAGGTGCAGCTACTCCCTCACTGGGCACCGGATTCGGTTTCGCACACTTATCGATCGGGTCCTCAAAACCACCTCCTACACTTATAAGCTGACCATTGTCGAGGACCCACTCGGCGACATTGCCGTAGGCGTTCACGAGACCGTACTTGTTGGGAGCACCAACGCTTACAGGTACCGCTGCTCCTCCACGGGTAACTCCAGCAATTTCGACCGTACAATTTCTATTAGGATCAAGCTCCTCACCCTCTACTGGAGAGGCCTGGGACCACTCTGCTAGAGACGGTAGGCGGTATAGATAACCAGTTTCGGAAGTTAACCACTGAGCATAGGACTGGGCATCAGAAATGCTAATGCCTGTCACTGGTAATCGAGGCTCTCCAGATACACACTCGGCAAGCTCGGTGGCACGACAAAACTCAGCATATTCTTCGAAAGAAACTTCATAGCGCGTAACCGCATAGGGTTGGCCGAATTCATTCGGAATAACAACCAACTCCGGCAAGAACGAACCCGTATCGATGCACATGCCTGCTTTGCCACGCTGAGCACCAGATCCAATGAGATAGTTTCGATTACATGGGTCAATCGATACTCCGGCTGTAAGCGGTAGATAGCCAAATCGTGATGCCGCTTCACTCTGCAAACTGGCCGCCGAATCGGGAGCGACAACCAACAGTTTCCCTACACAGGAAGCAAGCATTTCATCCGTTCTACTCGCAAGGACTGATCGATCCACACCTTCAATCGACAGCATCGCAGTATGCTCTGATTGCAATTGATCGAGGTTACTCACAAGGCAACCTTGCTCTGCAAACTGCTGGCCAAAATTAACCACGCTACGCATCGCGCGCTCACGTTGACCTTCCTGTACGGCGAGCTTAGAAGCGCTCGATCGAGCCCGAATTGCCAACCCAAGGGCATCCTTATCGAACTCGCGCTCAGATAGCAGACGCAACAGCTTTTCTGCTACCTGTTCCGAGAGGTTTTCGAAGTCGTTCTCCAAGAGCAGCAAATAGCTCGCATTTGCCTCAAGCTGCGCAAGCGCAAAACTATGCGTGTCTACTGGTACTCCTCTAAGAGTCGAGAGCAACCTCTCTGTTTCATTTATCCAGCCTACGTTGGGCGAAGGAGTATCAAGATGACTTTCAATACGTTCAAGCAGTTGTGTTTCGATCAACGAAATCGCTGGAGCCATATCACCAAAGCTGGCTCCACGCGTCACTAAAGACAAGGCCAGATCTACATCTTGCAGCTCGCGAGCTTCTTGGATGTAAAGTTGCGCGAGACGTGAACGAGCATTCTCGATAATGGCTGAGGAATTTTCGATTTTGGAAAGCCGGCCAATCTCATCGTCTACTCGACGCTCCCAGCCTTCATCAAAAAGCGGGTTTCCTATGAGTTCAGAGATCCGATCGACACTCGCCTCTACGCGACCCGCTTGTTGCGCCTGGATCTGAACAGAACGAATCTCGTCATCCTTTTGAACATTGAAGTACCACAATGTCCCTGCAGCCAAACCTAGCGCAGCGGCAAGAGACCGCAGAGGCCAGGGCGACTTATGAAAAAGCGCCGAATACAGATCTGCAACACTTGGAAGCCGCTGTTGCTCATCGAGTGCTAGTGCATGCGACAGGCCACGCCACTGACGAGAGGACAACTGTTTTGGCTTTTCAACAGATAAGGATCTCGGATCAATCTTGTCAGCTGGAACACGATTATAGGGATGCTTCCCGGTCAATACCTGATAGATCACAAGCGCGGCAGCAAAGACGTCATCGCTGGTATTCGGTGACGCCCCGTCGAGCATAGCTCGACTCGCAAACGCGGGTGTTAATGCGCCAAGCTGGGCAGCATCAAAAACAAGATCTTCAACATCACTGCGTTCGCGTTGGACACCTTGAGCAAGGTTTGCATGTACAGCACGCGCCAAGCCGAAGTCGAATATTTTCGGCTGTCCTGCATGGGTAACAAACAGATTTCCCGGCTTCAAGTCGGCATGGATCACTCCCTCTGAATGAGCGTGCTTCAGAGCACTACAAAAACCTCGAATGACCGACCATCCCAAGGCCTCTGGTAAGCCTTGTGGGTACTCTCGAAGGAGATCGGAGAGCTCGTTACCCTGCAGTAGCTCCATGGTCATGAAGGGGACATCTTCTTGTTTATCGAAGTCGAATATCTTTACGATATTTCTATGAGAAAGTGACTGAGATTTAGCTGCCTCACGTTGCAGAGCAATAAACGCGTCAGGATGGTCGCGGAAGTCGGAGTTAAGCACCTTTATCGCGAGATAAGGATTGCTGTCTCGAGCCTCGACTTTTCGCAGATCTTTCGCGCGATAAACCGTACCCATGCCACCGCTGCCAAGTTGATCCTGGAGTACAAAACGCGATTTCAAGACAGTAGGCGCAAGCGCAGCACCGGAGCTACGACCCTCTTTCAAAGGCATGTCGCGTAGCTGCGTTTGATCGTTTGCACTGCGACTTAATCGTGATGATGTGGCCTGATCAGTGGGTAACATGGTCGAGCCCACGAAGAACAAGTAGCGACAGGTTGTCACGAGCTGGTCTCGAAAGTACCAGCTCAACAAGTTCAGAAGCAGCAGCCTCAAGATCTTGTTGCTGCAAAATCTCTATTATTTCCGAGCTACTTAGCTCACGATAAAGTCCGTCAGTACACAGGAGAAATGTGTCGCTGGGTTCTACATCAAAAACCGCGACGTCGAGCTCAAGAGGACGCTGACCACCAACTGCCCGGGTAATCACATTGGTATCCGAGGCCAGAGCTTCTGCCTCGGTGATTGCGCCAGAATCTAAAAGATCGGCCACCGGGTTGTGATCGCGAGTGACAACCTCGAGGCAGTTGTTACGTAGTCTGTAGAGCCGGCTATCACCCGCCCAGAGAGCCACACCAGTTGCCCCTTCAATGGTCAGGCTGACCACCGTAGACCCAATGACCGTACCGGGGCCCATCTCAGCCGCCTGCTCATGAAGGGATTGGTCTACCAGCAAGAGTCGATCCTCAATCCAATCAACCCGATCTGCGAGGGAGCGAATCTCTGCCGATTCGGAGGACTCAGGAAACAGCGCATCCGCAATAGACTGACTGGCAACATCTCCGGCGTCATGACCACCCATACCATCTGCAACAGCCCAGATAGACTCCTTCGAACAAGCCATAACCGCGTCTTCGTTACTCGGTCGGCGATTGCCGGGATGAGTTCTACTGGCAGCAAGCCAACGTCGTTCACCCATGGCTAAACTTCAGCGCGTTCTCGATCGTGAGAGGCTCACCAAAAGAGAGGAAGCCCGTGCCCCAAAGGCGAACCGTTGTTCTATGAACAAAGCTCACCTGTTCGTCTTCGAGTTGTAAAAAGGTACCGTTGGTACTGTGGTCAATAAGCTCAAACTGGTTGCGGTGCCAGCGAAGGCTGGCGTGGTTTCGAGACGCATAGGTTCCTGGCACAACCAGATCACTCCCACGCTCAAGGCCAACCGAGAAAACCGCCCCAGGCTCGGCGATGAACCGCAATTCGGACCCACGCCAAACCAAAACCAATTCGGGACATCCACGAATCTGGGTTTCCGGCAATGGATTAGATATAGGGGAACCCATCAGCTCTCCTTGTCCGATAGAGTCTCAAAAAAACAACCAAGCACCGCAGTAGGGAGAACGGCCTATGCAGCAGATTCTTGGGAGGAGAATAGGTGACCTCGGGAGCTAGAGATGCGACGTCGTTCTCACTGGACGCTAGTGATTGGGAGTTGAGGACATCCAGCTAAGAGCTTGAACCGGTTTTGTCTCAGTCGGAGTGGGAAAAATTAACTCCGTCACATTAACTGTCATATCCAGATCCTGGATGTCCTATTCTCTT
>CAZWMD010000017.1:46284-48735 GCA_964634815.1 uncultured Pseudomonadales bacterium | reverse complement strand
AATTAACTCCGTCACATTAACTGTCATATCCAGATCCTGGATGTCCTATTCTCTTTCCAATTCTCTTGATCCCACACCTAAGAGCGAATAGCACAGCAGAGAGGTACACATATCTCCTTTGTCTCCGGATGTTCTCCTACATCGGGCAAATCTATTTTTCTGCACCATGGCGACATGACTTATCCAAGAGCGCATCTGGTGGACCAAATCAATGGCGGTTATTACCACTGCGTATCTCGTTGTGTTCGTCAATCCTGGCTGTGCGGGAAAGATCGCTGGACTGGGAGATCCTTCGAACATCGACGCGAGTGGATTTGTCGCCGTATATGTGGCCTCTCCCGTATATTTGCTATCGACATCTACGCTTACGCAGTGATGAGCAATCACTACCATGTCGTGCTGAAACTCGACCCCAAGCGCACTGGAAGCTGGAGCGATCAGGAAGTTGTGGATCGCTGGCTAGCAAGGCATGAGGGACGCTACACGGCAGAGGCTTTGGAAAATCGAAAGCAAAGCCTGATGGCAAATAAAGGCAAGCTGGAGGAAATCAGGAAGAGGCTTGGAAGCCTATCCTGGTTTATGCGAGAGATTAATGAACCTCTCGCACGAGCCGCAAACCTGGAGGACGGGTGCACTGGACGGTTCTGGGAAGGACGTTTCAAGTCAATCGCTCTACTCGATCATACGGCGCTGCTGGCTTGCATGATTTATGTAGATCTGAACCCGGTCCGCGCTTCACCTAAAACAAAGATACCCTCTGATTACACGAGTGCACAGCAAAGGCTCAACAAATGTGATGCCTCTCGCGTCAATCTCGCAAGTCTAGAACTCCTAAGCACTAATACGAACGAATACGTCCAGTTACTTCTATGGACCAATGACTCCCGGAGCACAGGTTTTGAAAAACACAGGAGTGCATCGCCAACACTCTTCACACAACTAAACCAATCGAGGGGGACATGGATCGCGAGGGTTGCTTCCTTTAGGCAGTGGTATCGTGCCTACGGCTGCGGGGAAAGCCTGTTGAGCTATACCAAACACCTAAATCAAAAATGGTTACAGCTACCGGAACTAAGAAGAATCAATGCGATAAATGACCTATCCGAAGGCATTCCAGACGCTAGTGCATAAAATTAAACATACGTCGTCGGAAAGAAGAAGCAAGAGCATCGCCTTGGGGTAGCAGATCAAAAATCCTGAGCATTGTTAATCGGCCAATGTCCTCTTTGAACTTCCGATCCGCGCACAAAACACCGAGTGCGTACTCAAGCGCCTCCTCAATTCTGTTCTCAGAGGCACACGAAATCGCAAGGGAGTGCTGCGTCTCTAAATTTTCCGGCTCGACACGAAGTTTATCCAACAAGACTTCGATTGCATCGAGCTGACTCGCTTCTTCAATAAAAGTGAGCCTGGCCTTAGGGCGAGCCAGCCCTGGAGTATCTTCACTGATACTAGCCAGCGCTACCTTGGCATCATCCATGTTCCCCTGCCGCAGGAGCAGGTCAGCCAGCTCAACACGAAATGCCGGGTTCGCTGGCTCCTCTTCGATAGCTCTCTTTAATACAGCCAACGCAGCATCAAAATCCTCTGTCTCAAGCAGGTGGGCAAGCTGTTCTTGAAGAACGTCGGCACTCGACATGGTTAAGCGGTCGCATAATGCAGACAAGGCTTCTTCCGGTTGAGGCCCATCCAGCTGCTCCAGGAGCTGACCGTCCTTGACGACTCTAATGCTTGGGAGAGTCTGGACTCTAAGATGCTGGGCAAGAGATTGATCCGCAGCAACATCCACAAGCGCCAGGAGAAGTTTGCCCGCACTAGCGCTAACCAGGGTGTCTAGAAAATCGCGTGCAGCCAGCGTCTCTGGCATTTGTTCTGCGAAGAACAGCACAATTACCGGGGCTTCGTTTGAACGCTCTATAACATCGTTCTGAAAGCTCTGGGGGTCAGTAGGAAATACGAGAGGGTTCGCGTTCACAGTAAGCTCAATTGAGAGAATCAAACGCCTACTTTAACAAGAATAAGGCCGAGCGCGTGCCAAAGGCAGCGCGCTCGGTCTCTGAATAGCGGCCCCGTCCCTGGGGCTCTGAAAAGAGCTTATTAGGTCTAGTTTGCGAGCACATACTCCAATTGGTGTAAAACGAAGTACGGAATGAGGAAATAGCGCACATATCAGCGAAAAAACAGCTAAACGCGGGCTGGGACCAGCTCAAAGCACCTGTTTATGAGCTTTTTTGAATTGCGGACATCCAAGCACTCGCTCAACCAAGCAAAACTGCGACCCCGAGCGAATCAAATTTCCTGGATGTCCCAAAAATACGCCCTAAAGTCGCTCCATGTTTCAGCGGCTGTCCCTAAAGTCGCAGAAATACGGGATCTTTCAGTGGCTGTCCCTAAAATCGCTCAGCCTTACAGCACAAGCGCCTCGTCGCCGTGGGACCGATCAAGTGTTTG
>CAZWMD010000017.1:37733-46184 GCA_964634815.1 uncultured Pseudomonadales bacterium | reverse complement strand
GTCGCCGTGGGACCGATCAAGTGTTTGCCACTGGACCCCTTCGCTTTGGCTGGCGATTTCGATAGAGGCCACTTGGGAGCGAAGCCCGGCGAACGATTGTTTAATAATCTCCAGATCGTTGTTCGCCTCGCTAACGTGGCCTATCACAACACGCAAACCGGCGTGCCCTATTGCCTCGAGGAGTTCGACAGCCTGTTGATTATTGAGGTGTCCGTGGAGCCCTCCCACACGGCGTTGCAGATAGGGTGGGTAGCGTCCGGACTTCAGCATACCCAGGTCATGATTGCTCTCCATCAGGAGCAAATCGCAATCTTTGTAACTTGCGATTACGTGCGGGGTCACGTGGCCAAGATCTGAGAGCACGCCAACTTTCACACCATCATGGACGAAGACAAACTGAGTAGGCTCTCGAGCATCATGGGGCACAGCAACCGGAATGACCTGAACATTCCCTAAGGCGAAGGATTCGTGAGAATCGAAACTCTGCGCCGCAAAGGGAAAATCCATGGCCTTGAGCGTTCCATGGGAGGCGTAAACCGGAATATTGAATTTATGAGCGAGTGTCTGCACTCCGCGCATATGATCAGAATGCTCGTGCGTAACCAATAATGCCGTGATATCGCCTGGTGCCAGATCCAGTCGCTTGAGGCGCGTAGTCACTTGCCTGGTGCTAAATCCACAATCCACCAACAACAGCTGGTCACCCAGCTGTACAAGTGTCGCATTGCCCTTGCTGCCGCTCCCTAATGAGGCCAGGCGCATCAAATCGCGTATTCGCGAATAAGGTTCAGCACTTCGCGAGCACGACTCGGGTCTATCGCTGATGACTCTTTATCTACCGCCCTTACCTGATAGCCACCTGTGGAGGCTGGCAGAACCAGAATCTGCATCGCAAGCAGCGCGCCCTTGCGCTTGCGACCCAAAAATCCGCGCTTCTCTGGCTCACCGCTAAGCAACGCCTCGGGCAGATCAACGTACAATATGCCCTCTGAACGATCGAGGTCTGTGACTTCAACTTCGGCCTTGTCCAACGCCTGGGTGATTGAAGCCCAGGCCCGGTCAAAGTCCAGATTCAATCGAAGAATCGGTTGACCATCTGTGGCAGTGGACAGCTCGGCCTTACTGGACCCCACCAAATCCTGGCCAGCACGAGACACACTTTGAGAACTAACCTCCGACGCCAGATAGCCGCCCAGCTCTCTCAGGATGCTCTCCTCAACCGCAACCACAGCCGATTCGATTGATAGTAGTTTGTCGTCGGGAACGTCGGCGTCGGAGCCGAGCACATCATTTTGGTGGCGAACATGGATCTCGGTTGTATTCTCTCGCAAGCCCTGTTCCACGCTAAAGTTAACGCGATCACGGCCTCCGGTAGAAGAACTGTCGCTCTTAGCTTGCGCAATAGCCAATCGCACAACATCACGATTATCCTCGCCATCGACCTGCACCCAGCCAGTGGTAATCCGTCCGCGAAGCGCCTCTTCCGTGTCTGAATCAACACCGTTTTCCGCGAGGAACTGTTTTAGCTTGGGCCATACTACTGAAGGCGGCTCACTGAGAACCAACCAGCGACGGTCCCCCAGCTTTTGAATCTTGGCCCCCTTACTCTCTGCTCCAGCAATAATGGGCACAGGCCTTGGGGCTTTCTTGGGGTATGTGGTCCCGCCGCTGTTGACGATTTCTGGAATAGCAAATGGATCGCTGACTCTAAGATTTGAAAGGTCTTCCGGAACTTCCAGACCATCTCGCAGAGGCACATCGAGATAGTCATCGGATCGATTAACGATGAGACCTTTATCATCGTTAATCCAACGGGAACAGCCCGCCAGCAGGCTGACGGCAACCAGCAAGCCGCACAATCCAATCGCATCTTTAACTCTGAACCTAGACAACTTCATAATGCCCCCTGGCCCTCTAGCGCTTTTCGGACAGCTGGCTGATTGGCCTCTGAGAGAGGCAATAATGGCAAACGGATCCCAGCAGATATCTTGTTCATCTGATTAAGCGCCCATTTAACTGGTTGCGGACTGGATTCAATAAACATCGCGTCGTGAATCGGCTGAAGCTGGCTGTCCAGCTCTTTTGCCCTGGTCATGTCCTTATCCAGGAACGCCCGACAAAACTCCGCCATCTGTGAGGGCACTACATTGGCACTTACGGAGATCGTTCCAAGAGCGCCGAGTTCCGCCATCCGGTAGGTTTGGGCGTCTTCGCCGGACAAAACGATAAACTGGTCGTCGCAGAGCGCCCGGATTTCGGCAACACGTTCCGGATCACCACAGGCCTCTTTAATACCAATGATCGATTCGATAGTTGCCAGTTCAGCCACCGTCGGTGCGAGCATGTCGCACGCTGTTCGTGGCGGCACGTTGTAGAGCACCAGAGGAATATCGGTGGCAGCAGCGATCGCCTCATAGTGGGAAATCAGACCACGCTGGGTTGGACGATTGTAATAGGGCGTCACCAGCAAGGCAGCATCAGCGCCCAGTCGCTGCGCTTCCTGGGTCTGATGAATCGCCTCTGCGGTCGCATTGGCACCCGTACCCGCGATCACCGGAACTCGACCCGCCACCCGTTTGATAGTGGCTTTGATGACCTTAAGGTGCTCCTCGACATTCAATGTGGCCGACTCGCCCGTGGTGCCCATGGGAACAATCCCACTGGTACCGCTAGCGACATGCCAGTCGATTAGTTCGTCAAGTTCTTGCCAGTGTACGGCGCCATCAGGCGCCATAGGGGTGACCAAAGCCACGATACTGCCGCTCAACATGTGTGGTGTCCTGTGGATCGGTTAGGAAAATCGCCCGGTATGGTAAAGCTCAGGGGCACTGCCCACAAATTCAATCGTCCGACGCAGACCCAGCTGGCGTTGAGGCACGGAAATTCCCTGTAGTGAAATCACCGCCGTCGTCTCTAACCACCAAATCACTGGGCCAGGCGTCGTACACAGCTTTGACCAGAGTCGCGAGAGGAATTGCAAAAAATACCCCCCAGATCCCCCACAAGCCACCAAACGCCAGGACCGCCACAATAATGGTAATTGGATGGAGGTTTACGGCACCGGAGAACAGTAACGGCACCAGCACGTTGCCATCCAGCGCCTGGATAATACCGTAGACCAGCATGAGCCAGCCGAACTCACCGGTCCAACCCCACTGACTGTATGCCACCAAGGCAACAGGAATGGTGACAACCGCAGCGCCCACGTATGGCACCAGGACCGAGATACCAACCAGCAGTCCAAGCAACGCGGCATAATTCAGCCCCATAAACTCGAAGGCAACATAGCTCGCCGAACCGACAATGAATATCTCGATGAATTTTCCACGCACATAGTTCGCAAGTTGACGATTCATCTCGCTGCCCACCCGCTCAAGCAGAGGGCGCTCACGCGGCAGAAGTGACCCAAACCAGGCGATGAGTGAATCGCGATCCTTCAGAAAGAAGAATACAGAGATCGGGACAAGCACCAGATAGATCAATAGCCCCACAACCGACGGCACCTGGGACACCAGAGTTTCTACCATCCCGCGGCTCAGATTTCCGACCTCACCCACTGCCAGGTTAACGTAGCCCTGGATCTGCTCACGGGTCAGCAGGTCTCCAAAGCTCTCAGGGAGTTCGATAGATGCGTCCTGCAGTCTAACCAGGAGCGCCGGTACGGCATCAACCAACGCGCGCAACTGACGCCAAACCAGCGGCAAGACGATCAAAATGAATCCCACCAGCAATCCGGTAAACACCAGAAAGGTCACAGATACGGCCACAACCCTGGGCAGGCCCACAAGCTCCAGGCGACGCACCAGACCTTCGAGCACAAAGGCGAGCACAAGTCCGGTAAGCACTGGAGCCAGGTAGGTTCCCAGAGAAATCACAACCGCTAATCCGGCTGAGAGGAAAACAATCAAGAAGATCGCTTCCTCATTGGCAAAATAGCGGTTTATCCAGCCGCCAATCACATCCATAAACTTCATGACGAAAACTTCCCGGCAAGCATCATCGATCTAACCCATTTCCAACTAATCTGAGTGTAGCCAATCTGTGTCTGACTAGTCCGTTTCTGACCAATCCGTTCCTGACCAACCCGTTGTTAATCAACCCATACCAATAAGTGACCGGGATTATCCGCCCAGGTGGCCCAGAGTCTCGACTTTAATCTGGTCGTTTGCGCAATAAATACACAAATGTACTGTCCAGGGTCTGCGCATCCAGCAGTTCATTACCGCTCTGCTGGCTAAACACTTCAAAATCCCTCACAGAACCCGGATCCGTCGCCCGAACCCGCAGCAACTCGCCGGCGGACAGCCTGTTAAGCGCCTGTTTGGCCTTGAGCAGCGGCATGGGGCAGTTCAGCCCCTGTACATCCAGCTCGGCGTCTACTTCTTGGGAGAGGGCACAGTACATTGTCATCCTCCCAGTATCTCACAGCTGAACCGGGCGGGGCCGACGGATCAGGGGATCTGGGTAGGACGCAAGCCAAGGGAACTTTGCGCTTTTCGCACGTTCCTTTCATTATGCGAAACAAGATGCAAGATAACGACACCAAGCAACCGTCAAACCGCCGCGCCAGACGCTGGCTCTCCATCGGGGCAACCTGCCTCGTCTTGGCCAGCTCACCAGCGACCCCGGCACCTCCGAAAGAGCTACCGTTACTCGGTGATAGCTCCTCAGCGCTTGTCTCTCTCGAGACCGAGGCCCGTATTGGTGCCAGTTTCTTGCAGCAAATCCGCGCTACGCTGCCGCTCTCCTCTGATCCGCTGCTGAAGTACTACACCGATGTGCAACTCAGGCGTCTGACCCAATACTCGGAGCTGCGAGATGGCATTCTGAGCGTCGTACTCATAGACGATCCTCAGATCAATGCGTTTGCCGCTCCTGGTGGCGTCGTAGGCATCAATATGGGCCTGTTCTTGCACGCCGAGGATGTGCACGAATACTCCTCAGTGGTGGCTCATGAGCTGGCTCATCTAAGCCAGCGTCACTTCGCCCGTGGCCTGGAACAACAGCGCAGCATGACCATTCCCACGCTTGCATCATTGGTCGCTGCGATTGCTCTCGGCGCCCTCGCTGGAGGAGATGCCGGGTTGGCTGCCCTGTCTACCAGTCAGGCAGCCGCAATCAATAGCCAATTACGTTACAGCCGCTCACGCGAACAAGAGGCGGATCGGGTCGGTTTGAATACGCTGATCAACAGTGGCATGGACCCCAACGGCATGGCCCGAATGTTTGATCGTATGCGCCGGGCATTTCGATTTACCAAGACACCTCCAGAGTTTTTGCTCACGCACCCGGTGAGCGAATCACGCATTAGCGATGCAAAGAATCAAATTTCCCGGACGCCACTTGAAGAGAGCTACGAAGATTCTGTTGACTATCAGATGATGCGCTCACGCGTGATTCTGCATTACGCCAATTCCACAGAAGAAGCATCGAGGCTCTTCAAAAAGAAACTCCGAGATGCTCCCGAGGACACGGGCGCTCGGTACGGCTATGCCCTGGCCCTGTCTCAAAGCGGAAAACACGATAAAGCGTTGGCCGAGCTTAGGCCTTTACTGGAAAAAATGCCCAACCGGCTTCTGGTTACGGCCACTCACGCTGAGTTGCTACTTAACGCCGGCATAACGGATGAAGCGCAGAATTTGCTGGCACGGCAACTCGTACTTAATCCATCCAACATCGCTCTGTCGATGCTATACGCCAGAGGACTCGTTGAATCTGAGCGTTTTGAAGAAGCGGAGTTTTTGCTTGAGCGACTGAGCAGATCCCACAGCGACGACGCTCAGGTTTGGTACCAACTCGCAGAAGTTGCGGGCAAAGCTGGCGATATCATCGGCGTCCACCGGGCCCGCGCCGAGTTTTTTGCAATGCATGGAGCCTACGCACGGGCCGTTAGTCATTTGGAATACGCACGCGGTCTGGTTGATCCAGACGATTTTCAATTGCTCGCTCGCCTCGAAGCAAGGCTTACCGATATCCGTGAAATTCAGCGCAAAAGAGGCGCATAGCCCAGGCCAATTGCTCTGACGCAAACGGTCTCGAGAACCAACAGAGCCACAAGAAATACTAAGGCCGGGGGAAGTCCAGCATGCGCCGCAACGGCACCATCGCCTGCTTGCCAACCTCAGGATCAACAAGTATTTCCCGACCCGTACCATCCAGCAAACAATCGCGCAGAGCCTCAAGCTCGTTCATTGCCATCCACGGGCAATGGGCACAGCTGCGACAGGTTGCACCATCACCAGCAGTAGGCGCCTCAATAAATCGCTTACCCGGGTTTTCTTTCCGAAGGTAATGGAAAATGCCCCGGTCGGTGGCAACAATAAACGTGTCGTTCGGCAGTTCACCAGCAGCCTTAATAATTTGACTCGTCGAACCTACGCAGTCCGCTAAGTCAACCACGGCCGCTGGAGATTCTGGATGCACTAAAACACCCGCGTCGGGATACACCGCTTTCAGATCAAAAAGCGCTTTGGATTTGAATTCTTCGTGAACAATGCAGGCTCCGTTCCAAAGCAGCATGTCGGCGCCTGTTTCTTTTTGTATATAGCCGCCCAGGTGCTTATCAGGTGCCCACAAGACTTTCTCGCCTTTGGCGTGCAAGGACTCCACTATTGGCAACGCAACGCTACTGGTAACCACCCAGTCAGACAGCGCTTTCACTTTCGCCGAAGTGTTTGCGTAAACGACGACCGTGCGATCGCTATGTTCCTTGCAAAATGCCTCGAACTCTTCTGGCGGGCAGCCGATGTCCAAACTGCATTCAGCCTCAAGGGTCGGCATGTAAACCGTTTTTTCGGGAGACAAAATTTTTGCTGTTTCGCCCATGAATTTGACACCAGCAACGATGAGCGTCTCGGCACTGTGGTCTCGGCCAAACCGAGCCATCTCCAGCGAATCAGAGACGCACCCGCCAGTTTCATCAGCCAAATCCTGGACATCCTGATCCACATAGTAATGAGCAACCAGAGCGGCACCGCGATCCTTCAACAGCGACTTAATTTCTGCTTTCAGCTCATTCTTATGGGACTCATCGAGGACCGCAGGCTCATACAAGGGAATCTGCTCATCGCTGAGTGTGAAATCGGGAAGATTGGTATCTGAGTTTTCCATGACCGGAGTTTACCATCCAGACATCTAAAGACGAGGAGTTAGGAATCATCCTGGTTCTGCCCGGGCTGCTAAGCTATGTCGGTTCGCCACCAAAATACAGATACTTTGCGCAGCCAAACCCAGTCCTCAAGCGACCCTGAACAGCATTCACCTAATGGCCCACCCCGACTGGCGCTATTATCTAACGGCGTTTCCCCGCACAACGACAATCATCAGCGCATTACGGATGCGCTCCAGCAGGACGGTTGGGAGGTCAGCGTCTTCAGCCACAGTTCACTCGCCATGATGGAACAGACCGTCTGTGCAGGGGCGACGCCGCTCGATACGTTTGACCTGGTGTGGATGCTGGGCCTGGGTGAGCAGTATGACTTCCTGGATCGCTGCCAAATCTTGAATAATCTGCCTCCAGAGAAACTTGTGAACAGCCCAATGGCTACGGCTTTTTTTCATTCCAAGCACGCAAACCTGCCGCATTCACCGCTCACCTTTACCGGCAGTTCACCCAAGGATTTGGTTGCAGCGGCAACGCGCCACCCCGAGGTCGCTCAGTGGGTAGTGAAACCCAGTGCGGGAAGCTACGGCCGGGGAGTGGTTCTGGTCTCGGCCGCAGACAATCTGGAGCGAGCACTCAAATCCTCAACCAAAGACGGCCGCTACTGCGTACTGCAAGCGTACGTTGAAGAGATTGTTTCAGGAGAGACTCGCTCACTCTGGGTTAACGGCTCCATTATTGGAAGTTACCTGCGCATCCCGGACCGCAATTTTCTTGCCAACCTGAGCCAGGGGGCGCGACCACGTCCTGTAATTTTGGACAGCCAACAGGTCTCGAAAATACAAGATATAGGCAACTATCTTTCAAATAATGGGATTCGGTTCGCCGCCATAGATATGGCGTTCCCCTGGCTTATCGAGATCAATGTTGCCAATCCAGGCGGGCTTGCGACCTTATCTACCCTGGAGTCGAGCACCAAGCCAAGTGTGAACCAGCGTCTGGCTCAAGCCCTAAGGACGCTTCTAAACTAGCCCCCCTGTGGGTCTTCGATCGCCGCTCTAAGCGCCTCCAGGGCATCCTGTCGTTCATCAATGCGGTTCACATGCCCCAGAATCAGCGTCCGTCGCTCTGGATGATCGCTAGACCTGATCACCTCCAGCTCCTCTTGCAGCCTTAGCAACTCTTGCTCGCAAAGCCGAATGGCGGCCTGTAAGCCGCCTGAGAATTGCGAATCTGTTTCCTGAGAATCCATTTCACGAGTTTACCGGACATCCAGGCAAAGGATTTGCCGTATCCGAGATTGTTGGATGTCCCAAATTCCTGGATGTCCCAAATTCCTGGATGTCCCA
>CAZWMD010000017.1:33070-37633 GCA_964634815.1 uncultured Pseudomonadales bacterium | reverse complement strand
TGGATGTCCCAAATTCCTGGATGTCCCAAATTCCTGGATGTCCCATTCTCCAGAGAAGAGGTGGGCCCGGGACGCTCTGATAGAGTGATCGATCGGGAATTGGGCTAATGTGCAGATATTTGGAGAATTAAACGTTGATAGGCAGCGTAAGGATCAGGCTATTTCAGCGGCAGGCGTCGGCGGACGCAATATGAGCGGGCCGCTCACGGGCTTTCGGGTGCTTGACCTTGCTGCGGTGGTATCGGGTCCGCTAACGGCCGCTCTACTCGCCGATCAGGGTGCAGAGGTGATCAAGGTCGAGCGGTTGACCGGCGATATTCAGCGGCACGTTGGTAGCCAGCGAAATGGGTTTTCGGGTTTCTTTCATGTGCTAAACCGAGGCAAGCGCTCCATAGCCCTGGATCTTGGTCGTGAAGAGGGCATAGACATCGTCCATCGGCTAGCCCGCGACGCAGATGTTGTCATTCAAAACTTCCGCCCCGGGGTCGTTAACCGACTGGGCATCGGCTACGACCACTTGTCAGCGGAGAATCCTGGATTGGTGTACCTGTCAATCAGTGGTTTTGGCCAATCTGGTCCGCGCGCTGGACAACGGGCCTACGATCCCATCATTCAAAGCTTCTCCGGTATCGCCCAGGTTCAAGGGCGAATTCATATCGAACATCCCGAGGTGCCGGAACAGGTCAACATGCTGCTGCTTGATAAGCTCACCGCGTACACTGGCAGTCAGGCAATCACCGCCGCTCTGCTTGCACGAAGCAAATCAGGAACCGGTCAACACATCGAATTGTCCATGCTGGACACCGCGATTGCGTTCAGTTGGGCAGACGTTGCCGCAGATCTTATTCTGCAGACAGAAGAAGGCTCGATAATCGATGAGCGCCCGCCCATAGGGGCCTCTGGACACCTCACCGAATATGCTGATGGCTGGGGTGCCACAATGACCCTTTCAGACGCCGAGTTTCAGGGTCTGTGTGCTGCCTACGAGCTGCCGCAATTAGCGGAAGATAGTCGGTTCAACACCATCAATGGACGCATGAAGCATCGCAACGAATACCGCGAAGTACTGCAATCCACTGTTGCCGCTGCTGCAAAGAAACTGACTCTCGCAGAAGCGGAAGCGCGTTTGAACAAACATGAGGTGCCTTTCGCCCGGGCCGGCGCATTAACTGAATTAGCCGCCGACCCTCAGGTTATGAACAACAAGGTATTTCGCGACCTGCACCACCCAATCGCGGGCCCGTTGCGAGAAGCCAGAACCGCACCGCGTTTCATTGGTACTCCCCTCGCGACACCCACCCCTGCTCCGGACATCGGTGAACACACGACGGAAATACTCACAGAGCTAGGTTTGCAGGAACGCATCAATGATCTTGTCGATGCTGGAGTGATTGCGGCGCCTTGAGCGAGCCCACTGCCAGCGCCTGCTTTCTTCAGGATGCGGGAGAATTCAGATCAAAGATGGCTTGGGACGGTGGCGCTGCAGGCTGTGATTTACCTGATCGCTGGCCTCTGGAACGGCCTCGGGGGTAATCCAGGTCTGGTGAATACACCTTGTTACGGCCCTGACGACCGCGCCCAAAACCTCTGAAACGATTTGATGAGCGGGGTAACAGGAACGGCGAGAAGCCCCGGCGGCCGGAGGGATAATAGGCGTCCCGCGCAGCCCGAATCGAAGCCGCGTCCAGGCGCGCTCGTCGTTCTCTATCGCGTCGACGCTGTGCTTCTCGATCAGTACGCTCAGAGTTAAGTAGCTGCGCCACCTCAAGTATGTCTTGTTGTCTCTTACGGACACGCTGAATCTCTCGGCGTCCAACTCTCTGCGGGGGTTCTACGGAAATCGCAACGCCGTCTCCGTAGTCATTAAACTCCACCACACCCTCGGCATTTACGGAACGAAAGACCTGTGTAGTGGACGATGTGTCGGAGGGATCAGCGACCTTGCTTTGCCCAAGGACATCGGGAATAAGAACAAGCTGAACAAGGACCAGGCAGAGCGAAACTGAGAATAGCTTGCGACCTCCCGCTGGAGCTCGCAGAGAAAAGAGACTACCGGCGCAACGAAAATGGGTTTTCAGGATTTCTGCTCATAAGCCTTTGCAGTGCTTGTTATAACTCTTTTGCTGAAATTTCACCCGCTCTGCGACCTCATTGTCCGATAAATATCGACGTTGGCCGTCATCCAGGGTTTCGTAAAAAGAGCCACCCGCAGACAGGTTTTCAATCTCCGATGCCACAACAGCACACCTCTGTTGTTGTTCTAACGATCGCTCAGTCTGTCGCGCCGCAGCGGCCTGCTCAAGACGACGACTCTCCTCAAATCGCTGCAGCATTGCCTGAGTCTCTGCGTGCTGTCGCTGGGCCGCTTCAATATCCGGCTTTTGGGGATTCCGGTTGCGCCAGCGCCGTTTGTTTTCATTTTCCAACTCTGCAAAACGTTCACGCGTGGCAGGATCAAGAGACTGCAGCATCTCGTTTGAGAACAGGGGTTGGTAGGCCTCTGCTGAAGAGTAGGCCGACGGCAGAAACAAAAGCAGAGCCAGCCACAAAGATCGTGGTTGATACTTTTTTAGCGTTGCAGGGCTAGCTGACATCCGTTCATCCTATGAATCCCTGCCCCCAGACTACCTACCGCGACACAAAAAACCGTGATCGATTTCCCTCACCGAACGCCCGAATCAAAACCATAAGCAACAATATTAACAAGCGATCCGATCAACAAATATACAGTCAATAGTCCAACCGAAAGCTGGTCCCGTCGCGCACCAATCTGCCTGCGGTAGGCGTGGCAAAGTGCGTTCCAAGAATCAGCACCGGCCTATCCGCGTATCGGTGCAAAAAGTCTTTTCGCGTTGCTGCTGACAAAACAGGATCAACATCGGCAGTACTGGACCAATCATCGTGAGCTATCTGGCACGGGTGATGAATCATATCGCCGGTAATCACAGCTTCCTCGCCCCGCGAACGAATGTGCACGCTAACGTGTCCGGGTGTGTGCCCCGGCGTACTCTCGAGTTGAACTTCCGGACACACCTTATGATCCGCGCCTACAAAGTCTGCAAGTCCGGCTTCTATCACGGGCAGCACAGAATCTTCGGCAACCGGTCCATACTCCTGAGGCTCGTGTCGCCAGTGATCCCATTCTGCGGAGTTGTACAGATACCTGGCCGCAGTGAACGTTGGTACAAAACGATCCGCCACTAGTCGGGTATTCCATCCCACATGATCAACGTGCATGTGGGTGCACAGGACAGTATCAAAACGATCAGGTGGGAAACCGTCAGCGCTCAATCGTTGAAGAAAATCTGATTGCATGTGGTTCCACTTTGGATAACTCCGGTCCTTATCATTGCCAATACAGGTATCCACCAGAATGGTCCGGTCCGGGGTTTCCACCACAAAGCTGTGCATACTAAGGATAAGCCTCTGACGCTCATCCAGAAAAGGCGCAAGCCACCTGTGTTCGGCAAGAGCTTCGGGGGTGGCCTGTGGCAGCAAATGTGGCCCAAGCGATGCTGTCGTTAGCTCGACGTATCTGTGAATAGAGACGTCACCTATCTTCCACGTGAGAACGTCCAGATCGCTCATCGACATCGCTCCTTATCGGTCTTCGCCACAAAACCTCTCGCCAAAAGCTCGCGTCATGCGTTGCGAATCGTCAGCCCACCATCAATGGGCAGCGCTACTCCGGTGATGAAGGAAGACGCTGGCAAGACTAGCGAAAGCGTTCCATGAGCTACCTCCTCCGGATCAGCGTAACGCCGCAGGGCAACTCTGCGCTTGGCGAAGATTGTTTTGTGATCATCATTAATCTCCGCCGTCATCCCGGTGTTAATAGGGCCAGGACAAATGCAATTCACCGTGATGTTCTCGCGCCCGAGCTCAACCGCCAGCGAACGTGTGAGGCCAATCACCCCCGTTTTGGCAGCGGTATACGGGCTACCGCCGGCCGTTGCACCCAGCCCTTCGGTAGATGCGATATTAACTATTCGTGGGTGTTCGGCTTGTCGTAAAAATGGCAGAGCCGCACGAATGGTGCGGGTATGAGCTGTCAGCAGAACGCTCATTGACAGCGCCCAGCGCTCTTCAAAATCCTCAGAATCAATCGGCGCAAATAGAGAGATACCCGCGTTGTTTACCAGGATATCAATGCCACCAAAATCGTCAGCGATGCGCCCTACTGTCGCCTGTATCGCGGCGCCATCCGATAGATCAAGCGGGTAGCCGCGGACATCGGCACCAGCATCGGAAATGTGCGCCACTTCTTGCATAAGCGGTTCTTCATTGATGTCGATCAGGGCGAGCCGCGCCCCTGCATCGGCAAACACCCTGGCGGTGGCCTGCCCCATGCCACTGGCCGCACCGGTGATAATGGCCACTGAACCCTCTATAGATCGGCTGAACTTCGCTAGCGCCACGACAGACTCCCCTCTTGTTGTTTAGTCGACCTTAGAAGGTACGCGTACATCGCGCCAGGGACAAAGGCCAGCCATCACGGAGGAATCAGCAGCAGAGTGTTCTGCGACTAAATTGCTATTGGGGAAAGTCCAGGAGTACAGGACA
>CAZWMD010000017.1:15461-32970 GCA_964634815.1 uncultured Pseudomonadales bacterium | reverse complement strand
AGGACAGGAGGACAGGAATGGTGGGACGTCTGGGGTTCGAACCCAGGACCAACGGGTTAAAAGCCCGGTGCTCTACCAACTGAGCTAACGTCCCTGCCCTGCATAAGCGAGCACTGCATAAGCGCTCCGCAGGATCGATGCGCAGGCTGAATGGCCCGTCGCAGCGAGCGGCACAGTTTAGCGGCGGAAAAGTGAAACGCAACCGCAATGGCTGCTTTCCGGAGGATTCTTACCCCGGCTGGGCACGAAGACCGGGGGACCCAAAAGCCAGGCCCTGCACCTGGAGCGTCAAGGGGTTAAACAGCGTTTAGGGCCTCGCCGAGGAGCGAGCTGGGCGCATCAGACGTAAGGGGTTGGGTCAGGAACCCCGGCCTCGGCGAACCCGGCAGCCCGAAGCCTGCAGCTGTCGCAGCGGCCGCAGGCGCGGCCATCTGGCGTGGGTTGGTAACAGGAAACGGTCTGCCCGTAGTCCACTCCATGGCGGTGTCCGAGCTGGATGATTTCGCCTTTGGTTAAATCCAGCAATGGCGTATGAATGCGCAAGCGCTGGCCCTCGACAGCGGCTTTTGTTGAGAGGTTGGCCATGGCCTCAAAAGCTGTAATGAATTCCCCGCGGCAATCTGGATACCCGGAATAATCAACGGCGTTGACACCAATAAACACGTCGTTTGCGCCCAGCACCTCCGCCCAGGCCAGTGCGAGTGACAGAAACACCGTATTACGAGCCGGCACATAGGTAACAGGAATCCCTTCGGTAGGTTCTTCCGGCACGTCAATCGACACGTCCGTAAGCGCTGAACCGCCGAACTGGGAAAGATCCAGCGACACCACTCGATGCTCCGTTGCTTGCGCGACGCTTGCAACCCGGCGTGCAGCGGCCAGCTCAGCTTCCTGGCGCTGACCGTAATCAAAAGACAGCGCGTAGCATTCATAACCCTCAGCCATTGCCGTGCTCAGCACCGTGGCGGAATCAAGACCACCGGAAAGCAATATGACTGCTCGCCTGCCGGCGCGGTCAATGGGCTCTGTGCTCATCGGCCTGCCTCATCGTTCCAGAGAATTTTGTGAAGTTGCATCTGAAATCTCACAGGCAATCGATCCTCAACAATCCAGTCTGCAAGTAGTCGCGGATCAAGCCGAGGAACGCTGGGCGAAAACAGAACATCAGCAGCACCATCAAACAGGCCACGCTGAGTGCATTGCAGGCGCGCCCATTCATAGTCATTGCGATCACACACTACAAATTTTATCTCATCCCGCTCGTTCAGAAGCTCCAGGTTGCTATACAGATTGCGACTCACTTCACCAGAAGCCGGAGTCTTTACATCCACAACCCGCGCCACTCGAGAGTCAACTTCTGCAACATCAAGCGCCCCACTGGTTTCAAGTGACACTTGCAGCCCCGCATCACAAAGCTTCTGCATGAGCACCAGCGCTCCAGGTTGAGCCAGAGGCTCACCACCGGTAACGGTGACATGCGAAACCCCAAATTCCCGGGTCTGTTCCACCAGTTCGTCGATAGAGCGCACTTCACCGCCAGAAAACGCGTATGCGGTATCGCAGTAGCCGCATCGCAAGGGACAACCGGTGAGACGAATGAAAACCGTGGGTAAGCCGGTACGTGACGTTTCACCCTGAAGAGAGACAAACACTTCTGTGATACGCAATCTGTCCGGGGCTGCTGCCGTATCGGTCGCCGTTGTCGATATCTCGAGGGTCGGTGTATTTGAGAGAGTCATGCAGAACGTTTCACAGCCGGTACTTTAAGAATGGTGTGCGCAGCAGCGCCTAGCGCAATTCTGCAGCGTAGGTACGGGCCAATCCTGCGGCCGGCGTATCCGGGTAACGGACAACAACATCGTCGAGATAAACCAGGGCTTCTGAGGTACCCCCCAACCGATGATTGACTACCCCGAGCTTGTACAGTGACAAGGGCACCTTCTGATGCGCGGGAAACTGATCAATCACCTCGTTAAATGAGCCGCGAGCATCCTCAAGTCGATTTGCCATGAGATAGAGTTCGCCTAGCCAGTAGCGAGATTCAGGCGCGTAGCTGCCACCTGGAAACTGTTCTATAACATTCTGGTAAGCAACAATCGATTGCTCGAACTGCTGGTTCTTCATCAGCTCAAATGCCTGGGCGTACGCATCAGCTTCGGTTCGCTGTGTTGCCACAGTTTGCGCCTGTTGCTCTTGTGGCTCTTGTGGCACTGGTGGTGGAGATCCAGCGGGTGAATCTGCGGAATTCGCTGAGGGTTTGTCCGCTGGACTCTGTTCGTTGTTGGTAGCATCCGCACTGGTGGCAGAACTGGCAGCACTACTCGCCACAGAGGCTGCAGGTGCAATCGACGCCTGCGCCGAATCATTGGCATTGAGCGGAGGTCGGCCTTGCTCGGTCAAGCGCCGATCAATGTCCAGATACTGGGAGCGTTGCAAATCCTGTAAGCGTTTAATTTGAAACGCCTGATCCTCAACCAACCCGCTCAGGCGCAAAATTTCGCTGCGCAGTTCCTGCATCTCGAAAAACAGCTGCGCATTTTGCCCCGGCTGGGCCGTTTGAATCGCAACACCCGGAGACCTGGTGTCAGCCTCATCAGAGACACCATTGCTGGGGAGACCATTGCTGGGGAGACCATTGCTGGGGAGACCATTGCTCGGGAGACCACCATCGCCATATCCGGGATAGCCGCTTACTGCTGGAGCGGCTGCCGGAGAAGATGTCGCTGGACTTAATTCATCAGGCAAGATGGGCTGAGGGGTTACCGTGTCTCCCAGGGTGCTACCCCCGGTGCTCATTTCCTCTACCGGCACAGCGGCCTGCGCCGGTCCAGCCGTTACCACCGCCAGGCAGAGCGCAAACCATGCGGCGGAAACGATCCTGCTCAACATATGGAGCCTAGCGGTAAACCACAATCGCGCGACGGTTGCGCGACCAGGAGGCTTCATTGTGACCCGGGTCTTCAGGTCGTTCTTCGCCATAACTCACCGTTTCGACTTGCGCAGCTGATGCGCCGGCCGACAGCAGGAACCGCCTTACCGTATCAGAGCGGCGTTCGCCCAGAGCCAAATTGTATTCGCGCGTGCCGCGCTCATCGCAATGCCCCTGAATGAGAATTCGACTGGCAGGGTTATCCGCAAGCACCCGGGCATGCATCTCCAGAATGGCAAGGTCGTTCTGCGACAGATTGGATTGGTCGTAGGCGAAGTAAAACGTTCGCGCGAGCAATTGATTGGTACCGGGGATGTACGGATTACCACTCGGGTCAAAGGTTCCGTACTCAGGCTGCGGCGGCGGTGAAGGCGGCGGCGTCACCTGGGTTTCGTTGTCATCGGTACCCGGTGGCAGGGCCGCTGGGGGTGTACTGTTACACCCCACGAGCACAAGACTCGCCATGAGTGGGGCGAGGAACATCGAAGCGACGGCGCGAAGCCCAATAGTTTTCATTCTGAGTGTCTCCTGAGACGTTTTGTCAGCGCATACGCGAAGCGAATTTGGCCTCGCGGTCGAAAAATTACAAGATAAAGAAAACATCCGGATGCCTGATAGTGTTTCTAGACTCCACCGAGAGGCGTGGTAGTGACTACCGAGCGTAAATAAGGCGACCAGGCCGGTTCACGCACATCCCCATCTGAGGACGGCAACCGATATTTCACGCGACCATCCACAGACACGACCGCCAGTATACCTTGGCCATCGATTTGTGTGGCATATATCAACATCGCGCCATTCGGCGCAACCGAAGGCGACTCATCCAGATTGGTTTGGGTAAGGATTCTAAAATCGTCGCGCACCAGACTCTGCCAGGCAATGTGGAACACACCCAGCTTGCGATGAACGAAAATCAGATGTTTGCCATCGGGCATATGTTGCGCCCGGGCGTTGTAGTCCCCTTCATTGGTTAACCGGGCATCAAACCGCCCGGTTTGCACGTCCACCTGGTAAATCTGCGGCTTGCCACCTCGATCCGAGGTGAATGCAATCTTGCGCCCATCAGGTGAATAGCTAGGTTCTGTATCGATAGCCCGATTTTGGGTCATTCTGCGCAGCTCACGCGTCGCCAGATTCATGACGTAGATTTCAGGATTACCGTCTTTTGACAGCACCATGGCGAGGTTTTTGCCATCAGGTGAGTAGCGCGGCGCGCTATTGATGCCGGGAAACTCTGCGATTTTCTCTCGTCGGTTCTCTATGAGATCGTGCAGATAGATCGCAGATCTACCCGTATCGAAGGACACATAAGCAACTTCCCGCCCATTCGGCGACCAACTTGCCGACAAGATCGGCTCGCTGGATTCATGCAGTGTTCGCACTCGCTCGCCGTCAGAGTCCGAAATTTCGAGCTTAAAGTTAGCACCACCTGTGCCCAATCGACTGGCAAGAACATACATCAGCCGGGTTGAGAACGCGCCGGGAATGCCGGTGGCCTGCTCAAATACAATATCCGCGGCTTTGTGGGCCATATCCCGCCACTGCTCACTCGAGCCCTCGATCGCCTGAGCCGCTAGCAGCCGTTCTGCCACTACATCAAACACATAGAGATTCAGAATCTGGCCACCGCTGGCTCCGGGCACCACATTGCCCACCACAAGAAATTCCTGACCCAGAATCTTCCAGTCGCGAAACAATACCTCTGCCGGCGTGCTGGGCAGCGATAACATGCTGGAGGCATCAAGCACTTCAAACTGACCTGATCGTTGCAGATCAAACTCAACAATGCCTTCCAATGAGGACTGCGCGCGAACTCGCGGATCAATCCGAAAGGGCACCACCGCCACCTTGGTTTGCTTGTCGTAACCGGCATCGATAATCACGGTGTCCAGAGTTTCCGCAGCCATCAGCGATACGGATAAGGTGCCAAACAGCACGAATAGCACAAGCTTAAGCCCAGCCAGGGCTTGGTTCCCGGCTCGAACAGCCGGAACAGTAAACAGGTTTTTGATAATCAACGGAGTAAATCCTCGGGATTAAACAATAGGTTGAAACGCCGAAATCGGCGTTCAAATATGGCGGGATCATCGGGCACATCAAACCGTTCAGAACGGCGCACTGCCGTTTCAGCAGACCGGTCAAACGCCGTATCCCCGCTTGATGTCACAAGCGAAACTGCTGCCACCCCGCCCCCAGGCACAAGTTCCACGCGCAACGTCACTTTCATGCCGTTGCGCGCTGAAGCCGGGCGCGACCAGTTGGCCACAATCTTGCTGCGAATACCCTGAAAAAAAGACTGCGCCAATGCCGCTTCCTCACCCTGGGCAGCGTCGTCATCAGTGGCATTATCCAGCGAGCTTGTTGCCAGCGCATCCAGCCGCGCCTGGCGCTCCGCCTTCGCACGCTCTGTCGCCGCTTCGATACGAGCGGCCCGCTCCAGTTCTGCAGCTGCACGCACTCGTGCGGTTTCTTCGCGCGCGAGCTTTTCCTGCTCCTTGCGTTTTTCTTCCTGAATACGTTTTTTATCGCGTTCCAGCGCCAGTTGCTTGCGCCGTGTTTCTTCACGCTGCCGACGCTGGTTCTCCAGCAGTCGCGGGTCAACCTTATCGGGTTTTGCGGCGGCTTCCGGTGCCGGCGGAGGCGCGCTGGCACGCTTCCGGCTTTCGGTCGGCTCGAGCACCAGCAATGTCGAGTTAATCACCTTGGGTTTGATCACCCGCTCCTCAACCACACTGTCACTGATGCCGCGCCAAAGAAACAGCCCCAGTGAGGCATGCAGTGCAAAAGCGAGCAATACCGGCAACAAATAATGGCGTAGTACATACAACATCGCAGACGATCAGCCGCCCGTCGAGGAGCTGCTCCCGGGATCAGTAATCAGGCCAACGCTTTTTGCACCTGCTCCCTGCAGCACCGTCATGATTGTTACTACGCGGCCATAATCGAGACTGTGATCGGCGCGTACGTACACGGGTATATCTGGCCTGGCGCTGATGACCTTCGCCGCCTGATCTGCAAGGGAAAATTCGGTCACCCGGGTTCCCTCGTCTTCATCATCCGTAAGCCCAAGGTTCACAAAAATCGCCCCGTCAGCCTGGACGGACACCACAAAAGGGTCCTCTTGCTGTTCCTGGATGGGCTCAGACGGAGCATCCGGCAGATCCACCAGTACACCCTGAGTGAGCAGGGGAGCCGTCGCCATAAAGATCACAAGCAGCACCAACATCACGTCGATGTAGGGCACCACGTTGATCTCTGCCATGGGCTTGCGCCTACCCGCCATTAGCTGTTTGGCCTCTTACCTAAGCCACTTGCCCGTCCACCGCGACTGGACGGAGAACCGGCATGGGCGGCACGAGCGAGAATTCCGGTTAACTCATCAGAGAAGGTTTCAAGCCGCTTGGTTAACACCTCAACGCGCGCCGAAAATCGGTTGTAGCCGATTACAGCGGGTATGGCCGCAAACAATCCCATGGCTGTTGCAATCAGCGCCTCAGAAATTCCTGGAGCAACCGTTGCCAGAGTGGCCTGGCTCATGTTCGCAAGGCTGCGGAATGAATTCATAATGCCCCAAACCGTACCAAACAGGCCGATGTAAGGGCTCGTAGATCCCACCGTTGCAAGAAACGGAATGTGGCGATCCATCTTTTCCTCTTCGCGATTGAGCGCTACGCGCATCGCTCGCTGGCTGCCCTGCAGAATCGCATCCGGATCTGCATTGGATTGATCAGAGAGACGATTGAATTCTTTAAAGCCCGCGACAAACACATGTTCGTAGCCAGACAGCTCGCCGGCGGAAGCATTCACCTCCGTATAGAGCTGCCGCAGATCAACCCCGGACCAGAACTCGTCTTCAAAGGCGTCCATGGATCGCTGCTGGGCATTCAATGCCAGCCAGCGCTGAAAAATCATGAACCAGGAAATCACTGAGGCAATCAACAGCACGGCCATCACAATCTGCACCAGCAGACTGGCCCCGGAGATCAGTGCAAAAATGGAAAGATCTTCTGTCACGCGTTCTCGGCTCCGCTTCTAGGTTGCGTTCGGGACGAAGGTTACCCGGCCCTCCGACGAGTGCCAGCATTGAAGTAAGGAATTTCCGTGCTAAGTGCCGGACTCGCTACCGTCCGTCTCTGCATCAAACGTTGTTTTTTGAGGTTTCAGGCCGAAGTGCGCATATGCCTTGCCTGTTGCGACCCGCCCCCGAGGGGTTCGCATCAAGAAGCCTTGCTGGATCAGGAAGGGTTCGAGAACGTCCTCAATGGTATCTCGCTCCTCACCAACGGCGGCGGCCAGCGAATCAAGACCGACTGGTCCACCATCAAATTTTTCCATGATCGACAACAGCACCCGTCGATCCATGCCATCGAATCCTTCAGCGTCGACGCTCAGCATGTTGAGGGCCTGGTCGGCTATCGCTTTTGTAATCGAGCCATCCCCTTTCACCTCGGCAAAATCTCTTACACGCCGCAGCAAGCGATTGGCTATACGCGGTGTACCCCGGGAACGCCGGGCAATTTCACTGGCCCCAGGCGCGTCGAGCTTCAAACCGAGCTTGCTCGCCGAGCGGGTAATAATCTGCGCGAGATCGGTGTGGGAATAAAACTCCAATCGTGCCTGTATGCCAAACCGATCGCGCAATGGCGAGGTCAGCAAACCGGTCCGAGTCGTTGCGCCGACCAATGTGAATCTTGGCAGCTCAAGCTTTAGCGAGCGCGCCGCTGGTCCTTCGCCGATCATAATATCGAGCTGGTAGTCTTCCATAGCCGGATAGAGAATCTCTTCGACAACAGGATTGAGTCGATGTATTTCGTCGACAAACAACACATCACCCGCCTCGAGATTGGTAAGCAGGGCCGCAAGATCACCCTGTTTCTCCAGAACCGGCCCAGACGTCACCTTGAGGCTAGAGTTCATTTCGTTGGCAATAATGTGTGCCAGCGTAGTTTTACCCAGGCCCGGAGGGCCAGAAATCAGGGCGTGATCGAGCGCCTCGCCACGCTTCCTGGCGGCCTGAATAAAGATGCCCATCTGCTCGCGGACGCTGCTCTGACCGATGTATTCTGCAAGGGTTGATGGGCGCAGCGCATAATCAAATCGAGCGTCTTCCGACACTGCCGCGGGTCCAATCAAACGATCTGGTTCAATACTCACAGACGCACCTCGCCCTGACCGCCCTTGACACCTTTGCCACCCTGAGAAGACACCTAAACCTCACACCTGACCTTCTGATTTTTGCCCAAGATACTGTAACGCTGCACGCAGCATAGCCTGGGTGTTATCGCCAATGTCCGGGTCCTGCGCCACCTGCTGCACCACCTGGGATGCATACTGAGGTTTATATCCCAGGGCAACCAGCGCCTGTTCAACCTCGTCAATAACGCTTCTTTGGGAAAGCGCTGCGGACGGGGTCGCTGGTTCTTCTGCCTTGGGTAAGAGTTCTTGTCGGTTGCGCAATTCCACCAGCAAACGCTCCGCGGTCTTTTTCCCAACACCCGGCACTTTGGTAAGTGCCCGATAGTCATCATCGAGCACGCAACGCGCCAAATCGCCTGCACTGTAAGTACCAAGAATCGCGAGCCCCATCTTCGGTCCAACGCCATTGATCCGTATAAGATTTCTAAACAGGTCACGCTCCGTTTCCCGAAGAAAGCCATACAACAACTGAGCGTCTTCGCGGACCACCAGGTGGGTATGCAGCACTAACGGTGTTGCCTCCAGCGTTTTATCGTCAGACGAAGAAACCGGGCCAGGCAATGGCATTTGGCCGCCATCAGGCACCTCAACTTCGTAGCCTACGCCACCGATATCTATCAATACCAGGTTGTCGACAACCTTTAACAACTGGCCGGTCAGGCGTCCGATCATGGAACTTTGGATTCTCGGTGAGTTAGCAAACGTGCGGGTTTGCCGCAGTATTGATGTGGCAGATCGCAATCGCAAGGGCATCCGCGGCATCTTCAGCAGGCGTACCCGCGAGTTGCAACAACACTCGGACCATATGTTGGACCTGGGATTTTTCAGCCCCACCGGTTCCGGTGACCGCAAGCTTCACCTCCCGGGCAGCATACTCAGACACCTTAAGTTGAGCGGCCACTACAGCCGCAATGGCAACACCTCTTGCCTGACCCAGTTTCAATGCAGACGCGGGGTTCCTGGCAAGGAAGACTCGTTCGATGGCAACCTCATCGGGCGCAAACTCCGACACAATCTCGCACAGGCCCTGATAGATAACTCCCAGCCGTTCGGGCATCTCGCCCGACCCGCTTTTGATACACCCACTGGTAACGTATCTGAGCTGATCCCGAGCGTGCGGCCGCCCATCAGAAGGGATGTCTACAATGCCGTAGCCCGTTGTACGGGAACCCGGATCAATGCCAAGAATACGCGTCAAGACGCCTCATAGGCGCTTTCGGGAAACTCGCCGTTACTGTAGACATTCTGGACGTCATCCAACTCCTCCAGCGCATCAATCAACCGCAGCACTTTCAGCGCGTCATCCTCAGTGCAAGCCACTGTTGTGTCCGGCAGCATCGTCACTTCAGCGTTATCCGGCTCAAGCCCTGCATCTCGCAACGCATCAACCACCTTGCCGAACAACTCAAAGGTGGTGAGTACCGTTGCCGCACCATCGTCTTCCATTTGCAGGTCTTCCGCGCCGGCTTCAAGAGCAGCGTCCATCAGCTGCTCCTCGTCAGCGCCCGGGGCGTAGGTCAAAACGCCCCGACGCTTGAATAAATACGCCACCGAACCATCGGTGCCCATGTTGCCGTTGTACTTGTTAAACGCATGACGCACTTCTGCAACCGTGCGGTTTTTGTTGTCGGTCATGGCTTCAACCAGAATCGCCACCCCTGCCGAGCCATAGCCTTCATAGACAAGCTCATCCGGATTGGTGCCTTCTCCACCACCGGCGCCTCGGGTAATGGCCCGATCAATCGTGTCCCGCGGCATGTTGGCCGACAAACCGTTATCAACGGCGGCGCGTAACCGCGGGTTATCGTTCGGATCACCTCCGCCAAGCCGCGCAGCAACGGTGATCTCGCGGATCAGCTTTGTCCACAGCTTGCCCCGCTGGGCATCAACCTTCGCCTTCTTGTGTTTGATATTCGCCCATTTTGAATGGCCCGCCATATCCTAGGTCTCCGTCTGGTCCTCTAGTGCCTCAGTTTCCAGCCTTCAGATTCAGCCGTAAGTTTAGCTCGCGCAATTGGGTCTCGCTAACCTCACTTGGCGCCTCAGTAAGTAAACAGCTTGCAGTTTGGGTCTTTGGAAATGCAATCACATCCCGAATGGCATCGGTACCCGCCATCAGCATCGTGAGGCGATCAAGCCCAATGGCTATTCCACCGTGCGGTGGCGCACCAAACTTCAAGGCATCCAGCAAAAACCCAAACTTGACCTGCGCCTGATTGCCCAAACCCAATGCTTCAAAAACAGCATCCTGCATTGGCTCTTCATGGATACGTGCAGAACCACCACCAACCTCATGGCCGTTAAGCACCACATCATAGGCATCCGCCCGTGAGGCAAGCGGGTCGGCTTTGAGTTCATCTACGCTGCAGGTTGGGCGCGTAAACGGGTGGTGTACCGAAGTCAGCTCACCGCTTCGATTCTTCTCAAACATCGGCCAATCAATGACCCATAGAGGAGCAAATCCATCAGCAATGAGACCCAGATCGGCACCAAGCTGGTTACGCAGGGCACCAAGGGCATCATTCACAACGCCTGATTTGTCAGCCCCAAAAAACACCAGGTCGCCGGTTTGCGCACCAGCCCGTTCCAATACGGCCAGCGCCACCTCGTCCGGAAGAAATTTAAGTATGGGCGACTGCAAACCCGCTACGCCCTGAGCCAGATCATTCACCTTAATATAAGCAAGACCTTTAGCACCGTAGCGGCCGACAAACTCGGTGTAACCATCAATCACCTTACGTGAGAGTGAAGCACCGCCTGGTGCGCGCAGTGCAACAACCCGACTCTGTGGATCATTGGCAGGGCCATTGAAGACCTTGAACTCAACTTCGCTCATCAAATCAGCGATGTCGACAAACTGCATGGGGTTGCGCAAATCGGGCTTGTCACTACCGTACAGACGCATGGCTTCGAAATAGGTCATCACCGGGAATGCACCCAAATCGACATCAAGAACGCTCTTAAACAAACCAGTGAACATCGCCTCGGTCATGTTCATGATGTCGAGTGATGTTAAAAAACTCGCCTCGATATCTATCTGGGTGAATTCAGGTTGGCGATCCGCTCTGAGGTCTTCATCACGATAGCACCGCGCAATCTGATAGTACTTATCGAGACCAGACATCATCAGCAACTGCTTGAATACCTGCGGCGACTGCGGCAACGCAAAAAACTGACCGGGTTGAGTACGGCTGGGCACCAGGTAATCTCTGGCCCCTTCGGGAGTTGCCGCCGTGAGGGTTGGCGTCTCAACGTCGAGGTAGCCATCTGACTCCAAAAATTCCCGGACAAAGCTGGTAATGCGTGACCGTAGTACCAGTCGCTGCTGCATCTCGGGCCGGCGCAGGTCCATATAACGGTACTTAAGGCGCACATCGTCACCCGCATCAGAGTGTTCATCGAGCTGAAATGGTGGAGTGGCCGCCACATTGAGTATTTCAAGCTCAGACCCAAGAACTTCGATCTCGCCAGTGGCCATATCCGGGTTGATTTTGCCCTCCATACGCGGCCGCACCCGACCCACCATTCTCAACACGTACTCATTGCGCACGCGATCAGCGGTGGCAAAGCTCTCTTGAGTGTCAGGGTCATAGACCACCTGAACCAGCCCACTGCGATCACGAACGTCCAGGAAGATAACGCCACCGTGATCGCGGCGCCGATGCACCCAGCCGCACAGGGCCACCGTTTCGCCCACTTCGGCCGTAGAAATCTCGCCACAGTAGTGACTTCGCATGTTGATTTTTCCTTGAATTTGGACAGTCTGGATCACAGGACCACATTGTTTCAGCGCCCAACCAGTAAATGGTCAATCCAGCGCCCGTTCTTTGTCTATCCCACCAGTTTTAGTAATTCTGCGCCTGTTGAGCTCATTCTGCGCCTGTTTACAGGGCTTTATTTGATGCGTGCCCCTAGTTTGAGGCCGATTTACCCGCGGCGCCGCTCTTTTTCTTACCAGCAGAGCTCTTTTTTTCCTGGCTGGCGCTTTTGTCGGTTCCACCAGAGGCTGCCGAAGAATTATTTGTTGATGACTTACCGCCGGATTCGTCGCTGTTAGCCAAATTCTTCTTTTTACCGGATTTGAAATCAGTTTCGTACCAACCACCGCCCTTCAATCGAAAGCCAGCAGCGGATACCAACTTGGTGAGTGACATTTTGCCGCATTCCGGGCACTTCTTAAGTGGCTTTTCGCTGAGCTTTTGCAGCGTGTCGAATTGGTGTTCGCACTTTTCGCACTGGTATTCGTAAATGGGCATAGCGTTCTTTTGTTCTGGTTAATTTGCTGTTCATGACTTTGTGACACTTTGGTGAACTTTTGGATCACTACTCGGGACACCTGAAACACCGCTAAAACTCTGTCCAAACTGAACCTGTATTCTGGAGATAAGTCCCAACGAGACCAATTCAGACCTGCAAGGTTCGCAGATTCAGCGGGCGATCTGTTGCGCAGCGGCGCAGCTTACGCCTAATTATGGCGGTTTTTTACTAAATTTTGGGGCTCAATTGCACGCTCTTTTCGAACCACCAAATCCAGCGAAATTGGATAGAAGAAAGCGACATAAATCCACGAATATGCAGCTTTTTTATTGATATATCCTTCTTAGACAGGGCCTTTTTTGATCATCTTTAGCCGCGCAAACCCAAAAAATACAGCGATTTCGCTGGTTTTTCTCATCTAGCCGCTTGCGAAATAGGCAAGCAGTAGGCTATAAAGCGCCCCATCGGTCAGTGCTGAACAGGCGTTAACCGAGGAAAACACGGACCTAAACACGTCTGAGACCAATCAGACTCTCTCTCCAACTGAGGAATTGATTAATGGCACGCAAACCGGCCAAGAAAAAAGTCGCTCGCAAAGCTCCGGCCAAGCGAAAGGCACCTGCAAAGAAAACCGCAGCCAAGAAAAAGAGCGCAGCAAAGAAGAAAGCAGCAGCAGCTCCGGCTCGTAAACTGACGGCCATCACCAAAAAGATGACCAAAACGCAGATTTTCTCCGATATCGCAGAAAGCACCGAGCTGACCCAGAAGCAGGTGGCTGCAGTATTCGACGAGCTTGAAGTACTCATCGAACGCCACATCAAGAAACGCGCCGTTGGCGAGTTCACCTTACCTGGTCTTCTGAAGATCAAGTCTGTGAAGCGCCCTGCTACCAAGAAGCGTCTGGGTCGCAACCCGGCAACTGGCGAAGAGATCTGGATCGGGCCAAAGCCTGCTTCTATTCGCGCTCGTGTTACTGCGCTGAAGAAGCTGAAAGAAATGGTGGGCTAAACCCCGCGGTATTCTTTCCCGCTTAAGCGGAAAAGCAAAAGAAAAGGGCTGGCGAGAGGTGTCTCACAGCCCTTTTTTTGTCCACAGTACATCCAACGAAAAGAGAATCCCACGCCATGCGCGCGAGCCAACTCCTAATCCCTACCATGAAAGAAGATCCGGCAGATGCGGATGTGGCAAGCCACCGCCTCATGCTCCGCGCCGGCCTCATTCGTCAGGTCGCGTCAGGGATTTACACCTGGCTGCCACTGGGCGTGAAGGTGTTGCAGGCGATTCAAACCATCGTCAGGGAAGAACTTGAAGCCTCCAACGCCCAGGAACTCCTGATGCCCGTGGTGCAGCCTGCCAGTCTTTGGGAAGAGAGCGGCCGCTGGGAGGCCATGGGTCCAGAACTTGCCAGATTGCGTGATCGTCACGACAACGAGTTTTGCCTGTCTCCCACCCAGGAAGAGGTTGTTACAGACCTGGTCCGTCGTGAAATTCACAGCTACAAGGAGCTGCCCCGCAACCTTTATCAGATTCAAACCAAATTCCGGGACGAAATTCGCCCACGCTTTGGTGTAATGCGCTCGCGCGAGTTCATCATGAAAGACGGCTATTCTTTCCACCTCGACCAGGACAGCTTTGATGCAACCTACGACGAGATGCATGCCTGCTACGAACGGATCCTCAATCGAATCGGTCTGAAGTTTCGCGCTGTCGACGCAGATACGGGCGCTATCGGCGGAGATAACTCTCACGAATTTCAGGTACTGGCCGAATCTGGCGAAGATCTCATCGCCTACTCTACAGAATCTGACTACGCAGCCAACGTAGAGAAAGCGATCACTATTTTCCCTACCGAGCGGCCAACGCCAGGAAACGCCTCCCTGGAAAAAGTGGCAACTCCCGATGCACGAACTATCGCAGACGTTGCCTCAGCGTTGCAGGTTGAGCCGAATCGCTGCGTTAAAACTCTGTTTGTTAAAGCAAGTTCCGAGACCGAAGACGAGACCAGCGCTGAGCCTGGAATTATTGCACTGGTACTTCGTGGTGATCACGAACTCAACGAGCTGAAAGCAGAGAAGCTGGCAAATGTGGCAAGCCCGCTACAAATGGCTGACCCAAAACAAATCAATACGCTGGTAGGCGCATCCGTTGGTTCCCTGGGACCCGTCAATCTGCCAGTGCCGGTATTAGTTGATCACAGCGCAGCCCAGCTCACTGATTTTGTTTGCGGTGCCAACGAAACCGATTATCACTTCACCGGTGTTAACTGGAGCAGAGACGCCGCCTTGGCCGACGACCAGATTGTTGATCTGCGCAACGTTTGTGAAGGCGATCCATCTCCCGACGGTAAAGGGTCTCTGGCCTTCACCCGTGGCATCGAGGTAGGCCACATATTTCAGTTAGGCACAAAATACTCAGACGCTCTGGGTGCCACTGTTCTAAACAAGGAAGGCCGAGCGCAGGTTTTGATCATGGGCTGTTATGGCATGGGTATTACCCGGTTGGTCGCTGCCATCATTGAGCAGTGCCACGATGACAACGGCATCTGCTGGCCAGACGCCGTTGCACCGGCTGACGTGCATATTCTTGGCCTTAACTATGCCAAATCTGATGCCGTTCGCGACGCAGCAGACGGTCTTTATACGCAACTGCAAGAGGCGGGCTACCGGGTGCTGCTGGATGATCGCAAGGAACGCCCAGGCATAAAATTTGCCGACGCAGATCTGCTGGGCATTCCTCATCGCGTGACCGTAGGAGAGCGCAACCTTGGCAGCGGAGAGGTGGAGTATCGTCGTCGCACCGACGCTGAGGCAGTGCTCATCAAAACCGCCGATCTGCTGGCCAGAATTCAGGGCTAGACGGCATTGTCAGGCAGCGGCGTTAAGACCTGTGTGGTTATGTTCCTGGCCGGGATACTCAGCCTGGGACCTGGCGGCAATGTCTTTGCCAGTAGCACAACGGTAAACAGCACAACGGCAAACAGCACAACCAAAGTAAAAAAAACACGAGTTCAGGATCCTGATCTGTTGGCCAAGCTTGGCGAATCACTCACTCAAACCACAGATGCAGCCGATCCGTTCGATGCCCAGGTGTGGCTACTGGCCAACGACACCCGTCTCGCCCGCTATGTGAAAGACGCACCAACCCGGCTCAAAATTCTTCAGAACGTCTACGCCCAGGCTCACAAGCAAAAACTTGATCCTGATATGGTTCTAGCGCTCATGCACGTCGAAAGTTATTTTGATCCGTTTGCCATCTCCCGGGTGGGGGCTCAGGGGTTGATGCAAATCATGCCCTTCTGGCGCAAAGAACTGGGGCGAGATCAGGACAATCTCACCGACATCGAAACCAACATCCGCTACGGTACAACAATTCTCGCCCACTACATCGAACGCTCAAAAGGCGATCTGGTGGAGGCTCTGGGGCGCTACAACGGCAGCAAGGGTCGACTGAAATACCCCGAGCTCGTGTTCGATCGCTGGCGCCGATTCTGGCAAAACCGCACCATGGAAGAACAGCCCGAAATCAGCAAAACCTGCAGCGAATACCGGCTTAAGGCCTGCCGGCGGTAACTGCTTGCCTTAGTCGCTTACGTCAGTAACAACAAGCGCTTGAGCAGGATCACCATTTTCGTATAACCCCAGCAAACCGGTACCTCGGGCACTGCCATCGTAAGCGGCAAACCCCAACACAGCCTGCAGATCTCGACTCAACCCCCGGACCGTTTGCAGACTCAAATTCAGCGCGCAATTTTCCACCCCTCGAAGCCAGCCGGCACAAAAAGAGATCGAAAGTGCACGACGATGAGCATCACTGTCATTGGCACCCGCGCCATGAACCAGATCACCTCGAAACAACAGGGCATCTCCGGCCGACATCTGACTCTGGACAAAGTCTGAGGATGAATAGGTACGATCCGCGGGCCAACGCCAGCTTCCCGGCGCAACCCAGGTACCGCCATTGGCCGCAGTGAAGTCGCTGAGTGCGATAATGGCATTAACCACAAAAGGCGCATCGCCAATTGGCAACGGCCAGGAATCTGAGTCGCGATGAGCAGCCTGACGAGGTTCGCCGGGCTGAATCTGAATCAGTTCGGCAGCACTCAGTCGTGGTTGGGTAGCGACCGGACCGAGTAACCTCTCGGCCCAACCCAGCAACGAAGAACTACCAAGCACGGAGTGAACGGCAGGCAGTTTTTCGAGCAATCCATGTAATCTGAGCGTCCGATAGCCAAGAAACTGATTATAAATCGAAGAATCAGTTGCAGGTAAACCAGGTAACTGTCCGTCGACAGAGCTCACGCGCTGGAGATAGTTTTCGACGTCAGCGTTGAGTGTATCTACCCGCTTTGACCCAAGAAACCCGGTAAGGATCACCGCCCCGGTATCTGCAACTTCAGCATCAATCTCAGACCAGTCGTAGGGTTCACAGAATTGCTTTAGCGTCATTGCAGAGTCAGAAGTCAGGACTCTGGCCGCTGGGCGATCAGCGTCTCAATACGCGATAGAATGCCAGCCCGGGTCTGAGGTCCGAGCAAGGTTTCAACAAAGTCTCCACCCGGGGCGATGAGATACGTGCTGGGCAGAACCGTGGGAATTTCCTGGCCCCAGCGCTGACGAGGATCATCCAGCAACACGTCAAAACCTATTCCCATCCGTTCACTAACGTCCCGGAGTTTCTGATCACGCAAGCCATCGTAATTCACACCCAGTACACGGACACTGAGCCCGGGTTTTGCGTCGCCCATGTATCCATCAAGTTCGTTGAGTTCCGGAATCTCATGCCGACAAGGCCCACACCACTCGGCCCAATAATTCACTACCAGCCAGTCTGAGCCAGACAGAGTGACCTTGGCCCCGGAAAGGCTCTGCACCTCATCTGTTGCTTCGGGTGTGCAGGCAAGAATGCCCATGAGTAAAAGAGTCAGAAGTGTGCCTCGCACCCAACTGCTGCGGGGCTTATCTAATTGGGCGTTGAACCGACTCACCCTGCTAACTGCCATTGTTTTTGCATCTCCTGCTTGCATCTCCTGTTTGCATCTCCTGCTTGCATTTAATGGTTTGAACCCATCGCACGTAAGCCTCATCCTAACGGTACCGTAAAACACTCCACGGTTAATTCAAGGTGAAC
>CAZWMD010000017.1:0-15361 GCA_964634815.1 uncultured Pseudomonadales bacterium | reverse complement strand
GTAAGCCTCATCCTAACGGTACCGTAAAACACTCCACGGTTAATTCAAGGTGAACGTCCATGACCCAAACTTCCTCAGAAACTGCACCCTATATCCTGGTGCTTTACTACAGCCGCGGTGGCACTACCGCTGAGCTGGCGCGCTACATCGGCCGGGGAATCACTCAATCCAGCAAGTTTAGCGCCCGATTGCGAACCGTGCCGGAGGTAGCCACTGTTGTCGAACAGACCGCACCTCCGGTCCCGGAAGCCGGCGCAGTGTATTGCACCAAAGAAGATCTGCGAGATTGCTGCGCCCTCGCGCTGGGTAGCCCTACTCGATTCGGCAATATGGCAGCGTCACTCAAGCATTTTCTGGACGACACTGTAGACCTGTGGCTGTCAAACGCGCTCGTGGACAAGCCCGCCAGCGTATTCACCAGTACCTCATCAATGCACGGCGGCCAGGAAAGCACCCTTTTATCCATGCAAATCCCTTTGTTCCATCATGGCATGGTGATCTGCGGGGTACCCTACAGCGTGCCCGAACTGCGCAGCACCGAAAAAGGCGGAACGCCCTATGGGGCATCACATGTCGCCGGCAACAACGCTAGTGTGCAGATCAGTAACGAAGAGAAGGCGATTGCAATGGCTGCCGGTGAAAGGCTCGCCAGGCTCGCTGAGCGGTTAGGCTAATTGCATCAGCCGCGGAGAATCTTTACCAGGGTAAGGCGACCGTCGGCCACGGGCAAATCGTCCGGCAATTTCACGCCGACCACGCCGTAACCGTTAGTGAGCAGCAGGGTCAACATGCCCGTGTAGCGGTTAAGAGTTTTCACATAAACCCGGTCGAAGCCTGCCGCGATGACCTTCTTTTCCTGCTCAAGCAAGAGCGCTCGGGCAACCCCTTGGCGCCGAGCTGGCTTCACTACTCCGCCAAGCCAGCTATAAAAAGAGCCGTCTGCGTAGCGATCGAATCCAACCTTGAACCCAAGTGCTTCGTCATCCTGACAGGCAATCAATATGATTGCCGAACTCTGCGCTAATCGATGCTCAAACTGACTCTGATCCAACAAGCCACCCACAAATTCAGGCATCTGCTGATAGATCGCCCAGGCTTCCGCCAGGGTTCCTTCGCGAACAGTAACAGAGGGTGTAACTGAGGACGGTAACGAGTTGTTCAAGTGCCTGGAAAACCTAAGTGAGTGCCAAATTAACGCTTAATGAATGATCGGTCTGGGTTCAGACATAGGCTGATCCTCACCGTCGTCTACATTTTGCACGGCAAATCGGCGGGTGACGATTTCTCCCGCAAGGTACTCCGGCAGCACGCGCATGAACTCTTCCATGTGTTCAGTTTGAAAGTGATCGCGCAAAGACTCCATCGATTCCCACTCCTGAAATAGCATCAGGACATTTTCATCAAGCAGGCCCAGATAAAAATCATAAGAGATGCAGCCGTCCTCAGAGGTACTGGCCTCGGCCATCTGGCGCGCAAGATCAAGCGCCTGCTCGCGGCAATCGGGTTTCAGCGGGATCGTACCGTGCACAATAATCATGCCCCATGATACGGTGATAACCTCATACCCGAAAGCCGCAAATTTGTCGCTATGCGTTGCGACTGTCCAACGCGGCCTGAATCTCCTCAAGGATCACCGGATCATCAATCGTCGAAGGCATGGCATAGTCCTCACCGTCGGCTAATTTGCGAATGGTTTGGCGCAAAATTTTGCCCGATCGAGTTTTCGGCAGCCGTTCTACTCGCAGCAGTTGCCTGAAGTTAGCAAAGGCCCCCACTTCACTTCGCACAGCCGCAATCAGTTCCTCGCGCAAGGCGGCCAGCTCAATATTCACTCCGTCCTTCAGCACCACCAGACCCAAAGGCACCTGCCCCTTATCAGCGTCCTTAATTCCAACCACCGCGCACTCGGCGACCGCCAGGTTCGCTGCAACAACCTCTTCCATCTGACCGGTCGACAATCGATGTCCAGCAACGTTGATCACATCATCTACTCGCCCCATGATGTAAACGTAACCCTGCTCATCAACGTAACCGCCATCACCGGTCAGGTAATAGCCGGGGTAACGTTCCCAGTAGGCAGCGAGAAACCGGGCGTGATCCTGCCACACCGTCGGCAACGCGCCAGGAGGTAGCGGTGCTTTCAGCACCACATTGCCTTCTTCACCGGGAGCGAGTTCGTTGCCATCTTCATCAAAAATACGCAGGTCGTAACCTGGAATGGGCAACGCCAGAGAGCCCGGTTTGATCGGCAGTAATCCCATCCGTGCAAGATTAGAGCATATCGGCCAGCCGGTTTCGGTTTGCCACCAATGGTCCACCACCGGACAGTGCAATACCTCATCGAGCCAATGATAAGTTGGCGGATCCAGACGCTCGCCGGCAACAAACAGCGTACGCAAACTGGTTATGTCGTAGTTCTTTAGCAGCGCACCATCGGGGTCTTCTTTTTTTATCGCCCGGAAGGCCGTAGGGGCAACAAAAAAGGCGCTTACCTGATAATCCTGAATGACGCGCCAAAAGGTACCTGCATCGGGTGTGCGTACCGGTTTGCCTTCAAACAAAATGCTCGAACAGCCGGCAATAAGCGGGCCGTAAACAATAAAACTGTGGCCAACCACCCAGCCAACATCTGACGCGGCCCAGTAGGTTTCGCCTTCATTAAGTCCGTAGACCACGTCCATACTGTAAGCCAGCGCCACCGCATGGCCACCATTGTCTCGCAACACCCCTTTAGGCTTACCGGTCGTACCCGAGGTATACAAAATATACAGCGGATCACAGGCATCAAGCTGCACACAGTCGGCAGCATCGCCGAGCGCCTCGAACTCAATCCAGTCAATGTCGCGTGGCGCATGCAGGGTCGCACGCGCCTGAGCGCGTTGCAGCACAACGCTGTGTTGCACCTTATGCGCAGCAAGCTCGATGGCACGGTCCAGCAGCGGTTTGTATTCGATCACCTTGTCGAATTCGATACCGCAGCTCGCCGACAGAATGACCTTTGGCGTTGCATCGTCGATTCGAATAGCTAACTCGGGCGCAGCAAAGCCACCAAATACTACCGAGTGAACGGCACCAATACGCGCACAGGCAAGCATGGCTACCGCCGTTTCGGGCACCATGGGCATATAGATAACTACCCGATCACCTTTCTCAACACCAAGTGCCCGGAGCGAACCTGCAACACTGGCAACCCATTCGGTCAGTTCAGCAAAGGTGTATTTTGTGTAGGTATCGGTGGCCGGAGAATCATAGATCAGCGCAATCTGATCACCGCGTCCCGCCTCAACATGACGGTCGAGAGCGAGCCAGGCGGTATTCAACTTGCCGCCCGCATACCAGCGGTCGGCTCCATTGCTGTCCTTGCTTAGTATGCTCGGCGGAAACTCGAACCAGTCCAATCGCTGCGCCTGCTCACGCCAGAACCCTTCAGGGTCAGACGCTGCACGCGCATTGACGGCCTGATATTGCTCCAGAAGTTCTTGCTCAGATGTGCTCATGCTCCCGGAATGACCTTGCTGGCCTTAAGTTCTGCAATTTTCTCGGCAGAGAATCCAGCCGCGCTCAGTACCGCTTCTGAATCCTGTCCTTCCATACGCGGTCCGTGTCGCACCTCTGGTGCGGTGCGCGAAAAGCGTGGCGCTGGTGCTGGCTGCACAACACCATCGATATTCAGAAATCCGTTGCGATGCTTATTGTGGGGATGATCCGGTGCTTCAAAGATCGAGAGCACCGGTGCGAAACAAACATCACTGCCCTCCATAATCTCACACCACTCATCGCGAGTTTTTGATTTCATGATCGCTGTGAGTTTTTCCTTCTGCGACACCCATCGACTTGCGTCGTGCTGTGCCCCAAACGTCTCCTCATCAAGCCCTGCTTTCTCCTTAAGGAGTGCATAAAACTGTGGCTCGATGGAGCCAAGGCTTACGTACTTACCATCGCTGGTTTCATAGGTATCGTAGAAGGGTGCACCGCCATCAAGCAGGTTAGTACCACGCTGATCAGTAAATCGACCCATCGCAGCCATGCTGAAGAACATCGACATAAGTGATGCAGCACCATCGATCATCGCCGAGTCAATCACCTGTCCCTCTCCGGACTTCTGGGCTTCCAGAAGAGCGCATACCATGCCAAAGGCGAGCAACATGCCACCTCCACCAAAGTCACCTACAAGATTCAGTGGTGGTACCGGACGTTCTCCGCTGCGACCCACCGAGTAAAGTGCACCCGACAGTGCTATGTAATTGATGTCATGCCCCGCAGCATTAGCCATCGGGCCATCCTGCCCCCAGCCCGTCATACGACCATAAACCAGCTTCTTGTTACGCTTCATACAGTCGGCAGGCCCCAGACCCAGGCGCTCAGTGACGCCGGGACGAAAGCCTTCAAACAAACCATCGGCAGACTCCACAAGCTTGAGTACCGTTTCGACACCCTCTGGCTGCTTCAGATCTACCGCTATCGAGTGACGATTGCGGTTAAGCACATCTTTGGATGGCTGGGGGTTTTCGGTGTAGCGGTCGATCCGAATAACCTCAGCTCCCATGTCAGAGAGCATCATGCCGCAAAACGGCCCTGGGCCTATGCCCGCCAGCTCAATGATTCTTACCCCTTCTAATGGCCCCATGGCGTACTCCCCTTTATTCTCTGTTAACGATCAAAATGTCTGCTCTGCCACGGGTTATTATGCGGAGGACAGCGATCAGGTTCCATCGGAAGACGATCTCGGAAGGCGCTATAAACAACAATCCACACAACAATCCGCAAAATTTGAGCCATCAGCGCAAGATTATTCATGCTGATTGCGACAGCTTTTTCGCCTCGGTAGAGATGCGTGATAATCCTGAGCTGCGCGACCAGCCCGTTGCGGTTGGCGGAGCTCCAGACAAGAGAGGCGTGGTTGCGACCTGCAACTACCTCGCACGCCGCTACGGCGTACACAGCGCGATGCCGATGAGTCGGGCTGTGCGCTTGTGTCCAAGCCTGGTCATCGTTCGCAACAACATGGCCAAATACAAGGCTGTGTCAGCACAAGTGCGGGAAATTTTTGAGCGATTCACTCCAATCATAGAACCATTGTCACTCGATGAAGCGTTTCTCGACGTAAGCGATTGTTCAGAGTTCGACGGCAGTGCCACTCTCATGGCCAGGGAAATCAGGCGAGCTGTTCGTGAGGAGCTTGCAATTACCATCTCCTGCGGCATAGCACCCAACAAATTTGTTGCCAAAATCGCGAGTGACTGGGACAAACCCGATGGCCAATTCACTGTCACACCCAACCAGATCGATGCCTTTGTTGCCGAATTGCCCGTTGAGAAAATCTTTGGAGTTGGATCGGTAACGGCAGCCCGGATGCACGCGCAGGGATTGCGCAAGTGCAGTGATCTGCGGGCGTTATCCATCACTCAACTGACTCGCAGCTATGGCAAATTTGGTGCCCGCCTGTTTGAACTCTGCCGTGGCAAGGATGAACGCCCGGTGCGCCCCCATCGCCTGAGAAAATCTATCAGTGTCGAACGAACCTTCGCCGAAGATCTGATCGATCTGCCAGCAGCGTTAAGCGCAAGCAAGGCTTTGTTCACCGATCTGCAAGGTCGCATCGACAGCAGCGCGACAAACGCGAGGGCCAGAATAGATCAGTGTTTTGTAAAGGTTCGCTTCAGCGATTTCACAACTACCACCGTGTCAAGCATGGGCAGCAGAGTTGAACTGGCAGAGTTTGAGTCTCTGATTCAACGCGGTTGGTCGAGAGCAGAGCAACCCGTACGCCTTCTGGGAATGGGCGTTCGTTTGGCTCATCCAGACTCTGAAGACCAGTTGGCCTTGTTTGGTGATTCAAGTTGAACCTTGGCGTATCTGGCGTATAGCGGACTGGTTTCCAGCAGCTCATTGTGTGGCCCAATGGCCGAGACCTTGCCACCATCAAGCACCACAATCCGATTTGCACCCATGACCGTTGACAGCCTGTGAGCGATCGCTACCACTGTAACTTCTCCACGAATACTCATCAGTGCATCGCGAATCTGGGCCTCGCTTTCGGCATCCAGAGCACTGGTTGCTTCATCAAGTAACAGCACGCGTGGCTCACTGTACAACGCCCGCGCGATCGCAAGCCGTTGTCGCTGCCCACCGGAAAGCCCTACCCCACCTTCACCCAATCTTGTATCGAGCCCCTCTGGAAGGTCTTCAACAAATGCCAGCGCATTGGCTTTGCTGAGTGCTGCCAAAACCTTTTCATCATCAACCACACTGGATTCAGTTTGCGCGTAACTCACCAGCTCACGAATCGTTCCAGCCAACAACGCAGCATCCTGGGGTACAAGTGCAATCTGCTGGCGCAGCGCTGCGCGATCAAGCGCCCGCAAATCATGGCCATCCAGTCGCACCACGCCAGCAAGCGGATCATAAAAACGCAGCATTAGATCAAACAACGTGCTCTTGCCTGCACCCGAGGGCCCTACCAGCGCCAGCATTTCGCCCGGTTTCACTTCAAAAGACACGTTCGTTAATACAGGTACCGTAGGCCGTAGAGGATAGGTATACCCTACGCCCTCGAACGCAATTGCGCCTTCTAGCGTCGAAATGTCCGCCGCAATCTGCGGATCAGGTAATTCATTCGGTGCCGCCAGCAGCTCCATGAGCCTCTCGGTTGCTCCAGCGGCGCGTTGCAGATCTGACCATACTTCAGAGATGGCACCTACCGACCCGGCAACAATCAACGCGTAAAAGACAAAGGCAGCAAGTTCGCCTGCTGTGGTTCGGCCTTGCAGCACATCCTGTCCGCCAACCCACAACATGGCAGCTATGGCCCCCATGATGAGGAGCATTACCATCGCAATTAGAAATGCCCGCTGACGAATGCGGTGCACCGCTACCTTAAAGGCACTCTCAACCCGGTTATCAAAGGCAGCCACATCGGCAGCCTGATGGTTATACGCCTGCACCACCTTGATGTGACGAAGCGATTCACCGGCGTAGCTGCCAACATCAGCAAGTGTGTCCTGACTGGAACGTGATAATTTTCGGACGCTGCGTCCAAAGAGGATTATTGGAACAATAATGAGCGGGATGCTGCCAAGAACGATGGCCGTAAGCTTGGGATTGGTCACCAACAGCAAAACAACGCCACCCACAAACATCAACGCATTACGCAGCGCAATCGATACCGAGGAGCCAATCACCGTTTGCAACAGCGTCGTATCGGTGGTGATTCGCGATTGAATCTCGGTAGGCTGATTAACTTCAAAAAAGCCCGGATGCAGGTCGATCAGATGGGCATAAACATCGTTGCGCAAGTCGGCGCTAATTCGCTCCCCAACCCAGGAGACAAAATAGAATCGCACAAAGGTTCCTGCAGTAAGCCCCAGAACCAGGACAGCGAACAACAGCAAGCTTGAGCTCAGAAGTTCCGGATCCCTGGACCCAAAACCCGAATCAATAATAACCCTCACGCCCTGGCCTACCGACAGGGTAATGCTGGCAGTTACGATCAGCGCAACGGTCGCTGCAATGATCTGCGCCTTGTAAGGCGACATATACTTCAGAGCATGTTTGAGGCTGCCCAGATTTTTGGAAGACTCGCGTTCAGCATCGAGAGCGGGTTCAGACATCGAGCTTTGACCTGCATGAGTGAAGGGTTAACGCAGTACACGCAGCTTAACCGGGCGCGGTATCCTACTCCTGAAGCCGATGCGGTAAAATGCCCAGCGATAAAATCCCGGAGGTTAGCCATGTCCAGCCCACTCAGCACAGGCCACAGCGTGACAGAGTCTGAAGATCAGATTCTGGTTGAACCCCATTCCGCCGCAATCGGGGCTGTGATCTGGCTGCACGGTTTAGGGGCAGACGGGCACGACTTCCTGCCGGTCGTCGAAGAACTGAAGATTCCCGAGGGGATTCGATTTGTTTTCCCCCACGCCCGGGTTCGCCCGGTGACCATCAACGGGGGTGCCGAAATGCGCGCCTGGTATGACATCGATATGTCAGCGCCGCTTGCCGGCACGGAAGACATCCGGGAATCGGCAGAACGACTCGAAACACTCGTGCAGGCGCAAATCGATTCCGGTATCGCGCCATCCAGCATCATTGTTGCGGGCTTTTCCCAGGGAGGCGTTATCGCCCTGCAGCACGCGTTGCGCAGCCCTAGAAGCCTGGGCGGCGTCATGGCTTTGTCGACCTACGTGCACGACCCGGAGCATCTGATTGATGAGATTACGCTCGAGAGCGTGGACGCCCCCATATTCATGGCCCATGGCATCAGCGATCCGATGATTCCAATCACTCGCGCAATTACCTCAAGAGAAGCCTTGCTCGGGCTGAACTATCAGGTGGAATGGCACGAGTATCAGATGGGCCACCAGGTCTGTATCGAACAGTTGCACGATATCTCAACCTGGCTCACCCAGCGGCTTTCAGGGTGAAAGACGTTGAAATGAAAGAGATCGTTCTGCCACAAAGACTACCAATCGCACCCACCGGTGATGATTGGCTACCCTGCGTACTTAAGGATTTCGACAGCTTTCTCGCCGATCATGCTTCCTGTGAGAAAAAAGCATCAGGCATGGCCGTGAATGTTGCATCTCATTACCCTGATCAACCGCAGTTGCTAGAGGCAATGGCCGATCTGGCGGTGGAGGAAATGAGCCACTACCGGGAAGTGATTCGACTGTTGATCGCCAGAGGGGCGGAGCCCAAACCGGATACAAAAGATCCTTATGTCAACGCTCTGCAGAAGTGCATTCGCAACGGTACCAGAGCCTATCTGCTGGACAGACTGTTGGTTGCAGCGGTGGTCGAAGCCCGAGGGCATGAACGCTTTGGACTGGTAGCAGACGCGATGACTGATCCTGCACTTAAGAAGTTCTACAACGCCATCACCGCCAGCGAAGGTCGTCATTGGCAGCTGTTTGTGAAGCTCGCAGCACAGTACTTTCCTCAAACCGAGGTTGAGGCACGGCTGGCTGAACTGTGTGAGGTTGAGGCCCAGATTGTTGCAGGCTTGCCGCCCAGAGCGGCATTACACTGAACCCCAAAACCGACCCGCTGGCGAACTATCTCGCCAAATACGCCGAACCCCTCGTCAAGTCAGACTTTGTGCCAAGCACAGCCGTCGACGTGACAAACACTAAGCGCATTAACGCCTGCCGATCTGGCCGCTTTCGCTGGGCACTCGTCGTCCCTGCCTTCGATGAGCCGGCAGATTACTTAAGCCAACTCACCAAAGAACTGAATCAACACAGCCAAAACCAGCGCATTCTGATTATCTGCGTGGTGAATGCACCCGAAGACGCAACGTCACCGCAGCGTGAGCGCACCCTGGCAATGCTACCCAGCCCAAAGGACACTGGGCTGCGAGAATTGGGCAAAGGGATTCATACCATCTGCATCGACGCTGCTACCCAGCCATTGCCTGCAGATCAAGCCACCGGGCTCGCACGAAAGCTGGGTTGCGACATTGTTTGCCGACTTCTAAGCGACGGGCACATTACAACGCCTTTTCTGTGCAACACTGACGCTGATGCAACGCTACCTGGGGATTATTTTCAGCGTCTAAGCAGAGCCTTTGCAACCTCACCAAAAGCTGCCTGCATATTGCCGTTTAAACACTCGAGTCCAGATTCCAACCTCCAAAGAGCAGGCACTGCGTACGAGCTTTACCTGCGAAGTCTGCAGCTCAATCTGCACCACTGCGGCTCTCCCTACGCCTATCCCGCACTCGGCAGCTTACTCGCTATCAACCCTGACCTTTACGCAAAGACCCGGGGCTTCCCTAAACGTCGGGCCGGCGAAGATTTTTATTTGCTCAATAAGCTCTCGAAGCTCGGTGACATTGAGTATCTGACCGGAGCTCCTGTGACACTCGCAGCGCGAGCAAGCCACAGAGTCCCTTTTGGAACCGGTCCAGCCATCCAAAAAATCCTGCGCAACGAGACCTCCAATGTCTCATCGCCAGACGTACTAGATTGCCCTACCTATGCGCTTGCAAGTTTTGCTCTGCTACGTCAGTTCTATGACGGCATCAGCGAATTGAACGCTGGTGCTCAACCAGAACGCCATCTGCCCAGCCTGCCTCCTGCTTGGCGAGACCCGGATTTGTTGTGGCTATTGAAAAGTCTCGGCGTGCCAAACGCACTCCTGCGTCTACGCAAAAATCACCGAAATAAGCATGGCCTGATGCGAGCTATGCATGAGTGGTTTGATGCACTCAAAACCATCCGGTTCCTCAATGCGGCGCGACATTTTCACCAGGATGAATCCTTGCTTGATCAACGCGCGCACCTACAGAGACTTCTGTCTCATAAACCGTCTCAAAAACGCCTTGAGGAACCAGGAGAATTCGACGCAGCCGACAACCTCAGGTTAACGGCAGAAGCCCTGAACCACGAGCTGGAGCACTACCGATCTGCGTCGCGCCACTCTGTGGCACTCTCTGTGGAACTTGCTGGAACGCGCGCTGAGGCACATTGCCTGACGGACCAGCCTCCCAAGGGGTAAAAAGTCGCCAATCTGGGAACCAGCGCACAGGTGACAGCAGGTCCAATTCCGCAGGTTAACAGCCACTCTGGCCTATACTTTGGCCATGGATCAACAACTACCGGACAACCCCGATCTCTCCTGGGATCTAGGGTCAATCAACAACACCAATCGAGCCCGTGACTTTGTCATGCAGTTCGAGCAGACGCTGTGTGTCTATTCCCGTACCGTTAAACAGATCTACAGCACGTACACCATGCACTTCCCGCGTCAGATAGAACGGAAGCTGGTTATTCTTCCAGACCCCAACGCGTTTCATGACACCTATTATCACATCAACCCGGAAGCCGTTATGGCGACGGGCATCTACATTATTCCGGGCGACCTGGTAGATCGACAGGGTTTGCAGCTCGCCAACGTCGGCGCCGGTCGCAAACTTGGCCAACGCCAGGTCCCGTTCGAAAAAGGCGTACGCGCCATTGCTCAAAAACGGCCACAGAGCGATCCTTTTCTGCCCATTCTGGTGAAAGGTGATTTGCGCGAATTTGATTCAGAGTGGCCTGTCTTGCACCTTCATCGATTGCGCCTGGAATCTCTTGGAGACCGCTCTGAACTTGAGCGCAACTCTGTACGCGACACGATTCAGGAGAAACTCGAAGCGCTGTTTAGCGCCGAGCGCCGCCAAAGCTGGGCCTGATTCCACGCCCCGCCCCTTGAATCTGGGAAAAATCCGTCCCAATCGAGTATAAGCAGCTCATGAGTGCTGCAAACCTTGCCAATTCCCCGCGCCGCCAATCCCCTGTGCGCCGATCTTTGCTACTGGGCGGCTTTTTCATTCTGCTGGTCACCGCCTGCTGGTCCGGAACCCTGGAGCGCATCGCCCAGGGAGAGGCTGAAGCGGCCCTGGGCAGAGTAATCGTCGCCTTCGGATTGGCTCGCACACTGAACGGTGCAATCTCCGTCGCGCAAGGAACGGAGATTGCCTTACAGCCTGCTGGTATCGGCGTCACGCTCACCGCCGGTGAAGTGCTCGACCCGTTGAATGACCTGGTGGAAAGGTTCTCCATTCTGGCCCTCACCGCGACGATATCCTTACAGGGCCAGATACTCTTGTCGGAGCTTCTCAGCACCAACTGGGTCAATCTGATACTTAGTGCCTGCGTGGGACTGTATCTGCTCACCGCGCTGCTACCGCCCTTGCGGCCTTATGAAAAGTTGGTAGCGCGCGTCACATCGCTGGTCTTGTTTACGCGCCTGATTTTTGTGGTGGTCATGTTTTCAGCAAACTGGCTGGGCAATCTCACCCTGACCGAGCGCCACACGGCGGCCGTAGCTGAGCTAACTCAGACAAGAGAGCAAATCAGCGCGATCAACCAAGAGACCGAATTACCCACCACTGACAGCAACGGTTCGATACTTGAGCGAATGAGTGATTTTTTCGCTGAACAGCGCGATTCACTGGATATTGGCAATCGCTTACAGGCGGTCCTGGATCGGGCAGAACAGGCCGTTTCTCATATAGTGACTTTGAGCGTGCTGTTTCTGCTGCAATACGTGGCGCTCCCAATCGGAGCCTTTTGGCTGTCCAGTTTTTGCGTTCGCACCGCCTGGGCGATCTGGTGGCGAACGCCCGGACCGTCTTGACGGTTCTTAGCGGCTAAGCAAGCTCTGTAACGCCCCTATTGCGCCCCCGTAGCGCGTGAGTATCAGGTTCGCGTAGTATTCGCGCTTCTTATATTACCTTCTAATCCGATATTTCGAATGAGCGACACGGCAAGCGGCTTGAAAGCCTCACCCTCAAAAGGGGAGCTTCCGCCAGGGGCAACAACAAAAATCTTCATCGATGGCCAGGCAGGCACTACCGGTCTGGATATGCGTGAGCGTCTGCTCGCACTACCGCGATTTGAGCTGCTTGAGATCGAGGAACACCAGCGCAAAGACAATAAGCGCCGCCAGGAACTCATTGAAGAGGCTGACATCGCTGTTCTATGCCTGCCTGACACTGCCGCTATCGAGGCGGCAGAACTGGCACGCAGCAGCAACACTCGCCTTCTCGATGCATCTACCGCCCACCGGGTATCGCCCAACTGGGCCTATGGCTTGCCAGAATTGTCCGCGGCAAGCCGAGCACAAATCACCGAGGCGCGGCTGGTGAGCAATCCTGGCTGTTATCCGCAGGGCGTCATTCTGGCACTTCGACCGCTGGTGAACGCTGGCTGGCTGAGCGATGAAGCAACCCCGGCGGTTCACGCCCTGTCCGGCTATTCAGGCGGCGGTACGGCGCTGATCAAACGCCTTGAGAGCCTGCCTGAAGACCAGCGAGCAAGCTGGTCCGGGCGTCCCTATGCACTTGATTTGCAACACAAGCACCTGCCAGAGATGCAACTTTATAGCGGCTTGAAGCAGGCTCCCCTGTTTGCGCCGAGTGTCGGTAACTACTACAAAGGGATGCTGGTTAGCACAGCGCTACCAGGCAGGCAGCTCGCTGACAATTTTGGCACCAAGGGGCCTGAAGACGTTGCCGCCCTGCTCAACGAGACCTACGCCGATGAGCCTTTCATAAAAGTGCTCTCAGCAGACGAAGCAGCGCCTGATGGATACCTCGACCCCACGGCGTGTATAGACACCAACAGAATCGAATTCATAGTTAGTGGCAATACCGATCAGGTTCTTATTACAGCCCGCTACGACAATCTCGGTAAGGGCGCAGGGGGTGCTGCGCTGCAAAACCTGAACCTGATGAGCGGTTGCACTGAGACCGATGGGCTTGTGGCATGAGTCGAATAGAAAGCTACAGCACACTGGATTCTGCAAGACTGGCAAACGTTCTTGCCGCCGCTGAAGCCCAGTTCGCCAGGCACATCGAATTAAGCCGGGCACGCAATCAAACCCTGGATCTCACGCGCGGCAAGCCATCAGATGCTCAGCTCGACCTGTCAGATTCGCTGGACGGCATACTACAGGGCAACTATGTGAGCGCTGATGGTATCGACACACGTAACTACGGTGGATTGCGGGGGCTGCGCGAAGCACGCGAGCTGGGCCAGCAGCTGCTGGATATTCCAGCAGAACTCATTATGGCTGCGGGTAACTCAAGCCTGCAGCTTATGCATCAGGCCACAGAATTCGCCCGGGCGAAGCGCTGGAAAAATACGCAGCCAACGCTGGTGTGCCCCGTACCTGGCTACGATCGTCACTTCACTGTGTGTGAATCCCAGGGCTTGAAAATGTTACCCCTGATGCTCACCACCAACGGTCCAGACATGGACAAGCTGGAGGCAATGGTTGCCGCTGATGACCAGCTTGGCGGTATTTGGTGTGTGCCGAGGTTCTCCAATCCAACCGGCACAACCTATTCCGATGAGGTTGTCACGCGACTCGCGGCGCTGCCCAAAATCGCAGCCAACAAACAGTTCATTATATTTTGGGACAACGCCTATTCTGTGCACGCGCTGCATGACAACGCGACCAAACTTTCTAACCTGATGAGTGCCGCGCAAAATGCCGGCACACAAGATCAGGTGTTTATGTTTGCCTCCACGTCCAAAATCACCTTTGCGGGCTCAGGTCTCGCGTTCTTTGGTGCCTCCGCCAAAACTCTTGATGAACTGGAAGAATTTTTGTCAGCAACCACAATTGGCCCGGACAAGGTCAATCAGTTGCGTACGGTTAAATTCCTCGAAGGCAGGCTGCAGGAACATATGGCTGCACATGCAAAACTTCTGCGTCCCCGGTTTGAGCTGGTGGAGCAGAAACTGAATGAAGGGTTGCAAGGACTTGATGTCGCCAACTGGACTACTCCAGATGGTGGCTACTTTGTATCGCTCGACTGCATACCAGGCCTTGCAAAAAGTATTGTTAGCCTGACTGCCAGTGCAGGGGTTAAGTTGACCGCAGCAGGAGCGACCTGGCCCGGCGGTGTAGACCCGGAAGACAGCAATATCCGGATAGCCCCGACCTACCCCGAACTGGAAGAGCTGAGCACAGCACTCGATGTGCTGGTCAGTGCGATCAAACTCGCAAGCGCGCGGCATTTCGCTACCGCTGCAACAAAATAATCCACTAAAGGACAGAACCCTTTGACCACTGAAGAAACAAACCGATTCGAAGATTTTGCATTGCCAAAGCCGCTACTAATGGCTTTGGATGATCTTGGTTTCGCAACGGCTACGCCAATCCAGAGTGTCTCGTTGCCGTACAGCCTGTCCGATTATGACATTACAGGGCAAGCTCAAACCGGAACCGGCAAAACAGCTGCGTTTCTCATCACCATACTCACTCAACAATGGGAGAATCCTCGCCGAGGGGCTTCCAAACCAGGCTCTCCTCGCGCTCTCATACTTGCGCCAACGCGAGAGCTCGCCTTACAGATCGAAGCTGACGCGGTGGAGCTATCCGCCCACATGGATTGCCACATCGTAACCGTCGTCGGTGGCATGGACATGAACAAACAACGTGATGCCTTGCATGCAAAGCCGCTCGACATTCTGGTTGCGACCCCCGGTCGACTGCTTGATTTTGTGCAACGCCGAGACATTTATCTCAAGGACTGCGAAGTGCTTGTTATCGATGAGGCCGACCGCATGCTTGATATGGGTTTCATTCCAGACGTTCGGCGCATCGTCTATCAAACCCCCCACAAGAAGCAGCGCCAGACCCTGTTCTTTTCTGCCACCTTCAACGAGGCCGTGATGCGTCTGGCATCCAGCTGGACACTCGCCCCGGAGCATGTCGTTATTGAGCCAGATCAGGTGGCGTCAGACACTGTTGATCAGCAATTCTGGTTGGTAGGCTACAAAGAGAAACGAGAACTGCTGGCACGTTTTATAAAAAGCGAATCTCCAACGCGCACCATTATTTTTGTAAATCGTCGAGATCAAACCAGAGA
>CAZWMD010000016.1:54447-70923 GCA_964634815.1 uncultured Pseudomonadales bacterium | reverse complement strand
AAGTGCGGTGGCGCAGCCTAACGCGAGGTTCTGATGGGTTGGCGCGGGCGAGATGCCCGCGCCAATTCTTCACCTCCCAAGCCCTCCATTTACAGAAGCTCTGCGGCTATACTGCGCAGCGGCGAAATACCACGTACCCAAAATCACATCAGCCGGACGACCACCTCTGGTCAAAACCGGCTGGTCAATAACGGCTGAAACACAACTAAAAATCGGAGAGCGCTCATGTCATTGGTTGGCACCCTGGAAACAATTAATAATCGCTTCGTTAGCGCACTGGGGGCCATTGATGGCATCGGTCCATTGCTGCTAAGACTCTTTCTCGCGCCGATAATGATTCAGGCCGGCTGGACCAAGTTCGCCAGCTTTGAAGATACAGCGGCCTGGATGGGTAATCCCGACTGGGGTCTGGGCCTACCATTCCCGGAGCTGATGGTTGTGCTGTCGGCCGGCACAGAACTCGTCGGTGGTATTGCTCTGGTATTGGGCTTCGCCGTTCGCTGGTTTGCTATCCCGCTCATCTTCACCATGCTCGTTGCCATCTTCTCTGTGCACTGGGAAAACGGTTGGCTGGCTTTATCAGATTCAACCAGCTGGCTCGCTAACGATCGAGTAATGGAAGCTGCGGAACGCAAGCAAGCTGCGATCAGACTTCTAAAAGAACACGGCAACTACAGCTGGCTTACCGGTCGAGGCTCTGTAACCATTTTGAACAACGGCATTGAGTTTGCGGCGACCTATCTGATTATGCTGATCTCGCTGCTCTTCACTGGTGCCGGCAAATTCTTCAGCATCGACTACTGGATTGCTCGCAACAAATAGCACCAGTTCCGCAAACAAAGACCCGGCTTATCGGAGAAACATCTGATATGCCGGGTTTTCGCTTTCTTCCCAGAACCGATAACCAATTTTCTTAAGATAGGCGTGCAGCTCTCGCTGCTCATCGCTTCTCGCCTGGAAACCCACTAATACCCTTCCCCACGCTGCTCCATGGTTTCGATAATGGAACATGCTAATGTTCCAGCGAGCACCCAATACCTTCAGAAAACTGAGCAGGGCTCCTGGCCGTTCGGGAAACTCAAACCGGTAGAGCAGCTCATGGCGAGTGTCTCTGCCACGACCACCCACCATATGCCGCACATGCAGCTTTGCAGCCTCATTGTCCGTCATGTCTTCTACAACATACCCGGCGCCCACAAGCTTCTCGACCAGGGTTTCCCGATCACTCTGGGTATCCGTTTTCATCCCTACATAAACCTGAGCCTCTTCGCCTCCGGCGTACCGATAATTGAATTCGGTGATTCCTCGCTTACCAAGCTGTTTGCAGAAGCGATGAAAACTGCCGGGACGTTCTGGAATCGACACGCCAAGAATCGCCTCGCGTGCTTCGCCCAGTTCCGCGCGCTCCGATATATGACGCAGGCGATCAAAGTTAACGTTCGCGCCACTCACAATGGCAACCAGCGTTTTGTCGGAGTATCCACAAAGCTGTGCGTGTTTTTTCATACCCGCTATGGCCAGTGCACCCGCGGGTTCAGCCAATACCCTGGTATCGTCAAAGACATCCTTCACCGCACCACAGATCTCATCGACGCTTACTGTGACTACCGAGTCCACATGTTTGCGGGCGATGGCAAAGTTCTCTTTGCCAATTTGCGCAACGGACACGCCGTCGGCAAACAAATCCAGAGACTCAAAGGGCAACTTAACGCGTCTTCCTTTAGCCATGGCCGCAGCGAGACAGGCAGACCCTTCGGCTTCAACACCAATAACCTGAACCTGTGGGCGCAGATACTTCACATAAGCTGAGATACCCCCAATCAGGCCACCACCCCCAACCGGCACGTAAATCGCATCGAGCGGGCCGCTATGCTGATTGAGTATTTCCATCCCCACTGTGCCCTGGCCGGCAATAACCTCCGGGTCATCAAACGGATGGACATAGGTATAGCCTCGGGCCTCGGCCAACGCCATGGCATGAGCTGCCGCTTCATCATAGCCATCGCCGTGCAGAACCACCCTGGCACCGCGACGTTTCACCGCATTCACCTTAATGTCGGGCGTGTTGCGCCCCATGACCACCACCGCCTTGATGTTCAGGGCTGATGCCGATAACGCAACTCCCTGAGCATGATTGCCCGCAGAGGCAGTAATCACCCCTCTGGCGGCTTGATCTGGCGTCAGCTGGGCCATCTTGTTATATGATCCGCGCAGCTTAAAAGAGAACACGCTTTGCATGTCCTCTCGCTTCAAGAGCACAGTATTGGCCAGCCTGTCAGAAAGGCCGTGAGCTATCTGGAGCGGAGTCTCCTGCGCCACGTCATAAACGCGCGAGTTCAGGATTTTTTTAACGTAGCGTTCAAGCATTGGAAACTTTGTTTGGGTATCTGATCATTATTGATATCAACTGTTGGGCCCCGAGGAGCGCACGCGATTATGGACCAAGACACTCTCAAACGCAGCGCCGCCCAGGCCGCAGTAGACCTCATAGAGAGCAGCCTGACAAAGGACAGCATTGTTGGTGTAGGCACGGGTAGCACAGCAAACTTCTTTATCGACCTGCTGGCAGCCCACAAGAACAAATTTGATGCGGCCGTTGCCAGTAGCGAAGCCACTCAAAAGCGGCTGGAAGGACATGGGATAAAGGTCCTGGGTACAAATGCTGTGCAAGAGATTATCGTCTACGTAGATGGCGCGGACGAAGTTGATCCAAACAAGGCTCTAATAAAAGGCGGTGGCGGCGCCCTGACACGCGAAAAAATCGTTGCAGCCTCGAGTAGCCGCTTTATCTGCATCACCGACGCCTCAAAGCAGGTCGATGTTCTGGGTGCCTACCCCTTGCCCGTCGAGGTCATACCTATGGCACGCGGCCTGGTTGGGCGAGCTCTGGCCGCAATCGGCGGCGAACCGATCTGGCGTCAGGACTTTGTAACCGATAATGGCAACCACATTCTGGATGTGCACGGATTACGGATCGACGAGCCAGGAAAACTGGAGACCTACCTGAATAATCAGGTGGGTGTGGTTTGCAATGGCATATTTGCTGATCAGGCGGCAGATGTAGTAATTGTCGCCAAACCGTCCGGAGTAGAAGTGATTGAATAGAACTGATCGAGCAGCGGCGCGTTAGCCCGCGCCGCCGTCAGTTAATTCAGCAACTTTCCTGGATTCATTATTCCAGCAGGATCAAACACCGCTTTGAGTCCACGCATCATCGCAATCTGTTCTGGTGATCGACTAAAGCCCAGATACTCAGCCTTTAAGGTCCCCACACCATGTTCAGCAGAGATGCTACCGCCTGCATCCTGGACCATTTTGAAAATCTGCGGACTAATTTGGGCGCAGTTGCCGTAGAACTCTTCGATCGATAGTTCATCAGGCTTCAGTATGTTCAGATGCAGATTGCCGTCACCAATATGGCCATACCAGCACACTTCGTAATCTGGATAAGCACTGCTCACACAGTCTGTCACGCGACTCAAGAACTCTGGCAGTACCGAAACCTTAACCGCCAGATCGTTCTTGTATGGAGTGAAAACAGAAATACTCTCCGAAATGCCCTCTCTGAGTTGCCATAGCGAAGCAGCCTGAGCATCAGACTGGCTAAGAACACCGTCAGTCACCCAGCCTTCTTCAATACAATGGGTAAACGCAAGCATCGCCAGGTCTTCAGCGCTCTGATCAAACTCCAGAAGGGCATAAAACTCAGTGCTCTCAGCAAGTGGCTGAGGTAGATCCCGGTGGGCTGACACCTTTTCCAGAGCAATCTGTGAGAAGAATTCGAAAGCAGACAAGGTTATCTGGGTCTGAAACTGCGCGAGCACTTTCAGTAAATCTGCAAATTTTGGAACCCCTAGCACCATAACCCGATGCGGCTCAGCGGCCTTGGCGAGCTTTATCTCCGCCTCAGTAATGAATCCCAGTGTGCCCTCAGAGCCGATAAACAGGTGCCTTAAATCGTAGCCTGTTGCGTTTTTGGTGAGGCCCTGGTTACACGCAAGCAGATCACCCGTTCCAGCAACAACCTGTAAACCCGTTACCCAATCCCTCGTGAGACCATAACGAATGACTTTTATGCCACCAGCGTTGGTCGAAATGTTGCCCCCAATCTGACTGGACCCCGAGGACGCAAAATCTACGGGGTACATCAGATCACGCTCTGCCGCAAAATTCTGCACAGCGGCAGTGATCACACCAGACTGACATCGAACGGAGCGATCAGTCTCGTCAAAATCAATAATCTTGTTCATTTTATCAAACGACACCACGACCTCGCCGTTTGCAGCAACTGCTCCTCCAGATAGACCCGTACGTCCACCAGAGGGTACAAGCGCAGTGCCGGTTTCACGGGCTTTGCGCACAAGAGCCTGCACTTGCTCTGCTGAGTCGGGAAAGACTACTGCTGAGGGCGCCGGAGACTTGTCTCTCGTCCAATCACGTCCCCAGTTAGCAAGAGAATCGCTATCTCGAGCCAACTGCTTGGCTGAGAAAATCTCATCCAGAAACTTAGTCATTCTCAAATTCCGCCTGAAAATTCACAATACAAGACTGCTAGTATAAGCGCCCTTTTTCCATCGAGCCCAGATTGTGGCAGAGACTTCTCTCAATCGTGACCGCATCAATGTGCTGCTACTGGAAGGCGTACATGAATCGGCAGTAGATTCACTAAAGAGCGCGGGATACGTAAACATTGAGCAGCACAAGTCCGCTCTCCAGGGCGATGCTCTGGCCGAGGCCCTGAATGGCGTACACCTACTGGGCATCCGCTCACGTACCCAACTTGACGCCATAGCACTTGCCCATGCAGATCGCCTGATCGCCGTCGGTTGTTTTTGCATCGGCACCAATCAGGTGGATCTGCAGGTCTCCGCTTCTCGCGGGATACCCGTGTTCAACGCACCGTTTTCAAATACACGTTCAGTAGCCGAACTGGTTCTGGCTGAAGCGATCTTGCTACTGCGAAGCGTGCCGGCTCGCCACAATCAACTACGCGCAGGCATTTGGCAGAAGTCGGCCAGCAATTCCTTCGAAACCCGTGGCAAAACATTGGGTGTCATTGGCTATGGCAACATCGGCAAACAACTTAGTGTGCTGGCTGAAGCCATGGGTATGAACGTTCTGTTCTACGACATAGAAACCAAACTCAAATTGGGTAACTCACGCCAGGCTGACTCCCTGGAGCAACTGCTTGGCACAGCAGATGTAGTCTCGATGCACGTACCTGCCACCGAGCAAACGAACAATATGATTGGTGCCCGGGAGCTTGCACACATGAAACCCAGTGCGGTTTTGATCAATGCCTCAAGGGGCAATGTGATCGATTTAGAGGCACTGGCCAACGCACTGGAAGAAGGGTCATTGTTGGGAGCCGCGATCGACGTCTATCCACAAGAACCAAAATCAAACGACGAACCCTTTGTGTCGCGGCTGCAGAAGCTCGACAACGTTTTGCTCACGCCACATATCGGCGGCAGCACCGCAGAAGCGCAGAGCAACATAGGCGAAGAGGTTGCTGCAAAGCTGATCCGCTACAGCGACAACGGCTCTACCTTATCTGCTGTGAATTTTCCCGAAGCCGCACTGCCCGAGCATCCGGGTCACCACCGGCTGCTGCATGTTCATCGCAACCAGCCTGGAGTGCTAACCGCCGTGAACCAGGTATTTTCAACCCTTGGGATTAACATTGCCGGCCAATATCTTCAGACCAGCAATGATATCGGGTACGTGGTAATCGACGTCGATGAGGAAAATTCGGCCATCGCTCTACAAGAGCTGCGAAGGATCGAAGGCACCATTCGCGCTCGAGTGCTGTTCTAGTTCGAACTAGTTAACCACCGGATCGAGCCCGCCGCCGGCGTACTTTTCGAACATGCTATCAAGCGAAATGGGCTTGATCTTGCTCGCCTGCCCGGCAGTTCCAAACGACTCGTACCGATCAATAACAACCGCTTTCATTGCCTTGGTGGTTTCAGCCAGATATTTCCGGGGATCAAACTCGCCCTTGTTATGCGCCATGAATTTCCGAATCGCGGCTGTCGAGGCTAAACGCAGGTCTGTATCAATATTGACCTTGCGGACACCGTGCTTGATGCCTTCCTGAATTTCTTCGACGGGCACACCATAGGTTTCCGGAATTTCTCCGCCAAACTCGTTGATCAGTTTCAACAGGTCCTGGGGAACACTGGACGAGCCATGCATCACCAGATGCGTATTGGGGATGCGCTTGTTGATCTCCTTCACCCGCTTGATCGCAAGAATGTCACCGGTAGGGGGACGGGAGAATTTGTAGGCTCCATGCGAGGTACCAATGGCAATCGCCAGCGCATCAACATGGGTTTTTTTCACAAAGTCGGCAGCTTCATCGGGATCGGTGAGCAGCATGTCCATCGACAGTGTGCCCTCAGCACCTACGCCATCCTCTTCACCAGCCTGGCCGGTTTCAAGGGAACCCAGGCAACCCAGCTCGCCTTCAACCGACACACCACAGGCATGCGCCATATCAACCGTGCGACGGGTAACATCCACGTTATATTCGTAATCTGCGGGCGTCTTCTGATCTTCCAGCAGAGAGCCATCCATCATCACTGAAGAAAAGCCCAGGGCAATGGAACGCTGACACACGGCGGGCGAGCCGCCATGATCCTGATGCATAACCACAGGAATGTCCGGAAACTCCTCGACCGCGGCCAAAATCAGATGGCGCAGAAACGTCGGGCCAGCATATTTTCGGGCGCCGGCTGAGGCCTGCACAATTACCGGGCTATCGGTTTCGGACGCACCTTCCATAATGGCGCGCATCTGCTCAAGATTGTTGACGTTAAAAGCCGGCACACCGTAGTCGTGCTCAGCGGCGTGGTCCAACAGCTGACGCATGCTGATCAGGGCCATCAGATTTCTCCTATTTCAATCGGCGGCATCATACCCCAAGGAACGGGGTAAACAGTTGGGCAGGTTTAGCTCTGGTTGTTACGTTCTTGTAGAATTGCTACCGCCGGCAGGGTCTTTCCTTCTACAAATTCCAGGAATGCGCCACCACCCGTTGAGATGTAACCAATTTGGCTCGCAATGTCGTACTTGTCTATTGCCGCCAGGGTATCCCCACCACCGGCAATGGAGAATCCATCACTGCTGGCGATGGCTTCGGCCAATACACGTGTGCCTTCGCCGAACTGATCAAATTCAAATACACCTACGGGACCGTTCCAGATAATGGTGCCCGCGCGCTTTAGCCGCTCACCAAACTGGCGTGCGGTCTCTGGACCAATATCCATAATCATTTCATCCGGCCCCACTTCAGCAACGAGGCGAACGGTTGCAACAGCGTCTTCCGAGAATTCTGGCGCAGTCATCACATCAACAGGCAGCGGAATATCGGTCAGTTCAGCGATACGCCGAGCAGCATCCAGCAAATCCGCTTCGTGCAGCGAGGCACCCACCGGATGACCAGCAGCGGCCAAAAAGGTATTCGCAATACCGCCCCCCACTATTATTTCATCAGCAACAGCCGCCAAAGACTCAAGCACTTCCAGCTTGGTCGACACCTTTGACCCGCCGACAATGGCAATGACTGGTTTGCTGGGCACGTGAAGTGCTCGCCCGAGGGCTTCCAGTTCATTTTCAAGCAGAAGTCCAGCGCAGGCACGTTTTGCAAAACGCGCAACACCGTGGGTAGATGCGTGCGCGCGATGCGCTGTGCCAAAGGCATCCATCACATAGATATCGCACAAGTTTGCCAACTGCCGGGCTAGCGCCTCGTCGTTCTTTTTCTCACCAGGGTTGAACCGAATGTTCTCAAGCAACGCAATCTGACCATCAGCAAGCTCGGGCGTAGTCGATTGCCAATCGCTCAACAACGGCACATCGCAGCCCAACAACTCCTGCAGTCGCGTTGCCACCGGCGCCAGCGAAAATTGGGCTTCGAACTGGCCTTCGGTAGGGCGACCCAAATGCGACATCACCAGCACTTTGGCGCCAGCATCCAGAGCAGTTTTCAACGTTGGGACCGCAGCGCGAATCCGCGCATCTGATGTCACTACCCCGTCCTTCACCGGTACATTCAGGTCTTCCCTGATAAGCACTCGTACACCCTTAAGGTCACCCGCAAGAGCGGCAGCACGCATGGATTGAACGTTCAGGTCACCCGCAGCAGCATTCGTCATGTAAGTTTCGCTATTTGTTGGCCAAAATTTGTAGCCCCAAAGATAAGCGAATCAGGCTGGAGCATCAGCTCCTATGCGCTTTTTTTGTGATGAACTGAGCACCTCCCTGGCCCGCAACAGCACGTTTTCGAGATTGATACCCATGGTATCGAGCGCAACGTCGCCAGGAGCCGAAACACCAAAGGCATCGATTCCCACTACAGCGCCTTCAAGACCAACAAAGCGGTACCAATAATCAGAATGCGCGGCCTCAACAGCGACCCGGGCGGTAGTTTCACTCGGCAGGACCGATGTCTGATATTGGCTATCCTGGCGCAAAAATGCCTGCACACAGGGCATAGATACCACACGAGCCCCCACCCCTTCATCGGCGAGTTTCGCAGCGGCCGCCACAGCCAACTCCACCTCAGAGCCGGTTGCAATGAATATGACCTCAAGCGCTTTAGCCTCTCGCACCAGCACATATCCGCCCTTCGCCACCGACTCAAAGGTCTGGGCATCGCGTGATTGAGGCTGAGTGTTTTGGCGACTGAAAATGAGCGCACTGGGGCCCGTGGAACGCGCCACAGCAGAGCGCCAGGCGAAGGCGCTCTCAACGGTATCGCACGGGCGCCAGGTATCAAGATTAGGCGTTGTGCGTAAATTGGTCAGCTGCTCGATCGGCTGGTGCGTCGGTCCATCTTCGCCCACCGCGACAGAGTCATGGGTATAGACAAAGATGTTTCGCAGCTCCATCAGCGCCGCAAGGCGAACCGCATTCCTGGCGTATTCCATAAACACCAGAAAGGTTCCGGTAAACGGCACATACCCGCCATGCAAGGCCATGCCATTGGCAATGGCAGACATACCAAATTCACGTACCCCAAAACTCAGGTAGCGTGACTCATCAGCGTCCTGCCAGCGCGTTAAATTAGACCCGGTAAGATCGGCTGATCCACCAAAAAGATCATCAAGGCCCGGTGCGAGCGCATTGATGCAAGCCTGGGAAGATTTGCGGGTAGCGAGCACCGCCATCTCTTCCTGGGCCCGTTCCGCAGCCAGCATCAATGCCTTGTCCCAATCTTCTGGCAGCTCGCCACTCATCCGCCGAACGAGCTCGCGTGCCAGTTCGGGATGAGCATTTTTGTAGGCTGCAAACTCCTCATTCCACTGATTTTGGGCTGCAGCACCAGAGGCTCGACAATCCCAGTATTGGTAGATGTGCTCGGGAATCTCGAACGGCCCATAACCCCAATTCAGGCGTTTACGGGTAGCCTCGATCTCATCCGCTCCAAGTGGTGCACCATGAGCAGAAGCAGTACCCGCCTTGTTTGGCGAGCCAAAACCAATCGTGGTGCGAGCACACACCAGCACCGGCCGGTCGTCGCTGGCGCACGCCTCGGTCATAGCTCGTTCCAGCGCATCCGGATCGTGGCCATCTACGCCTCGCACTACCTTCCAGCCATAAGCCTCAAAACGCGCAGGAACGTCTTCGCTAAACCAGCCCGTGGTTTCTCCATCGATCGAGATGCCATTGTCATCCCAGATCACCTTGAGTTTTCCGAGTTTTTCGTGGCCCGCAAAAGAAGCCACTTCGTGGGAAATGCCTTCCATCAAGCAACCATCGCCCACAATTACCCAGGTGCGGTGATCTACAACCTTATGGCCATCTCGATTGAATTCCCTTGCAAGCCGTTGCTCGGCCAACGCCATACCCACGGCATTGGCGATACCTTGGCCAAGCGGACCCGTTGTAGTTTCAACGCCTGGACAGATACCGTATTCCGGGTGCCCGGCGGTCTTCGAATGCAATTGGCGAAACGCCTTGATGTCGTCGATAGAGAGCGGATAGCCCGATAGGTGCAACAAGCTGTACAGCAGCATGGAGCCGTGGCCATTCGAGAGCACAAAGCGATCACGGTTCTGCCAGGCGGGATCTGCCGGGTTATGTCGCAGAAATTTGCGCCACATAACGTCCGCTACTTCAGCAAGCCCCATCGGCGCACCGGGATGGCCCGATTTTGCCTGCTGCACGGCATCCATCGCCAATGCGCGAATGGCGTTTGGCCCCTCGCTGCCCGGCCCCTCGGCTACTTCGAGTGCGCGAGAGTTGTCTTTGGCGCTGCTTGTGGCACCGGAATCTGTCCCCATCGTTTTCCCCATCGCTCTGGCTGAATGTGTGTCAGGCTGCTTACAACCACAATTGTCCGGCCTTAGCCGCATGCCTGCAAACAGTTTTACGAACTCAACACTGAAGTTTCCCTACAAATTGCTGACTAACCACACATGAGTTCGTTTCACGCGATGGGATATACTTTGCGTCTTTTTTGTCGAAAGGAATCTGCGCGATGAGCGACTATGGCCTATTTACCTCTGAATCTGTCTCTGAGGGGCACCCCGATAAAGTAGCCGATCAGGTTTCGGATGCCATCGTCGACGCCATGCTGGCCCAAGACTCAGAATCGCGAGTGGCCTGCGAAACCCTGATTAAAACGGGAATAATTGTTGTCGCCGGAGAAACCCGCTCTAACGCCGTTATAGATACAGACGCCATCGTTCGAAAAACCGTTGCAGACATTGGCTACAACAGCGCAGAGCTGGGTTTTGATGCCTACGATTGCACAGTTGTAAATGCTCTGGGTAACCAGTCGGTAGATATCGCGGTTGGGGTCGATGAGGCCAGCGATCATGAGCAAGGCGCAGGTGACCAGGGACTGATGTTTGGTTATGCAACCAACGAAACCGACGTCCTCATGCCTGCTCCCATCACTTACTCCCATCTGCTGGTAAAGCAGCAGGCTGACAAGCGCCGGTCATCCCTGGGTTGGTTGCGTCCTGATGCCAAATCACAGCTTTCCTTCCGCTATGACGAGGGCAAGCCCGTTGGTGTCGAAGCACTTGTTCTGTCGACCCAACACGATCCTTCAGTTACCAACAAACAGCTGCACGAAGCGGTGATGGAAGAAGTCATCAAGCCCGTCATTCCGGGAAACTGGATGACCAAAGACACCAAGGTTTACATCAATCCAACCGGCAAGTTTGTGATTGGTGGTCCTGTTGGAGACGCCGGGCTAACCGGTCGCAAGATCATTGTTGATACCTATGGCGGCATGGCTCGCCATGGTGGTGGTGCATTCTCTGGCAAAGACCCAAGCAAGGTAGACCGTTCTGCAGCCTACGCCGGACGCTACGTGGCAAAAAATATCGTGGCCGCCGGCCTCGCAGAGCGCTGTGAGATTCAGGTGAGCTACGCCATTGGGGTCGCTGAGCCTACGTCTATCAGCCTCAACACCTTTGGCACGGGCAAATTGTCTGACGAGAAGATCGTTCAACTTGTACGTGAGCACTTTGATTTGCGCCCCAAAGGCTTGATTGCGATGCTGGACTTGAAGCGCCCTATCTATCAGCCAACGGCGGCCTATGGCCACTTTGGCCGCACCGAGAGCGATTTCACCTGGGAACGCACCGATAAAGCGGAGGCGCTCGCCAGCGCTCTCTAAGCTTTAGCTATGGGTCTAGCTTGGTCTGTTCCGGTTCAGTGTGTTCCGGTTCAGTATCGTCCGGTTTAGTGTGTGCTACCCCACAAATCCAACAGAGTGATTCATGTCTGCTTCCGCGATTGATCTGAGTTTTGAGTTTTTCCCTCCGCGCAACGAAGGCGGAGAGGCCGGTCTTGAACGCACCGTCGAGTCGCTGCGAGAGCTGCGACCCGATTACTGCTCGGTAACCTACGGAGCTGGTGGTTCAACCCGCGACGGCACCATGAAAACGGTGTGCAAAATCCAGTCGATCGGGGTAGATACTGCCGCCCACCTTTCTATGGGTGGCGAATCGGAAGCAAATATTGGCAATATGCTAGGAGAGTACAGCGAAGCCGGTGTTCGGCGCATTGTTGCTCTGCGTGGCGATGCCACCAGCGGTATGGGTACAGGCACCAAGCAGTACGCGGAACAGCTTGTACGTTTCATTCGCGACCACTCTGGAGATCACTTCCATGTGACAGTGGCTGCCTATCCCGAAACTCATCCTGATGCAGCAAGCCCGGACGCTGATCTCGAGTTCTTCAAGCGCAAGGTAGATGCCGGCGCTGACGCTGCCATCACTCAGTACTTTTACAACCCTTCTGCTTACTACGACTTTGTAGAACGGGTCCAGGCTGCCGGGATTAACATACCGATTATCCCAGGCATCATGCCCATCACAAACTATCAATCTCTTTCCCGATTCTCAGAACGTGCAGGGGCTGATCTACCGCGCTGGTTGCGCAAGCGACTCGAAAGCCTTGAGAACGATACCAACGGCCTGCAAGAATTTGGCCTGCAAGTCGTGAGCAAACTGTGCGAAGAACTGGTTGCTAACGGAGCACCAGGATTGCATTTTTATACGCTCAATCGCGCGAAGGCCACAAAAGCCATCGTGCATAACTTGGGCCTGCGCTAACCCATAGCCGACACACACTAGCTATGGCAACTAACCATAGGCTGTTTGTAGAAACACCGCTGGCACCCGACCAGTCTATTGAACTGCCGGATGATGCCAGTCACTACCTGACTCGAGTACTGCGTTTGCGTCCCGGCGCTACCGTCACGGTGTTCAATGGCGATGGCAACAATTACACCGCACAGCTTGCCAGTGCAGAAAAAAAGTCAGCTCGGCTCGATATCACAACTGCCTCTTCTACCGTGCAAGACGCGCCTTCATTAAATCTCAGCGTTGCATTGCTAAAAGGTGACAAGCTGGATTACGCCCTGCAGAAAGCAACCGAGCTGGATGTGGCTGAAATCTGGCTAACCCAGACCAGCCGCTGCGAGCTTAGAATGTCAGAGAAACGACTGGCAAATCGAATGCAACACTGGCGGCGCATTATCGTTAGCGCCTGTGAACAATCCGGCCGCACCCGACTACCAACACTGCATCCTCCGCAAAAGCTTGATCAGGTATTGGAGGCAACGTGCCATATGGACCGCTACAGTCTGGATCCGCAGGCAGATGCCGGCGCATTGGCCGTAGCAAAACGCGCGGTATGTCTGCTCACCGGACCGGAGGGCGGGTACGATGACAAAGAGATTGATTTGCTTGCAACCCACTCTACCCAGGTGCAGCTCGGGCCACTGATTTTGCGGGCAGAAACCGCACCACTGGTTGGATTGGCGCTGCTTGCCGCCGCTCGACGCGCCAGCTGAGAGTATCAGTCCAGGACCAGTCTAAACCTATAGCAGACCGGAGGTGCTGGGCCGCAGGTTCATGAGTTGGTCTTCGAGGTAGCCCAGGTTTGGGATGCGCAGTTGCTCGGTGCCCACTTTAACCGCCGCTGATTCAGCAACGCCCAAATGGGTTTGCTCAGGGAAAATGTCTGCCTCGCCAACCTGAACCATTCGCGGCATTCCGTCGGTGGCAATCGCGTAAAAGGCCTCACTGTGTGCAGTACGACAGCGATTCATAACCGCAACACACTCGCAATCAGACGACACAGCGTCTGTAGATCCGTTAAGCGTTTCAAAGCGCACCACAGGAATGGACTCTCCGCGCCATGTCATCAGCCCTATCATCCAGTCGGGCGTGCCTTCTGCTTCGCGAATGCGACGCCAGGGCAGTACTTCTGCAACACAGACGCTGGGAACCAGCAAACCTAGAGCGCCGATTGGCAGCACAACACAGTTTATGTCTTCGCCAACTTCTTCCGCGATCATCACCACAGTGCTAGCTCCGCTTCACCAACTCATCAATTGTTTCAAGCAGTTCATTTTCCTGAAACGGCTTGCCGAGGAATCGATTCACACCCAATTCTCTCGCCCGTTCAGTGTGCTTATCACCAGTACGAGAGCTGATCATGACAATAGGCAGATCGGAAAGTCGCTCATCGCGCCTGATTTGACGTGCCACTTCAAAGCCATCCATGCGCGGCATTTCGATATCAAGCAGCACAATATCCGGCTTGCGTTCCTGCAGTACCGAAACGGCTTCTACACCGTCTTTGGCGGTCATTACACTCATGCCTTGCCGTTCGAGGAGCCTCGAAGTGACTTTTCGAACCGTTACCGAATCATCTACAACCAATACAAGGCGCTCTTCCTCTGCCGAAGAAGGAGTACGAATATCCGGGTTGTTGCCCGGGCCACCGGCTCGCATGAGCGACAGCAGGTCCAAAATAATTACCACGCTGCCATCACCCAGGATGGTGGCGCCAGAGATTCCGCCGACACCAGCAAACTGTGGTCCAAGGCTCTTCACCACAATCTCACGACTGCCCTGCACATCATCAACATGCACTGCGACGGCCTGATCTCCTGATCGAACCAAAACCACCGGCACGCTGTTTTGCTCACCACGGGCAACATACTCTCGACCCAGGTAGCTTCCCAGATAGCGAACTCTGTATGGCACACCCGCGTATTCAAACGGCTGGCCCTTGGGACCATAGTGTTGTGACAGTTCATCGCTGGGTATAAGCACAATACCTTCGATGGTGTTCAGCGGTATCGCATATTGATCTTCGCCAAGCGTTACCATGAGCGCACGATTTACTGACACCGTGAAAGGCAGACGTACGGTGAAGCTTGTTCCCTGACCTGGAACCGAACCAATATCGATGCTGCCACCAAGTTGCTTCACTTCACTGTGAACAACATCCATTCCAACTCCACGACCCGAAATCTGGGTAACAGAGCGAGCAGTAGAAAACCCCGGGGCGAGGACAAAGTCGAGCACTTGATCATCTGTCAATGCTGCATCAGCCGCCATCAATCCTCGTTCGAGGGCTTTCGCTCTAACTGTTTCTACGTCGATACCAGCGCCGTCATCGGTAATCTCGATAACAACGTCACCACCTTCTCGCGACAGCTTCAATCCAATCCGGCCGATAGTAGGCTTGCCAAAACTATGGCGCAGCTCTTCGTCCTCGATACCATGGTCGATCGCGTTTCGCAGCATGTGTTCGAGCGGTGGAACCATACGTTCCAGCACGTTGCGATCGAGCTCGCCTTCGGCGTTGTAGGCCTGGAACTCAACCTGCTTACCAAGATCACGCGATACCTGACGCACAATCCGACGCAGCCGCGGCATGAGACGGCTGAAAGGCACCATGCGGGTACGCATGAGTCCTTCCTGCAGCTCAGTGTTTAGGCGAGCTTGCTGCAACAGCAGCGTTTCAGATTCTCGCGCGCGATAGCGAAGCGTTTCCTTCAGATCCATCATGTCGGTCGCACTCTCTGTCAGCGAGCGCGTAAGCTGCTGCAACTGCGAGTAACGGTCCATTTCAAGAGGATCAAAATCTTCGTAGGCCGGCCCAGTGGAGCGTTCCAGTCGCGACGATACCCGGGTCTCGGTTTCGATTTCGAGCCGCCGCAACTGTTCGCGCACCCGCTCGATGGTAGTTTCCATCTCTTCGAGGGCACCGCCAAAATCACTTATTCCCTGTTCGACTCGCGCGCGGACTATGCTGCTTTCACCTGCCAGATTTACCAGATCTTCCAGCAAGCCGGCAGAGACACGCACCATTTCCTGAGCACTTCTTGCGCGCTCATCATCTGTTGATGATTCAGGTGATCTCTTTTGTTCCGTAGCCTGAAACGCCTTGGGCTCCGAAGTATCGAGTTCGTTGGTTGAACTGGCGGCAAGCGAAGCAACCGCAGGTTCAACTTCTTCTACTTCGACCTCGTCAATTTCTGCATTATCCAGCGACGATTTTGCAACCGCAGCCTCGTTCGCTGCCGCACGCAGCTCCTGTTCACGCTGCGTCTCTGCATCCATGTCAGCTACGGCATCGACAGAAAATGCTGCAGCTACATCAACTGCAAAATCGTCGACAACTTCGGGATCTGTTGTCTCGGCGTCAGCGACGTCATCAACTGCGGAGTTTTCCTGATTGCCATCAAGGTCAACAAACGCATCGATTTCTGCTGGCGCCTCGTCTAATTCTATTGGAGCCTCATCTGTCAGCGACTCATTGGCCAGCACATCTTCTGCAGACACGCCCTCTATCAGCGTATCTTGAGATTGCTCAGCCTGGGGATCGCGAGCACGAGCAACAGCTTCGACCAGATCGTCATAGTTTTGCTGAATCGATTCAAACTGCTGATCAGAAACTTCTGTTTCGCCGTTTTGGAATTCTATGAGCACCGATTCGTAGTCATGGGTCATATCACCCAGCGAAGACAGACCAGCGAGTCGCGCTCCACCTTTAAGTGTGTGCAGACCACGCAGCAGGTTCTCAAGCGGTGCAGAGTTACTGCGCTCCTCAGACCAACGCTGCAAATTGTGATCAAACTCTTCAAGCAGCTCATCAGCTTCTTCAAAGAAGATTGCCAACAGCTCCGGATCAGCCTCTTCTTCTTCGATT
>CAZWMD010000016.1:0-54347 GCA_964634815.1 uncultured Pseudomonadales bacterium | reverse complement strand
AGCTTCTTCAAAGAAGATTGCCAACAGCTCCGGATCAGCCTCTTCTTCTTCGATTGCCTCTGGGCTCTTGTCGGCGCCATCGTCGATATTCTGCACAGAAGCTGCAACGGTAGCGCCAGCAGCGGCAATACCCACTGCGAGAGCAAGCGATGGAGCAGCGCCGGCCTCGGAATCTTCAACTGGAATCGCCTCATCAACCAGGCTGACGTCGTCAACTGGCACGACATCGTCAACTGGATCGACGTCGTCAACCGGGGTGGCGTCATCAGACGCAAACACATCATCATCCAGAGTGTCTAAATCAAAGGCATCAGAATTATCAAGGGTATAGGCGAGCGCCTCTTGCGCATCGTCATCGAGCACCTCTTCTTCTGGTTGTTGCGCAGGCGGAGAAAATTCCGGGGCAGCCTGGCTCATCAGATCCTGAAGGCGTTCACGACTTTCCAGGCTTAGTGTAGTTACCTGTCCAGCCGCCAATCCATCAAGCTGCGCGAGCAAGTCTTCGTGGGCCGCAACAAGTGCAAAATGCTGTTCTTCATCCAGCGGCTGGTCGCCAAACTGATTATGCGCTGTGTGCAGAACCTCTGCCAGCTCTGCAAAATCGTCTGAGTGGGCGCGCTCTATAACTGTAACGAGCGCACGATTCATCTGCTCCGCTTTTTCAAGATCAAGCGCACCAAAGCGCCAACCGTCGAGGTACTCACGGGCATCCAGCAACACTGCAGTGTCATCCATCTCCAGCAAGCTGGTAGAGGCTTCGGGGCCTTCGTGCAAAGTTCCAAGCAGCCGCTGGGCTTCAGCCGAGAACATCTCGGAGTCATCGTCGCTTTCTGCAAGATCTCGAGGCGCATCTATATCAAGCAATCGTTGCAGCGCGTAAACACCTTCACGCACAAATGCCAGATTCTCGCCATCCAGAACACCACCGCGTTCTCGTAAAACCGCAGAAGACACGTCTTGTAAGGGTTCGGCAATACCAACAATGGCAAACTCACCCGCAGTAGCCGATGAACCAGCGATGGTATGGAGAGCGCGCGTAAACGGACTATCCAATTCCAGTTGATCGTCCGCCAATGAGTCGCGAATCCGATTCCCCAGAACGTCGAGATGTTCCTGTAGCTCATCAACAAAGAGCGCCCAGGAATCTCCCGGGGGCAATTCGTCTGCGGCGCTTGCAGATGACTCTATGTCGGTATCAGCAAAAAAGCTGGGCACATCGACAGCCGGCGGGCGCATTCCCTCTTCTGCAACGTCAGAAACAACAGGCAAATCTATGTCTTCATCGGCGGCGTCAGCCGCGTCACTCAGACCGCCGTCATCCCATATTGGAAATTCTTCTTCGTCAACGTCTGCATCTATATCTGCATCTACATTTGCTTCAACATCAGCGTCAACAGTTGCAGTGGGTAACGATTGGTCAGACGAGAGTGCACGGGAGAGCACCCCTCCTGACGCAAGCACATCCACCTGCTCCAACAGCTCTATAAGCTGTGGCTGCTCTGAGCTTTGTCCTTGCGCAAAATCGGCGCGCAGCTGCGGAATGATCTGGCAGGCATGACTCACAACAAAGAGATGGTCTTCTGAAGGCGACAGCGTACCGTCCATCAACCGGTTAAGCATATTTTCCAGCGCCCAACCCAACTCACCAATTTGATTGGCACCAACAATTCGACCGCTACCCTTAAGAGTATGAAAGCTGCGGCGAATCTCGGTTATCGGCGCAACTGCAGACAGATCAGCAGACCAGTGTGGTAACTCCGCCTCAATTGTTTCGAGTACCTCATCGACTTCTTCGACAAACACCTCAACAATCTCGGGATCAACCGCAGGCGCCTGAGTTTCCGCCAGCTCTGGCTCGTCTTGATCTTCTGATGATGTGTCGGATTCTGTATCTACGCTGAGAGCTACCGCTGCTACAGTTGCCGCCGCTGCCACACCTGCAACAGGCGAAATTTCAGACTCAGCTGCTGGTGCGCTCGGCTCTGTTGTGAGGTCAGCGGCAGCGGTAGTTTCTGCTGCCAGCTGTTCTTCACTCTCTAAACCACCATCCGGGGCGCTATCAGTATCATCGTCTTCAGAATCCTGTAGCGCCACCAGATCAAATTCTGATTCTTCGCTAACATCGTCGCCAGCGTCTTCCTGGAACGATAGCTCTTCAGGTTTTGCACCCAACATTGCGGTAAGCGCAGTGTCACCGCTTTCACCGTCAGACGGGCTCTGAGATTCTTCGAGTTCCGGAACGTCTTCGGCTCCCGGGTTAGACGCGTCGCCACCAAAGAGTCGTTCAAGACTCTCCTGGGTCAGGTCAAGCGCCTGATCGTCGGGAACCCGGCCTGTTTCGAACAATCGCTCGAGAAAATAATCAATACCACCCAGAGCATCCGCAAACGCATCCAGCTCCTGCCAATCAGGATGATGTCCTTTGAGAAGCTGATCGTCGACATAGCCTGTGCACTGCGAAAGTAACTGCGCAGCGCGAGGCAGAGGAATCATGGCTAACGCACCCTGAACTGCTGTCAGCACGTTTGGCGCGTCTTCCAGATAGCCGGTGTTCCACTTCGATGAGACAAAATCAACGATGTTCTGCTTAACCTGATCGATACCCGTGCGCGCTTCCTGAAGCACAGCCACCTGTGCATCGTTGAGCGCTGCTGAGGCGAGCGCATCGTCACCAGAGGCAATATCACCAGATCCAGCCAGAGCTTGCTCGATTTGTACCAGGGTGCCTGCAATGCCGAGAATTACGTCTTCAGTAACTTCTGAGTCTTCATTGAGCGACAAGACGAGTGCACGTTGAGCACGCAGCAGGTCAGCGCCATGGTTATCGCCCAGCATTCCCAACGTGGAACAAACACTATCCAGCGGGGCCGTAAGTTCTTTCAGATCAGCAAGGCTCTTGGTATCGCTCCGGGCAAACAAATCGAAGTGATCTCTAACCGCAGCAATCTCTTCGCCGAGAACCTCAGCTGCCTGATCGAGCGCTTCTCGCGGCTTTAACTGGCTCGCCTGCGGAGTTTGCACAGAAGAACGCAGCTCACTGATCTCGTCGTCTCGTTCTCCGCGAGCTTCTGCAGCACGCAGTAAATCCCGAACCAGTTCGACTGGTAAGGGTTCAACCAAAACTTCTGCACCACGGGCAGCGACCTTTTTCATCTCTGCGTCTACTCGACGCAAATCACGAATGGCCTCAGAACTCATTTTCTGCGGATCAGAAGAATAGCCTTTGGCAAAATACTCTAGCGACTTCCAAAGCGTCACCAACGGTGTGCCTTCACAGATTCGCTGCATGCCTACGGCGATCTTACAAAGCGTCTCAACCGTTTGCGCAGACGCAGAACCTTTCAAAACACTAAGCAGTACCTGCTGATAAGCAGCACGTACACGAGTCGCCTTATCAGAACCATTGATACCACGGAAACGCCGCATCGCTTCGGCCGCTTGCTCGCTCGTAAACTCTGCCGAGACCTGAGGCGTCATCGCCATGGCTGCAAGGCCACAACAGGATCGCAGGTCATTCACATAAGGCATCACCAGGGGTAAATCCTCGGTCACACCACCTTGCACTTCTTCTATAAAGGCAGGGAGCTGCAGAATACTCTGCATAAGCGCCTGCTCTGCTGAGCGCGCGTCCTGGATAGAACCGTTAAGCAGCGACTGCGCCGTCTGCTCCATATGGTCCGCAAGCAGCACCACACCTTCCAGCTCCAGCATGCGCAAGGTGCCATGTACCTGATGCAGGTTTGTGAGGCACGATCGCAACCGCGTTTCTTCACGCCCACCTTCAGCGTATGACTCAAGCGCTGCGCGCGCTTGATCGAGGGTGCTTTCTAGCTCACCCCTGATCCAATCCAGCGCGAAGTTGTCTCCGTTGCCCATCTGCTATCCGTTTCCGTAATTTTCGTCGTTCCGCTTTGTGCGGTCGATAGGTTTTCGCAACCCGATAATCAGGCTGCGTTTATTCGTTTCAGGACTAGGCAACTGCGTCTTGAGGTAGACGGAAGCCTTCCACTGACTTGTGCATCTCATTAGCCATGGTCGTCAGCTCTCCAATAGAGCGCGTTGTTACTTCAGTACTGGAAACAGTCTGCTGTGTAATCTCTTTGATAACGTCCATGGTCTTGGATACTTCGCTCGCAGACCCGGCCTGATGTTGAGCAGCGTTGGAAATATTGGTAATCAAACCCGCGAGCGATGCAGACACACTCTCGATCTCTTCCAGGGCAACACCCGCGTCCTGCGCCTGTTTTGCACCGGATACAACTTCTGAAGTAGTTTGCTCCATTGAGATAACTGCTTCGTTGGTGTCTGTCTGAATGGTTTTAACCAGAGCAGCAATCTGCTTCGTCGCTGCACTCGAGCGCTCTGCAAGACGCTGAACTTCGTCTGCAACCACAGCAAAACCTCGACCAGCATCGCCAGCCATCGACGCTTGTATCGCCGCATTAAGAGAAAGGATATTGGTCTGGTCTGCAATGTCGTTGATCAAAGAAACGATGTCGCCAATTTCTTGCGAACTTTCACCCAGACGCTTGATACGTTTGGATGTTTCCTGAATCTGGCTTCGAATATTGTCCATGCCTTTGATGGTGCCGTGCACAACACTGGAGCCTTTGCTGGCAATGGCGACTGCGCGAGTTGCCACAGCACTGGACTCTGATGCGTGACCATGCACCTGATCAATAGAGGTGGCCATCTCACTGATCTCTTTGGTTGCCTCACCAATCTCTCGAGCCTGGGTTTCAGCCGCCGTTTCAAGATTTGCCGCTGTTTCCTGTGTTTGAGAAGCAGCTTTGGAAACCTGCACCGACACTTGCTTGATATTCGATACCAAACCGCGCATCTGATCGATGGCGTAGTTAATAGAATCGGCTATTGCGCCGGTGAAATTCTCGGTGACAGACGCATGAACGGTAAGGTCGCCTTCTGCAAGATCGGCAAGCTCGTCCAGCAACTGCAGGATCGCGGCCTGATTGCGTTCATTTTGCGAGGCCTGCTCTTCCAGTCTTCGGCGAGTATCTCTCACCATCACTACAGCAAGCACTGCAACCAGCACGATGGTTATTACCGCTAACAGCAATCCTGGCTGCTGGGCGACATCAATGCCATCGCGAATCAACACATAGGTCATTACCGCCATGGAAAAAACGGCCAGTGCCATCAAAGCCATAACTGGCGGTGAAAATTTACCCGTATTCATAGTCCTTTTTCCTGCTATCCGTTTCGCTCTGCGACTTCAAAAAACCTTTCATCTCGGACAAGAGACAAGAGGCTAACTACGTAATACATGCGCCCACCGTGGCGGTACGCACCGCGCAGGTTACCCTGCAAACCAGACAACTCCGCTGGAGCTGCCTCCTCAAAACTGTCTTCCAGGAAATGCTGCATGCCCAGAGATTGCTCAATGAGCAATCCGGCAACAATATCTCCTTCTTCAACCACCAGAACTCGCCAATCTTTTTTTGGTAAAGCCGTTGGTATGTCGAGATAACTATGCATATCAATGATCGGAATGAGCCGACCGCGAATATTTGCAATACCCAGCAGCCAGGGTTTCACCCCAGGCAACGTTGTGTATCGGGGCAGCTTCATGATCTCAGTGATCTCACCAAGCGGTGAAACAAGTCTTACGCCTCCGATCTGAAAACCAAGGCCTTGCCACTCTTCCTGTTCTTCCGACTTGGTGGGCATTGGTGCCGCATTGCGAAACGTATCGCTATGCATTTCGCGGAGAATATTGAACACCTGCATGCTGCCCAGGCTAGCCATTAGAGGTTGTCCACCAGCACAGTGTTAACAACATCCAGAATCTCTGCAGCAACTACCGGCTTCGTGAGATAGCCCGATGCGCCCTGTCGTTCGCCCCAAACTCGATCGGCTTGCTGCGCCTTGTTTGAAACAATAATGACCGGTATGTGCTTTGTCGCGTGACCTCTGGTGAGTTCACGAGTGGCCTGAAACCCGTTGATGCCAGGCATCACAACGTCCATCAAAATGACATCAGGTTGTTCCTCTGATGCCACTTCAATGCCGTCAGACCCAGTCGCTGCCGTTAGCACCTGATGCCCATGCTTTGCCAGCAAGTGCATCATCTTGTGCGAATCGGTAGGCGAATCGTCTACTACCAAAATACGCGCCATTGCCTGTGTTCCTAGTGAACCAGCGTGCGAATGGTGCCGAGCAGCTCTTCTTTGCTGAACGGCTTGGTGATGTATTGATCGCTGCCGACAATGCGGCCCTTCGCCCGATCAAAAAGACCGTCTTTGCTTGACAGCATAACCACCGGTGTTGCTTTGAATTCACTATTATTTTTGATCAGCGCGCAGGTTTGGTAGCCATCAAGGCGCGGCATCATAATGTCTACAAAGATGATTTCCGGGCGTGCATCAGCGATCTTGGCAAGGGCATCAAACCCGTCAATGGCCGTGATGACTTCGAAGCCTTCTTTTGCCAGCAGGTTCTCTGCGCTGCGTCGTATGGTTTTGCTGTCATCGATGACCAGCACCTTGACGCTCTGGATTTCCTGTTCCATTAGCCAACAGTCTCTCTATCGTTGTGCGCCTGCCATTGGGGTTTTGCCCCAGGTATGCGCCTCAAATAAATGTAAGTCTCTGAACTACGCACTGTTGCTCCTTTATCTCGGCTAGAGACGGTCAAGCAACCAGACTGCGCTCGCGAGTTTTGTATCACGATTTCTCAAATGGTAGCTATAAGTAACCGGCCAATAAGGGATTTCGGTCTCACTTTGATGACGAACCGTGAATCACTGCTCACAGGCATTGAGCCGTCGGCCAGATTGTCCCTGCAGCGCCCAAATCGGGTTACAGCTATATGACTTGGTAGAAGACGCTCAAGCGGGTAACTTAGCGTCCTTTCCAAACTGTGCAAATTCACCTCAAAGGCCCTCCACTTTATGCCAAACGCCCTGTTTTTGCTGGACCCAGTTGACTCCTTATCGCTGAAAAAAGACAGTACTCTTGCCATGATTCGTGCCGCTCAGGTGCGAGATTGGTCTGTGAGTGTCATGGAGCAGCAAGACATGTTGCTGCTAGAGGACAAGATTCAGGGAGTGACGCGCCCATTCCGGTTGCATGATGTGTTCGCTGAATCGCTAGACCCTAAAGACGCACCAGAGGACTGGTATCAAGCCGGGGAACCGCGACAGCACGATCTAACCGATTTTGACGTGGTCATGATGCGTAAAGACCCGCCCTTTGATATGGAATTCATCTACTCGACCTATCTGTTGGAGCGCTTGGAGGCCAACGGCGTGTTGGTTGTCAACAAACCTGCAAGTATTCGCGACTGCAACGAAAAACTCTTCGCCACTCACTTCCCCCAGTGCTGCCCACCACTGATCGTGAGCCGACGCATGGACAAACTCCGCGACTTTCACGCCACTCACGAGGACGTAATATTCAAGCCACTTGACGGCATGGGGGGCTCGAGTATTTTTCGGGCTCAGAAAGGCGACCCTAATATATCGGTTATTCTTGAAACATTGACTAGTCGCGGCCAACAACAAATTATGGGCCAGAAATACCTGCCGGAAATTGTTGATGGCGACAAGCGTATCTTGCTCATCGACGGTGAACCTGTTCCCTACGCACTCGCCAGGGTTCCTCTTGCTGGCGAGTCCAGAGGCAATCTGGCGGCAGGAGGTACGGGTCGAGGTCAGGAGCTGAGCGACCGTGACCGCTGGATCACCGAACAAATCGGTCCTGAATTGAAACGCCGTGGATTGCTGTTTGTCGGTATAGATGTGATCGGCGACTATCTCACCGAAATAAATGTCACCTGTCCAACCTGCATTCGTGAACTGGACCAGCAGTTTTCGCTGGATATCGCCGGTAAGCTTTGCGAGACGATAGAAGAGCGCTTGAGATGAGCGAAATTGAAGTAAAACCCAGCGACCGATTGAGCTTCACGGCTTTTGTGGCCATCGCACTGCATGCGGCGGTGATTCTTGGCATCGGCTTTTCCTGGCAAATCCAGCAAGCCTCAAGCCCAACCATCGAGGTGACGTTGTCCCAGCACTCAGACAAGGTGGCGCCAGAGGATGCAGCCTTTGTGGCAGCGACCAATCAACTTGGCAGTGGCGACGCCTCGGAGGTTCTTGAGAAGACAACCCGCTCCGAGGCCGATTTTGTAGCCAACGTAGAGCAGGACGTTATACCTGAACCCATGCTGATCCTGCCCGACGAGGCAGAACAGGAACTGGAGGCCGAGCTCACCACCGAAACCAGCAGCGACTTTGCGGTCAACGCCGAGCAAGATGATCCGGCCGAGGCCATTGATGGTTTTAACACCAAAACCATTGAGGAACTGGCCAAGGAAATAGCCAGTCTTGAAGCTCGTCTTTCCGACGAAACCCAGCAACAGGCAAAAGGTCCACGCATTCGCCGCCTAACCAGTGTCTCCGCGCGCCGGACATCAGACGCTTATTACCTGCAATCATGGCGTCGCCGTGTAGAACAGGTCGGCAACCTTAACTACCCCGAAGAAGCGCGCCAAAAACAACTCTACGGCGACCTGAAATTACTGGTCACGCTGAAGCCGGATGGCTCTTTGCAAGCCGTTCGGGTACTGGTATCCAGCGGTCACAAGATACTGGATGACGCCGCACTAAATATCGTGCGCCTGGCGGCGCCCTACCCGCCGTTCCCTGAAGAGATGAAGAAATCCACCGACCTGCTTGAAATCGTCCGCTCATGGCAGTTCCGACCGAGCACCGGCGCTTGAGTGAATTCAGCCTGCAGGGACACTTCCTGCTTTCCATGCCAGCGCTCAACGGCAGCTATTTTGGTCAAAGCCTGATCCTGCTGTGCGAGCACAATGCAGATGGGGCATTGGGTGTGGTCATAAACAAACCCACCAAAGTGCCTCTGACCCACATGCTCGATGAGCTCGAAATTCCAGCACCCCAAACCCTGGTAGACAAAGAGCTGAACGTGTTCGAAGGCGGGCCAGTTGCTCAGGATCGGGGGTTTGTACTGCACAACCAAACCCTCGAAGAATCAGACTGCCTCGAACTTGCACCCCAGCTCTATCTGTCTGGCGCCACGATCGCGCTCTCCGAGCTGGTTAACGCACCGAACAAAGGGGAGTTTCTGGTCATGCTGGGCTACGCGGGTTGGGCTGCTGGTCAGTTGGAAGAAGAACTGAAAGACAACAGTTGGCTAACGGTAGAAGCAGCAAGCCAGGTGGTGTTTGGCGCGCCCTTTGAGACCAGGCTAAACGCTGCGGCTGCGCAACTGGGTATCGACTACCGACTGCTGGCTGACGCAGGTCATGCCTGACCAAACCAGACCGGCTCGCCCCGAAGGTCTGGTAATGGCCTTCGACTTTGGACTCAAATGGATCGGCGTGGCAACAGGTCAAACAATCACCGCCAGCGCCACACCGCTCATGACATTGCCAGCCCGTAACGGCTGGCCCGATGAAAACACCACTCGTGAACTCATCGATGCCTGGCGACCAGCTCTACTGCTGGTCGGATTGCCGTTAAATATGGACGACACGGAGAACGACATTTCGACGCGGGCGCGGAGTTTTGCTGCCCGCCTGGAAAAACTATCAGGACTACCGGTTTGTCTGGTAGATGAACGCCTGAGCACCCGTGAGGCAAATAATCGTCGTGGCAAACCACGCACCGGCAAACCGGATGACCCCAGCCACGCCGAGGCCGCCTGCGTGATTGCCGAGACCTGGTTGAGGGCAACAGACTAGCCACACCCCGATAGTGCTTGGGCGTGCACCAATCTGTATCATTCCGGATCAAGGCATATTGGCTCGCTGAGCTCAGGGTTTATGAGTAGACAAAAAAGAATCATCGTCCTGGGCGGGGGATTCGCGGGTGCGTTTGCCGCCAAGCAGCTTCGCAAGTCGCTGCCAGCCGATGTTGAAGTCGACCTTGTCAGCGAGCGAAATTACTTCGTATTCCAACCCCTGCTGCCAGAAGTAGTAGGTGGCACCATCACCGCCACAGACGCGGTCACCCCCTTACGCCTCATGTTGAAAGACCTGAAGGTACGGATGGGGGAAGTCATGGATATCGACTTTGCAAACAAGCGTATTGAGCTTGCTCAGGGTAGCCGTCGGATTCCGCAGTTCCTCGAGTACGACGGACTGATCATGGCTCTTGGCACCCGGGGAATCGACACCCTTTTCCCTGGCCTTGCGGATCACGGTTTCTTTGTGAAGAACCTGACCGACGCCCAACGACTGCGCAATCACGTAATCCATTGCCTTGAGCATGCTGATGTCACCCGTAACCCGGAACTCAAAAGTCAGCTGCTTACCTTTGTGATCGCGGGAGGTGGCTTCTCGGGTATCGAGGTGGCCGGTGAGGTTCAGGAACTGATCCAGCGATCGCTGCGCCATTATCCGAACATCAGCCCGGACGAGCTCAATATTTTGCTTGTTCACAGCGGCAAAGAAGTTCTACCTGAATTGAGTGGCAACCTTGGACAGCACGCCAGAGAAAGACTCATGCGTCGTGGTGTTACTTTCCTGCTGGAAACGCGATTATCAGGCGCCACCGCAACCGGTGTTGACACGTCCCAAGGCGATTTCATCGGCAGCAGAACCCTCATCTGTACCATTGGCAACGGACCCGTAGCGTTGCTTGAACGCTTGCCCCTGTCTCTGGAGCGAGGCCAGATTGTTGTCGATGCAAATCTGCAGGTTGCGGATCAGGATGGCGTCTGGGCGCTGGGTGATAACGCAAGGGTGCCGCTTGCTGATGGCACAACAGCACCAACCACCGCCCAGTTTGCGGTTCGAGAAGCCAAACTGATTGCCGCCAACGTGACCGCCTGGCTGAACCAACAGCCGCAAACGCCTTTCAGCTATTCTCCAAAAGGCAGTATGGCGTCGATCGGCCACTATGATGCGGTGGCTGAGGTCTATGGGCGGCCTCTTTCTGGTGTGCTCGCCTGGCTTTTGTGGCGAGGTTTTTACTGGTCTCTGGTGCCCAGTCTGTCGACAAGGCTACGCATCGCGCTGAACTGGCTGTTCGACTACATTTTGCCACGCAGTATTGTGCAAATTTCCGCACCAGAAGATACAGGACTGACAAGACGCCATTACAAGATCGGTGACGTGTTGTTTGAACCCGGCCAGCACATTGATGGTCTCTATACCGTGGTTTCCGGGCGCCTGGAGTCAAGAATCTCAAGAGAGTCTGGCGAAGAAGATCACGTACGCACCCTCGGTGTTGGCGAGCATTGGGGAGAACACAGCCTTAGCCAACCCCAGGTCACCATTGGCATGCTCACCGCCCTCGAAGACAGCGAGATACTATTGATACGACGCGCAGACTTCACGAGCCTGAGCAAAGCCTTGCCCTTTTTTCAAAACTACTTCGACGAATTGCCTGAGGCCCGCTACCCGGAAGAGCTCCAAACCAGGACTAAACCGCAGAGCTAACAAGAACAAAATTTGAACCCCAATTTATCCCACACAACATCCACACAATCCGCAGGTAAAGGTTAAAAAAATTTATGACTATGCGTCAGAACTTTGCGGTCTTCGCGATCGTTATGCCGTTGGTACTTTTGTTGATTGCACAGATCTGGCCCCCAATTTTGTGGGGGTTTGTCGTAATTGGACCAATCATCGTGCTTGGCCTCATCGACATGTTTCAGATCAAGCACACTATTCGGCGACTGTATCCCGTACTAGGACACTTTCGCTACCTACTTGAATCGGTTCGCCCAGAGATTCAACAGTATTTTGTTGAATCCGAAACCAGCGGCACGCCCATTCCTCGCGAATTTCGTTCGCTGGTATATCAAAGAGCCAAGGGCGCCAGAGACACTCGACCGTTTGGCACCATCTTTGATGTGAATCGTCCAGGGTACGAATGGATCAATCATTCCATGGTGCCCAAACACCCGAGTGATATCTCCCCCAGAGTGAAGTTTGGTGGCAAAGACTGCACCCAGCCTTACCTTGCCTCGCCAATGAATATCTCTGCCATGAGCTACGGCGCTCTGAGCAAGAACGCCATCATGGCGCTCAACAAGGGAGCAAAAATAGGCGGCTTTTCGCACAACACCGGCGAAGGCAGCCTCAGTCCTTATCACCTAGAGCATGGTGGCGATATTGTTTGGCAAATTGGCACCGGGTATTTTGGCTGTCGCAACGCCGACGGCGATTTTGATCCCGAACTGTTTTCAGAAAACAGCCAGCGCGATGTAGTGAAGATGATTGAAGTCAAGCTATCGCAAGGGGCAAAGCCTGGGCATGGCGGCATTCTTCCTGCTGCCAAACTCACTGAAGAAATTGCCAGAATTCGCCATGTGCCTATGGGACAGGATGTCGTTTCACCCCCAGCACACACGGCCTTTTCCACGCCCGAGGGTTTACTCGAATTTTTGGCCCAACTACGAAAGCTCTCTGGCGGCAAGCCGGTAGGCTTCAAACTCTGCATCGGCCGTAAGGACGAATTTCTCGGCATTTGCAAAGCCATGCTGAAAACCGGGATCTACCCGGATTTCATTACGGTGGACGGTGGTGAAGGTGGTACAGGTGCTGCGCCCACCGAGATGACAAACTCAGTCGGGACCCCGCTACGGGATGCATTGATTTTTGTGAACAACGCCTTGATAGGCTGTGGCCTGAGAAACGAGATGCGCCTCATTGCATCAGGCAAGATGTTCTCAGCGTTTCATTTAGTGCGCGCACTCGCACTTGGAGCCGACACTGTTAACTCTGCACGAGGCATGATGATGGCATTGGGCTGCATTCAGGCCCGTAGCTGCAATACCGATGAATGCCCTACAGGTATCGCCACCCAGAACCCGGGGCGCAACAAAGGCCTGGTGGTCAAAGACAAAGCCACCCGAGTGGCCAATTTCCAGCGAGATACCGTTGCCAACGCAGCCGAGCTGATTGCAGCAGCCGGATTAGATAGTCTGGCTGATCTACGACCTCGACACATCAATCGGCGAGTACAGGGCACAGTGGTGAAAACTTATGCACAGCTCTACCCAGGTATCAGTGAGGGCTGTTTACTGGATGCCAGCACAGTTCCCGATGGATGGCGCGAAGACTGGAATATCGCCGACGCGCAGCGCTGGTAAATCACCCGGGTAATCAGCGCTGAACAAGACCCAATCGGCTAAGTAGCGGCGGTAGCGTTGGTGCCTGAACCAGCATGGTGAACAGCACCACGCCAAAGGCCATGCACTGGATGGTAAACCAGTACGGCAAATCGACGGGAATAGACAACGCCAGAGCCAGGGAAACCGCACCGCGCAGCCCCCCCCAGACCAGGGCGGTTTGGTAATTCAGGGGTAGCTTTCTCGACAGGAAAAGATTGAAAAAAGAAATGCCTCCCACCGTGACAAACAGCCGCGTCACCGTCACGGCGCCGATCGCAATGAGCATGGCAAGCCATCGCTGCTCAAACATGTACCAGCCAACCACCAGCCCCATCAGTAAAAAGATCGTTCCATCTGCAAGCCGCGTCAGCGATTGCCAGACAGCACCAAAGCTATCGCCCTGAGAACCTGCAATCCGGGCAATAGTCATACCGGCGGCTGTCACGGCCAGAATTCCTGATACGTGAATAACCTCCTCCGCAAAAATAAAACTGCCATAGGCAACCGCGAGGCCGGCGATCGCACGAATTACCTGGTCGTCGATATGCCGGAATGCAACACCTCCCAAAAGCCCCACACCAATCCCAATCGCTGCACCGCCCAGGAAATTAACGCTAAGCGAGCCAAGAATATCCAACCCACTGACACTGGCTTGCGAATCCAGCGCAACCACCATCAACACGCTAAAGAGAGCAATGGCTGTCGCGTCGTTAAACAGGCTCTCGCCCTCAAGCAACACCCGCAGCCGTTCAGGAGCACCCAGGCTCTTTAACTGGCTCACAACCGAAACAGGGTCCGTCGCTGCAAGCAGGGTGCCGGTTAAGAGCGCAGCGATAAACGGGAATCCTGAGGGATGCCCCACACCAATGAAAATCAGGTACCCCGCAACAACAGCAGTAATCCCAACACCTGCAAGCGCCAGAAAACCGATTAGAACTCCGTCTTTGAGAACCGCCTGCTGAGGCAGTTTCAACGACGCATCAAACACCAGCACCGGTAGGAAGACAAAGAACACCAGGTCATGAAAGCTCTCGGAACGAATCCCGGTATCCAGGTTCAGGCCAGAGGTGATAATTCCTCCAACCACGGCACCCAGCACAAGTAATACCAATGTCTCCGATAAACGGAATTTCTCACTGACTAAACTCGCAAGAACCACAAGAACAAAGACACAAAATGCAAAACCGACTGCGTGCTCAATAACCACCGTTATCCCCTATATACATTTCACCAGGACATCCAGGTTAGGTACGATCCCAACAAATCGATTGCCCTGACATGCCTAACATCGGGTAGAAAACTTCTGGCCACTAATCGATACCTCATACAGCACCCCGCCCTTGGAGACAGTGAAGACCGCAGCACCCTTGTGATAGCCACCTGTCAGCAGGGCATCTTTTGCATTGGTACTGCGCGAGGTATTGCTACCTGCTGAAGCCGCAGATGCCGATGCGCTGGCGGTAATAGCAACCGCGGCGGCATTGGCTCCAAACTCGAAGGTGCCTGAGCAGAACTCATCAAAAGCTCGCTGGTCTTCGAAGAAGATAATCTGGCTGTAAGCCTGCCCACCCAACTGAAAACCCGCAGAGAGCTGAGTAATTGTGGATTCGCCCACAACCTGTTCGTTTCTGAACACGCCACCAGCGCCTCGAGCGCCACCAACAATCACTCCCGCCTTGCCAATTGTCGGGAACAGCGCGTAGCCATAGGCGTTATCAAAGTAGGTCTGGGTTTCGGGGGCTGCCAGAAAGGTCTGTTTGGCGTCCAGGAACTTACCCGGCGTATTCACGCAACCGGAAAGCAATGCAACCAGCAACCAGGCCGGAAGAACTTTTGAGCAAACGGCTAATCTAACTCGCAAAGCGACAGATGAGTTCAAAAATGTCGAGGTGGGCGTCATGTCAGTTTCTCGATGTGTATGAAAGTGTATGAAAAGTAGAAATAAGACCTAATAGCGCGGCTCGGGCGACCCTGCGTTGTCCGACGCCCGACCAATAAACCGGCGCTACTTTACCATGCGTGAAAACTCACCGGGTATGGCAACTCAATCGAGGTCATCAAAATGAATAGAACGGAAAAGCTGACATTCCTTAACCACCGCGGCGAGGAACTTGCGGGTCTATTGTCTATCCCCGAGCTTCCGCATCGAGGGGTGGCCCTGTTTGCCCACTGCTTTACCTGTACCAAGAACATCGCAGCAGCCTCCAGGATAAGTCGAGCACTGGCACGCAAGAAATTTGTGGTGCTGCGCTTTGACTTCACCGGCCTGGGTAACAGCGACGGTGACTTCGCCAACACCAACTTCTCCTCCAACGTGCAGGATCTAATCAGCGCCGCAGACTATTTGCGAGAGAACTGGGGTCCGCCAGAGGTGTTGATCGGCCACAGCCTGGGCGGCTCCGCTGTACTGGCCGCCGCACAACATATCGCGGATTCAAAGGCCGTCGTTACCATTGGCGCACCGGCGTCACCAGAGCATGTGGTAAAGCAGTTTCAATGCGATTTGCCAACACTTGAACAACAGGGTGAGGCCGACGTCATTTTGGCTGGACGAACGTTTCGCATCAAAAAGCAGTTTCTTGATGACATCTCGGCTCAGGATTTACAGCAACAGGCCAAAGAGCTGGAGCGCGCCCTGCTGATTTTTCACGCCCCAGACGACCAGGTCGTCAACATTTCCGAGGCAACTGCTCTCTATCAGGCTGCGAGACACCCCAAAAGCTTTGTTTCCCTGGACTCGGCCGATCACATGCTATCGAAGGCGGCAGATGCAAACTACGTTGCAGACGTTATTGCCGCCTGGATCAAGCGCTACATCCCTACCGCTCACCAAAAACGCTTGGTGGCAAAAATCATCCAGGATCGGGCAAATGTGGCGTAGTTCCCACGGCTTGTGTGATCACCTGCCCGCTGCTGGCTAATACCCCTGCGCCTCCAGTAAAGGTCCTCAGCTTGCGGCCGACATAGAGTCGAAAGACTGGATGATTCGCGGGAAATCCGCCACACCGCAACACCAATGCAACGCTAATCAAGGATGGGTGAGTTTTATGGGGATGGCTTCTAAAAATGACAAGGTGTCAGACTCGTTGCAAGAAGCGCCAATAACGAGTTACAGCACAGAGGCGGCAAACGGAGCCATAGATACGTTGGGTAGCGTGATACGCGTACTTGGCAACGAGTCGTTTCCGCTCGGAAGCGATGTTGAGGCAGCAGAGTTCGAGAGCACCTGTGCCGAGTTTGCCGGGCATGTTGAAAATGGCGCAGCTGTTCCCGCCTACGATATCAAAAGAGCTGATACGGGCAGACGCGAGTGGTCAGTCGTGCAGCGATTCCTGGTAGATCGAAGACGCAACGAAAAGAAGTTTGTTTCGGATCGACTCACAGGTTACCGGGGCATTGTGGACGATCTTGTATCAGGCTTAAGACAGTTTGCTATACGAGACAAAACTACTGAAGCCAGTGTTTGTGACTGTCTGGCTGAGGTAGAAGCAGCGATTGCGCGCGAATCGAGTGGCAGCGATGAGCTTCCGAATCTCAAGGTAGCGCTGGCAGATACAATTTCCAACGTTAAGTCGATTTTCGCCGAACAACAAGCAAGCTATGAGGCGCAGCTCAAGGAACTTAACGACCGGCTATCAAGCCTTCGCGACGATCTCGATTCCGCACGAGAAGAGATGAAGCGCGACTCTCTCACCCAAACGTTCAACCGCCCTGGTTTTGATTCTGCAATTGCCCGCAACCTCAATATCCACCTGTTTTCTCGCCAGCCGCTGACACTGCTCATGATCGACCTTGACGAGTTCAAGCATGTTAACGACACCTACGGACACCAGGCGGGTGACGCTGTGCTGCGAGCCGTAGGCATCTGCCTGGAGCGCTCATTTATTCGCAAGAACGACATTGTGGCGAGGTACGGTGGTGACGAGTTTGCGGTTATCCTTGCAGACACCTCGGCAAAAAACGCGCTTACTGTCGCTGAGCGGTTTATGGATCGACTACGCAACACCATTGTAGAATCGGGCGACCATAGCATTGCGCTAACCTGCTCTGTCGGTTTCACCGAGGCTGAGGAAGGAGACTGCGTGGAGTCATTTATTGAACGAGCTGACCAGGCACTTTTGAGCGCCAAGGCTCAGGGCCGAAACCGCTGCGTTTCTCTTTAGATCTAAGCTCTGAGTAACCGGCCAATTTCCCCAGCACCTTCAACAACCAGCGAATCTGAACCCGCACACACTTTCAGGTTCATAAGCGAACAACCGGCATCGACATAAGGTTGCAGCTGTTCGGCCACCTCAGCTGGTGTGCCATAGGGTGTATAGCGCTCGAATTTCTCAAAGGGTACCTTGTAAAACTCTTCCATTTCTCGTGCCACAATCGCTCTGGCTTCATCGCGGGTATCAGCAACGCCCAGCCAGGGCTGGTAGCCATGCTGCCACTGCACAGCATCACGACCGGCTCCATGGGCTGCCTCCTGCACAAGTGCCAGCGCTTCACGGTAGCGCCTCGCAGAACACCAAACTCCAACCCAGCCATCACCCAGCCGCCCCGCTCGTTCAAGGGCTGCATTCGAGCGACCACCAACAATGATGGGTATCTGCTGCCGCACCGTCGGCTTGATGCTTGCACGTTTCAGCGAGAAGAACTCGCCGTCATAGTCGAAGGTCTCGCCAGCCATAAGCCGGCGAATAATCTCAAGACTCTCATTGGTTCGGCGACCGCGGGTTCGCGGATCAACACCGCACAACTCTATTTCGTTGCGATCTTCCCCGCCAACGCCTACCCCAAACAGCATGCGACCCGGGGCAACCTTGTGCATGGTGGCGAGCTGACGTGCTACAGGCAGCGGATGTCGTAAAGGCAGCAGGTAGATGCTGATCATTACCTTAATGTCGGCATGGAGTTGGCTAAGTGCTGCGACCTCAACAAAGCCGTCATTGCCCGAGCCGTCGTGAAACGACACGTGATCCGCGAGATAGAGATGATTGATATTCAGGTCGACGACGCGAGCGACGGTCGCCTGACGTTCGGCCAGGCTGCTTGACCAGAAGCCGCCGGGCGGCACCAGTCCTACAGTTAGCTCAGGTTTATCGGAAGCTGATGGCTCCATTCTCACTCTCGTCTTCTTCGAGAGTCAGAGTATTAGCTCCGCTGAGCGCGTCGTCTACCTCTCTGTCATCACCCAGCTTGATCATTAGTCGCAGATCGTTGGGTGAGTCAGCGTGAGCGAGGGCGGCGTCATAGGTGATATCGCCGTCCTGGTAAAGCTGATAGAGGGCCTGGTCGAAGGTCTGCATACCCAGCTCTCCTGACTTGCGCATAAGCTCTTTGAGTTCATGCACCTCACCCTTGCGGATGTGGTCGGAGACTAACGGGGTATTAATCAGTACTTCAATAGCTGCTCGACGTCCCTGCCCATCAACGGTTGGCAGTAGCTGCTGAGCCACAATGGCCTTCAGGTTGAGTGACAGATCCATCCACACTTGTGAATGCCGATCACTGGGGAAGAAGTTAATAATTCGATCAAGAGCCTGGTTTGCGTTGTTTGCGTGCAAAGTACACAGACACAGGTGCCCGGTTTCAGCAAACGCAACGGCATACTCCATGGTCTCGCGGCTCCGCACCTCACCAATCATGATGACATCAGGAGCCTGACGCAGCGTATTTTTTAGCGCCACCTCAAAACTGTCGGTGTCTACCCCAACTTCACGCTGGGTAACGATGCAGCTTTCGTGTTGGTGGATAAACTCAATTGGGTCTTCGATGCTGATAATGTGGCCACTGGAGCTTCTATTCCGGTGTCCAATCATCGCTGCAAGCGATGTCGACTTACCTGTTCCTGTTGCACCCACAAAAATGATCAACCCGCGCTTGGTCATCGCCAGTTCGTCAATCACCGGCGGCAACAACAGGTCAGCGGTCTTTGGAATGTTTACCTCAATACGACGCAAAACCATTCCTATGAGGTTGCGCTGGTAAAACGCGCTTACTCGAAAACGTCCGAGCCCGCGTGTATTGATTGCAAAGTTGCACTCTTTCTCGGTAATGAAGGCCTCGTGCTGGTCTTTGTTCATCACACCAAAAACGATGTCGCGCGCCTCATCTGGAGACAGTGCATTCTTGCTAGCGGCATAGAGCTTGCCGTTGATCTTCAGCGAGGGTGGCTTGCCCGCCGTGATAAACAGGTCAGAAGCACCTTTTTCCACAACCAGCTTTAGTAGTCGATCAAATTCCATGTTGGGACCTTTGCTCGTTTTATCTAATCAAATCAGGGTTAGAAATTTTCCGGCATCTTGGCTTTTTCACGTGCAGCTTCTTTGGTCACCGATCGGTTAGACACAAGATTCTGCAAGCACTGATCCAGCGTCTGCATTCCCAATGCACTACCCGTCTGGATAGCTGAATACATCTGCGCGACCTTATCCTCGCGAATAAGGTTTCGAATAGCGGGTGTGCCAATCATTATTTCGTGAGCAGCTACCCGGCCTCCATTGGTCTTCTTAAGAAGGGTCTGAGCTACAACAGCCTGCAGAGACTCAGAAAGCATGGAGCGAATCATCGCTTTTTCTTCGGCCGGGAATACATCAATTACCCGGTCAATGGTTTTCGCAGCCGAGGTCGTGTGCAAGGTGCCAAACACCAGGTGACCTGTTTCAGATGCGGTTAGTGCAAGGCGAATAGTCTCGAGGTCACGAAGCTCACCCACAAGAATAATATCCGGGTCTTCACGAAGTGCAGAGCGAAGAGCTTCGTTAAAACCATGTGTGTCGCGGTGAACCTCTCGCTGGTTAACCAGACACTTTTTGCTTTCATGGACAAATTCGATGGGATCTTCAATCGTTAAGATGTGGTCGTAGCGATTGTCGTTAATGTAGTCGACCATCGCAGCCAGGGTAGTGGACTTGCCCGATCCAGTTGGGCCCGTTACCAGCACCAAGCCGCGAGGTACCATAGAGATGTCTTTGAAGGTCTGGCCCATGCCAAGATCTTCCATAGACAGAACCTTCGAGGGAATGGTTCGGAATACTGCACCAGCACCGCGGTTTTGGTTGAAGGCATTAACCCGGAATCGCGCGACACCTGGAACTTCAAAAGAAAAGTCTGTTTCCAGAAATTCTTCAAAATCCTTGCGCTGCTTGTCGTTCATGATCTCATAGATCAGACCGTGCACTTCGCGGTGCTCAAGCGGTGGTAAGTTAATTCGGCGTACATCGCCGTCCACTCTGATCATCGGCGGCAAGCCGGCTGATAGGTGCAAATCGGAAGCGCCCTGCTTGGCGCTGAAAGCGAGGAGTTCTGTAATGTCCATGTATAAAGCCCTGATCTCAGGCGTTCAATAGTAGTGGGAGTGGCAGGTATACTCTACGGCACGCGTACCAATAACCCACGCGCGATTCAGAAGTGCGACTGAGTTTGCATACTCACTGTGACTTTCACGCACTTAACGAGCTGCCGGAATCAAACAAAAGCCCATGAGTCTCACCATACCCCAGGCCTATCGGGACATTAGTGCCGATATCGCCAACTGCGCGAGAGAGAACAATCGCGACCCGGGAACTGTCAAGCTGTTGGCAGTTTCCAAGACTCGCAGCGCTGCGGAAATTACCAGCGCTTACCAGGCTGGCGCTCGACATTTTGGTGAAAACTATCTGCAAGATGCCTTACCAAAAATCACAGCACTTGCTGCGGCCAGCCCCGACTGGCCCAACGGCCATCCAGATCTTGTCTGGCACTTCATCGGCGCGCTGCAGAGCAACAAAACAACGGAAGTGGCAACGCACTTTTCATGGGTGCACACCATCGATCGAGAAAAAATCGCCCGGCGACTCGCCGCCGCCCGACCGGATTCCTTGCCGCCTTTGAATGTCTGCGTGCAGGTCAATCTGCACAACGAGCCGCAAAAAGCCGGTCTCAGTCCGGAGGCCCTGCCAGACATGCTTGCCCTGCTGGAAACCCTGCCCCGGCTAAGTCCACGCGGACTGATGATCATTCCTGCCACCACGGAAGATCCGAAACAGGCGTTTAATGCTCTTAACGACCTGTTCGAGCGCCTCTCATCCAGTAACCCGAATCTCGCCGCCCATTGGGATACCTTATCGATGGGCATGAGTGGTGACTATCGCGCAGCCATCGCCGCGGGCAGTACAATGGTGCGAATTGGCACCGCCCTCTTCGGCCGCCGCGAGTAGCGGTTACCCGTTTTCCACCCACCCAGAGCAGAAAACCCCAGCCCATGACCACAATCAGTTTTATCGGAGCCGGCAATATGACGCGGGCCCTTGTCGGCGGCCTCATCAGCGCAGGGTACGATCCGAAGACCATTCGGGCATCAGATCCGTTTCCGAATGCCCGGGAGCAAATCGCGAGCCTTGGGATTCAAGCCAGTGATAACAACGCCGACATCGTCCAACAGGCGGATGTCATTGTGCTTGCGGTCAAACCCCAGGTGCTGACCGGGGTGGTTGCGGGTCTGGCAGACTCCCTGGCTGAGGATACTTTGGTTCTTTCCATAGCCGCCGGCATTCCTGTCGCGACCATCGCGCGAGCCCTTGGTGCTGAGGCATCGGCAATCAGGCCTATCGTCCGCTGTATGCCAAACACCCCGGCACTGCTTGGTTCTGGGATCACCGGTATGTACGCAAACTCCGGGGTAAGCGCTGAGCAGAAACGGCTCGCCGAACAGGTAGCCTCAGCGGCAGGACAATGGGTATGGCTGGATAACGAAGTCGATATTGATGCCGTTACCGCAGTCTCGGGTAGCGGACCGGCGTATTTCTTCTATCTTATGGAAGCAATGATTGAAGCTGGCACAGAGTTAGGTCTGTCACGAGAGCTTGCCGCCAGACTTACTGTTGCAACCGCAACAGGTGCCGCTGCGATGGCCGAGCAACCAGGGGCTGATCCGGCCATTTTAAGGCAGAATGTCACCTCGCCAGGAGGCACCACCGAACGCGCACTCACGCTGTTTGATGAAGGCCAACTGAATCCAAAAATTCGCACCGCTCTGGCCGGTGCGGCACACCGCTCAGCAGAGCTCGCAAGAGAATTTGGTCAATGAGTCACACACTGCTCTACATACTCAATGCGTTGGCCCCAATCGTCACGTTTTTCTTTATCGCACGATTTTTACTTCAGGCCACACAGGCTGACTTCTACAACCCGATTTCGCAGGGGGTTGTGGCCGTAACCAATCCGATACTAAAACCCATTCGCATGCTTGTTCCAAGTGTCGGCCGCTGGGATTTCGCAGCCCTGATCGGAGCCGCACTGGTTGAGGGTCTGTTTGCCTACATCTTTATTCTGTTGGCGGGAGAGTTCTTTCCCGGCTTCGCGCCACTGATTATCCATGCCCTGTTCGAAGCTCTGAGCATGCTGCTGACCGTAATCTGGGCCATGATTCTGATTAACATTGTGGCAAGCCTGCTTGCCGCATTTGGTGGCATGAACCTTCAGCATCCTATCCTGTCGCTGATCAGCCAGATCATTGAACCGATCATGGCCCCGGCCAGGCGTTTGATTCCGCCAATGGGAGGCCTCGATTTTTCACCGATCCTTGTCATTCTGCTCATCGATGTTGTTAATCACAGTATTCTGCCGCAACTCAAAAACGGCATCTTAGGAGCCCTGTGAATCCGAACGGCTACGTACAAAGCGAGCAATTCACCTGGGCTGAAGACTTCCACCTGCGCAGTGGCGATACCCTTCCGGGCTTTGAACTGGTGTTCGAAACCTATGGCACTCTGAACGCAGCAGCAACCAATGCGGTGCTCATTTGCCATGCCCTGTCAGGCAATCATCACGCGGCTGGCAAGTACGCTGAGACCGACGCAAAGCCTGGCTGGTGGGACAGCGCTATCGGCCCCGGAAAGCCAATAGACACCAATCATTTTTTTGTAGTTAGCCTGAATAATCTGGGCGGCTGCCACGGCTCAACCGGGCCACTAAGCATAAATCCCGCAACCGGAAAAGTTTACGGCCCCACCTTTCCTACCGTCACTGTCAGCGACTGGGTCCAATCTCAGGCGCTGCTTGCGGATCATCTCGGCATCACCTGTTTTGCCGCGGTTATCGGTGGCAGTCTCGGCGGAATGCAGGCGCTGCAATGGAGCATTGACTACCCAAATCGGTTAAATCACGCGGTGGTTATTGCCGCTGCGCCCAAGCTCTCGGCACAGAACATAGCGTTCAACGAGATCGCAAGGCATGCCATCACGAGTGACCCGGAATTCCACGCCGGGCACTACGCCACCGAAGACAACAACCCTGATACCGGTCTTGGCATCGCGCGCATGATTGGCCACGTCACCTACCTGTCTGCCGACGGCATGGGTTTGAAATTTGGACGAGAAATCAAGTCAGGCGATATAAAGGGAGCAAGAGATGTTGAGTTTCAGGTAGAGAGCTACCTGCAATATCAAGGTCAGAACTTTGCCAAGTCTTTCGACGCCAATACCTATATTCGTATGACCCGGGCACTCGACTACTTTGATCCCACCCAGGAGCATCAGGGAAGCCTAACTGCCACGCTTGAGAGAGCACAGGCCAAGTTTTTGGTCATTTCATTTTCGTCCGACTGGCGTTTCTCACCACAGCGTTCACAAGAAATCGTCGACGCGCTGGTCGAATCCAATCACGATGTAGTATCGGCCTGTATTGAAAGTGAACACGGTCATGATTCCTTCCTGCTGCCGCTGCCACGTTACTTTCAGGTTCTCGGCGGTTATTTGAAGCGAGTAGCAAATGAGAGCTGATCTGGAAATTGTTGCTCAACAGATCGAAGCAGGCAGTCGTGTGCTTGACCTCGGCTGCGGCCGCGGCGAACTACTTGCCTGGTTGCAGCGTTATCGCAGCGTCAAAGGTTACGGACTAGACATCGACCCAGACAACATCAACGCCTGCATTAGCGCCGGTGTAAACGTGCTGGAACAAGACCTTAATCTGGGGCTTGCAAACTTCCCTGATGACAGCTTCGACACGGTAGTCATGACTGAAACTATTCAGGCGGTTGCCGATCCGGTGTTTCAGCTCAGAGAGATGCTGCGCATCGCCAACAATTGTGTGGTGAGCTTTCCCAACTTTGCCAACTGGCGCTGCCGGATGTATCTGGCAACCCGAGGCACCATGCCCATCGCAAAGCACCTTCCTAATCGCTGGTTTGACACGCCTAACATTCATCTTTGCTCGTTTAAAGATTTCGAAGAGCTGTGCGGGGAGCAGCAGATAAAGATTGTCGATCGTTTTGTGGTCGATGCAAAACACCAACCGCGCCCGCTAATGAACAAATTCCCAAATTTTTTCGGTGTCACCGCTTTTTACAGATTAGCCCGAGCATAACTCTAAGGATGCCAACTTATGAGATCGATTAGAATTCCACTTTTTAGCGTAGCACTTGCTCTGGCGATACTCCTTGCAACCCCAACTCACGCCGAGCAAAGCAAACAGGCGGGGAACTACAACGTACACTACGTCGCTTTTGCAAGCACCTTCCTAAGCCCGGAAATGGCTCGCAAATACAATGTAGTTCGCGGGCGCAATCGGGCATTAATCAATATTTCAGTACTCGACAAAGACAATCAGCCTGTGCGCGCCAAGCTAAATGGCACAGTTAAAAACTTGCCAGGACAAATATTGCGCTTGAACTTCGAAGAAGTGGTAGAGGGAGACGCCGTCTATTATCTCGCTCAAACGCGCTTCAGTGATCAGGAAATCATGCGCTTTGATATTCGTTTTGTCGGCCCGGACGGCATCGCAAACGAGCTCAAGTTCGAACAAAAACTGTACTGGGAAGACTAGCTTTCTCGTGAAGATACTTCTCGCCACTGAGAACAAGGGAAAGCTCAAAGAGTTTCAGGCGTTGTTCGAACCAACCGGCCATAAACTGGTCTCTCTCGCAGACTATGATGTCACCCAGGCGGAAGAAACCGGCCAGACTTTTGTAGAAAACGCATTATTGAAAGCACGCAATGCAAGCTATGCGACCAAGCTGCCTTGTCTTGCAGACGACTCAGGCCTGGCTGTAAATGCCCTCAATGGCAAACCAGGCATATATTCCGCCCGCTATGCTCTGGATGAAATAGAACCTGGTTCAAGTCAGGACCATGCCAACAACAAAAAACTGTTACGAGAAATGCATATGCACACCGATAGGCGGGCTCACTTTTACTGTGCGCTTGTCTTGTTACGCCACGCCGATGATCCAGCCCCACTAATGGCAACCGGTCAATGGCAGGGACATATCGCAACCCAGGCTTCTGGTCAAAACGGTTTTGGCTATGATCCTCTGTTCATCGATAAGACTACCGGCAAGACCGCCGCAACACTCACAGCAGACGAAAAACACAGTCGCAGCCATCGCGGTTTGGCCTGGAAGGTACTCGCACCCCAGCTCGAGGGTCTGTGACAGCCCATCCATCCTCTCTCGACCTGTCTTTGTATGTGCATCTGCCCTGGTGCATTAAGAAATGTCCTTACTGTGATTTCAATTCGCACCCTCTAAACAACGAGCTGCCTGAGGCAGACTATCTGAACGCGCTAATCGCCGACTGGAAGATGCAACTGGACAGTATTAGCGGCAGAAAAATCGGAACAGTTTTTTTTGGTGGTGGCACACCAAGCCTGTTTAGCCCTGATTCCTTTGCCAAACTCCTAAACCAGTTCCAGGCGCATCTGACTTCAAATGCAGAAATCACCATGGAAGCCAATCCAGGCACCCTTGAGTATGGCGATCTGAAAAGCTACCGGGATGCCGGCATCAATCGCCTTTCTATGGGTGTCCAATCGTTTGCCGACTCGTCACTTAACCTTCTCGGCAGAATACATTCGCAAGGAGAAGCCCGACGAGCCATCGACGCTGCAAAAAGCGGCGGCTTTTCCAATATTAATATCGATCTGATGCACGGCTTGCCAGAACAAACCGTAGACGCTGCACTGCATGATCTGAAAACTGCGATTGATGCAGAGGTCACTCATGTCTCCTGGTATCAGCTCACTATTGAACCGCGCACAGAATTTGCCAAGCGTACTCCCCGGCTACCCGATGAAAACACTCTGGGCGATATCGAGGTGAACGGACTGGCACTGCTTCGAGACGCCGGTTTTGAACGCTATGAAATATCGGCTTATGCAGCACCTGCCAAACAGGCGATGCACAACAGAAACTACTGGCAGTTTGGCGACTACCTGGGGCTGGGGGCAGGTGCCCACGGAAAACTGACCCATAGGGCTGACGACGACACACTTGTTATCCAGCGCACAGCTCACCCCCGCCAACCCCGGCTCTATCAACAACAGGCAAATACGGGTGAATGGCAAATGGAGTCAACACCGGTAGCAACGGCTGAACTACCCAGCGAATTTATGATGAATGTCCTGCGTCTGATCGACGGGGTCGCAGAGAGCAGTTTCGAACATACAACAGGTCTGTCACTGAGTACGCTTGAACCACAACTCGGAAAATGGCGACAAATGGGAATCATGCACCCGCAGAGATTGTCCCTCACCCCAATGGGGATAAACGCGCTGGACACTGTGGTGGCTGATTTCCTAAGTGACTGACTCACGCACTTAGGCGCGCTGGTACCAAAAATCCCAAACGCCATGACCAAGGCGCAGACCACGCGCTTCAAAATTTGTCACTGGTCGTTCGGGAGCACGTTCGGCATACCCACCCGCCATATTGATTAAATCCGGGTTGGCATCAACACACTCGAGGATCCATTTTGCATAGGGCTCCCAGTCGGTAGCTATTCGCAGACAACCACCCGGCTCCAGTCGTGATGCGTAAAGCGCCACCGTATCGGGCTGTACGATACGTCGCGAGGCATGGCGTTTTTTAGGCCAGGGATCAGGGAAAAACAGATTGATTTGGGAAAGCGCATGGGGTGGCACCCAATTTTCCAGAATCACTCGTGCATCGCCTTCGATGATGCGTACATTGCTGATGCCTTTTTCGTCCAGAGCAGACATCAATGCACCTATGCCGGGTTCATAAACCTCAACACCCAGTAACTGCATATCCGGTCGCTGCTGCGCCCAGTGCACGGTGGCGTGGCCCATGCCAAAACCAATTTCCATACCCAGCTTAGGTTCACTCGCAGAGAAGCAATCGGCAAACTCTGTTTTGGAGGGATCCAGGCAATAGGCTGAACGCAGCGTGGCAAGGGCCCTTTCCTGCCCCCGGGTCATTCGGCCTCTGCGCCGCACATACACCTGCCGGCGATGCTTCAGATCTTCTTTGTCATTTTCTGTGTTGTTTTCTGGAGGAGCAGAGGGCATCAGGAAGTACCAGCAGTCACGGTGGTCATCGCAGGCTTTAGCAACCACAACCAGGCCAGGATAAAGCCAAGTCCCCCGAGAGGTGTAACCGGACCCAACCAGCGTGGTCCGCCAAGAGCCAGCCCATACAGACTGCCGCTAAACAAGAGGATGCCAGCGATAAACAATGCGCCACTCACATTAATCGTAGCCGCCAGAGAGGGTGACAATCTCGCCCAGATACCGAGTACAAGCAGCACGATCGCGTGCAACAGATGATATTGCACCGCCGTTTCCCAGGTTGACTCAGTACCGGCCTGTTCTAGCCTGGATTTGAGTGCGTGAGCCCCAAAGGCACCCAGACCAACACCCGCAGCACCAAACAGCGCCGCGGCGACTATCAAAGTCTTACTAACAAACAGGGAAGTGCCGGTAGCAACGGCCGCGTCCGAGATTTCCGCCACAGGAAACCCTCAATAAAAGTATTGAGGGGTCAGTGTATTACGGGGCGAGTTGCTTGCGCAGTTTTTTAATCGCGTTTTGTTCAAGTTGGCGAATGCGCTCGGCAGATACCGAATACTCTTCGGCCAACTCGTGCAGCGTTTTCTTTTTCTCGGCAAGCCAGCGGTCACGCAAAATGTTTTGACTGCGCTCATCGAGCAACTCAAGCGCCTCGCCAAGTCGTGCTTCAGAATCGTTCCGGTAGTTGTCTTCGATCACCAGGTCTTCAGGATTGGCCGAGCGATCTTCCAGATAATGCATCGGGGCACTCGGCGCTTCTTCATCATCAGAGGCGCCGTAGCCATCGAAGGCAACATCATGTGAGGCTAAACGGCCTTCCATCTGATTCACGGTAGCAACAGGTACTCCGAGATCATCTGCAACAGCCTTGGCCTCATCATTGGATAGCCAGGCCAGCTTCTGCTTGGCACCACGAAGGTTAAAAAACAGTTTTCGCTGTGCCTTGGTTGTCGCAACCTTAACGATGCGCCAGTTGCGCAGAATAAATTCGTGCATCTCGGCTTTGATCCAGTGCACTGCAAAGGACACCAGCCGAACCCCACGACTTGGATCAAAGCGCTTAACCGCTTTCATAAGACCCACATTGCCTTCCTGCACAAGATCACCCAACGGCAGTCCGTATCCGGCATAGCTGCGCGCGAGGTGCACAACAAATCTCAGGTGACGCAGCACCAGTTCACGTGCGGCATCCAGGTCTTCGTCATAGTAAAAACGTTCAGCCAGAGCGCGTTCTTCTTCAACGCTCAACACCTCAAATTGGCGCACGGCGGCAATGTAGCCGTCGAGGTTCTGCCCCGGGGACATACTGAGACTGTTCATTTCCAGGCCGTTGGGAGCTACTACCGCTGTGGTCAAAACCTTACCTCTCACCTTTCACCTTGCTCAGCCCAGGCCAATGATCTGGCGGGGCATAACATGGCTAATTTTAGCACTCGCATACTGAGACTGCTAACTCTCGAACAAGTTCCGTGACAGGCGTCACGAGGATTGTATGTTGTTGTTTTTAAACAACTTCTATGCTGGATAGCCGGCGTTGGCTGGCTAAAAGAGCGCCAAAGAGCCCCAAAACACCCCCCAGTGACAGCATCCCCAGCAGAAAACCAGAATCAAAACCCACCACATCGAGGGTGCCGCCATAACTGCCCATCAGTGTCGCCAGGGGCTTCTCCAGGACAATAAGTACGCCGCTAATCAGCATCAGGGCAACAAGCCCGCCGCCCAATCCGTAGAGTAGTCCAAAATACAGGAACGGCCGGCGCAAGAACGCATCATGAGCGCCAACGAGCTTTTGTACCTTCAACTCATCGAGTCGCGCTTCAATGGCCAGACGCACCGAAGACGCGGTCACCAGCACCGCACCCAGTGCAAACATGGCGCCCAATATAATTCCAAGCCGATTCACCAGACTCGATAACGCCGACAGCCGTTCAAGCCAGGTCCGCTCAATCACGACTTCGTCCACCCCTTCGCGCTGATCCAGCGCCCGGGCAACATCTTGTAGATCGATCAAATCCGCGGAGCTTTTCAGGGTGACTTTCAGAGAGCTTGGCAGCGGATTGGCCGCCAACAGATCCAACGACTCGCTTAGACCAGAGAATTCCTGAAACTCAGCAAGTGCGGCATCGGGCGTAATATGCCAAACCTTATCAACCTGCGGATGCGCTCGGGCGCGTTCAATCAACCTGTTTATCGCATCAATCGGCGCTTTGCGTTCGAAGTACACCGACAAACCCGGACGACCCTGCCACTCCCCCGAAAGGTTTGAGAGATTTTTCTGCAACAGATACAGACCGGCTGGCAGGGCGAGCGCAATACCAATCAGCAACCAGACAAGAAGTGAGGTGGCCAGACGCGCACTTAAGTAACTCAGACTTTCGCTGGCAACTCGATGATGATCTCTAAACCAGGCAAATCTTCCAGGTGTCGGGCTTGGCCATGGCTCCAGGTCAGCCATCAGCGCGCTTCGCCATCAGCGATCCCTGGTATGTCTTGCACCAGCTCGCCTTTGCTCAGTTCAATGATGCGAAACCCCAGGGAGTGAATCAGCTCTCGATCGTGACTGGCCACAATGACCGTAGTACCTACCTGCCTGAATTGTTGAAACAAAGTCATGATGTCCCGCGACAGTTCCGGGTCAAGGTTTCCTGTGGGCTCATCGGCTAACAGAATTTTTGGTCGGTTCACTACCGCCCGGGCAATACCAACACGTTGCTGCTCGCCCGTGGACAGACCACGAGGGTATTGCTGTTCTTTTTCCAGCAGGCCAACTCGCGACAGCGCAGCTCTTACCCGTCGTGCTGCATCGCGCTCCCGCATACCCCCTACTCGAAGAGGCAATGCCACGTTCTCATACACCGTTCGATTCGCGAGCAAATGATGATCCTGAAACACTGCCCCGAGGTTGCGCCGGTATGCGGGTATCGCTTTCTCGGGCAACTTGGTGACATCAACACCATTCACCGAGATAGCACCCCGGTCTGAATGCTCAAGACGCAGCAACAAGCGCAGAAAGGTACTTTTACCCGCACCAGAATGCCCGGTCAGAAAGGTCATGGAGCCTTCGTTAAATGACACAGACAGAGACTTAAGCGCTTCAAACCCATTCTCGTAGCGCTTGGTCACGTTTTGAAAGCTAACGCTACCCACTGGCCAGGAGTGCCTCCACAAAGGGTTCTGCCTCAAAGGGTCGCAGATCATCAATCTGCTCACCCACCCCGATGTGGAACACCGGCAGATGTCTGCCAGGGTCTCTTTGTTGTATCTCATGGGCCAGCGCAAACAACACACCCGCTTTTGCACTGCCGTCCAGCTTGGTCAGTATCAAACCCGTCACGCCCACAGCGGCATCAAATTCTTTGAGCTGGCTCAGTGCGTTTTGCCCAACCCCTGCATCAAGCACCAAAATCACTTCATGCGGGGCATTTTCATCAAAGCGCTGCACCACCCGTTTGATCTTCGACAACTCATCCATAAGGTTAGACTTTGCTTGCAGCCGCCCGGCGGTATCGGCCAGCACAACGTCTGCACCCCGAGCACGTCCGGCTTGCACCGCATCAAAAACAACGGAAGCGCTGTCTGACCCCTGCTGCTGAGCAATAACCTCAACGGAATTGCGCTCGCCCCAGGCCTGTAACTGCTCAACAGCCGCCGCTCGAAACGTATCACCTGCGGCCAGAACGACCTTACGACCATCGTCCTGCAACTGCTTGGCGAGCTTCCCTACAGTGGTTGTCTTGCCCACACCATTTACGCCAACAAAGAAAATGACGCAGGGGGCGTGCTCCACCTGAACGTCCAGGTTACCTTCCATGGGCTTGAGTATTTCCCGGAGCACACTACCGAGCGCAGCATGCAAAGCCACCGTATCGTTTAGTTCTTTGCGCTTAACGCGCTGGGCCAGTGCATCCATAATTTGTCGCACCGCCGGCATCCCTACGTCAGTGGTAATCAGCGCCGTTTCAAGATCATCGAGCACATCGTCGTTGATCTCCTTTTCGCCGAGCAGCAGGTTTCCCACCCCTTCGCCCAACTGAGTACGGGTTTTGGAAAGGCCGCCCTTTAAGCGCTGCCAAAGGCTGCCCTTTTTCTTCGACGACTCTTCGGTTTCAGCTTGCATAGTTTTTTACTTACCCGCTTAAGTAACTGCTTGTGTATCTGAGGCTCACTAGCTCACTATCTGAGTCTTATGGCCAAAAATGAAGTGCGTATTATCGGTGGTAAGTGGGGAGGGCGAAAGCTCAAGTTTCCCGATGTCCAGGGTTTACGGCCAAGCCAGGACCGGGCACGAGAAACCCTTTTCAACTGGCTGGCGCCATGGACAGACAGCGCGAGGGTTCTGGATCTTTTTGCCGGCTCTGGCGTACTTGGCTTCGAAGCCATCTCCCGGGGCGCAGCAACAGCAGACCTGGTCGATATCAGTAAGGCCACCGTCACCGCCCTTGAACACAGCAAGGCGATGCTGGGGGCCAGTAATGCGCATGTATTTCGTCGCAACGCGATTAAACATCTGCAAACCAATCAGGCGCCTTACGACCTTATTTTCATTGATCCACCGTTTAACAAAAATCTGGCAAAACCGGCCCTCGAAGCCATCATCGAGCACCAATTGCTCACACAAGATGGGTTGATCTACCTCGAACAAGCCCGCCGCACCGACCTTCCCAGCGGCTTCTCAATCTATAGGGACAAGACCTTCGGCGACAGCCGCGCGCTGTTACTTGAGCCACAATAAGTGGTCAAAAAGCCTACTTACCCCTGAGACAATCCTTGCTAGTATCGCCATATAGTTGGGGAGAAACTGACATCGCAACCGTAATTTACCCAGGTTCCTTTAATCCGATTACCAATGGCCACACTGACCTTGTGCGCCGGGCGCTTAACCTGTTTGATCACGTGGTACTCGCCATCGGTACGTCAGCTCAGAAAGATCCAAACACCTATCACGCTAACCGCATAGCACTGTGCAACACCGTGCTTGAAGAGTACGGCGACAGAGTGTCTGTTGAGGTGTTCAACACGTTGCTGGTCGACTTCGTTAAAAGCAAGGACACGAGGTTCATCCTGCGTGGGCTACGCAACATGATGGATTTCGACTACGAATTCCAGATGGCAGAAATGAACCAGTCGCTCGATGAGGACATTGAGTACGTTTTCTTGCCCACGTCGCACAAGTGCTCGTACATCTCGTCAACGCTGGTCAGAGAAATCGCCTCACTGGGTGGAGACATTGATCAGTTTGTCCATCCCGCTGTTGCTCAGTCGCTGCGAGATGACTTTGCAGCCGCACAGAAGGCGGCTGAATCAGAGGGTTAGTTCGGGCCTGAAGGGCTTCGCCAAAAGCCCTAACCCAAAGGCGTTACTCGATTTCGCCTTCCGCGCCTTTAAAACGGTCAGGGTGACCCGACTGGCGGCAACCAAGACAGCGAACAAAGGTTTCCCGCGCCGGATCTATCACCAGCTTATCGGCGGCCTTGTCGACGTTACCACCCAGCGCTGAGAACGGCAGGGTAACGATAAATGCGGCGGTGCCCAACACAGTGGCGGCAAGACCAATTGGCCGAGCAACAACTGCATCGACAATCATTTCTTCACCGGTAGGTTCGTCTGCCGGGCCGGCAACTGCCAAAGGCGCACTCATAGAACCGAGCACCAGGGTTGAGCCCAGAGCAGCGACTTTGAGTGTGTTGGTGAGTCTACGGGTAGCGGTAATACGCTTGGCCATTGGCTTAGGTCCCTTTAAATTTATTCATGGGGTTTCGAGATTCTAACACTCGATTGCCCGGAAACCGCGGGATTGTTGGCATTTCGGACAGTATACGGTAGCGCGCTGACCCAGCCGCAAAGACTTGAGCGGGGTGTCACATAAATTGCATTCCTGACCCTCTCGGCCATACACATTCAGTGACTGTGCGAAGTAACCCGGATCGCCCTGACCGCCCACGTAATCACGCAGGGTGGTCCCTCCCATCTGAATGGCCCCGTTGAGCACCTGGCGAACGGCACCTGCGAGCACATTATAGGCAGGTAATGTAACTTTTTGCGCCTGAACCGTGGGCCGAATACCAGCCAGAAACAGCGCCTCGTTGGCGTAAATATTGCCAACACCCACCACCACCCGACCATCCATCAGAAAGTTCTTAACCGCAACGCGCTTACCCCTGGAGCGCTGCTTCAAATGGGTGCCGTCGAACTCGGGGCCCAGAGGTTCAGGACCAAGGCGGGCAAGGAGGAAATGTTGTTCCACAGGTTCGTGCTTGAAATGGACACTGCCAAACCGCCGTGGGTCGTGCAGGCGCAAGATATTGCCATCATGAAATCGCAGATCCAGATGGTCATGTTTCTTTATCGGCACGGAGTCATCGACTACCCGCAGCGAGCCGGACATGCCCAAATGCATGATGAGCGCACCTGTGGGCGGCCCCCCCGGGGCCTTAGCCGTTCGCAACAGCAAATATTTGGCCCGCCGATCCACGGCAACAATGGTTTGCTGCTTGAGTTCCGGGGGCAATTCCACTGGCCAGCGAAGCGACGCATTTCGCAGGGTCCAATCGACCAGGGTACGGCCAACCACATGGTCCTGAATGCCGCGGCGAGTGGTTTCTACTTCGGGGAGCTCAGGCATGGGATGCGCCTGATGAGACTTGGGGTTCTAGCAAAAAGGTTCTGGCCATAAAACGCCAGAACCTTTGAATAACAAATCGGGGAACCGATCGGCTATTTGATTTTGGCTTCTTTATAAAGCACATGCTTGCGCACGACGGGATCGTACTTCTTGATCTCGAACTTGTCGGGCATGTTGCGCTTGTTCTTGTCGGTCGTGTAGTAATGACCGGTGCCGGCAGTAGAAACCAGTTTGATCTTGTCTCGCATTTAAACCACCTCTCCGCGCTTGCGCAAATCCACGAGGACCGCGTCAATGCCTTTCTTATCGATGATCCGCATGCCTTTGGCAGACACTTTGAGCTTCACAAAACGCTTTTCGTCCTCAACCCAAAACCGGTGGTGATGGATGTTCGGCAGAAAGCGGCGTCGCGTACGGTTCTTCGCCTTGCTTACGTTGTTGCCCACCGCTGGGCGTTTACCGGTGACCTGGCAAACCTGAGACATTGCTCTTTCCTGACTGGGGAAAATTTGGACGCGGGAGTCTATCCAAGCCAACCTGCCAAGACAAGGCCAAGTCTACAGCAAGCCCCTTTCAGCCAGCGACACCGCCCGCCCCCGACCGATGACCAAATGATCCAGCAAACGGACATCAATCTCGGCCAACAGGCGCTTCAGGCGCTCGGTTAGCCGCACATCGCTGGCGCTGGGCTCTGGATTGCCGGAGGGATGGTTATGCGCGATAACTACCGCAGCACTATTGTAGGACAAAGAACGGCGCAACACCTCCCGCGGATAGACCTGCGCCCGATCCACAGACCCGGCGAACAGCTCCTCAAACATAATCAACTGGTGGCGAGCGTTGAGAAACATCACGGCAAAGATCTCTTGCGGACGACCGCCGAGTCGGCTGCGCAGAAATCGTTCTGCGCTGGCGGCATCGGTGACCGGCCGGCCCGCCACCAGTGGCGCGCGTTCATAGCGCTCTGCAAGGCTAAGTACGGCCTTGATCGCTGAGGCTTTTCCAGGCCCCAACCCCGGCACCGCCATCAATTCTGCGCAACTGGCGTCCAGCACCCCAGGTAAGCCATGAAAGTTGCCAATTAATATTTGACCGAGTCTAATTGCAGAGCAGTCGCGCCGCCCCGTCCCCAGCAACAAGGCGAGCAATTCCGCATCGCACAACGCCTCGGCACCCAGTCGCAGCAGCCGGTCGCGTGGACCCTGGGGACCATCCCGGGATGTTGACGCCATCAAGGACGGCACCCGATGCGGGTGCTAAGGTGCCGCCAACGGCCAGCGTTGGCACTCAAACGAGAAGACAGATAGATATGGATCAGGGCGCTCCAACTGGGCTTGGTGGAAAGCACATCCTACTGGGCATCACCGGCGGCATAGCAGCGTACAAAACCCCGGACCTCGTACGAAAACTGAGCGCGGCCGGGGCGGACGTCTCGGTTGTTGTGAGTGCGGGTGGGCGCCGTTTTGTGAGTTCCACCGCATTGCAGGCCGTCAGCGGCAACATTGTGAGAGATTCCCTGTGGGATGAGGCCGCCGAAGCCGCCATGGGTCATATCGAACTGGCGCGCTGGGCCGACCTGATTGTTATCGCCCCCGCCACAGCCAACTGCCTGGCAAAGCTTGCCCAGGGCCAGGCCGATGACCTGCTATCGACCCTGTGCCTCGCCACTACCGCTCCGCTGGTTGTCGCCCCGGCGATGAACGTTCGAATGTGGCAACACCCCGCGACCCAGGCAAACGTCACCACCCTCAAACACAGGGGCGTCCATTTTCTGGGTCCTGCAGAAGGCGCCCAGGCCTGCGGCGAATTTGGCCCCGGCCGCATGCTTGAACCCGAAGAGATCACGGCGGCCCTTGCCCAACTACCCGCCAACAGGTTTCAGGACAGCACATTTCAGGACAATACATTTCAGGACAGCCAGGATCCACAGACCAGTCTGGCGCAAGATTTACAGGACATCCACGTTGTAATCACCGCGGGGCCTACGCGAGAGGCCATCGATCCGGTGCGCTATATCTCCAATCGCAGCTCAGGCAAACAGGGCTATGCCATTGCCGAACAGGCCGCACAACGCGGCGCAAGGGTCACTCTTGTAAGCGGTCCCACCGCCCTGCCAACGCCGCCCGGAGTAGATCGTGTCGACGTCGTCAGCGCACTGGATATGCTGGAAGCAGTTACAGATCGCCTGGAAGAGACCCAACTGTTTATTGGTGTGGCCGCAGTCGCGGACTATCGCATCGACAACATCGCCGAGCACAAAATCAAGAAGACTGACGATACCAAAGATGGCATCTCACTCAATCTGATCGCCAACCCCGATATCATTGCGACCGTGGCTGCAAACCCTGACGGCCCGATCACCGTGGGCTTCGCCGCAGAGACCAATAACGGACTGGAACATGCCCGAGGCAAGCTGCTAAGCAAAGGCCTGGAGCTTATTGCCCTCAATGACGTTTCCGACAGCCGGATCGGCTTTCGCAGCAATGAAAATGCGTTGACGCTGCTATGGGCTGACGGTGAAGCGCAGTTGGCGCGGCAGGACAAAACCGCTATTGCAGCCAGTCTGCTCGACAAGGTGCTTGAGTTGTTTGGAGACCAGCTAGCGGCGCGCAAATAGCCCGCCAGACAACTGCCCACAGTTGGCACTCACCAACCCCCAGACAGCCGCCTCATAACCACTTCCCGGAGAATACTGGGTAGCGCCGGCATCTTCTCGGCATTAGTATGGCCGCACCAGTGAGGACCTGATTCCGTGGCAAAACAAAAACCCAATCCAGCCAGTGGCCTGGCGCGTTTCAACCTCACCGCGATGCTTGGCGCATTGCTGGGAATCCTGCTTTGCAGTGGTTTGTTGTTTTTCCTGGTCACTGGTGGCGCAAACAGTGCACACAATGACGCAGCGTCCAGACAGCAGGCTCAGTCCATCGCTGCCGTATTAGATGCGCGCTACTCAGACATGCGCGCCACCCTGACACTCCAGGCTGCAGCACCGAGCGTAATCAGCGCCATGACTGCGGCGTCCGCCGAAATCCGCAGCAACCTGGCCACCAGCATACAAAATGCCATTCCCTTTGCGACCCGTGTCGAGCTGATTCCACGGGGTGCAGCCCAGGTTGATCTGGGCGCCGAGATCCCCATAAATTTTGTCGCTCTTGACCTGATTCGGCGTGCTGAATCTCAGGAGTTTGTCGGGCCTGAATCAAGCGCCAACGCTCGGGATGTGATTTACACCGCAGCGCCGGTAAGCAATGAAACTGGTGTTATTGGTGTTCTGTTTGTCGCCTACTCGGCGAACTATTTGCAAAATGCGCTCTCCGGCCTCGACCCAACCCTCGGCCTGGCTCAGATAGAGCAAGCCGTAGATAAAGCGGCTCCCGCAGTCGTGCTCGAATACGGCAGTGGCAGCAAGGCGTTGGTGGATCTCAAAACTCCCTTGGCAGCCCCAACATGGACACTGAGCTTTTCTGGCGCCAATAACGCGCAGGTAACCGGGGTCATGGATCTGGCGATTCCTATCGCGCTGGCACTCACTTTTGTTCTTGGCGCGATTTGGCTGGCATTCACAAGACTTCAGAGCGCCATGCAGGAAGACGCGGATGCCCTAACGGAATACGGCAGCAAAGTGCTGACTGGACACGTCGGCAGCAGGGAACACTTCCAGATCAGCCATTTCCAAAACATTGCGGCAAAGCTTGGAGACGCCCTGGGAGACTCGGGTGGTGCAACGACGCAACGAAGCCCGGGGCCTAAACGTGCCAAAAACAACCAGGTTGCAGCGACCGAAGAGAGCAATGACGCTGACTCAACATCAGCAATTAGTGAAAGCGCTGAAGCCGCCAAGGCGTCCGCCGCCGCTGCTGCACTGCTTGCCGCTGAAGAATCTGATGCACCCGCACAGGAACCGGAAGACGACTTCCTGGATCTCGGCGACGATGTAGATGACGACTTTGATTTATCCGCCACGGGAAATGAAACAGGTTCTTTCATGCGCACCGATCTTCCAATCGTGGAAGAACAGGAAGCGCCCGATGATGAGCTGGATCTGGACACCACTGACTCAAACACAACGCCCGATCTGGAGTTCGACCCAGGTATTTTCCGCGCCTACGACATTCGCGGCATCGTCAAAACCAACCTGAGCGCAGAAGTGGTCTACTGGATTGGACGGGCGTTCGCAGATGAGGCACGTAGCGCCGGACAATCACAGGCTGTCGTTGGACGCGACGGTCGCTTATCCAGCCCCGAACTGGCGCAACAACTTATTCAGGGCTTACTCGATGGCGGCATGGATGCGATTGACATCGGTCAGGTTGCTACACCAATGCTCTACTTTGCGACTCACAAGCTAAACACCGGCACCGGGATAATGATTACGGGCTCACACAACCCGCCCGAATATAACGGCCTGAAAATGATGATTGGCGGCACCACGCTCGCAGAAGAACGAATCACCGCGCTCCATCACCGACTTACCCAGGGTGACCTGCACGAAGCAGACGTGCCTGGCGAACTTTCTGCCGTGGTCATAGACAACGACTATATGGATCGTATTCTCGACGACGTAGCGGTCGCCCAGTCATTGAAGATTGTCGTCGACTGCGGGAACGGCGTTGCCGGCGGCATTGCGCCTCTTCTGTTGCAGGAATTGGGATGCGAAATTATTCCGCTGTATTGCGAAGTGGACGGCACCTTTCCAAATCACCACCCCGATCCAGCAGACCCGAAGAACCTCGAAGACCTGATCACGGTGGTGAAGGCGGAGAAAGCCGACCTTGGTATCGCATTTGATGGTGATGGTGATCGTATTGGTGTGGTCACCGACGAAGGCGCCATCATCTGGCCTGACAAACTTATGATGCTGTTCGCTCGCGATATTGTTGGTCGCAATCCGGGCGCCGACATAATTTACGACGTTAAATGCTCGAGGCATTTAAACAATTTGATTTCTGAATACGGCGGCCGTCCCATCATGTGGAAAACGGGACATTCGCACATGAAGGCGAAACTCAAGGAAACCGGAGCGCTGTTGGCCGGCGAGTTTAGCGGGCACGTTGCTTTTGGAGAACGCTGGTATGGCTTTGATGACGCCATCTACACCGCGGCCCGACTGCTGGAAATTATTGGCGGCGACACCAGCAGCATGACGGAAGTCTTTGCAGAATTCCCAAGTACCGAATCCACTCCGGAAATACAGATCGAAACCACAGAATCGACAAAATTTAAAATCATCGAAAACCTCGCGGCGAATGGCGATTTTGGCGACGGAACACTCACCTCAATCGATGGCGTGCGCGTCGACTACGCTAACGGTTGGGGACTCGTGCGCGCGTCCAACACGTCTCCAAAACTCACTTTGAGATTCGAAGCCGATACCACTGAAGCCCTTGATGAGGTGCAAAACCGATTTCGTACTGAACTTGAGAAAGTTCATAGCAGCCTGAGGTTTTGAGTATCACTATGAAACGCACGCCAACACCAAACACCAAAGCCCTGGATTCTGCCAACCAGAATCCTGCCGCTGCTGCAGAAATTCTGATCGAGGCGCTGCCCTATATTCAGAAATTTCATGGCGCAACCATGGTGATCAAATACGGCGGTCACGCAATGGTGGATGAGCACCTGAAACAAACCTTCGCACGCGACATCGTATTGCTGAAGCTTGTTGGCATCAATCCGCTCATTGTTCACGGTGGTGGTCCGCAAATCGGCCAGCTACTTGAAAAGCTGAATATCCCAACGCGTTTTGTTGGTGGCATGCGTGTAACAGATGACGACACCATGAATGTCGTAGAGATGGTGCTGGGCGGCCTGGTCAACCAGGATATTGTCAGCCTCATTAACACCCAGGGCGGAAAAGCCGTGGGGGTAACTGGCAAAGACGGCAAACTGATTAGCGCTCGCAAACTGGAAATGCGCGATCCAGAAACCGAAGCAGCCTCTTCCGAGATCATAGACATCGGTCATGTCGGAGAGGTGCAAAAAGTAAACGGTGCAGTTCTCGACGCATTAATGGGTCAGGGGTTTATTCCCGTCGTTGCCCCTATTGGGGTCGGCGACGATGGCGAGGCATACAACATCAACGCAGATATTGTTGCCGGCAAGATCGCCGAATTCCTCGGTGCAGAAAAACTCATTCTGCTAACAGACACGCCGGGCATTCTTGATGCAGATGGCGACACCCTTACCGGCTTAACCGCCAGAGAAGTTGATGCGCTCATAAAACAGGGTGTTATCAAAGGTGGAATGTTGCCCAAGACCCAATGTGCCATCGACGCAATAAACGGCGGCGTCAACAGTACCCAGATCATCGACGGCACAGTGCCACACGCTTTATTGCTAGAAATCCTAACCGATGCCGGCGTCGGCACCATGATTGGAGCCTGAGTCATGCCCCGCTCCGATCGCAAACGTCAAATTCTGGAAGCGTTTGCTCTTATGCTGCAAAGCAACCCAGGCACGCGCATTACCACAGCAGCCCTGGCAAAAGAGGTGGGAGTTTCAGAAGCAGCCCTGTATCGGCACTTTCCAAGTAAGGCAAAGATGATCGATGCGCTACTGGAGTTTGCTGAGCAAAGTGTGTTCACCCGCATAAGCGCCGTACTCAAAGACGAGGCCAACATCCAGCAACGCTGCTACCAGATCTTGTATCTGCTGCTGGCATTCGTCGAGAAGAACCCGGGATTTGCGCGGTTACTTGTTGGTGATGCACTGCAGGGCGAGAGTGATCGATTGCGGATCCGGGTAAAACAGTTTTTCGATCGAATAGAGACACAACTCAGACAGATAGTCCGCGAGCACCAGGCCACCATGCTCGAACGCCCACAACTGTCTGCGCGCGATACTGCAAATCTGCTATTAAGTGCGGCTGAAGGCCAAATCAATCAGTTCGTTCGATCAGAGTTTCAGGAATTGCCAACTTCCAAATGGCCACAACACTGGTCAGTGCTTCGCCAGTCTCTAATGCGATAGAGAGTGAGATAGAGTGTGAGATAAAAAGACCTGCATCGCTCTAGGCGTCATGCGAGTCCTCACCGCCATGCACTTCCCGAAACAGTTTTCTGTCTCTGGCGTGGCGATCGCGCTCAACATCTTTCTGGTTGCGTCGTTGCGCCATCTCGGCTTCCAGGTTGTCAATTTGCTCGTTCAACAGCCGAATGTTATTCACCAGGTCATCCGAAAGATTTGACCCAGCCCGTTCTATACGCGCCGCCTGAGTCTCAAGACGCTGACGCTGAGAGCGCAGCTGGCGAACGTTGGCCTGGGTGTTCGCCAGTGACTTATCGATCGAATCGAGTGCTTTTGTCAGGGCATGAGAGATGTCGTCTTCCGACCCGTACAGCAGATTAATTCGGCGGACAGCCTCATCACGTTTCTGTTTGGCCTCTAGCTCGGCGATATATTTCGCTGCTTCGGCCGCGGAGCGCTGGGGATCAACCTCTTCCAGCAATCGACCGGTTTCGTCAACCACCTGATAGCCATTTTGCACCCGGTCGTTGGGCACACTACTGGCGATAACCCAATGGTTGTCATCGTTTTTGTAACGGTAGAGTCGAGCGGCCTCGGCGTTCAGCACACCAAGTGAGACACTCACAACCAGCGCGGCACCAAGCCCTCTGACCCACAAAGTGCGGCACAAATTTTTTGATTTTTTAGTCAACATTGTTACCTTCCGAGCCAAACCAGGCGCACTCACCAGCTAATAGACACAGTAGGTGTTTCGGTAGTTCAGGATAGCCTGCAAAGCTTCCAAGTGCGTGCCTTCCGAGTCAAGGTAGTCGATCACATCCTGCAATCGAACGATGCTGTGAACGGGAACCCCAAGCTCCCGGGATAGCGCGCCAATGGCCGTCACGCCGCTTCCATCAGCGGGGTTATCGGCTCCGTCAGCCAGCACTCGCTCTTCTCGATCCAGCGCAACAAGAACGCCACTTAGTTGACCGCCCGCTACACCAATAAGGCTCAGTGCCTCGCGAACGGCTGTGCCCGCCGTGAGCACGTCATCAATCACAACAATCTGTTGGCCGTCGATCTCCGCACCTACCAGCTGGCCGCCTTCGCCATGATCTTTGGCTTCCTTGCGGTTGTAGGTTATGCCAGGATTTTTGCCCTTTTCGGCCAGGGCAACCCCGGCTGCTGAGGCAATGGGGATGCCCTTGTAAGCGGGACCAAACAGTACCTGATAGGGCCACCCCGCAGCCTCCAGCGCATCCGCATAGGCGTGACCAAGAGCAGCCAGTCCCTGGGCGTCCGCCACCTTGCCAAGATTGAAGAAGTACGGGCTTTTTCGACCAGACTTCAACGTGAAGTCGCCGAACTGCAATACGTTCTGCTCAATCATGAGGCGCACAAAATTTGCGGCGCCTGACTGGTTTGATGACGGTGGAGGTTGGCTCATAACTTTTTAGGCTTCCGAGAGCGCCTGTCGTTGCGCCTTGATGATGCCTTCTATGCCGGCTCCCGCCAGCTCAAGCATCGAAGTGAGTTCAGTGGCGGCAAAGGGCGCTTGCTCTGCTGTGCCCTGAATTTCAATAAAGCCGCCATCTTCTACCATAACAACGTTCATATCGGTTTCAGCCGTCGAATCTTCCGCGTAGTCGAGATCCAACACTGGCATACCTTTCCAGATTCCTACCGATATTGATGCCACAAAGCCGCTGAACGCGTCCTGAATTCCGGTCTTTTTGGCCGCAATGGCAAGCGCCAGGGCACCGCCGGTAATCGATGCCGTGCGGGTGCCGCCATCCGCCTGCAGCACATCACAATCGATACGGATGGTCTTTTCGCCCATCTTGTCCATGTCCATGGCGGCACGCAGAGAACGCCCAATCAGACGCTGGATCTCAACGGTACGACCTGACTGCTTGCCACGCGCGGCTTCTCGATCCACCCGCTGATGGGTGGATCCTGGCAGCATGCCGTACTCGGCGGTTACCCAGCCTTTGCCCTTGCCTCGCATAAAGCCGGGCACTCGGTCTTCGACAGACGCGGTACAAAGCACTCGAGTGCCGCCGAATTCAACAAGCACCGAACCTGCTGGATGGGCAGTAAAGCCGGTGGTGAAGCGCAGTTCACGCATGGCAGAAGGTTCGCGGCCGCTGGGTCTGGTGGGCGCCATATGAGTCATCCTGGGGAAATTGGTCGCGCATTATACGCGCTTCAAACTGTTAGTATCTTGGTTTGAGCACCACACCGGAAGAACAGTTGATGGTTCAGAGCATGACCGCTTTTGCGCGCCACGAAATTGAGGCGCCCTGGGGTTCCCTTGTCTGGGAATTGCGGACAGTGAATCATCGATTCCTCGAGCTTTCCTACAACCTGCCTGACAACAGCAGAATGTTGGAGCAAACGCTACGAGAGACTACCCGCCACAAACTCAAGCGCGGCAAACTCGACGCCACCCTGCGGATTAACCACACCGTTAAGGAAACCCACCTGCAAATTAACCGTCCTGCACTGATGCAGCTGGTGGCAACCCTGGAACAGGTACGTCGAGACGCCCCCGAGTTCAGTGGTGCCAATCCCATGGACCTGCTGAACTGGCCCGGCATTCTCGCGGATCGCGATGCCAAACTGTTCGAGAACTTTATGCAGTTGGCAGAAGAATCATTCAACACGGCCCTTGAAGAGTTGCTCGCTGCACGCCGCCATGAGGGCGCCAAACTGGAAGGGCTGATCGGGGCGCGACTGCAAAATATGCAGCGTCTGGTGGAAGAACTGAAACCCATCATCGAGCCCCTGTCCCAGGTACTGGCTGAGCGCCTGCAAGCGCGGCTAAAGAAATTGCAGGTTGAGGTAGATCAAAGCCGTCTTGAGCAGGAAGTAGCCGTGCTCGCCCAGCGCGCCGACGTAGCGGAAGAACTTGAGAGACTGGCCATTCATGTCAGCGAAGCCAAGCTTGCGCTGGAAAACGAAGGGCCACATGGCCGTCGGCTCGATTTTCTAACCCAGGAACTTAATCGCGAAGCCAACACGCTGGCCAGCAAAGCGGTCATTCCAGGCGCCTCAAAACGCGCGGTCGACCTCAAAGTGCTCATTGAGCAGGTGCGCGAGCAAGTCCAGAACATCGAGTGAGTGAGACCGGATGAGCAGCCAGGAGCAAAATGACCCGAGCTTGGCAGACCAGGGCTTACTGTTTGTGGTGGCGGCCCCCTCCGGTGCTGGCAAAACCAGCCTGGTAAACGCCTTGCTCGATGCCGAGCCCAGTCTCGCCCTGTCTATTTCGCACACCACTCGAGATATTCGCCCAGGTGAAACTCAGGGCCGCGAATATCACTTTACCGAACGTTCGGTTTTCGAAGAAATGATCGCCCAGGGCCTGTTTTTGGAACACGCTGACGTATTTGGCAATCTCTACGGCACCAATCGTCAGAGCCTGAGCGAGCAACGCGCAGCAGGGCACGACGTCATACTGGAAATCGACTGGCAGGGTGCCGCTCAGGTAAGACAGGCCTTCCCGGATGCGTTAAGCATCTTTATTTTGCCCCCCAGCCGCCGGGAACTGCTAAAGCGCCTGACCAGTCGCGGCCAGGACAGTGCTGATGTGATCGCTCGTCGCACCGCCCAGGCCACAACAGAGATCGCCCAGCACGACGATTTTGATTATTTAATAATCAACGATAACTTTGATACAGCAAGCGCAGACCTGCTCGCTATTGTCCGCGCGGCACGCTGTCGCAAAGACGTTGTGACCCGCCGCCATCCCGCACTCATTTCCGACCTTTTAAACAGCGGCCCCCAGGGCGACGTCTTGCCTTAAAGCCTGCCCCCGAGTACCATCGCGCCCCCGCGAAATAGCTTGTTCAGCATACGAGACCCACTATGGCCCGCATCACCGTTGAAGACTGTCTGGACCACGTAGACAACCGTTTTGAGCTTGTACTGGTTGCGACCCGACGCGCTCGCCAACTCTACAACCGGGGCGCTGAGCCTCTGGTCGACGAAGAGAACGACAAGCCAACGGTCATTGCGCTGCGCGAAATCGCTGAAGACCTGATTAACGATGAAATGCTTGACGCTGGGGATGCCACACCAGAGGATGATCCCATCGAGATTCCATTTGGCACGATGGGCCATGGTCCTTCGAGTGACGAAGCTGGCCCGGGAGCAGCGGGAACGGGAATAGGAGCCGGAGCAACAGATTCAGCCGGAGGCATGTTGGGTGCAAATCCAGCGCCTCAAGCAGAAACTCCAACACCACCGTCGTTCTCAGCTCAAGGTTCAGCTACCGACTCAACCCCGGAAGCCGGCTCGGACAGCCAACAGATGGGCGATCAGAACCCCGGTATAGCAGGTACAACGGATGAGGGCAGCACCAGCCTCTGAGTCCTACTTCATATCTAAACTGGCAGAGACCGCGCAACAAGACGCGGTCGCTGCCCCTGCGACCATCGAGAGCCTTGCAGCGCGACTCGACGAATACCTCCCCGAAGGCCAGACCGAACAGGTCATAGCCGCCTACAACTACGCCGAAGAAGCCCACCGGGGCCAGGGTCGGCGTACGGGGCATGCCTACATCACGCATCCGCTGGCGGTTGCCAATATCCTGGCCGGTATGCGCATGGACAGACAGACGGTTATGGCCGCTCTGCTGCATGACGTTATCGAAGATACCGGCGTCGGCAAGAGCCAACTCGGCGACATGTTCGGCGCAGATGTTGCCGAGATAGTCGACGGTGTTTCCAAACTCTCAACCATGTTCAATTCCCGCGCCGAGGCTCAGGCCGAGAATTTTCAAAAAATGGCATTAGCCATGGCGCGCGACATTCGCGTCATCATGGTGAAACTCGCAGACCGTTTGCACAACATGCGAACCATCGGTGTGATGCCAGCAGAGAAGCGCAAACGCATCGCGCGTGAAACTCTCGACTACTACGCACCGATTGCCAACCGTCTTGGTATTCACTCCATTAAAACCGAGTTTGAAGATCTTGGTTTTCATGCGCTCTACCCGTTGCGCGCAGATCGCATTGCACGAGCGGTACGCTCGGCTCGCGGTAACCGCAAAGCGCTCATGAAAGATATTCAAAAGTCTATTGCTGCCGCGCTGGAACGCGAGGGTATCGAGGCTCAGATCGTAAGCCGCGAAAAACACCTCTACTCGATTTATCGAAAAATGAAAACCAAGCGCAAAGCGTTTTCAGAAATCATGGACGTGTTCGGCTTACGCTTGGTCGTCAGCAATGTCGATTCCTGTTATCGAGCTCTTGGCTGCGTGCACAACCTGTTCAAACCCGTCGCAGGACGCTTCAAAGACTATATCGCCATTCCCAAGGTCAACGGCTATCAGAGTTTGCACACTACTCTGTTTGGTTTGCATGGTGTTCCTATTGAAGTGCAGATTCGCACGATCGAAATGGAATCGGTAGCCGAGCAAGGTATAGCCGGACACTGGCTGTACAAGAACGACGATGACAGCGCCCAGGGCAGCAAACGTACCCGTCAATGGGTCCAGGACCTGCTGGATTTGCAACAACGGGCCGGCAATCCGCTTGAATTTATCGAAAGCATGAAAATGGATTTGTTTCCCGATGAGGTGTACGTCTTCACACCAAAGGGTCAAATTCTTGAACTTCCGCGCGGGGCTTGCCCCATCGACTTTGCTTATGCCGTACATACAGACATAGGTAACAAGTGTGTAGCATGCAGAGTCGATCGCAACCTTGCGCCGCTATCAACACAATTAAGTAGTGGCCAGTCAGTTGAGATCATCACCTCCGATGACGCGCGCCCAAACGCAGACTGGCTGAGCTTTGCCGTATCGGGCAAGGCGCGCTCTGCCATTCGACAATCGCTGAAGATGCAGCAAAAAACCGATTCACTGGCGCTGGGACGCAGACTTCTAAATCGGTCCCTGGCAAACGCAAACACGTCAATCAAAGATCTGGATTTTCGTCGCCTGCGCAAGGTCTTCACAGAGTTCGACGTGCGCAAGCTCGATGATTTGCTAGAGCAAATAGGTATGGGAAACCTTATGGCTTACGTTGTCGCGCAAAAATTGCTCGCCGCAGACAACCCCGACTACGAGGCAATCAATGTTGATCAGGGTGGCCCGGTGGCGATTCGCGGCGGCGAAGGCCTGGTGGTGAACTACGGCCAGTGTTGTGGTCCGGTTCCCGGCGACGCAATCGTTGGTCACATGACACCCGGCAGAGGCTTTGTGGTGCACATCGAAACCTGCAACAACATCGCAGAGATTCGACGCCGCCATCCAAACGAGATCATCCCCGCGCGCTGGTCAGATAATGCGACCGGCGAGTTCGACACCCTTTTGCGCTTACAGGTCGAAACGCAAAAAGGGGTGATTGCCGAAATTGCTGCAACCGTCACCGCCGTTGATGCTGGCATCGAGAACATCAAGGTCGAAGAGAAGAGCGCACAACTTTCAAGCGTGGTAGCAGAGGTATCGGTAAGAGACAGAACACACCTGGCCCGACTCATGCGAAGACTCAGACGCATTTCTCACGTGCACGGCCTTTCTCGCGTCGCGAAATAATACTCACGCCTCTAGTCTAGCAATGACCAACTGACAATGACTAAAAAGGGTGGGAGCCGCTCCGCGACTACGGAGCTTAGCGGAACAACACAACTTAAGAACTTGCGGGGCGTTGGCCCTGCCATGGAAGTCAAACTCGCGCGCCTCGGTGCCTTTGTTCTGCGCGATCTGCTGCTGCACTTACCTTTACGGTACGAAGATCGCACGCGTTATGTGCCGCTCAACCTAATGCGCCCAGGCACGCCAGCGCTGTTCCATGGCGAAATTGTAGATGCCAAAGTGGTTTTTGGTCGACGCCGTTCACTGGTGATCACACTAACCGACAGCTCAGGTTACATGCAGTTGCGGTTCTTTCACTTCTCACGTCGCCAGCAAGATGAACTCTTACCTGGCGTAACACTCAAGTGTTTTGGCGAGCCTCGCTTCACCGGCACAAATATTGAAATCGCCCATCCGGAATATCGCATTGTGCACGGCGACCTCCCCGAGCCTGATGGCGTCTTGACCCCGGTGTATCCAACCACAGAGGGTCTTGGCCAGGCGCGCCTGCGCAAGCTTATCGATCAGGCGCTGGATGTCGGCTGGGATGGTTTTGAGCTGCCCGGTTACACCCCCTCCATGAGCGATGCTATTACCACTCTGCATCGTCCGTCACCCGACAGCACAGCCACCGAGATGGAACAAGCCCAACAGCGACTCGCTACCGATGAGTTGCTCGCTCACCACCTGCTGATGAAGGAACGACAGGTAGTGCGACTGCGAGAGCGCACTAAAGCTCTGCCACAAGCCAAAGGGCTGGGCAAAGCCCTGCTAAAACGCCTGGGCTTTGAATTGACTGATGCCCAGAAGCGTTGTCTGCGAGAGCTATTCAACGATCTCGATCGCGATCAACCCATGATGCGTCTGGTGCAGGGTGATGTGGGGTCCGGCAAAACCATACTTGCGGCTTTTGCAGCCATCCGCGCCGCTGAGCACGACGCCCAAACAGCAATAATGGCCCCCACAGAAATTCTGGCAGAGCAGCACTACATTAATTTCTCGGAGTGGCTGTCACCATTGGGCATTGAGGTGTGTCTGCTTACGGGTCGGCTAAGTGCTGCTGAGCGTCGAACGCGATTGGCGCAAATCGCGGAAGGCAATGTCGCCGTGGTGATTGGAACTCATGCGTTGTTTCAACAGTCGGTGACCTTCGGCAATCTTGCACTGGCGGTTATCGATGAGCAGCATCGCTTTGGCGTTCATCAACGCATGGCGTTAAAGCACAAGGGCAGATTGCCCCATCAGTTGATCATGACGGCAACCCCCATCCCACGCACGCTCACCATGGCCATCTACGCCGATCTCGACATCTCCGTCATCGATGAGCTGCCTAAAGGCCGACAGCCCATTCAAACCAGAATGCTGCCAGACAGCCGTCGCGACGAGGTGATCGAATGGTTGCGACCGCGTTTGCATAAAGGCGATCAGGTGTATTGGGTGTGCAACCTGATCGATCCGTCAGAAGACCCAAAGCTCAACTGTGTGACTGATCTGTTTGCCGATTTGGATAAGGCGTTACCTGGTGTTGCCAAAGCGCTGCTGCACGGTCGTTTGCCCTCAGCGGAAAAGAGTGGCGCGATGAGTGCTTTCAAAGCAGCAGACACCCGCTTGCTGGTGGCAACCACAGTTATCGAGGTGGGTGTCGACGTCCCTAACGCCAGTGTCATCGTGATCGAAAATTCCGAAAGACTGGGTCTTGCTCAACTGCACCAGCTGCGCGGTCGTGTGGGCCGCGGCTCGCGCAAAAGCTACTGCGTGTTGTTGCACACAGAAAAACTGGGTGAGTTTGGCCAGAAGCGCCTTGAAGCAATGGTGGCAAGCCAGGACGGTTTCTTTATTGCGGAAAAAGACCTCGAATTGCGCGGCCCGGGTGACGTTCTGGGCACCAGACAAACCGGCGAGGCTCAGTTTCGTGTCGCTGATCTAATGCGTGATGCCCTACTGTTACCCGGTATAGGCACCCTGGGTGATGAGCTGCTCGAAAAAGATCCTGAGTCAGCACGCGCCATTCTCAACACCTGGGCAACCCCTGATTGGGGCTATGGCAGCGTCTGATGCGTCACCCTGAGCCCCGCAGCGTCACTCTATAGCGCAACAAACCGGCAACAGAGGTCCAACAAGGACGTTCGACAGCCCCTGCATATTCACAGAATATTCATTAAAACCAGTGTGTTATACCCAAACTGATGCGAAATCTACGAGATGGCACAGTTGCTGCAGCCTTATTCACAAACCTGCAGCCGGTGACACTGCAGGTAATGGGAGTAGCCAATGAATAGCGCCTCTAAATCCACTGCTGATCTTGATGCCAACAAGCTGCGAAGGGAAAACCATCAGTTTGCCCATACCTGTGGCTTGTCAGCCAACAACGCGCAAAAGAACTTCATACCGGCCTTTCGCAATGAGCAAACCGGAGAAGTTGCGCTGGCCCGGTTTGCTGACGGCAGAATTGCGCCAATGCACTTGATCATCAACCTGCCAGAGGCCTGGGCAACAGCCCACAATGCCCGCGGGCAAATCAGTGCTGTACTCGACTGCGTGGTTGCGGGTTTTGTCCATGAAGGTCAATTCTTCACCCGGGCAGAGGCCGCCGCCGCCGGAGACTAGTCCCTGCCTACATAATTGCTATTGCATCGGTGCTTATGAAACTGCGAAGCTGAGGCTTCCTGATTACAAGGACCACGCATATGAGTGCAATTGAAAAGCTGGCGAGCGGCGACATGTTCCCGCAGCTGCGCCTGAAGGCCGCGGGCGGTGATGAGTTTGTCTTGCCAGACGACATCAACACCGACTACGCCGTCGTTTTATTTTACCGCGGTCACTGGTGACCGTACTGCCGCCGTCTGTTAGACGGCTACGAAAAACTCCGGGAAGAATTTTCCGCACTGGGTGTAAGCATCTACGCGGGTACCGTCGATTCTTTGGAAAAGACGGCTGAGGTGGCCGCACCACTCGGTTTTCCTGTGGCACATAGCATGACCCGTGCAGACGGTGACGCGATTGGTGCCTGGTGGGAGGAACGCAGAGATCACATTCAACCTTCTGAGTTTGTGCTCAACAGCAAGGGTATGGTGATGTTTTCAACCTACAGCAACTCGCCTGTTGGCCGTATGGATCCGGCAGAAACACTCACGTTGCTGCAGTTTTTGAAAAACATGGCAGAAAAGGCAAAGAACAAAGGCTAGTCCCTGTTCTGCCTTATCCGTTAGATTTGCTGTCAGATCTACCAAAGAACAGCGTGCGGTTGTTTGCAGGCATCTCAATCGCCTGCACAAGGCTTAGCCCTGCAGCCGCCGCTGCTTCGATTACTGCCTCAACATCGCGAATACCCCATTGAGGGTTGCGGCTACGCAGATCCAAATCAAACTGCTGGTTACCCGCTGAGTTATGTTGCCCCGCATCACTGTATGGGCCATACAACATCAGCAGGCCACTCGGCCGGAGTACCTGTCTGGCACCGGTCATGAGGGCAACGGTGGTGCGCCAGGGAGAGATGTGCAGCAGATTCACGGCCATCACCAAGTCTTTCGGCTGCTGAGGCCATTGCGTGCATACATCCAGGGCAAGCGCAGGTTGCACATTATTCAGCCCTGCAAGCGCGACTCGTTCGTCAATCGACTGCCGAAGTGCAGCATCCGGCTCTGACGGTTGCCACACCACATTGGGGAACCCACGGCCAAACATTTCAATATGCTGGCCTGGACCGCTGGCTACTTCGAGCACCTGTAAGGGCAACTCAGTACAGGTTTCTGCCAGCTCTTTAAGCCTTGGTTCAACTACCGAAAAAATGGCACCTGCATTACGCTCTGCCGCTGGATTGTTCACAATCATTTCAAACCACGCTTCAACCCGGGCATCGGGTAGTACATCATAGTCAGAATCTCGAGAAGGTTAAGCATGATGAATGACAACGCCGACCTCGACGCGCAGTTTCAGATTCGACTGGATGCGGAAGAGAAAATCGAACCCAAAGACTGGATGCCTGATGCCTATCGCAACACGCTGATCCGACAAATTTCGCAACACGCACACTCTGAAGTTGTCGGCATGCTGCCCGAGGGTAACTGGCTAACCCGGGCTCCATCGTTGCGTCGCAAGGCGATTCTCATCGCCAAGGTTCAAGACGAGGGCGGGCATGGCGCCTATCTGTACGGCGCAGCAGAAACCCTTGGCGCATCACGCGACGACATGGAACAAGACCTGATGGAAGGGCGCTCCCGATACTCGAGCATCTTCAACTACCCCACGCCCAGTTGGGCTGACGTGGGGGCAATCGGCTGGCTTGTTGATGGCGCCGCCATTATGAATCAGGTGCCCTTATGTCGCTGCTCCTACGGACCCTACGCAAGAGCCATGGTGCGCATATGCAAAGAAGAGAGCTTTCACCAACGTCAGGGCTTTGAAATTATGCAGGTGCTGTCGAGTGGCAGTAGCGCTCAAAAGGATATGGCTCAACAGGCTCTCAACCGCTGGTGGTGGCCCGCTCTCATGATGTTTGGCCCGCCCGATACAGAGTCGGTTCATTCTGATCAGTCAATGCGTTGGAAGATCAAGCGCTTTAGTAACGACGATCTGCGCCAACGATTTATAGATGCCACAGTTCCCCAGGCTGAATATCTGGGCTTAGACATACCAGATGATCAGCTAACTCTGAACACCACAACCGGTCATTACGATATCGGACCTATCGACTGGCAGGAATTCAAAGATGTCTTAAACGGCAACGGACCCTGCAACAACGATCGGCTCGCTGAATACACCAAAGCACGCAAAGACGGGCAATGGGTGCGCGACGCCGCCAGTGCCTGGGCAGATAAACAGGACCAATCCAACAGCAAAGGTCAGGCAGCGTGAATCAATTTGAGCTTTACGAAGTGTTTGTTCGGCCTAAAGCCGGGCTTGATCATCGCCATGTTGGCAGCGTACATGCCTCGGACAAAGCCATGGCGCTCACCAAAGCCCGCGAACTGTATACGCGACGAATGGAGGGCGTGAGCCTGTGGGTGATGCGCTCTGCAGACATTGCAGCAAGCGATCCTGGCGACCAGACGGTGCTGTTCGAACCCGCAAAGGACAAAGTCTACCGTCATCCTACTTTCTACTCTGTGCCCGACGGAATAGAGAACATCTAACAACAGATGACCTTTAACAATATTGAACAGAGCCAATGCCTGCTGCGAATGGGTGACACCTGTCTGATACTCGGCCATCGCATGAGCGAGCTGATGGGCCACGCCCCCGTGCTGGAAGAAGATTTGTCTATAGCCAACATTGCTCTGGAACTGATTGACCAGGCACGAGCCTGGCTAACTCTTGCGGGTAACCTGGAAGCGGCGGGACGCAACGAAGACGACCTCGCTTATCTACGCAACGAACACGAGTTCTTCAATGCAACGCTGGCTGAACAACCCAACGGTCACTTTGGCGATACTGTTGTTCGCCAGCTTCTGCTGTCGTGCTGGCAACATCAGTGGTACCACCAGGCTAGATCCTCTGCTCACCCGGAGGTAGCTGCGCTCGCGCAGCAATTTTCACCCCAGGCAGAATTTCATTTGCGCTGGGCGGCCGACTGGACTTTGCGCCTGGGCGATGGGACGCCAACCAGCCACAAACGAATGAACAAAAGTCTCCCGGCGCTCTGGAGATTCACCGGTGAACTTTTTGAAAGCGATGCACTGGATGCAAAGTCCAGTGCAGAGAGCTTCACTCCAGCACCAGAGGCACTGCTGCCTGAATGGAGAACCCAGGTACTGCGGATAATCAACGATGCAACTCTCAGCCCACCAGAAGAACGTACTATCCGCTGGCATGGCAAACGTGGCGAGCACGGTGAGGAGCTCGGATTATTGCTTGCAGAAATGCAATCTCTGGCCAGAGCGCATCCCGGAGCCCAGTGGTAATGAGTGCAGCGCATTTACTTTTGGTGAGCGAAGATCAGGGCAATGCCACCGCGCTGGCTTATGCGCAAGAAAAGCTGGCACATGGAAGCCAGGTTACCTGGATATGCAGCACACCACGCAGCAGCGAGCTTGCAGAACTGGAGGCCGCCGCCGGGCTCAAAAATACCTATATGCGCATGCTGAACCTGTTTGTTATTACGCGAGAAGAGGGCCAGCCCTTTGATGTACTAACCGGTCAATTGGATGCAGAACGCATCGCGCGCTGCAGTGATCTCTTGTTCAGCACTGCAAGCATTACAGAGTCAGCCGTTGCGAGCTTGCCTGCACGACAAACAGAAATTGCTATGTGGCTCGAGAACCTCCTTGATGACCAGACCGTTACGCCTCTTCAAATAGCATCTGAAGGCACTGATGAAACCGGCCAGCACAAACAGAGGGTTAACAACCCAAAGGTCAGCACTGTGAAAGTTGCGGTAGTCATGCAAGGTCGGCAACTCGAATTCGAAATGGCTCAAAATACTGGAACACTCCTCGATGGCGCCGAAGACGCTGGCATCGATCTACCCTTTTCCTGTCGAGGCGGCGTCTGTTCCACCTGCCGCGCAAAACTCATCAGGGGCAAGGTTGAGCTGGTGGAAAACTACGCACTGGAAGAATGGGAACTTGATGCCGGTTTCACTTTGCCCTGTCAGGCTGAACCGGTGAGTCAGGAAATCATATTGGACTACGACGACGTTTAGGAGTATTGCTTAGGTATCACTTTTTTGACCTCGCAAGGAGCGAACCACCATGAGTAATACGCACACCAAAAATATGCACGACTTCAGTGTAACTTCGATAGACGGCAACGCAGTAGATCTGGCTATCTACAAAGACCAGCTGTGTCTGGTTGTTAACGTCGCGAGTGCCTGAGGACT
>CAZWMD010000015.1:60674-79851 GCA_964634815.1 uncultured Pseudomonadales bacterium | reverse complement strand
AGCTCGAGCGGAATCGATAATGATGGGGTTTTGAGCGTGAGCAGTCCAGTCAGTCGATAATGGTGAATCAGACCAGAAAATGTTCAGCTCAGAACAAAATTCATCTATGTTCGCTTCGTCGGTATTGGTAAACATCCACCAGCGACCATCATGCTCAAACAGCATTGTGTCTGCGGCGTAGTAGTCGGGCATCAGAATCTGCTTTAGCGACCATTTCAAGGGAAACTCATCGCATTGATAGACTCTTATGTCGTTAGCCATTGAGGTCTCGGGACACATGAAAAGCTCGCCGTTGTATTCAAACAGGTACGGAAAAGAAAGGTGAAACGGCTCCTCGATCACTCTGCCCAGAGGCACCGCTTCCTTCTTACCCAGCTCGTAGACGCTTATAACTGCCTTGTCGATCGACAGGTCGAGTTCCTCGACAAAGCAATATGCCTTACCTTCTCTTTGGATTACAAAAGGATCGGCCAGGAATGTTCCTGGTGGATTAACAAGTTTGGGACCGCGCCAAAGTTCTGCCTCTGTCCAGTCGGAGTGGCAGTAACCGACGTGCCACAGATCTTTATATCCAGCGATATGAGTTAGCTTTTTGCGAGTTCGATGAATGAACCTCTGACCGAGATACTGAACCATCTGCGACAGATTTGGGCGTCTGTACAGTCTCGCGGAGTAAGGCGTAGACGGTATTGGGTCTGGCAGGCAGCCATTGTCGGCCACGTGACGAACAACATGGCGCATAAAGGGGTTAGCTTTTGCGAACAGTTGTGCCTCGTTTACAAGGTAAGGGTATTGTGTCGGGAAATGTCCGCGTTTATAGACCTCGCCACCATCAAGGACATCTGAGAGTTTTTGGATCGTGAAGCCAGTGCTTATTTGTTCGTAGAAAACTTCCCAGAAAGCAGGCGGTCCGCCACGGTTCAAGCGATTGTCTGCGTGATGAAAAGACAAAACTCCAAATCTACTGGCGTTTAGCAGATCGCCGCGGAGAATGCCGTCGCCACAGCGAATCATCAGATCCAGGTCGAGTTCGCGTACGGCCTGTGTGTCATCGTCAGAAAAGCGGTAAACGAATCCGGATGGGGAGACCATAGGGGTGATACTAAGTTGATGCGGTACTCGCTCGCTTACGTCTACGGTGTCTAGATGATCTCTAAGTAACTCGTCGTTTTTCGCTAATATTCTTCGTTCGCTCCATTCGATGTATTGCCATACTATTCCGGCAAGCGTAGCGCCAAGTCCTTGCTTGGCTAATAGTCCTTTTGCCCGATTAAACAGAGAGCCCCGATGGCTGGTGTTGGTAGACGCTTCAGACTTGGGTGCATGTAAAATGAGGTGGGTAACCTCAATGTCTGGTTGGGTTTCCGTCCAGGCAATGAACTCTGCATCGTATTTAGCGACAGTTGCTGAATTTACCAGCAAACCGATTCGCACTGGACCAGTTGAAGGCTCTAGCGACGGCTTTTGGGGTGATGAGGCTGTGGTAGATTCTTGGGCCATTGGTTCTATTTCATCCGGTAGCGAATCGGCAGAGACTTTAATCCGCCAACAAATGCGGAGTGGATATATTTGGGTTCAGCGGCGATCTCAATGTCGGTTACTCGATTGAGCAGCTCTCGGTAGATTGAGGTCATCTCCATGCGGGCCAGATGCTGACCCAGACAGACATGAGCGCCAAAGCCAAATGCGAGCTGTTTGGCATCGCTGCGATCTACTCGAAAGTCAAAAGGATTTTCGAAGACGTCTTCGTCGCGGTTTGCTGATGGATACCAAAGGATCGCAGACTCGCCTTTCTTGATGGTTTTTCCTCGAATCTCGTAGTCCTGGGTTGCTGTGCGCATAAAATGGCGCACGGGCGTTACCCAGCGAATAGCTTCGTCGATTGTGCTGGGTAAGAACCTCTCAGGATCTGCCTTGAGCTTGTCAAACTGTTCAGGGTTTCTAATGAGTTCTAACAGTCCTCCAGCTACTGAGGCGCTTGTTGTGTCGTGGCCGGCGGTCGCAATGATGATGTAGTAGCCATTGGCCTCTACATCTGGAATCGGCTTGTTGTCGATTGTCGCATTGGCAATGAGGCTTGCGACATCGTCCGTCGAATTTGTTCTTCGTTTTCTCGTTAACGCAGAGAAATAGTCTTCAAATTCTGCGTTCACATTAAAGAACTCTTCCGGGCTGAATGAACGCTCATTATCTGGATCTGAAGGACCAAACAACTCACGCGTTAATTTCAGCATGAGCGCTTCATCTTCGGCTGGGACACCAAGAATTTCCATGATCACTCGCAACGGATACCACACGGCGACATCCTTCACAAAATCACATTCGCCGCCCATATCGGCCATTCGATCGACGTAGATTTTGGCCAGAGCGTCGACTCTGGCTTGCAGCTTCTTGAGATTTTTGCCCATGAACCACCCCTGGGTGAGGCGGCGATATTTCATATGATCTGGCTCGTCCATGGCGATCAGGGAACGAACGAGATGTCGCCGTCCAAGTACAGACTCAACTCTCTCCATGTGACCCTTTTCAGCAAGGGTTGGGCGAGGATCATTTACAAACACAGCTTTGTTCGACTCGATTTCCTTGATGTCGGCGTATTTTGTGACGTTCCAGAAGGGTTCGTAGCTAACGGGAGAGAGTTGCCGCAGGGGGTCGTTTTGGCGCAACCAGGTGAGTTGCTCATGAATGCCCTTTTCGTTCGCCCAGAAGTCTGGTCTGACGATCGCGTTGTCTAGTTCAGGGGACGATGTGAGGGGCGGCATAGTCGCTTCTAATCCTTCAAAAGTGGGCGGTCCGACTTCCAGTCAAGTGCGTGATTTCGCAATCAGACAGGCTACCTGAGTGACGAACAGGATTCTTGGGATTATGTAAAAACTGTTTTAATCACTCGTGCCTGGACGTAGCACTTTTGCCTCAAATTAGAGCTCTGGCATTCATTAGCAATACAAAAGGGGCAGACTAAACGTTTGCTAACTTTTAATTGTGGGCCTCAGGTACTAAAGCCAGAGCAATATTACGGCGAAGCGCAATCCTGTAGAACACAGGGATAGCGACTAATGTCAGTACCGTTGCAAAAGCTAGTCCGCTCATTATGCATACCGCCATCTCGCGAAAGAACGAATCAGCGAGGAGCGGCACCATACCGAGAATGGTTGTTCCTGTGGCGAGCAACACCGGTCTTAGCCGAGACACACTGGCTAAGAGTATGGTTTGTTCCGTAGCACCATCCTCGTCCATTTTTTTGTCTATCTCATCGATGAGCACAATACAGTTCTTGATGAGCATCCCGATCAAGCTGAGAAAACCGAGAAACGCCGGGAAGGTAAAAGGAAGGTTGGTTGCAACCAGCCCGATGACTACTCCGCAGAGGATCATGGGAAGGGTTAACCAGATCACTATTGGTTGAGTTAGCTTGCCAAATAGCAACAGGGTCAAGGTGAACATGGACATGACAGCAAGCAGGATACCAGGGCGTGTGGAATCCAGCGCAAGTTGATTGTTTTCGTATTCGCCACCCCACTGCAGACTGTAGCCGGGAGGCAGAGCTATGCCATCGATCTCTGGCTTAATTTGATGCGTTGTTAGCAACGCGTTGAAACCGGGTTGTGGATTGGCGCGGGCCGTCATGGTGCGGAGTCGGTTGCGGCGGAGTATGAGGCTGTCACGAGCTTCAACTCTGAATTCCGGGACGATCTGGGCTATGGGTATGTATCGCTGTTGTCCGGGGCTCCAAACCGCGCGGTCTTTCAGTGCTCGGGAGTCTTTGCGCTCACCAAGCGGTGCGCGAGCGATTATTGGTACCAGCTTGTCGTTGTCTCGATACAGTCCGACGCGTACTCCATCTGAGGAAAAGGCCAGCGCCTGGGCAAGATCTTGGCGAGTGATTCCCGCAGCTCGAGCCCGAACTGGATCGAACGAAGGTACAAGAGTTAGGGCACCTTGACGCCAGTCGTTACTGCGGTCTACCAGGTTATGTTTTGCGTATATCGCCAAAGCTTTCTGGGTGAGCTCTCGTAAAACTGTTGGCGATGGTCCGGTAAACCGCGCTTCGATCTTAACGCCAGAGCCCGGGGTAAACTCTGCCCGAAATACGCGCAGCTCAGCGTCTGGATGTCGCAACTCAAGTTCACGACTCAGCAGATTGATCGTTTCTGTAAGTTTGGTGTGATCCCTCACTCGTCCGACGATCTGGGCGTAACTGGGGTTTGGCTGCTGTGGATTCATGATCGCAGTAAAGCGATTAGCTCCTCTGCCGATAAACGAACTCACGGCTAACGCGTCTACCAGCTCATCTATGTCACTCTCGACCTCTTTGATGGCATCTGCGGTTGTTGCGATGTCTGTCCCCTGGGGGAGCCAGTAGTCGATGTAAAACAACGGCGCATTGGTGGTAGGAAAGAAGCCGGGTTTCACAAATTGAAAGGCCCATAGACAGAGTCCAGTAACGACCACCAGACAGGTTGTAGCTCTCCAGTACTTCCTTAGGCTTGCGCCTAGTAATTTCCGGTACGGCGTAAAAAGCCAACCAGAGTAGATCTCTTTGGTATTTTTCGCCTCACCCGATTTCAAGAGTTTGTTGCCAATCAGGGGTATAAGCGTAATTGCAAGTACCCAACTCAGGCCAAGTGCTACTGCGATGACCTGAAAGAGTGAGCGCAAAAATTGTCCAGAGCTATCGTTTGACAGGCTTATGGGCGCAAAAGCAACAATGCCTATCACGGTTGCTCCGAGTAGAGGGAATTTTGTTCGAGCAACAGATCGCTCTGCAGCCTCAGCGGGAGTCATGCCCTGTTTGACGCCAACCACCATGCCTTCGGTAATAACAATACCGTTATCAACCAGCATGCCCATTGCGATCATCAATGCACCCAGTGAGATTCGTTGGAGCTGAATATCAAGGAATTCCATAAACAGAAAAGAACCAATCACGCTGAGCATCAACACGATTCCCACCACAATGCCTGCGCGCCAACCCATAAAGAGGCACAGCGCAATCACAACGGTGCAGACTGAAATGAGTAGATTTTTCAGAAACAGCTGAACTGATTTTTCTACCTCTGTGTGTTGTGCGTAGATTGGGTTTATCTCAACCCCAACAGGCAAGTTTCTAAGTTGCCTCGCCAGCTCTTTATCTGCGGCCTTACCAATGCTGACCACGTTTTCCCCGTGGGTAACTGACAACCCCATTGTGAATACGGGTTCACCGTTGTGGCGCAGAAGTTCAAATGGTACTTCCACACGCTCGCGAACGATTCGGGCAATGTCGCCGAGGCGGATGATTTGCTCTGTTCCAGGCCGACCAATGTTGAGGTTTTGGATGGCTTCTACGCTGTCGAACGCCCTGTTTGGTGCGATACGCAAGCGCCTTCCGCCGGTAACGACAGAGCCGGCTGAGACAACCTGATTTTCCACAGCGATGCTTTGAAACACGGCCTCGATGGGTAAACCCAGGCGTGTCAGTCTGGGGTGATCTATCTCGATGTAGATCGCCTCTGCTGGAGTGCCATCAAGACTCACCCGAGCGATACCCGGAACAGACTTCATTGCGGTTTCAAGGCGGCGAGCGATGTCCCTGATGTCCCGGTCTGAGTATCCAGGCGTACTTACGGCGTACATCAATCCAAAAATATCACCGAAGTCGTCAAGTACCTGAGGGGTCGATACACCAGGTGGTAGCTGTACTTCAGCGTCTCTTACCCGACGCCGGAGCTCGTCCCAGACCTGCGGAATTTGATCCGGGAGAATGGCATCGTCAACGTCGATGGTGATTTCAGAGCGGCCATCGAGTGATTTTGAGCTTATGGTTTCGAAATAGGGCAGACGCTGAAGCGCACTTTCTATAACTTCAGTAACTTCCTGTTCAACCTCAACTGCAGAGGCTCCTGGATACTGAGTGACGATGAGTGCCCGATTTATTGGAGCGCGAGGATCTTCAAGTCGTCCAACGTTGTTCAAGCCCCAAAGACCGCCAACCAGCAGCACAACGATCAGCAGCCAGGAATACAGTGGTTTTTCGATGGCAAGACGGGCAATTGAGGCCATGCTATACCCGCTCAGTATCACTCATGGGGCGTACTCTGATGCCTTCGATCAGATTTGCAGCTCCGGTGGTTACTATCACGTCGTCTTGGGCAAGTCCTTCGATGACAACCACTCCAGCGGGCTGTGACTGAGAAATTTGTACGTAACGCCGGCTTACTGAGTGGTCTTGTGGATCTACTAGCCAGACATACAGCCGTTGCTTTTCATCCGCCACTACAGCAGAAGATGGAATGACAACCGAAGAAATTGGGCTTTGTTTAAGTTCAACCACCACCCTGGCGGTCATGCCAGGAAGAAAATTCCATACTTCGCTGGGTTGCATGGCGAATGAGACTTTCACGGTTTGCGCGACACCGTCTGCCTCTCCGCTGTTTTCTCTATAGGTAAGAGGGAATTTTTCTTTGCCGGAAAAAGAAAAAGTGCAATAGACGCTGGAGATATCTTCCTGGGTGAGTGTGGCGGACAATCGTTCGGGAACACTAACAACAACGTAGTGTTCATTGCCTGCGTGCAGCCGCAATATGGGTTGGGCGGCGTTAACGTTGGAAAATCCGTCGACAAACCGGCGCGCAATACGGCCGTCGAAGGGGGCTATGAGAGTGGCGTCTTCGAGTTTTTCCTGAGCCTTCGAAAGGCGCACTTTTTGCAGATCTCTAATTGATCGAGCATCGTCGACTGTAGATCGAGCGATGCCTCGTTCTGCGAGAACCCGGGCTTTGCGATCCAGATCTTGTTGAGCGAGCCGTAACTCAACCTGTGCCTCCTTCACGGCCAACAAAAAGTCAGACGCATCGAGGGCGGCAAGAACATCTCCTTTGGTGACCTCCTGTCCTTCCAACACCGGGACCGCCCTGAGTGGTCCGGATACCTCAAACGCCAAATCGACGGATCGCGCGGCTTCTATACGCCCCACCAATTCAATCTTTTGTTCCGACTTGCTCAGGCTTACCGTCATCACGCGGGCAGGGCGAACAGATTGATCAATGATTTCGGGAGGCAATCGATCTTCACAGCCCAACGCCGCGAATATCACAGCGCTGGTGCAAAAGCCAAGAAAGCAGCCCTTCGATCGATTAGTCAGATCTGCGCAGTAGTGTTTGCCGGCGAATTTCATAGCGAGAGTCGCTCTGCCTGGGCCAGCAAGTGTTCTGTTAGCAAGCGGCGTTCCTGGTCGCTGGCTTGCACCAGTTCCAAGCTGTCCATAATACGCAGACCTTCGGCAGCGATGATAAGCGCCAGGGCCTCTGCGAAATACGGTTCGTCTCGAAGCTCGTCCATGACCTCGCGCATGAACACCCTGGCACTGGCGAGCAGATCCGGATCTTCGGCCGCTGCGGCAAGGATAGCGAGAGCGGAGGTGAATTCTGACTTCGGCAGGGGCTGGAGCACCGACAGTACGTGGGCATGGGGTCCTCCCAAACTGCGACTGTTGTGGGCGATTCTGGCCTTTTGGCTGTCGATGACCCGGTCAAGCATGCCGCGTAAAAGTGTTTGCTTGTTTGGGTAGTGGTAGAGCACCCCGCCCTTTGAGATTCCGGCTGTTGCGGCCACCGCATCGATGGTCAGGTGAGCGGCGCCCTGAAGCTCGACCACCGAAGCTGCGGCATCGAGTATCAGCTGCTTCTTGTTGGGCTTATCTTGCATAGGTTTTTTGAACCTGGGTCTGTGGCCTTGATGGCATCATAAATAATCAAAAACTGACCGTCCAGACGGTTTTATTCCATTTCGTCGCAAGAACTGTCTGCGGGTGCTCCCAGGGCTATCTTGGAGCAACCCATCTTTGCCTGGTTTCTACTCATGTATGTCCTCAAGCGTCTCGTGGCTGCAGTTTTATTTGCGCTGCCGTTGCTGTTACCGGCAACCGGTTTTGGCCTTGCAGCTGAGCCTGCTGGGCCATGGCAGGCCGGTTTTAAGCTTGAGCGGTTTGCATACTCAGCCCCAAAGCGGTTGGTTTTGATCGACTGGTGGTATCCAACGTCAGAAGTTAACGCAGTGCCGTTTGACTACGGATTAGGTCAGGGACGGGTGGTCGAACAGGGCGCAGTGGCGCCAGGTCTTCACCCTCTAATTGTCCTGTCACATGGAGCCTTTGGGGCGGCGCGCAACTATTCCTGGATCGCTGAGGCGCTGGCTCGCGCAGGGTATCTGGTCGCTGGGATTTCTCACTATGGCGAATCTTATGTTTACGGGGCATCCACCATCGATCCAGCGGCTGTGCTGGAACTCCGTGCACGTCCACGAGATATCAGCGCGACCCTCGATTTTGTTGAGAAGAACAGCTGGGTAACCGGGCTGGTCGATTGGCAGCGGGTTGGTTTTCTGGGACATTCATCTGGAGGCGCGACGGGGTTGTTGCTGGCTGGTGCACGGTTTGATGAACAGCAAATGGGCCGCTACTGTGCCACTCAGGCAGCGGCACAGGATCGAGGCTGCGACTATGCAAAACAACGCCTCAGTCCTGTCAGTGATTTGCCGGTTTCCCGTCGCAGCACGGAGGCTGCGCTTAGCCACACAGATCAACGAATCTCTGCTGTTGCCTTGCTGGATCCTGCTCTGGGTCCCGGATTTTACGACTATTCAAACATGCACCCCGACATTGCAGGGCTCCTGGTGGGTTCTGCACACAATGATTTTCTGCCAGCTGAGTCGCACGCTGGCCTTATTGGCTCGCGTTGGCCCGGTGCTGAGACTCACTGGCTGAGTTCTGGTGAGGGGCACTTTGTGTACTTGAATGAATGCGCAAGAGATCTGTTTGCCAACGGTGTCGCGCTCTGTAGCGACCGGCCTCATGTTTCACGGCGAGCCGTCCACAGGGAATTGGAAGGTTATATTCTCAGCTTCTTTGCTCGCGAGATTCTGGGTAAGCTAAGGGATGCGAAATGGGATATAGGGAACCGCAACAATGAGTAGCAAACAACAACCCGATCACGATGTAATAGCTATAGGGGCGGGTTTCGCCGGACTTGGCCTGATTCACTTCGTTCGGGAAGCCGGATTTTCGATCAAAGTGTTTGACCGCGCTTCTGACATTGGCGGCACCTGGACCTGGAATAGATATCCTGGGGCCGCGACAGACAGCGAAGGCTATTATTATTGCCTGACCTTCTCCAAAGAAATTCTGCAGGAGTGGAGTTGGTCCCAGCGCTATCCGGGCTGGGAGGAGACGCATCGCTATCTGCATTTTGTCGCAGACAAATGCGATATGTGGCCTCACCTGCAGCTGGACACGGAAATCGTCAGCGCCGATTTTCAGGAAGACAGTGCGTTGTGGCTGGTGACAACCGCCGGTGGTGACACCTATACCTGTCGATATTTTGTGAGTGCTATGGGCATGATTTCCGAGCCCAACGTGCCGAACATCAAAGGCGCTGAGAGCTTTAACGGACCTTGTTTCCATTCGTCCCGATGGCCTCAGGAAGGCCTCGACTTTGCAGGCAAGCGAGTCGGCATTATTGGAAGTGGCGCAACCACCGTGCAGATGGTGCCAGAGTTGGCCAAGTCCGCAGCGGACGTCACCGTTTTTCAACGTACCCCCAACTTTGTTATGCCGGCGGTTCAACAAGCGATGACGCCGGAACGACAGAAAGAAATCAAAGACAACTATGATGCGATCATAGACAAATGCCGCAATCATGTTTTTGGAATGGCCTTTGACAGCCCGGTTGGACGTGACCTGGCTGATACCCCGCCAGATGAAGTGCAAAGAATTTTTGAGGAACACTGGCCTCGCGGCAGTTTTAGGTTTGTGTTCGAAACCTTCGATGATCTACTTTCGAATGCCGATTCTAACAAGGCGGCAGCAGATTTCATTGCTGGCAAGATCAAAGAGAAGGTCAACGATCCAGAGGTTGCAGACCTGCTAACCCCAAAGGGATACCCACTCTTTGCGAAACGTCCACCACTGGATCACGGCTACTTCGAGGCGTTTAACAGAGACAACGTTAATCTGGTCGATATTGCGAATAAAGAACCTCTTGTCGAGATTACTGAGACAGGAATTAAAACAACAGAGAACGACTACGAGTTCGATATTATTGTTCTGGCGACAGGCTTTAAAGCCTATACTGGTGCCCCCGAAGCCGTTGCGATTACCGGCAAGAATGGCGCGACGCTCAAAGACAAGTGGGAAACTGTCTCGTCTTCCATCATGGGAGTTTGTGTTTCCGAGTTCCCCAACCTGTTTTTGATTACGGGTCCGCAAGCTCCGTTTGCTAATCTGCCCACCTCCATTGAGCAGAACATCATGTGGATCACTGACTGCATCAAGAAGATGAGCAGCGAAGGCTTTGATGTTTGTCTGCCAAAGAAAGATGCGGAGGATGCCTGGGTTGAACATACCGCTGAGATACACGAGCAAACGCTAATGGCTCAGGGCCACAAGGTGAACTCGTGGATGATGGGCGCCAATATAGAAAACAAAAAACCTCGAGTGCTGATTTACTTCGGCGGCGCTAATGTCTATTACGACCGGCTGCGCGAATCTGTAGATCAGGGTTTTCCCGAACTCGAGTTTGCCCGAGTGTCTGCCTAGCGGTGCGCGGTCCTGGTTTAAGACGGAGGCTGCGTCACTAGCACATTCGCAGACAAGAGTTCCCTCAGCTGCTCCTCGGTGTAGCCCAGCCACTCCGTCAGGACCTCTGCGTTGTGTTCGCCAAGATAGGGGCTGGGTAGCCAGCCTCTCGTACGTTCAGCCTTGTCTATGCTATCCAGATGCACAGGGTTGCCCTGTAGTTTCACGTCGAACCGGTCTTTCCAGTCATAGAAACCCCGAGCGTTGAGCTGGGTGTCGGCCAGCATTTCCGGAGCGCTGTTTACAGGGCCAGCCGGAACACCTGCGTCTTGAAGCTGCTGCGTGGCTTGTATCTTCTGCCGCACAGAGGTCCAGCCTTCAATCACCTTATCAATCACTTCGATGTTTTTGTGGCGCTCAGCAAGCGTCCAGTGCATCGAGACATCGGACTGATCCAACACAGCAGCGCCGAGTAACTCACACAGATCCCGCCATTGCTGATCGTCTTCACAAGACAGCGCTAACCACTGATCATCGCCCAGACAACGATAGACGCCGTGGGGTGACATCTGTGGATGCGCATTGCCCATGGGCCGCGGTTTGGTTGGGTCGATTTGTTGGGCGACAAGCCAGGGGCCACTTGTGGTTACGCCTGCTTCATGCAGGGACACTTCAACACGAGCACCCTTGCCGGTTCTTTTTCGCTGATTAAGCGCGGTGGTTATTGCGGCAACCGTGTGCATGCCGCCCATTGCATCCGGTAGTGCTTGGGCAGAATTGAAGGGTTCATCCTCGGAGTAACCGGTCATGTAGGTGAGTGCGGACAATGACTCAATCACCGTGCCGAACGCCACACGATCGCTATACGGGCCGGTAGAGCCGTAACCGGGCATGGTCACATAGATGATTTCAGGATTTGCAGCTTTAAGAGTGTCAAACGAAAGCCCCATAGCATCCATTGCGCCTGCACTGTAGTTTTCGACGACAACATCAGCGCAGGCGACAAGTTCCAGGAAAACCGATCGTCCTGCTGGTGTTTTGTAATCCAGAGCAATGCCAAAACGATTGCGTTGCAGTTTGATGTACGCACCGCTTCGATTCCAATGGGCAAGAGCTTGCGGAGAGTGGTCGCTGGTGTTGGTTAGCCAACCGCCGACGGGTGTCGCTCCTTGTTTTTGTATGCCACGTGCAAATGGCCGTTCTACTTTAACGATAGTGGCTCCAAGATCGCCCAGGGTACGCACCGCGAGTGGTCCAGCCCAAACATGGGTCAGGTCGAGTACCTTGACGCCGGACAAAGGTCCCTTGATCTGACTGGCTACCATAGCTCGCTCGCTGAAACCTGGGTGGGTGCAGCGCCCTCAGGGATCGTTCTTTCCAGTCCCCGCCAGGGTAAACCGGGACTTTTTATATCGCCCGCTGGTGTATTCCCCGCCAGTTCCCAGAAGTTTCTATCCTCGAGATGTGTGTCCGCCATGACTTCTGCTGGAGTTTGTGCGATCCCCAGAGGAACTCGAAATTCATGAGCCTTTTTCTCAAGCTCTGCACAGGTCAACTCGGCAAAGCAAGCCGCGATGATTTTCTGAACCTCATAACGATTTGTCATGCGTGCGTCATTGTCGGCAAACTTTGGGTCGACTATCAGTTCCGGGCGATCCAGCAGTAACGCAAAGGTTTCCCAAAACGAGGGTGTGATTGTCAGATACACCCATCCATCTGCGCATGCAAAAAGATCTGAAGGCACAACAAACCACAGGTCGCTGCCTCGACGTTCGCGTATTTGTCCATCCGCGTGGTAACGCACTGTGGTGTAGTGGTGCAGGGAGGCCAGTACTTCCAGCATTCCCAAATCAATAACGTCCTCTTTGTTTGAAAAGTGCAGGGCCTGGCTGACCCCGTATGCGAGTGCGCCGGTCTGAAATTCAAGGTAGTGTCCAGGCAAACTGAGCGGTGCGCGATCAGGAGCCCCAATAACCTGGGTGTATCCTCCCATTGCCAGAAGAACATTTGGCGTTGCTCGCCAGTTTCGTTTTGGGCCGGTGAGTCCAAAAGGGGTGATCGATAGCTTGATTGGGGTGTTCCAGTCAGCAAAGCCAAGGGCCAGTAGTTCATCTGCCTTGCCAGCTTCGGCAATCACGATATCTGCCCGGTTGGCAAGCGTAGCCAGCTCATCGGGGGAGCAGCCCGGCACTCGACGTTTACCTGAATCTGTAAACAGTTCAGAGGCTGTGTTCGATACCCATCCGGGCGCTTTTTTGTCCAGTGCAACTTGCGCAACGTCAGCACCTGCCCGGGTCCAAAGCCTGCCACAGTAGGCGGCAGCGTAGCTGCCAACTTCCAGCACCTTGATTGCGCTGGCTGGTGCGCTGGATACGGTGTTGGCTGGTGCGTTGGATTTGCTCATAGATTCCCCCGCGGTACTCTACCTCTTTTGATGACTATTAATTAATGACTATTGACCAGAAATTCGAGGAGATCGATAAATGAAGATCGGCGTCAGTGCCCACTATTCAAGGGGCAACATAAGTCAGCAGGCGAAAGAGCTTATCGAACTGGAAAAAGCCGGAGTTGATGTCATCTGGGTCGCAGAGTCTTATTCGTTTGATTCTCCGAGTGCTCTGGGGTATCTCGCTGCGGTGACTGAACGTGCGATGCTCGCCTCTGGCATTATGAATTTTTACAGCCGTACGCCGGCGACACTGGCTATGACAGCCGCGGGAATTGATGCGCTGTCTGAAGGCCGATTTATGCTTGGGCTTGGCGCGTCAGGACCACAGGTTGTTGAAGGTTTCCACAGCACAGCCTACGACGCTCCATTAACGCGTATGCGCGAGGTGGTAGAGATTTGTCGCCAAGTCTGGCAGCGGGAATCGAAGCTGGTTTATTCGGGCCAAAAGTACCAGATTCCTCTGCCAGAAGGTGAGGGGACAGGGCTCGGCAAACCACTAAAGATTATTAATCATCCCTATCGAGATGATATCCCTGTTGTGCTGGCAACTCTTGGGGCAAAGAGCGTGGAGGTTACTGCCGAGATTGCTGATGCATGGCTGCCGGCGTTTTTCATGCCGCAGAAGATTGATGAGGTGTGGGGCGAGGCGCTGCGCCTTGGCGCCGCAAAAAGAGACCCGGGGCGAGCACCCCTTGAGATCTATTCAGGCGCAACGGTTGCGATCGGAGAAGGTCTTGACTCTTATCGAGACCTGGCACGGCCCCAGGCTGCTCTCTACGTCGGTGGAATGGGTGCCAAAGACAAAAATTTCTATAACCAGATTTTTCGGAAGTATGGCTACAAGAAAGAGGCCGAAGAAATTCAGTCTCTGTTTCTTTCCGGGCGTAAAGATCAGGCTGCGGCCGCAGTGCCAAAGAGTTTTGTTGATGCAACCTCGCTGGTTGGTACCGAGAGCTTCGTGCGCGACCAACTGCAGGTTTATAAGGAAGCTGGCGTAACTTGCCTGAACGCCAACTTTGTTGGTACCTCGACAGCAGAGCGGGTGAAACACTGCGATGCGCTGAGAAACCTGCTGGAGAAGGTCTGAAGCAGCCTGGCATAATGATGATAAAACAATGTAAAATAGACGGTTGTATGGTCGCCGCAAGGCACCCCAAGACACTTTGAACCTTTTGTGCTGAACCAGTCTCCTACGGAGCAACACTTTAACTTTAGCTGAAGCCATGCCTACCGAGCTTCCTGCAAAATCTGACTCAGACGACCGAGATGTTCTTGATCGGGAGCTGATTGCTCGCATAACAGCAGACAGAGATGTTGCGGCGATGGAAGCCCTGTATGTGCGCTTTAAACCCAGATTGATGAGCTTCTTGCGGCGTCTGACTAACGACGAGACGCTTCTGGAAGAAGCGTACAACGACGTGATGGTGATGGTATGGCGGAAATCACACCAGTACGAGGCGCGTTCAAAGGTCTCAAGCTGGATTTTTTCCATCGCCTACAGGGCCTGTCTGAGAATGGTCAAGAAACAGTCCAAACGAGATGCTACCTTTGAATTGGTGGGTGACGAACTGCCGGATATCGCTGCACCAGATGAGGCGGCTTCCCCGGAGGGGGCTGACGAATTGATTGCGGCGGTGCAGCACCTGAAGCCAAACCATCGCCTGGTTATCGAACTCTGTTATTTCGAAGGCCATTCTCTCGACGAAATAGCCCAGATCGTTGGCTGCCCGGCAAACACTGTCAAAACACGATTGCATCACGCGCGCAATAAATTGCGCGCGATAATTGAAATAGCGCGTCGGCGTCTGCACACCGACAATGCACTAGCTAACGAGAGTACTCTGTCATGAGCCAACAACCGAATTCATCTGACAACAGGGGGCAACTTGAGCAGAGCCTTGAGAACCTGTTGCCGGATTACATCAATGGCCACCTCGACAGTGAGACCACACAACAGCTGGAAAGCGTATTGGCAGACAATGCCGATTTGCGCGCGCAACTTGAATTTCAATCCCGGCTACAGATCGCGTTGCGGGCTGATGCTGAGGTTGCCGATAGCAAAGCGCAGTCGATCGGAGTGCCTCGTGGCAGTGGATTTGCAGCGATTGCGGATCGACTTGAGGAATCGAGCCTTGATCGATTGCTCAATCGGCTTGCCGGCTGGTTTGGCCTGACTGGTGCTGAAAGTACCGGCGGGTTGAGCTTGTCAGCGGTAGTTCCTGCCTTTGCGTTGATGTTGGTGGTTGGTTTAGTTGCCAGCACAAATCTGCAAGAGGATGAGGTTACGATCAATGAGTTCAGAACCATAATTGGTGAACAGAGCTATGATCAGCCCACACTTATAATCCTTCTGGAAAGGGAGATGGAAAGCCTGGCCTTTGCAGAACTTCTGGATGACTATGGTCTTCAGTTGGCGCAACAGTTGCCAGAAAGCAATATGGCGGAAGTTACATTACTTTCAGAGCTTTCAGATCACACAGATATGGTGGCTCTTACCGAAGCACTGATGCAAGACGAACGAGTTGCATTTGCCAAGATTGTCTCTGACCTTGAAACTTCTGACGCTGTCAGTAAAGAAAGTGTTTCACCATGAACCGACTGTTGTGTTTTTTTGTTGCGTTGTTTGTCGCGATGCTTGTGACAGGTTGTGCAAGCACCGCGTCGGTGCTGCCAGAGGCAACAACCGCCATTGATGCGCCTGAAGGCGCGATAATGATTGTTATTGACGATCCGCGCAGCGAGCGGCGCAGGCGAGGCATCGGTTCGCCGGGTTACTCGTCTAACCTGGCTTATCATGAAGACCCTCTGCTCCAGCGCGCGGCAGCAAAAGTGGCTGCTGATCATGATCTGACGCTGGTTTCACAATGGCCTCTGCGAAACCTGGCTGTACACTGTCTTGTTGTCGAGGCGCCTTCGCAACAGGCGCTGCAAGCACTGGGGCGTGATGTGCGGGTTCGTTGGATTCAACCGTTCAACGAGTTTGCGACTCAGTCTGTAACTCAGCCTGAACGACATGAATCGAGGCCTGGAATTCAGCAGCTGTTCTCGACCTTGGATGAGCGTGGAGCCGGGGTGCGAATAGCCGTTGTAGACACCGCGATAGATCAATCTCATCCGGATTTGTCGTCCAGCACAATTCGCCAGCTGAATTTTGCCGGCTCCCGAGGCAGGCCTGACCAGGAAGAGCATGGTACGGCAGTTGTTGGCCTGATTGCCGCCAGCGCGAGTGGTCCTGAGGGAGTAACCGGGTTTGCCAGTGAGGCGGATGTGCAGGTGTTACGCGCGTGCTGGCAGCCACAAGGAAATCTGATTGGAAAGTGCAATACACTAACGCTGGCACTTGCGCTGGATGCTGCAATCGATCTGCAGCCTGAGGTGATTAACCTTAGTCTGACAGGTCGTTACGACCGTGTGCTGGAAGAACTCCTCGATGTATTGCTTGCCTCCGGGACGATTGTCATCGCAGCCTACGATGATGAGCGGCAACAGGCGGAGCGCTTCCCGGCAGCTCGCTCCGGGGTGATTTACGCCTATGGGACCGCTGGCACAAACTACTTGTCTGAGGATCCGTCGGCAAATGTGCTCAATGCACCGCGGCATGCCATGTCCCTGGCGCCAAAGGCAAGTTACGATCTGGTGTCGGGTCATTCGATTGCGGCACCGCAGATCAGTGCCCTGGCCGCGCGCCTGATCGAAGGCCAGCCTGATGCTTCCCGGGACGAGATAGTCAATCAGCTCAGGACCTGGTTGGGTAGCGAATAGAGTTTCGACAGAGCATTCTTTGAGGACATCGTTTGTTATCCTTTACAGGATGCAGTGCCCTGACACCTCTTCCCCGATTCCTGGAACGCGCTCTTTGTTAAGGGTTTTTCGTCTGCTGTTGGTTGTGCTTTACGCGCCGGCCCTGGTTATGGCATCGAACCTCGAAATTGTTGCGCAGGCATCCTCTGATCTCATGTATCACGGCACTACAGAGACCGGTGGCAACCCGGCGATTGGTCTGGCGTTTGATTGGCAGATTTCTGATCACGCATTTGTTGGGATCGAAGCTCATCAGGGGGAAGTTGATTCGGATCCGCAGCGGCATCGATCTGTAATGGTTTATGCGGGCGCAGGTATTCCATTGGGTAAACAGTGGTATGCCTCTGGTACCGTCGCTCACCGTGAGTTTCCTGGTTCGACAATAGAATGGGATTTCACTGAGTTCAGCGTTGCACTGGATCATACCCGTGGCTGGACACTAAGCGTTGACTACTCACCCGACTACTATGAACACAACACCAGAGCATGGGTCGCGGAACTCGGCTATCAGCGCGATATTGGTCAGAGGTTTTACGCCTATGCTTCTGTGGGCGCACTGGAACTCTCATCAACCGAATTCACCGATTACCGTTTTGGTCAGGTTGGTGGGGGTATCCGTTGGAAGCAATTGGTGTTTGACCTTTCCTATCGGGCGAACAGCGAGGGAGATAGCACCCGGTTTGGTGGTGCTGCCCTGTCCGACGCAAAATTTGTCGGGCAGTTAAGTTGGCGATTGCGTTAACAATTACGTTAACAAGACAAAATCATTTTGGCTGATGTGAAAAAAGTTGGTTGCAAAGTGAACCTGCGGATTTTCTGCGGGCTCATACGAGTTGCTAATTACTCGAATTCACTTTGTGGAGAACCAAATGATTTTCTCACCTTCCAGGGCGCCTTACAGCGCTGTTTTTGGATTGTTACTGCTTGCTGGTTGTGGCGGCGGCGGTGGCGACGCTGTAGATCTTGTTAACGACGATCCGCCGGCTCCTGCTCCTGCCTCAACCTGTCCAGAGGTCGGTAACCTCACCGTTGAAGAACTTGCTGATAACCAATGCCAAATCAGCGGCGTGCTCACCGCTGACGCAGAACTGACTTCTGACCAAACCTGGTTCCTTGAAGGCAGAGTTCAGGTCGGCAATAACGACAGTCAGGCTGTACTTTCTGTTCAGGCTGGTACAGATGTTTTTGGTGACTCTGATGGTGAAACTGACCATCTGCTCGTGTGGCCAGGTTCCGCGTTGCAGGCAAATGGTACCAGTGCCGATCCGGTGCGTTTTATGTCTGACGATGATGATGTTGACGGACGAGCAGAATGGGGTGGGGTCTTTTTGCGTGGCTTCAACGGCTTGCCCACCTTAACTGGTGAGCAAGGCGCAAACCGGCTGGACTATGTTGTAGTTGCTGAGGCCGGAGCGCAGGTTGGCGTAACTATCGACGGCCTCGATGTTAGCTACTCCGACAACATTGTGTTGAATGGCGTAGATGCTCAAACCACACTCAGTTTTGTACAATCACATAACTCGGCGCGTGATGGACTTCGAATCCAAAACGGTAACCCACGCCTGTCGTGGATCCTGTCAACCGGTGCTCAGCGTGATGGGGTGTGGTATCGGGATTTTTCCGGTCTGATCAAAGATCTCATGGTTATTCATAACCCAGACCCGGATGCCAGCGTTGGCCGTGCCGGAATTTATGCCAGTGAAACTCTGGAAGGAAACTCAAACCCACGAATTGTCAATGCGACCTTGGTTGGGCGAGATTCTACCAGTGAACCTGGCGCTGCTGATGCCAATGAGTACGGTATTCTGTTTGCGGACAACACAGACCAGATTCGTATGGCGAACGTACTGATCGCCAATTTCAGAAATGGATGTGTTGAGGCAGACACAGGGGCTGATCTTTCAGGAATTGATCGCGACGTACCAGGCCCAACCTATCTGGATGGCGTTCATTGTGCGAACGAAGCAGGACCAAACCCAACAGGATTTGCTGAAGTACGTGACGGCTCTGTGGGTTTCCCTGCTGAAACACTGGCAACACCCAACAGCCTGAACGGGCAGGGACTGGTTTACTACAACGGCGCTGCCAATCCGATTACGTTCACAGGCGAATTCGCTGATCGCAGTGAAAATTTCACGTCTAGCTGGTATCTCAACAACATTGGCGGCATAGGCAATGGTCTGGCGGGTGACTCAACGGCGCTCAACGCATTTCTTGATGGCGATACCAATAACGACAGGGTTATTGATGAAGCGGATACGTCATCGCCTTTCATCATTGCGGATGATGGACCTGATGGATTCAATCAGGACGTTGCCAGTGATACTGGAGGCTACGACTTAACTCACATAGGTGCTGTGCGCGGCGGTGCACCC
>CAZWMD010000015.1:32642-60574 GCA_964634815.1 uncultured Pseudomonadales bacterium | reverse complement strand
CGAATAACTGGCGATATTGAGGATGAGGTAGATCATTTACTGGTATGGCCGGGTTCTTCTATTAATGCACTTGGTAGTGCAGCGCGTCCGGTTCGAATGATGTCAGATGATAGCGATGTCACCGGTTCTGGCGAGTGGGGCGGTCTCTTTGTACGTGGCTTCAATGGCTTGCCAACACTTAGCGGTATTCAAGGCAGCAACCTTCTGGATTACCTGGTGGTATCTGAGGGTGGTGCGGCTGTAGAAGTAGAAATTGATGGAGCCAGTGTGACTTACGCCGATAACATTGTGTTAAACGGTGTTGACAGCGCTACCCGATTGACCTTTGTACAGTCTCATAACTCTGCAAGAGACGGCCTGCATATCCTTAATGGCGATCCAAGATTGTCCTGGATTCTTTCTACCGGCGCAGGTCGAGACGGCATCTGGTACCGGGATTTCACTGGTCTGATCAAAGATCTGATGGTTATTCATAATCCGGATGCCTCCGGGGACACTGGTCGCGCGGGTATCTATGCCAGCGAAACCCTGACCGGAAATTCTAACCCACGTATTGTGAACGCAACGCTTGTTGGGCGTGACAACTCCAGTACCGCGGCAGACGTAGACGACAACGAGTTTGGTATTCTGTTTGCTGATAACACCGATCAAATTCGTATGGCTAACGTGCTGATCGCAAACTTCAGGAACGGTTGCTACGAAGCAGATACCGGTGCTGATCTTTCCGGCATAGACACCACAATCCCTGGACCAACCTATCTTGATGGTCTGCACTGCGCCAACGAAGCAGGTGCAAATGGAAACTTTGGTATCGTGAGAGCTGGGTCGGTTGATTTCCCGGCGGGCACAGTCGCGCCGAACAACTCAAACGGCAATGGACTGGTTTACTACAACGGTGCTGGCCCTGAACTGGGTATTGCCAACACGACGTTTGTCTCTGAGTCTGGCGGTTTGAACTTTACCGGTGAGATCGCAGAACGCGCAGCCAACTTCACAGCGGGCTGGTATCTGGACAACCTGCGCGGTGTAGGGAATGGCCTGGTCGGTGATTCTGCCTTCCTCAACGGCTTTCTGGATGGTGATACCAATCTCGACGGTGTAGTGAATGTTGACGATACTCGTTCGCCATTCATCATCGCAGATGATGGCCCAGGAGGCTTCAACCAGGATGTGGCTGAAGACACCGGTGGTTACGATCTAACCCACGTTGGCGCCGTTCGCGGTGGTGCTGTTAGCAATGTCCAGTTTGATAACTGGACCGTGAGCACCGGACGCAGCTCTGGCTTCACTGTGCGGACAACGCCGCAGTAATACAGCTGGAGTACTCTAGGAGTTCAGCGGCTCGCGTCCTTCCTGGGCGCGGGCCTCTGCTTTTGTAATGTAAACTCAACAAAGCCAGATCGCTTCGCCGGTTGTGCGGTAAAACCATTAAGATGGACTGCACTATGCCAGCCGGGACGATCACCATGTATCTCAGTCTTATCCTGACCCTCTCAGGATCATCGGTAACGTCGAAGAGACCGAAGTAGTGGCTGATTCCACAACCTTTGCACCTTTGAAGAACAAAGTGTTTCGTGGACTTTGGATTTCTAACATTGTGTCTAATTTTGGTGGCATGGTGCAGGCGGTTGGAGCCGCCTGGCTAATGACCACGTTGGTTGACTCTGAAGCCATGGTCGCTTTGGTGCAGGCCTCAACCACCTTACCAATCATGTTTTTTGCACTTATTGCGGGAGCACTTGCTGACAACATGGATCGGCGCAAGGTGTTATTGGCGGCCCAGGGGTTCATGCTGATTGTTTCGGTACTTCTGGTGATTTGCACCTGGCTCGATATGATCAATGCCTGGTCACTCCTGGCGTTCACCTTTCTCATTGGCTGCGGCGCCGCATTTAATATTCCCTCCTGGCAGGCCTCGGTAGGAGACATCGTAGGCAAGGATGTGTTGCCGAGCGCCGTTGTGCTCAATGGGATGGGCTTTAATGTAACGCGTAGTGTAGCTCCAGCGATTGGTGGCGTGATTGTTGCGGGTGCTGGCGCGATTGCTGCCTTTGCAATCAACGCGGTCAGCTATCTCGGCCTGATCTTTGTCGTCTGGCGCTGGCGTGGTGTGCCTCCAGACGAGGCAACTCAACGCGAATCTTTACCCGCGGCCATCTACGCTGGCTTACGTTATGTTGCGTTGTCGCCGCATCTCACGCGGGTCATGTTTCGCGGTCTGGGTTTTGGGTTAACAACGATTATTGTTTTGGCCTTCATGCCGCTAATTGGCCGCGAATTGCTCGGTGGCGGGCCAGTCCTTTACGGCACACTGCTTTGTGCGTTCGGCGCAGGAGCGGTGGGTGGAGGGCTTGTGGCTGCGCAGCTGCGAAAAAAACTCTCGAATGAGGCGCTTGTTCGGCTTGCTTTTTCCGGTCTCGCGTTCTGTTCAGTGATCTGTTCGTTGAGCTCTTGGGTTGTTGTAAGCGCCTTTGGGATTGCGATTGGTGGCGCGGGCTGGGTCCTGGCGCTTTCGATGTTCAATACCAGCGTGCAGATTTCGACGCCCCGTTGGGTCGTAGGTCGGGCGCTGTCGCTTTATCAAATGGCTGTGTTTGGCGGGATGGCTCTGGGAGCCTGGTTTTGGGGTAACGTTGCAGAGTCCTTGTCGATTGCTCAGGCTCTACAGATTGCGGCGGTAACCATGTTAATAGGTGCCTTGCTGGGGCTGCGCTGGCCGCTGCCTGATACCAAAGATCTGAATCTTGATCCGCTTAACCGCTGGCAGGAACCAGCGGTTAAGCTCGATATCGAAGCTCGCAGCGGTCCGGTATCGATAGCGGTGTTGTGGTTAATCAAAGATCTGGATGTGCCGGAGTTTAAGTCACTTATGGTTGCGCGTCGGCAGCGGCGACGGCGTAACGGTGCTCAGCAGTGGACGCTGCTGCGCGATATGGAGCAGACGGAACTCTGGGTTGAGCGTTTTGAACTGCCTACCTGGGGAGACTATGTTCGATTTCATGCGCGCACGACTCAAGAGGAGGCAGTGCTTATTGATCGGCTGCTAGCGCTGCATCAAGAATCGAGCGCACCACGTGTCGTGCGTTTACTCACTCGAGACCCCGGGGCTCAGGTGTTTCCGGGGTCCAGAGAACTACAGAACCGATTGCTAGACGCTTAGATGCTGTGTCTCGTTTAGGCTGAGTACGTTGCGTTGACCAGTGCTTGCGCACATCGACCGCGAAATGCTGCAATAGCGAATATCTGCAAACAGCCTGGGTTCCATGCCCAGGCAGTGGGTAGCCCAGACATTAATGACGCCACCATGACAGAACACAATGGCCCGCTTGCCTTTGTTCTGAGCGATAACTGATTCCAAACCAGTGACAACGGTGTTACGAAACTCACTCATGTCGACGTGCTTACCGTAGCTGCCCGCTGCCATACGTTGCCAGGCTGCGTAATTTTCTTTCTTCAGCTGTTCCATGGGAACGTAGTTTCTGCTCTTACGGTCAAACTCGGCCACCTCGTCAACCAGCTGAATCTTTTGTTTAGTAAGCTCAGCGAAGGGCTCAGCCGTTTGCCGGGCGCGATTCATTGGGCTTGCGTACACGGCATCAATCTGTTCATTTGCTGCCAGCCAGGTTCCTACTTCACTGGCCTGTTTTCGGCCAATCTCTGAGAGTTCTGGGTCAGCGGCGCCACTCTCGCGCTCGATACGTTGCGGCAATCCGTGTCTGACCAATATGAGTTCCATATCCTGTTCTTATCCTTGCTGGTTACTGCGTGAGCTTAAGGGGATGTAAAAGACAATCTAATCTGGGCAGGTTTAGACGGGGCTAAAAGTGCATTGTGTACCTGTAACCTTAGCTCACCCGGGCGATTGTCATTGCGTACCTGTATTTCTGTGACCGATTGGCCAGGTAGAGTGAAGGTGGTGGCGTGGCTGGTAACAGCCTGTTTGCCAACACTCGTTACCTGCCAATCTGCTGCCGCTCGATTGCGTAGCAAGACCCTGGTTCTGCCTTCGAAGGAGGGCTCAACGCGCTCGATTACAATACTCTCCTCGAGCAATGGTTGAAGTTGTGCCTTGCGACCAATAAGCGTGTGATTCCACCACACCAGGGTTTGTTTCTCGAATAAGGCCTTCTTTATTGCTTCACTGGAACGCTGTGGAGCAAGAACCAGGGTAACTGGACGATGTTGGTTTTTTTGTCGGTCGTAATCCCAAGCTATCAGCTGATGAACGTCTGAGGTGCCAATAAATGCCAGATCGTAGGCGAGCGCCAATCGATGCGCATTCGGGTAATAGTTATCCCCGTTTGCGATTTCGACACCATGCAAAATTCCGGATTTAATCGCTCGTCGATGAAACTTGCTCGGATCTGCGTTTGCTTTGGAAAATGAAGGGTGATTCCAGAATGTGAAAGCCCCCTGATCTGCGGCCGCTTGTAGAACCTCTGCGGCGTCCTGCGTAACTGCGACACCGTAGTTTACCAGTGTCATGTAGATTGCTTTGCTGGCGAACGGTGCCCAGCGTTGGTCCTGCCCTACGGTGACTTCATGGGCTGAAGCGAAGGCTTCGCTTTGGGCGGCCGCTGCGGCTCTTGCCTCGGCTTCGGTTGTGAACAGATGATTGGGGTCATAGCTTTGGATACCACTTGCTTGAACCAGTGGATTGGCATCTTTGATGAACACGGCGTTGATATGTCCGGGTTCATCCTGGCGGGTTATCTCCAGGCCTGGAATAACTAACAGGTCGAGATCCTTCGCTGATCTGGTGGCTTCTTCAAAAGCGCGGTTGCGATCGGGATGAGGTATGTCGAGTAGATGCGGCTGCCATTCCAGGTGTTCGGTGATTGCCACGCCGTCGATCTGATCGCGGGCTGCCTCTTCAGCACGAATACTTGGCCAGACGTGACCGTCGGAAAACACGGAATGCGTATGCAGGTCGACCGACAGCACTTTGAGATTACCCACATCAGGAAATACGGCGATGGGGCGGGCATCGTCTCTGGGCCGTGCCTGATCGTGAGCGGCTACCTCCTGGAGTTGCAAACCTAGTAAAAAAAGACTCAGAACAAAGAACCTGGCGAAAGCTGGCATGGCGAGTCTCCGAACGATGATGAGCTAGTATTATAACTCGCTCCCGGCGGCAAAAACCTGAAGACCCAGAAGTTTAGCGAGGAAATGACAGATGGTTGATGGCAACAAAGACAGAATAGAGCGAGACAGCATGGGTGAGGTGCGGGTGCCAAAAACTGCACTCTATGGCGCTCAAACTCAACGTGCGGTAGACAATTTTTCCATCAGTCAACAACGGCTACCACCAGCGTTTTTGCGGGCCCTGGTGCTGTTGAAGTCCTCAGCTGCAGAGGTGAATGGCCAACTGCAGTTACTTTCACCCAGGCAGGCTCAGGCCATTCTGAAGGCCTGCGATACTCTCCTGGCTGACGAGGATTTACAGCAACATTTTCCGGTTGATGTGTTTCAAACCGGATCGGGTACCAGCACCAACATGAACGCCAATGAGGTGATTGCCCACCTGGCGTCCGAGGCATGCGGAGAACCGATCAGTCCGAATGATCATGTGAATCTGGGGCAAAGCAGTAACGATGTGATCCCAACAGTTATTCATTTGAGCGCGAGTATTGCTCTCAAAGAGTCCCTGTTTCCAGCACTTGTACATATGGAATCAGTTCTTGATAGCCGGGCAACGCAGTTGGACGGCCACATAAAAACCGGTAGAACCCATTTAATGGACGCAATGCCCGTCAGTCTGGGTCAGGTTTTACGTGGATGGAAGTCACAGTTTTCTGCCAATCGAGAACAACTTTCAAACTTGCAGGCTGCCTTGGGTGGTACCGCTCTGGGTGGGACTGCTGTTGGTACCGGAGTTAATGCGCACCCAGACTTTGCGCGTGGAGTGGGGTATCTGCTCTGTAAAAAGACTGGTTTGACCTTCGGACCAGCAGCAGATTATTTTGCGGCGATTGGTTCTCAGGACACCGCTGTCGCCGTATCGGGCCAGCTCAAAACGCTTGCAGTCACGGTGCTCAAAATAGCCAACGATCTTCGCTGGATGAATTCTGGTCCGCTTGCCGGCTTTGGTGAGATTGAACTCGAAGCCTTGCAGCCGGGATCATCGATTATGCCGGGTAAGGTAAACCCGGTACTGCCGGAAGCAGCCGCTATGGTGGCGGCCCAGGTAATTGGCAACGACACCGCAATCACAGTAGGTGGTCAGTCTGGCAATTTTGAACTGAATGTCATGTTGCCGCTGATTGCCAAAAATCTGTTAGAAAGCATTTTGTTGCTGGCAAACGTATTAGTACCCCTGGCTGATCGGGCGGTCGCGACGTTTAAGGTCAACGAGGCGAACCTTGCGGCGCCGTTACAAAAGAACCCAATTTTGGTGACCGCATTGAATCCGGTGGTTGGCTATTTGAAAGCTGCAGAAATCGCCAAAGAGGCTTACGCCAGTGGACGGCCTGTGGTGGACGTAGCCGTTGATATGACAGAGCTGAGTCGCGAAGAGCTGGAAGACCTTTTAGATCCTGCTGGACTAGTTTAGGGGGGCTGAGAATTGGTGGATTAAGCTCTTGTAGCGTAGGACAGAGGCTGTGCGTTGTGTATCACATCGCTTGGTCACAACGGCTATAATTCGCTCATGTACAAACCAGCATGTGTCGGTATTCGTGCTGTACTTCTGGGACTCGGTCTAACTCTAGGTTGTGCCGCTGCACTGGCCGATACAGCGACCGTCAAATTCACAGGCATTGAGGGAGAGCTGCGCGATAACGCCCGGGCTTTCCTGTCTCTGTTGAAAAAAGCGACCGAGCCCTCCGCAGCTCAGATCAGCCGTTGGCATCGATTGGCCGGAAGCGAAATCTCACGCTCGCTACAACCCTTTGGTTACTACAATGTGACAGTTGAATCTGATCTGTCAGAAACATCGTCAGGTAACTGGAATGCGACCTACCATGTCACTCCTGGTCCGCGCAGTCGTTGGCGCCAGGTTGAGGTTAATGTGCGAGGCGAAGGCGAAGCAGATGAGTTTATTAAGTCTCTGTTACGCGATTCAACGGTACGTAGAGATGCCTTTGTTGATCATCAAAAATACACGCAGTTCAAACGCGCCTGGATCGTAGAACTGTACGATCAAGGTTATCTGGACGCACGCTTTGAAAAAGCGAACTTTTCGGTTGATGCCGAGGTTAATCGCGCCGATGTTACCTGGTTGGTAAATACGGGTGAAAGGTACCGTTTTGGTGAGGTGAAGATTGACCAGGATATTCTCAACACAGCTCTGGTCGATCGATACCATGCCATCGCCGAGGGTGATGTTTTTGACACAAACCGGCTGATTGATTTGCAGCTTAAGCTCAACAACTCAAACTACTTTGAGTCCGTGGCTTTGGATATTCAAAAAGACCAGGCTCAAAATGGCCACATTCCAGTGGTCTTTAATACCGTGGCAAGAAAACGACGACGTTACGATCTGGGGATTGGGTTTGGCACAGATACCGGACCTCGGGTGTCAGCGGGCATAGAGTCCAGGCGAGTTAACAAGCGTGGTCATCGGTATCGTCTCAACGGCCGGGCATCGACCATCGAGTCGGCGGTGCAATTTGAATACATCATTCCCATTAAGGATGTGTCCAAAGATCGCTGGAGAATCTACGCGCAAGCGCAACAAGCAGAAGTAGGTGATGCTGATGCAACTGCATATTCGTTAGGCGCGGCTCGGGAGGATAGCTGGTTAGGAATGCGCAGGCGTTTGTTTGTGAACGCAGAAAGCAGTGATTTTGCCTTTGGTGATGAACCTTCGCGCACGGTAACCCTGGTTTATCCGGGTATCACACTGTCTTTTGACAGACTGGATGATCCGCAGTTTGTTCGTCGTGGGTATAGCCTGGCAGCCACCCTGCAGGGGGGAGCTGATGCGCTTGGTTCTCAGACTGATTTTGCCTCGTTGCAGCTCACCGCCCGTGGAATTTTGCCATTGGGTTCGAGGGGGCGGCTTTTAGTGGCAACAGATGCAAAGATTCTTGAGGCGGGAGATTTCTCGGCGCTGCCTCCAAGCCAACGATTTTTTCTTGGCGGTGACCGTAGCGTTCGAGGTTACGCTTTTCAGTCTATCTCGCCGGAAAATGCGGCGGGCGATGACATAGGAGGCTCGCGTTCGTTAAGTTTTAGCATCGAGACCGACTACCAGGTGTCAGGCAACTGGGGCCTTGCGGCATTCTTTGACGGCGGAGATGTGAGCGACGGGACGCCCAGCAGTTTCGACAAGGGTGTTGGATTGGGAATCAGGTACCGTTCTCCGGTTGGCATGATCAGAGTAGACCTGGCACATCCGCTTGACGACCCGGATAACAACTTTCGCCTGCATTTATCGATTGGTCCCGATCTGTGAGTAGTTCAGGAAGCAAACGCCGCTATGTGATGCTTACGCTTGCGGGTTTGCTCGGCTCGCTGCTACTGGTGTCTTACTGGGTGGTGGCTACGCAGTCGGGACTGCGTGGTGTACTCAATCTTGGTCAGCGATTAGCGCCAGATACATTCTCTGTCGAATCGGTGGCGGGGCGATTATTGGGTCCGTTAAGGCTGACAAAACTCGAGTTTGATGTGGCGAGTATGAAGGGCTCGATCGATGCACTCTCTGCGAATTGGCAGGTTGACGACGGGTTGCGTATTAGCTCGATCAGCCTTCGAGGCGTTGACCTTAGTATTAAGTCCGTGGAAGACACAGCTGATAACGGATCTGAAATTATTCTACCGGAATCTTTGCGCGCCCCTTTTCCCATCGAGCTTGTAAGTGCTGATGTTCAGGATTTGGTGATACGCAGCAACACCTCTGATCTGGACATTTCCAGTATTGAAATCAGTGGTCGCTGGAAAGACACGAAGATCGATGTCTCGCGGTTGTTGATACAAGCGCCGTTGTTTGATGTGTCAGCGCTGGCAGAGCTCAACGGGCACAACAGTTACCCGATGTCGCTGAATGCTGAGCTGGCTCTTCGCCCCGAGGGGTATGCTGAGGTCGTCACCCAGCTCAAAGTGGCGGGCAATCTAGACAAGACGCAGATCGAGCTCAACGCACAGCCGCCTTACAGTTCTGTTGTGTCCTTGAACGTGACCGAGCTGTTAGCCCCAACGATGAAGTTCAGCTACGAGGGTGCGAGCCAGATCAGCTACCTTGGACAGTCTCACCAACTGGAACTGTCGGGCAGTGGTGATGCCTCATCCGTTAGCGTTGATGTTCTGCGGTTGAATGTTGGCGACGGTCAGATCGCTGTCAATGGTGATGTGGACTGGAGCAGTACTTTATCGGCTCAGATTGAGCTGCTTGGCAGTCGTGTTGATCCAGATATCTATCTCGACAACCTGCCTGGAGAGATAGACTTCCGCGCCTTACTTGATCTTCAGCAGGCCTCAGATGGTGAGTTTGAGGTGTTTCTTAATACTCTGGATGGCAGCGGTTCACTGTTTGATTTGCCGCTCAAGGCTTCCGGTTCCGGCCGCTACGCCAAGGAAACGATCGAGGCTCGAGACGTTTTGCTGCAGCTTGGGTCTAACCAAATTAGCCTGAATGGAAAACTGGCTGACGAAGCAGAATTTGACTGGTTGCTTGAACTTGAAAAACTTGAGCAGCTTGGCAAGTTTGTGAGTACCGATCTTGCAGGCTCCATCCGCGGGAGAGGCAGGGTTAAGGGTCTGGTGGATAATCCTGTTATTGAGGCGCGCTTGAATGGACAAGATCTGAGCATTGAGCAACAAGCTATTGATCTTTTTGAGCTAGAGCTTGACGGCGAAGCAAAAAAACACAGTTATCGTTTCACTTTGGAAACGCCTGATGCAGATATCTATTTGGCTGGTCGCGGCGAAGTATCTTCTAATCCAGTCTCTTCAAGTAACCTGTGGCAATACCTGATCCAGGACCTGGAGCTTGCGCATCGACCCCTGGATCCGTCGAGACCGGATTACCAGTGGTCGCTCGCTGCAGAGGCGGGGGGCCATGTGGGGGAAGCTCTCTGGAGTGTGGCACCGCTTTGTCTCAAACCTCAGCCACCAAGGCAAGGCGGGGCAGTATGCCTGTCCGGTTCTCAGGATAAAGATCAGGACGCGCAGGCCAGTGTTTCAATTGCTGATCTTGATCTGAGTCAATTGAACGCGCTTGCACCTGACGGGGTAAGACTCGCAGGCAAGGTGAGTGGAGCGCTGAACTGGATGGGCGAGCTACAAACCAGTAGTGGATTGTTCAGCCTGGATGGCCTGGCTCTCTCTGTGCAGTCCACCGAGGGTTTGAATCAGGTTCTTGAATTTTTACCTGGCAGGATAGAACTTGTACCTGCCGGGTCGGCAGCAGAGGTGCAGTTCTATATCGACCTGCCTTTGGTAAGTAATACGTCTGCTGGGGATGCACCGCATGGGGTTTTTGTTGAGGGTCGAATGGACGTCCAGGCGGGGGAGCCACTCCAACGCTGGCCCATTGCCGCGCAGCTAGCACTGGAATTGCCAGATCTCTCCTGGCTTGCTGGCTTTGCTGAACAGATTGACCGGGTTGAAGCGGCATTGACCGGGGCCCTAACAATGAGTGGGAGCATTGAGCAACCTTCGCTTGCTGGTGAGCTGAATCTTGCTGCACCGATGGTTAGGGTTGATAGCCTGGGTATTGAGCTCAATGATAGCCATATTGAACTTGCGGGCTCACAGAAGGGCATCAGCTTGCATGGTAGCTCGGTTTCCGGGGATGGTGTGTTGAACCTTGCAGGTGATCTTGAATGGACCAACGGTTTGGTTGTGGATGCCAGACTTCAGGGTGCTGATTTTCTGGTCAGTGACTCAAGCCTCGCACGCGCTGCGATATCTCCCAATCTTGACGCTCGGTTTGAAGACAGTCGATTGACACTTCGTGGAGACGTAGGCCTGCCGATTGCCGAGATTCAGGTGGCAACGGTTCCTGAGGGTGCCGTGAGCGTCAGTCCCGATCAGCAACTGCTCGAGTCAGAAGCCAACGCTGAGCCACTGGATATTGATGCCGAGGTTCGACTTATCCTGGGCGACAAGGTGCGTTTTGAAGGGTTAGGTCTTAAAGCCAGTTTTGGTGGGGAGGTAACGCTGTCTGAAAAATCAACCGGAGCCACCACAGGCCGGGGCGAGATTGTGATCAAGGAGGGCACCTACCAGGCTTATGGCCAGGATCTGTCTGTTGCGAACGGCAAGGTTCTATTTGCCGGTGGGCCCATAGAGAGCCCTGGACTGGACATTCGAGCTGTTCGTCAGGCAACCCCGGATGTTCAGGTGGGTGTGATGGTGCAGGGATCACTCGCTGATCCGCGGCTGGATATTTTCTCTCAACCGACGTTACCGCAGTCGGATCAGCTGGCTTATCTGGTGCTGGGTCGTCCGTTGTCCTCAAGCTCTGCGTCTGAAAACTCAGTACTTCAGCAAGCAGCCATGGCGATAGGGGTCGAAGGAGGCACGCTGGTTACCGAGAAAATTGGCAAGAACCTGGGCGTCGATACCTTTGGTATAGAGTCAGCGCCCGGTACCGGAGCGGCCCAGGCCGCCCTGGTTGTGGGTAAATACCTGTCGCCTCGCCTCTATGTCAGTTATGGCTATGGTTTGTTTGAGCCGATCTCCACCCTGCGTATGGAATATCAACTCAGTCCCTTGTGGCGCGTGGTGACCCAAAGTACCAATATCGCCACAGGTGGCGATGTATTTTGGGTGAAAGAGCGTTAGAGCGTTAGATAACCAGAGCGGCGGACTCAGGTGTTTGTACTCGCTGGCGGCGCACTGTCCTGTACCAGATGTACCGTGCGCTGAGGAAATGGAAAGTTCACGCCGTGTTGATCAAAACGGTGTTTTACCGCTTCGAGCAGATCGTACCTGACGCTACTCAGGTCCGATGCGTCGACCCATAAGCGCACCGTGATATGCACCGCGTTGTCAGCCAATTCAGAGACAACGATTAAAGGCTCCGGGTCTTCATCGATTCGATTGTCTGCTTCGATAAGTTCCTTTATCAGGCCCTTGGCCAAGCCTATGTCGTCATCGTAGCCAATGCCAAAGAGGAAGTCGGCACGACGCTTGGGTTCCTTCGAGTAGTTGGTGATGACGTTATTCGACAGCGCGCCGTTGGGCACAACAATGACCTTGTTGTCTGGCGTATGGACCAGCGTGCTGAATATCTGTATTTCTCGCACAGTACCGCTGATCCCCTGGGCTTCGATGAAGTCACCCACCCGATAGGGTTTGAACAGCAAAATGAGCACACCGCCTGCAAAGTTTGCGAGGCTGCCTTGCAGTGCCAATCCGATAGCCAGGCCTGCGGCGCCCAGCACAGCCACGAAGGACGTTGTTGCGATTCCGATCATTGAAGCGACGCTGATGATCAGCAGAACTTTCAGGCCCATACCGGCCAGGCTATGCAGGAAACTCGCGAGTGACGTATCCATTCCAGCGCTGTCCAGCGCTTTGTCCATGACTTTAAGGATACGACCTATTAGCCACAGACCGATAAGCAATACGACCAGGGCAAGCAACAATCTGGGCACGTAGGTCAGCGTAAGATCGACAGCCATGTTCCAATAGGTCTGCAGTTGTTCGGGTGTAAAGTCAGGCATATCGAATTACTTTTTGTAGCTACAGCGCGGTTCATCAGGAGTGTTGCGCTCTGTTAGTGACTCCCAGGGCCTCAAAGGTACTGCGGAGATCGAATTTTTGGGCGACCCCTCGATGACTTTCTCACTGTAGGCCAGATAAACAAGCGCATTGTTTGTGGTATCGCAGAAGCGTACGACTTTGAGTGACTTAAACACAAGAGAGCGTCGCTCTCGAAATACCTGCTCACCCTTCTTGAAGCTGTCCTTGAAAACCAGTGGGCCTGTTTGTCGGCAATCGATGGAGGCATCTGAGGTGTCTTCAGCCAGACCAAGGGCCCCTTTATAACCGCCTTTTTGGGCGCGGCTTAGATAACAGGTAATGCCGTCTACCGCGGGATCAGAAAACCAGGCGACGTTGATTGTGTCATCCGGGCTTAGCAGATTGAATTTTGTGTCGACGCTGCCCAAGTCTTCTGCGCGGAGATTTTGGGACATCAAAACCAGCATGGCGAGTACCGTTGAGCGTGCCAGGCTTGGGTTACAGAACATAGGCTCTAGTCTCATTGGTTAATTGGAGTCGGTATTGGCGCTCTCCGCCGGTTCTATACTCAGCACGCTAAAACCCAAACCGGGCTTAAATGAATCGTCATCGGCGGCAACCATAAGCAGATTATCTTTGTTCCAGGCCAGTAGAGGGATGAGATTGGATTGTTGGGTGAGGTTAGTGTAATCGAACTCTTCGGTTAGACGCGTCTGACGGATGCTCGCACCGCCAGCAAGCAAGCTTGCGAGCTTTGCGTGGCCCACCGCTGCGCCAAAGAGCTGTCGTCCGCTATGCCCCACGGCAGGACTGTGTTTTTCATCAACCTTTGCTTCTTTCTTGCGCGGTAGAGCGTAGACCTCATTGCGAGAAAACTCATGAGTGAAGCGGAGACAGGCCAGAGCATTCAGATCATCTCTGCGGGACATGGCGAACAAACGCCCTATGCCGGTGGTGTCGAGGTGTCTCTCTGCGTGCGCAGACACCGGATTACCAAAATAGGTGGGCAGACCTGCCATGCGAGCCGAGGCCACGTTATCCCAGGAGGAGTCTGCAACGAGCACCGGAAAACCGGCATCCTGCAGTTTGCTTGCGATGGCTCTGACCACGGTGTTGCCGCCGACAAAAAGTACGCCATTTGCCTCAGGCTCTGCGACGTTGAGCTTCTGGGCGACCAGGGGTGAAGTGACACCCTGCCATACCACAGTGCCAATAATGATCGCGAATGCCAGGGGCACGATAAGCTCTGCGCCGGGATAGTTAATGGCTTCCAGCTTCAATGCGAAGAGTGCAGATATGGCGGCAGCGACTATGCCTCGGGGAGCGATCCAGGATAAGAGGCCGCGCTCGGGCCAACTGAGTTCACTGGGCACCGTGGAGACCAGGATCTTTAGAGGTCGGGCGATGAACTGCACGATGGCCAGAAGCCCCAGGGCTGGCCAGCCAATAGAACTCAACGCCTGCAAGTTTAGACGCGATGCAAGCAAAATAAAGAGCGCCGAGATCAACAACACGCTAAGACTCTCTTTGAAATCCAGGATGTCATCGACATACACGCCACGCATGTTCGCAAGCCAGATGCCCATAATAGTGACTGCGAGCAGTCCGGACTCGTGAGCCAGCTGATCGGTGGCCACAAAAACGATGAGCACGGCCAGCAGGGTGCTTACGTTGTGCAAAAATTCAGGAAGCCAATAGTTGCGCAGCACCAGGCCCCAGACATAGCCCGCGGCTACTCCGCCAATTGTGCCTATTACCAGGATCTTGCCTATACCCGAGAGAATGCCGGAAATGAGTGCGCCGCTTTCCTGCATGATAATGACGTCGAAGATAATGATCGCAAGGACCGCACCCACGGGATCGATGACTATGCCTTCCCAGCGTAAAAGTTTGCTGATGCGTTGATTGGGCCGCACAGCTCGCAGCATCGGGCCGATGACGGTAGGTCCGGTTACGACCATGATGGCGCCAAACAGGATGGCGAGTTCCCATGTGAGGCCTATCAACCAGTGAGAGGCGCAGCTGATAACCACCCAGGTGGCGACAACCCCTATGGTGAGCATCCTCCAAAGAGTGCTTCCCGTACCTTTGAGTTCCTCAAAACGAAGCGTCAGACTGCCCTCAAACAGTATGACGGCGACGGACAGTGAGACCACAGGGAACAGGAGTTCACCAAGCAGCTCGTCAGCATTGATCAGGCCGCCAATCGGCCCAACCAGAATTCCAGCGGCAAGCAGAAACACAATAGATGGCGCACCCAGTCGCCAGGCGCTCCATTGTGAAGCCAGGGTTAGTGCACCGATGAGTGTGAGAGCAAATAAGGGCTCAAGCATGTGTTGTTTTTTTAAGCTTTGAAGACCCTATCTTACGTTAGTTTTTCAGATAACCTTGCACCTTGGAGACAACAAAACAGACAACGAACCTCAGGAAGTGATTGATGTTTGATGCCCTTACACCCAAACCTGCAGACCCTCTGCTTGCGATAATTGGCATGTTTGCCGCTGATCAGCGCAGTCACAAAATTGATCTTGGCGTTGGGGTCTACCGCGACATGGATGGTGTTACGCCAGTAATGCGCACAGTGAAGGTTGCTGAGCAACGCCTGCTGGAACAGCAGACCAGCAAATCATATCTTGGTCTGGCCGGCGATGTTGGCTTTGTCGATTGTCTGGGGGAACTGGCATTCGATAGCGATGCGAACTGGCTCGCACGATCCTTTGGCCTGCAGACTCCAGGCGGGTCAGGCGCATTGCGTCTGGGTACTGAGTTGATCCATGCCAGCAACCCCAATGGCAAGATTTGGCTGGGAACGCCGAGTTGGGGTAATCATGCGCCGATTTTTTCTGCGGTGGGTTGCGAGGTTGTTTACTACAACTACTTCGATGTGACCACACAAACACTGCAATTTGAATCTATGCTCGACGCTCTGTCTGATGCTGTGGCGGGCGATGTGGTGTTGCTTCAGGCCTGTTGCCATAACCCGACTGGCGCTGATCTTTCCCTCACACAATGGCAGAGTATTTCAGAGCTTTGCTGCGCCAAGGGGTTAGTCCCCTTCATTGATGTGGCCTACCAGGGGCTGGGAGTATCTCTGGAGGTTGATCTCGCCGGAGTGAATGCCATGCTCTCCCAGGTGCCAGAAGCGTTGGTCACCGTTTCCTGTTCGAAGAACTTTGGATTGTATCGGGAGCGGACCGGCGCTCTTTACGTGCTAAGTGCCAACGTCACAGAGAAAGCCAATGCCTCATCTAACGCGATGGCTCTCGCCCGTACCAATTATTCCATGCCTCCGGATCACGGGGCGGTAGTTGTGCGGATGATCCTTGAAGACCCGGAACTCAGAGCCCAATGGCAGCAAGAACTCGTGCAGATGCAAAGTCGAATAAAGGGCACTCGTTTACGTCTTGCCGCTGCCCTCGGGGACGATCACACCTACATCATGCAGCAGCAGGGTATGTTCTCGACTCTGAATCTGACGCCGGAGCAAATTCACAGTCTCAGAGAAGATCAGGCGATATACATGGCGGGAGACGGACGAATCAATGTTGCCGGGTTTAGTGGTGATGAGATTGAACGGTTCGCGGAAGCAGTTAGACCCTTGCTCGGGAGCTGATCAAGGCGTGCTATCCAGGAGTTGAAATATGCCTTCTTCACGAAGCACTCGCATACCCAGTCTCTGGGCTGATACACCAGTGTGTAATACGTAGTCGAAACGCAAGCGTTCGCCAGTTTCTTCCGCTTCGAAATATTTAAAACTGACCCGATTTGATTGCTCAAGTTCATTACTCAATTCAATCAAATGAGATGACACCATAAACAGACAGTCCTGCTTGACTGAAAAACGTTTGAGTACCGCCTTCGATGCATCGAAGGCGTCTTTGACGTTGGTGCCCTTGAAAGGCTCATCCATGATAGCGACGACCTTATAGCCTTCGGCGACGGCCTGGGCCACGGCTTTAATGCGCAGCGCTTCGGCTCGAAAATAGCTAATGCCGTCGTTTAGATCATCGCTCATCGAGATTGTTGTGATGAGGCGTTGCACGGGTGCAAATCTGAAACTCTTTGCTGGAACACCCATGCCCAGATGCGCAAGATAAAGAGCGGTGGCAACCGCGCGCAGATAGGTTGTTTTGCCCGCCATGTTGGGGCCAGTAAGAAACAACAGCGACTGCGCCTGATTCAAGTCCACCGGGTTGGCGGTTGCTTCACTCACAAACGGGTGTACGAGTTCGTGCGCTGATATGGCTACTTCATCTGTTGCTATCTCTGGCATTACCAGATTTTTTTCGCGCGTTGCATGGGCCAGGGATGCCAGGGCGTCCAGATCGTAGATGATTTCTATCAGGCGTCGAATCAATTCGCTTTCATGCAAACGAAATATCTGATCCAGGCGCAGGGTTTGCCAGAACCATCGTTCGCCGTCCTGCTCGGGTACGGCCAGGATTCTGGGGTTCTGCAGTAGCCGGTGCAGTTCTTCAAGGAGTGGTGAGAGTTCGCCAAAATTTTGATCGTGCTGCGGGTAGTCAAGATGTTGAAGGAACTTTCGCATAGATCGGATCACCCGGGCACAGAGTCCAACACCCTTGGTAATGCGTATATAGAATCGATCCTCGTTTGCCCAGAGAGAAAATGCCTGCGAGGCAAACGCAAACGGATGTCGATCCGTGATGATTGGCAGGCTGTCGCGGGTATATTCATCGGTATTGCCGATCACGTAGGCTGCTGGTAGTTCAGCAAAGGCCTTAACATTCTGGTTGATAAACAGGATCGCATGCTGGGTTTTTCGTATCTCGCTGGCGGAGCATGCCGGTGCCTTCATACGACGTTTGAGCGCTGCTTCCCCACCCTGGGTTTTGCATTTGTTGCAGTAGCTGTACAGGCTGGTTTCTGTCTCTTCGGTAGAGTCAGAAGTGGTGCGAGGCGCAGGGAACAGGTTCAGGTCTTCCTCGGTCACCGGGTCGATGATCAAGCAAGCGGTTGAGGGTGGTAGCGAAGAATCTGACATCGTTTGATGATCCTGGCTGCCAAAGCCAAGTCTGTGACATTATCGCACTATGACATTTAAAGTAGTGTATCGCTTGCGCGAGCTGGTTGTATTTGGGGTTGTGGGGATGCTGATGGTGATCGGCGCGGGGCTCGCTTCTGATGCCCGTGCCGAGCAGCGCTTTGTTGATCCCTTGTTTAGCGACATTGAGGTTCGCTCCGGCATTCAGTTTGGTACTGGTATTCGAGAAGAGGCGGCGGACCAGCCATTGTTGTTGGACGTTTATGCCCCCAGAAACGATTTGGCCCAGAACCGACCCGTCATTATACTTGCCTTTCCGGGTGGTTTTGTAGACGGTGCCCGGGATGATCCGGAAATGGTCGCTCTGGCTACGCAGTTTGCCCGGCGCGGCTATGTTGCAGCATCAATCGACTATCGGTTGATTGAGGAGCGTCCACGGAACAACAGCGAACTGGAAATCAGTATTGTTCGGGCGGTACACGACCTGCGCGCTGCCGTGCGTTTTTTCCGGGAAGATGCCGCCAACCTTAACGAGTTTGGTACGGACGGCGAGACCATTTTTGTTGGCGGTGTCTCGGCCGGTGCTGTTATGGCTGCAGTGGCCGGGGTTTTGGATGAAGGCGATGAGCTCCGCGAATCAGTTGCTGACTTCCTGTCAGAGAATGGCGGCATGGCAGGTAACAGCAGTACCAACACTGAATTTTCTTCAGACGTGAGTGGTGTTTTGCAAATTTCCGGAGCGATAAGGTCTCTGAGTTGGATTGAACCAGGAGAGCCGCCGATCTACGCCGCCCACGAAGAGTTTGATCCTGTTGTCCCTTGTGACACTCTGCCAGGGATAGCCTTTGTTGAATTTGGTCTGGCGCTCACGTCTTCAGGCGCGTGCGACATCATCCCTGCAGCTCGTGCTGTTGGGGTTCCAACAGAGTTTTTCTTTCTTGAGAACGAGTTTGCCCATATCGGTTATAGCTCCGAAGAAATCGCGGAGATTATTGATGGATCTGCTGCGTTCTTTTTTCGGGAAGTACTTAGTCCCAGGGCGATTGCAAGTGCGTTGTTGCCCGGTAGTCGATCGATCCGAACCGGAGTTAGAGCCACTGTATTTTCTTCCGTTGTTAACGCCAGCGAGATGCCGCTGGATAACTGTCGGATAGAACCCCTTACACCGGTAGATGCTGATTTTGAATATCAGCTTGCTGACTTGTCGAACGCTCCAATCGGAGAAGCAAATTCCAGCTTTAGTCTGACACCCGGCGAACCTCAGGGACTGGTGCTATCGTTTACCGCAACTGAAGCCTTTGAACCCACGGAAGTATTTTTCCAATACTCTTGCGATGGCGTAGCTGGTGCCAGCCAATTACCCGGGGTTAACACCTTGCTACTCTCGGCTGCGGAAGAGGACGTCGCTGATGTGATTGGCCTGACAACCGTTGTTGATCTTGCAGGTTCGGTGAATAGCACAGCTCTGTTTGCGGTAGGTTCCGCAAATGTGGGCGTTGCTAGCGATATTACGGTTTCTGTGGACGATGGTGGTGCGAGCCTGCCGATCGAACTGACGTTGTGTGAAACCAATAGTTCAACCGGGGCCTGCGAGAGTGCCATAGCTCAGAACATTGCGCTTACCTATGACGCATCAAGTACACGCTCGTTTGCCATTTTTGCCAATATTCTGGGACCCATAGAAAATCAGCCCGGTGAAAATCGAATATTTGTTCGTTTTCGAGACTCGCAGGGTGTGGTTCGGGGCTCAACCAGTACTTCGGTTCGCACGCAGTGACAGTGGGGCCAAGAGCAACAAAAGTGAGTAGTCCAAAAATTGTCCTGGTGGGTGCCGGATCCACAGTGTTTGCGAAAAATCTGATTGGTGATTTGCTGAGTTTTCCTGAACTGGCAGCATCCCATCTTGCGCTCTTTGATATTGATCAGGAGCGCTTGCGGACATCAGAAATAGTTGCGCATAAGGTGGCCGAAAGTCTGTCGGTTAACCCTCAAATAGAAGCTACCCTGGAGCGCCGCCGGGCTCTTGCTGATGCCGATTACGTCATCAGCATGTTTCAGATCGGTGGATACAAGCCCAGTACCGTCATCGACTTTGATATACCCAAGAAGTACGGCCTGCGACAGACCATCGGAGACACGTTGGGAATTGGCGGCATTATGCGCGGTTTGCGTACCATTCCAGTATTCCAGAGTATGTTGGAGGACATGGAAGAGCTCTGCCCCGACGCTATACATCTTAACTACGTTAATCCGATGGTCATGAACTGTTGGGCGATGAACAAAGGCTCAACTATCAATACAGTGGGGTTGTGCCATAGCGTGCAGCATACCGCCGGTGATCTGGCCAGAGACATTGGTGTGCCCATTGATGACATTGACTACCTTTGTGCTGGCATTAACCACATGGCGTTCTATTTAAAGTTTGAGCGTGACGGCGAAGACCTTTATCCGCTAATTCGTCAAGTGGCCGAAAGCGGTGAAATCCCCGTGCGCGGAGATGCTGATCGTTCGGACGGGGGTGTGACGGGGCTGAGTGATGCGGTGCGGTATCGGGTATTTGAGGAATTAGGCTATTTTGTCACTGAATCCAGCGAACACTTTAGCGAATATGTGCCCTGGTTTTTGAAGACGGGGCGTGACGATCTGATCGAGCAGTTTGGCATCCCACTCGATGAATATTTACATCGTTGTGAGCATCAGCTTGATGGTTGGCACAGTCTTCGGGCTAAGCTTGAGGATCCGCTGACAAAGCTCAAAGTTAGAAAAAGTGATGAATATGGCGCGACCATTGTTCACTCCTTACACACCGGTACACCTAGCGTGATTTACGGCAACCTGGATAATAATGGCCTTATTGAGAATCTGCCGCAGGAATGCGTTGTTGAGGTTCCTTGCGATGTAGGTGCCAACGGTATCGTGCCGAGAAAGATCGGTCGTATGCCGCCGCAACTTACTGCCTTGATGCAAACCAACATCAATGTTCAGGCGTTGACCGTGGAAGCTGCGCTGACTGGCAATCGAGAGCACATTTATCATGCCGCGTTATTCGACCCGCTTACTGCGGCGATTCTCAGCATGGATGAGATACACGCGATGGTAGACGAACTGATTGAAGCACATCGCGGGTATTTGCCTGAGATCTTTTACTAGCGATCCAACACCTGGAATCCAAGAGCTGGCTCAAGAGAGGGCCCCCCAAATGGTCCAAAAGATGGCCAAAAAAGTGCTTCGCAAACGTAGCGAATCCATTGAGCAGCTAGCTGCTCAAGAGTTTGACGTTGCCATTGTTGGTGGCGGCATAAATGGCGCGGTGGCAGCCGCCGCTTTGGCGGGACATGGCGTGAAAGTAGCCCTTATTGAAAAAGAAGATTTTGCTTGTGGGGTCAGTTCTCAGTCATCCAATCTTGCCTGGGGTGGTATCAAGTACATGGAGACCTTTGAGCTGGGTCTTGTGCGCAAACTTTGTCAGAGCCGTAATCGGCTGACCGAACTTTTTCCATCCGCCGTCCGCGAGGTTAGATTTCTCACGGTCGTACGCAACAACTTTCGCTGGCCTGCGTTTCTGCTTTATCTTGGGTCGGTGCTGTATTGGTTTTTAGGTTCCTTCAAAACACGTCCACCGCGTTATCTGAGCAAGAAACAGATTCGCAGACTGGAACCCGTTCTCGAGGTGTCAGATGCCTCTGCCGGTTTTGAGTATTCTGATTGCCATTTTGAAGATAATGATGCTCGATTTGTCTTCAATATGGTACGTGCCGCGCGCGATAGTGGTGCCATCACTGCAAACTATGTTTCGGCGGTTCAGAGCGAGCGAATTGGGAATCGTTGGCAGATAGATGCCCAAGACGAGGTTTCTGGCAGAAAATTCCTCGTACGTGCAAAGGTCTTTATCAATGCCTGTGGTCCTTACGTTGATGAGTTGAATCAGCGTAGCAACCAAAAGACTGAGCATCGACACCTGTTCTCCAAAGGTGTGCATCTAATTGTTAAGCGTGTTACTGAGCAAAGGCGGGTTCTTACACTATTTGCCAGTGACGGCCGTCCTTTCTTTGTGATTCCCATGGGAGATCGTACCTGCGTCGGGACAACCGATACCGAAGTTGATGATCCTGAAGTTGGTGTCACCGACGAGGATCGTCGATTCATACTCGATAACGTCAACGCAGGGCTTGTACTTGACCCGCCGCTGGAAATTTCAGATATCATCGCCGAACGTTGCGGCGTTCGCCCACTGGCGGTTCGAGGCAAATCGGCGCCAGAACCAGAAACTAACTCACAACCAGACGAAGAATCCGGTGACTGGCTGCAACTGTCACGCAAGCATGCGCTTGATATCGACACCGAGCGCGCCCACATCAGCATTTTTGGTGGGAAGCTAACAGACTGTCTTAATGTTGGGGATTCTATTGTTGAGCATGTGTCTGAACTGGGAGTCGAGGTGTCTGAGGCGGCGGAAACTGCGAATGGTTATTGGTGTGGTGAACCTGACGAAGCGCAACGCCTGAGTTTTATGCAGGCAGCACAAGCTCTGGAGCTTGACTCTGGTTTGCTGGCCTCCAATCGGGCGTTCAATGAGTCTGCGAGTGATCGGCTCTGGCGTCGTTACGGCGCTGATGCTTTTGAGGTGCTTAAACTGGTTGAGGAAGATCCGGGTCAGAAGGAGCCGGCACTCACTTGTAGCCCGATTCTGCGTTGTGAGCTTGAGTACGCTCGCCGCTGGGAGATGGTAGTGACACTTGATGACTTCTTTCGACGCAGAACCCGAATATCCCAGCTATCTCGCAAACAACAGTTGATTACTGATCCGGGTATCGAACGGCTCTGTGAGCAGCTGTTTGCGGAAGATGCGTCGGTCAAACTCGAAGACTACGTACAGGCACGGCCCCCTGCGCATATACTCTAGCCTTTAGCCGACTGAGGCAGAAGAGGACGAGACAATGCACTACACCCAATTTGGCAGAACCGGAATGCAGGTATCGCGTCTGTGTCTGGGATGCATGAGTTATGGCGAACCAGACCGTGGTACTCATGGCTGGTCATTAACTGAAGCCGAGAGCCGGCCACACATCCGGCGAGCTATCGAATCCGGCATCAACTTCTTTGACACCGCCAATGGTTATTCTGCAGGCTCATCAGAGGAGATCATGGGCCGGGCACTCAAAGACTTTGCATACCGCGATGAGATTGTAGTGGCTACCAAAGCCTACTTTCCCTGGAGACGGGCACCGAACACTGCCGGCCTGTCTCGCAAGGCCCTGATTCAATCTCTTGATGACAGCCTCAAGCGACTTGATATGGACTATGTAGACCTGCTGCAGATTCATCGCTGGGACTACAACACCCCTATCGAAGAGACTCTGGAGGCTCTGACTGATCTCGTGAAGTCAGGCAAGGTCCGCTATATAGGTGCATCATCCATGTTTGCATGGCAGTTTATGAAATCGCTGGCAGTCTCTGAACGCAAAGGCTTTTCTGCGTTTGCCTCGATGCAGAATTACTACAACTTGCTCTACCGGGAAGAAGAACGAGAGATGTTGCCGTTGTGCGAAGCCGAGGGGATTGCGGTGATTCCCTGGAGTCCAATGGCGCGGGGCATGTTGACCAGGGACTGGGACGAAGAAACTGCACGTACAAAAACCGACGCGGTGATGCCACGTTTGTATGAAAAAACCGCTGAGGCTGATCGGAAGGTGGTAGAGGCGGTTGCACAGGTTGCTAATGCTCGTGGTGTACCAAGAGCCCAGATAGCGTTAGCTTGGGTATTGAAGAATAAGGTGGTTACTGCACCTATCATTGGCGCCACTAAAGCACAGCATCTGGACGACGCTGTGGCCGCTCTTGATCTTGAGTTGGAGTCTGACGAGATCAAGATTCTGGAAGCGGCTTACATACCACATGCTCATGTGGGCGATGCGCAACGAATGCCAGTATTGGGCCCAGTTCGCTTAAAGGACTCGCCTACAAACGATGCAGGCGACACAAACCAATAGCAAGCGACACAGATAAACAAGACACAAGTAAACACAAGGAGGCCCCGTGGAGGTCGGATTTACCGAGGATCAGTCTCTGTTCAGGGATGTGGTGCGACGATTTCTTGAAGACAAGTCGCCCACAGCAGAAGTGCGTCGAATCATGGAGTCAACGGCTGGCTTTGATTTGCAGGTTTGGAATCAGGCGGCACAGGAAGTGGGATTAACCGGTATTCATCTGCCCGAGGAGTTTGGCGGATCTGGTTTTGGGGCTGTAGAGCTGGGTATCGTTGCGGAAGAAATGGGTCGCCACCTTTTCTGTAGTCCGTTCTTTGCATCCGCAGTTATGGCGGGGTACGCCATAAGTAACGAGGGTACTTCTGAGCAAAAAAGCAGATGGTTGCCGGGCATTGCAGATGGCAGTTGTATTGCAACCTTGGTGCTTGATGATCTGAATACTCTGGCTGGAGTAGGGCGACAGATTCAGGCCACTCAGGAGACGTTGTTATCTGGTTCAGCGCCACTTGTGATTGATGCACAGATTGCATCTACCTTTGTGGTGGCAGCCAGGTCTGAAGCGGGTATAGCGTTCTACTTGGTACCTGCTGATTCTGCGGGCATCGCGGTGCAACCGCTTGAAGTTGTAGATTCCACCAGAAAGTTGTGTCGTGTCGATTTCACTGATGTAGGTGCCGAGCGGCTTGGTGACGGCAGAGCTGCGAATCTGGCGCTTCTCTGGGATCAGCTCTGTGCGGTGCTCGCGAACGAAATGGTAGGCGGGGCCACACGTCTATTTGAGACCACCCTGGACTACCTGAAATTGCGCGTTCAGTTTGGGCGTACCATTGGTTCGTTCCAGGCCTTAAAGCATCGCTGCGCGGATTTGTTGATGGAGCTAGAGCTTGCCCGGGCGGCTGCTTATGCAGCCAGCCGCGAACAGGCAAAGCTGGCCTCCGGATTAGATGCTGATCCCTGTGCCGCACATGTTGCCAAGGCACTAGCGAGTGATGCCTACATGCAGATTGCTCGTCAGGCCATTCAGCTCCGCGGTGGCATCGGTTTCACCTGGGAGGAAGATACGCACCTTTGGTTTAAGCGAGCCAAGAGTTCTGAAGTATTGTTGGGCAGCAGTGCCTGGCATCGTGACCAGATGATCAACAGGTTAATGTTAGAACCTGACATGCCACGCAAGGAGTCCGCCAATGCCTGATTCGGCTGAAGAGAAATCGATTAGCAGCATTAAGGCAGAGCTGAACGCCTGGCTTGATGAAAACTGGCGCATCGACCGGTCGCTTGCTGACTGGAGAGAATTGTTGGTTAGCTCGGGGTGGGCCGCCCCGGACTGGCCGGTTGAGTTTCACGGGCGCGGTTATTCTGTGAACCAGGCACAGGCGGTTGCTGCTGTATTTTCAGAACGCGGCGTGGTTGGTGCCGCTCAGGGTGGTCCTGGCAGGCTTGCCTCGCACACTATTTTAGCCCACGGCACAGAATTGCAAAAACAGAAGTATCTGCGACCGATACTTACTGGAGAACACGCCTGGACCCAGCTATTTAGTGAACCAGGCAGTGGTTCCGATCTTGCTGGACTGACAACCAAGGCTGAGAAAACCGGTGACCACTATGTGATAAACGGCCAAAAAGTATGGAATACCAGTGCTCATCATGCTGACTTTGGTTTCCTGCTTGCACGCACAGACTGGGATGTCCCCAAACACCAGGGGCTGAGTTTTCTGCTTATCGACATGCGTCAGTCCGGCGTAGAGGTGCGGCCTCTCAAACAGATGAACGGCCACGCTTCGTTTAATGAAGTGTTTATGTCAGATGCTATTGTGGCTCATGACGATCTTGTTGGTGTTGAGGGCGAGGGGTGGCGCATTGCGGCTTCGACCCTGTCGTTAGAGCGTCAAGGTTTTGCGGGCGACCGCAGCGGTGGGAGAGCGCGCGATCTCGATGGCCCTATTTATGAAGAGTATCGGGCTGAGCTAGCCATCGCTTTAGAACCCTACACCTGGTACCCGCAACGCGCTGGCCGTGTTGATCTCACTTTGCCCCGCGCGATAGATTCTGGTGCCATTTCCGACCCGACGGTTCGTCAAGAGCTTGCGAAGCTTCTGATGCTACAGCGGGCTTCTGATCTCACTGCAGCGGCGGCGGCAGCGAAGCGTCGGTTAGGAAGTAACGAAGTCATTCCGGAAGGCTCTATTGGCAAGCTCACGGCCAGCGTTATTGCGCGACAAGCATCAAAGGTGCACACACTGATTTCTGGAGCGGATGCGATGCTCAGTGGTCCAGACTCTGAGCTCAACGGCATTGTTGCTGAGGTACTGGTGTCTGTACCGGCAATCTCTATCGCTGGCGGTACCGATGAAATTCAGAAGAACATTATCTCTGAGCGGGTGCTGGGTCTTCCAAAAGAGCCACGTTTCGACAAGGGTCCGTTTCGGGATATTCCTCGAAACACCGGAGCCCAGTAATCTGGTAACGCTCAAAAGCCTTTAGTTTCGCGCCTGCAAAGCTGGAGGGCGATGATCGAGATTCCAGCGTGTAGCCTGTTCATAGGCGTAGGCGATTTGTAGCGCCTCAAAGTCGGCGTAGCGTTTGCAGATAATCTGCAGGCCCATCGGCAGCCCCTTGCTGTTGGGGTGATTTGAAAACCCCGCTGGAACATTGATTACCGGGGTGCCTGCCAGGGTGCCGGCGATAACGACTTCCATCCATCGATGGTAGGTGTCCATTGGGCTGCCATTGATCTGGTTTGGCCAATGGGTTTGTTTGTTGAAAGGAAACACCTGAGCCGTTGGTAGGACAAGAAAGTCAAATTTCTCAAAGAGTTTGGCAATGGCCTGGTACCAGGCGCCTCTCGCGGCGGATGCAGCCGCCACATCCTCGGCGGTGAGGTTTGAGGCGCCTTCAATTTCCCAGAGCATCTCCGGTTTGAGCTGTTCGCGAGTGCGTACATTGGTATAAAGCGGTGCTGCTTTGGCAGCAGTCAGCCAGTGTCTTAGCGTGAGCCAGGTATGCCAGAGCTCATTGACAGGATACTCAGGTCTTGCGCTATCAACGGTACAACCAATGTCTCTAAAACCCTGTAGTGCACCTTCGCAAAGCGGCAGGATTCCTGGATCCATTGGCAGATAACCATCAAAGTCGCCGAGCCAGCCAATGCGAGTGTGTTGCCAGTCTCTTTTAAGATTCCGGGTAAATACATCAGGCTTCTCATTCAGAGACGTAGGGTAGTGGGGGTGAAAGCCTGCCATGGTAGATAGCAGCATTGCGGTGTCGCTGACGTTTCTGCCCATTGGGCCATTGCACGCGAGCTCCTCAGTGAATGCGCTGTTAAGCGGTATACGACCCGGTGTGGGGCGGAAGCCAATGACGTTGTTAAACGCTGCCGGGTTTCTCAGTGACCCCATAAAGTCACTGCCGTCTGCCACCGGAAGCATTTGCATCGCCAGGCCACAGGCTGCACCACCACTGCTGCCGCCCGCGGTCTTCTCCGGATTCCACGCGTTTGCGGTTACCCCAAAAACCGGGTTATAGGACTGTGAACCCAGGCCAAACTCTGGAACGTTGGTTTTACCGATTAGAATCGCGCCAGCAGCTCTTATTCTCGCGACGTGAATATCGTCGTGCTTTGCGATTAGCTTTTCGAAAATCGGTGAGCCGCTTGTGGTGACCAGTCCTTTTGCGTTGGATAAATCCTTGATGGCATGGGGTATACCGTGCATCCAGCCGCGGTAATTGCCCGCGCTTAATTCTGCATCACAGCGGGTCGCTTCGCTCAGCAGCTGTTCTGTGCTGCGTAACGAGACTAACGCGGTCACAGAGTAATTGTGACGCTCAATATGGTTCAGATAGGCCTGCATAACTTCTACGCAGGAGGTTTTGCGAGTGCGAATGACTTCAGAGAGCTCAATCGCTGAAAGCCCGACAAGCTGTGATGTAGAACTCTTCACACAGACAGCCTTTAACTAGCGGATTCTGGGTGGGCCTGTTCCAGGGAGAAACTCAGTTTTCGCTGAACCACATAACAAATTCGTCGAAGCTGATTGTGCCGTTCTGATCTGTGTCTATCGCATCAAACCCCAGGCGGTTTTCCTCCGGAGAGGTCCCGGCGCCGATATTTGTCAGCAGTGTGACAAACTCGTCGTACTGAATTTGGCCATCGCCGTTTTCATCGCACCTGGAGAAGTTCTCGCGAAGCTCGTCAAGATTGTCGTTTTCGGGATTGGCGCTGTTGCGACTATCGACCACTGGGGTTCTCCATCGAAGTTAATTTGCTGGACCAAGCATAACGGTGCAGAGACAGAAATGCTCGTTTCCCA
>CAZWMD010000015.1:16711-32542 GCA_964634815.1 uncultured Pseudomonadales bacterium | reverse complement strand
GGGGTCTGTGGTGGGGTCTGGTAAGTGAGTACACCTGAACTTCCGGGACTTCCACGGGTCTAGGTCTTATACTTAGGGTTTTGGGATGCAGACATGCGAATTCAGATCACCAGTATGTTGGTCCGGCCGCTTATCACTATGTTTTTTAGTGGTTTAGTGCTGGGGCTGGGCGTTACCAGTGGTGCTATGGCATCCGATCCTGTGCCAGAGATACATGAGGCGTTCATCGACGGCTACAGCCCTGTCTCTTATTTCACAGAAGGAAAGGCTGAACGCGGCTCTCCGGATTTTGCGGTGGCCCATGATGGTCGGGTGTATTACCTCACCTCAGAAGATCAGGTTGAGCTGTTCAACGAAAACCCTGAACGGTATCGGCCTCGCTACGAGGTATGTCCTTTCAGTCTTGCCAACGGCAAGGAGAGAGAGCTGGATCCAACCAACTTCAAGGTTATCGGTGACACCTTGCTACTGTTTCACAAAGGGCCTGCAGGCGATGGCCTGGAAGGCTGGAATTCCTCTCCATTGAGTGATCAGGAGCTTTTAGACCTCGCCGACAGCAAGGTGGTCTTGCTACGTTTCTAGGCCCCAAGGCGTGTTAAGTTACGTCTAACTGGGGTAACAGGAGCACAGCCGTGTCGGAGACAACAGGGACACAGACAACAGGGACACAGACAACAGGCGATTCAGCCGATCTCGAAAAGAAAACCTTTTGTCGCGTCTGTGAGCCTGCCTGTGGGCTCATTGCAACTGTCCGGGACAACCAACTGGTCAATCTCAGGGCAGACAAAGATCACCCGGTATCAAAGGGCTTTGTGTGCAACAAAGGCATTTATGGCCTCGATATTCACAACGATCCAGACCGGCTTCGAAAGCCGCAGAAAAAAATTGCTGAGGGCCAGTTTGAGGAAATTTCCTGGGATCGGGCACTCAGTGAAATAGCCGAAAAGCTAAAAACCATACAAACCGCCTACGGCCCTTCGGCGGTTGCTGGGTATTCAGGCAACCCCGGGGCATTCAATACCTTGTTGGGTCCGAGCTACGCCAGTTTCATGTTGCAAGCCGGTGCGACCAAATTCTTCAGCTCTGGCACTCAGGATTGCTCCAACAAGTTTGCCGGCAGTCATGCGGTTTTTGGCACTCGTACCTTGCATCCGGTGCCCGACATTGAGCACTCGGACTTTGTGTTGTTGCTTGGGGAGAATCCATCGATCAGCCACATGAGCTTTGTCTCTATTCCGCATCCGATGAAACATCTGAAAGCGGCGGAAGATCGAGGCGCATCTGTCATTTACGTCAATCCCAGGATTATTGAATCTGCGAACAGTGCCGGTAGTGTGCTGCAAATTAAGCCCGACACCGACGTGTACCTGCTGGCCGCGCTTCTGGCAGAGATTGATGCTACCCAGGGTTTTGACCCGCTAGCCGCGCGTCATGGTCATCACGTGGATGAGCTTCGGCAGTTTGTTGCAGCCTATCCTCCCCAAAGAGTCGCATCTATCACGGGTATCCCGGCAGATTCAATTCGCGATCTGGCCCGCAGCTTTGCTTCAGCTCAAAGTGCCTGTGTGCACATGTCTACCGGTGTAAATATGGGGCGGCAAGGGACGCTCGCGTACTGGCTGGTACATATGCTGTCTCTGGTTACGGGTAATCTGGGCAAGCGGGGCGGGAACTTCTATTCGCAAGGTTTCTATGAGCGAGCGGCGGCCTCCGGCCGAGGCGATGCGGGTGAATTTATAGACACACCTTTTGGCGGTGTTATGCGTGCGCCCGGAGCCGGAATAGCTCTACCGGGTAACCTGATGGCTGACTATTTGAGTAATGACCAAGACCCGGTTAAAGCGCTGTTTGTCAGTAGTGGTAACCCGGTATTGTCAATTGGCGGCGAACAGAAAATGCGTGCTGCACTAGACGAGCTCGATCTGTTGGTGTGTGTCGACATCTACCGCAATGCAACAGGGGAGTATGCTGACTATATCCTTCCTGCTGCTGGTGCCTTTGAGCGCGAAGATATAAATATTGTGGGGCTGGGTATGCAATACGAGCCAAGCGTACAGTTCACCGAAGCCGTAGTGCCGCCTGCCTACGAGCGCAAACCTGACTGGTGGATTTGGGAGCAGCTTTCGCAACGCATTGGTGGTCGTTCTGCGTTTGATGATCCCGATGGACCCAACATGTGGGCACGCATCGATACTATGCTTCGTTCTCGTGGCCACTCATTTGCAGATTTAAAACGTGAGCAGGTCATTGCTCTTGAGCGTTCTGATCCTGATGAGTTGTTTTCCCGCATACAGCATGACGATCAGTCAATCGATTGTTGTCCGGAAGTATTCGTCGATGCAATTGAGCGGATGGAAAAACTATTCAATGAACTCTCGGCAGAACCAGCGGATCAGTTAAAACTCATCAGCAAGCGCGACGGCTATAGCTTTAATAGTTGGTATGCGAACGTGGATAAACTCAAACGCCATGATCGAGATCAGAACTATCTGTTTATGCATCCTTTAGACGGCGAAATACGGCAAATTGGCGATGGTGATCGAGTACGCTTAAGCAATGCTCAGGGTGCGTTAGAAACCGAGGTCAAATTCACCAAAACTCTCATGCCCGGAGTGGTGGCCATGACTCATGGTGGAGGGCAAGGCCAGACCAGCGGTATGCGCAACGCTCGCGCCAAGCCGGGCGTGAATTGCAACCAGTTACTGCCATCCGGTCCAGACAGCTTTGAGCCACTTTCCAACCAGGCACATATGACCGGGGTTGCAGTGAGCGTAACTGCGCTTTAACGCTACAAGCCGAGAGTCTCAATCTCGACGCGCGCTGCGGCACCAAACAGCTGAGCTGCTTTGTGAGGCAGAGCACCTTCTGGGTCGAGTGCGGGCCACATTGCGTCCAGGTCAGTAAGAATCGACTGGATTCGTGCAGCGGCTGCAGTGGCTTCGCTATTGTTGGCGAAAGCTGCGCTGCGTGACCACTCACCAGCGATTTTGGTAAAGCCCAGGGCATCCTGGTACTCATGCAGGTTATTGATCTTGCCATCAACAACACCAATGGCGTACTCCTCGCCAGCCGTTCGCAACAGTGCAACAATCACTTCACCCACAAGGCCTGGTGACATTGTGTCGGCACCGAGTTCCGTGCGCTTGATGGCGGACGTAAGGGCCACATAGGCCTGTTCAACCTCTACCGCCGGCTTTTTATTCTCGACACTGCTTGCCAGTGTTTCGAGCTCCGCTGCAAAACCATCCACTCGACGTATATCAAAAGGTTCTTTTAGACTGCTATAGAGTTCTGCCTTTGGATGTTTCATATGGGTAATTGCCATGCCGTGCAGGTTGTTCTGATACAGCTGGTGTCCAACCCAGAGATGACCGCGCATTAAACCCAGTTGAGTGAGATAAGCCACATCGTCTGCAGCGGTCAACGCGGAATTTATCGCGCCTTCTCCCTCGCCGGCGCCTTCTCCAATACCGGTAGATCCCTCCACAACCTGTGCAGCATCTGCATCAGAGGCGGCTCGGTGCTCATTACCCTCTCCGCTGCAGCCTGCGAGACTGCCGAACGCGATGAGTCCTGTGGCCTCAAGGTTGCGCCAGATCTTTCGGGCTTTTAGCGGTCTGGATTTAGCTGATTTAGAGTTCATACAACGGGGCTCCTTGAAAACAGTTCTGATTGGCCAAGTATCGCGCAATCGGCGACACTAAAAGCATGATGATAACCATTGCAGATGTGCTTGATGCGGCGGAAGTTGAGGCTGCTATCGATGCGCTTGAAGCCGCGACCTTTGTTGATGGCGCAGCGACAGCGGGCGCCGGCGCCCGAGCGGTCAAGTCAAACCTGCAAGGCCAAAGTGATGCGCCTGCAGTGAAAGCGGTTACCGAAAAAGTGCGTCGGACCTTGTTAGCCAACTCGCTATTCTGTGCAGCGGCCTTACCCGTGCACATGGGACGAATGCTCATTTCGCGCTACGAAAAAGGTATGCACTATGGATGGCATACGGATGAGGCGTTTATTGACGGCATAAGAACAGACCTGTCTTTCACTCTGTTTCTGTCGGATCCCGCAAGCTACGACGGTGGCGCGCTGGAGCTTGCCAATAGCGCTGGCACCGACAGTATTCGATTGCCTGCAGGTCACATCGTGGTCTATGCCAGCGGCGATGCCCATCAGGTGACGGAGGTTACCCGAGGCCAGAGGTTGGCGGTTGTGGGCTGGTTGCAGAGTCGTATCAGATCCAGCGAACTGCGCGAGCTGCAATTCGACCTTGCGGCCGCTCAGGCTGAGATTCAAGGCTCGAAGCCTGAAACGGCAGTGGCCATCGGCGGCATCCGGCAACGTTTGTTGCGTATGTGGGCGGACGTGAATATGCAGGCACCCGATTGAACGAAACCTGACTAGATTGCTCGTGTTGAGAATGATTATCAATAACTAGTTGCGAACAGTCCGGCGTTTTAATAGCGCAGATGTGACTGACTAGGGAATAAACTGTTCGTTTAAAATGCGTTCTTCAAGGTTGTGATCTGCATCGAACAGCAAGGTCACTTCCTTGTCGGGCGCAACGCTAATCTCGACCTCGGCCACATCTCGGACTTCATGGAAATCTGCGACCGCACTCACCGGACGTTTCTGGTGATCGATCGCTGTTAGTTTTATGGTTGCGTCTTGGCGGAGTACAGCACCCTGCCAGCGCCTTGGGCGAAAGGCGCTGATTGGGGTTAGTGCGAGCACTCCTGAGCCGATAGGAAGAATTGGGCCGTGTGCCGATAGATTGTATGCGGTGCTGCCGGCGGGGGTTGCAACCAGACACCCGTCGCACATCAAATTCTCTATGCGAACCTTGTTATCAATGCTGACTTCCAGATTGGCGGCCTGGCGGGTCTGTCGCAGCAGAGAGACCTCATTGAAGCCGTAGGCGTGGTGTTGACTGCCCGAGCTTGTGGTGACTCTCATGTGCAGTGGGTGCAGTACCTCTTCCTCTGCGTTGGCTATACGTTCCAGAAGGCCGTCTTCCTGATAAGAGTTGAGCAAAAATCCAACGGTGCCGCGATTCATCCCGTAAATTGGCACGTCGCGAGACATATTGCGATGGATTGCTTCGAGCATGAAGCCGTCACCGCCGAGTGCGACGATGACATCTGCTGCCTCGCGGTCAGCGGTAACTGACGCGTATCGGTCTTCCAGCAGGGCTTTTGCCTGCTCAGCATCAGGACTGGTGCTGGCCACAAAACAGATGTTCTTGCTCAACCTATTCCCCTACCTTTTGGGCCTAGTCTAGCCTTGTTTCACGGCGGAAAACCGCCTGTTACTTGCTGCTGTCGGGATGTGGTCTGCGGCCTTCAATGTAGTCATCAATGAGCTCGTGATAGCGACGAACTCTGCTTTCCTGATTGGACAGGTAGACCCCTTTGAAACCGCGAGAGCGGAAGCCGGTCTGTTGGCGGGTAAAGACGGCGATGTCTTCGTCGATGGTTTTCCCCATCGACTGTTCGCCTACTGAAAACACCTCGTGTGGTACCTCAGCGTCGCGATCGACCATACCCGTGTTGGTGTCTACTGGAGCTGTCTCTGATTCGGGTTGGCTGGCATACCACCAGTTATCGAACACACACTGTTCTGGATCGGTTGCGTGTGGGCGCGCTCGCAAAAAGTGGAAACCGTCTGCCCAAATAGATACGGCAAAGTTCGGGAACAAGGTGTAATGAAAGGCGTCAGTGAAGGCTTCATTGTGAATTTTGTCGTAGTGGGTATAGCCTCGTTGCGCTCCGAGCTTCCGTTTAGCTTCTTGCAGTGCTTCTCGTGTTGCTTCAGGACGACCCTTGAAGTCAGCGGGATCCAGTTCCCACTGGCGGAGTTGGCTTGCCAGGGGCTCCAGGATGTTGCCTTCTTTGTCAACGGAGCCAACTCCGAAGCCACCCTGCATCACCATGCGGTTGTGCCCCTCGTTAGAGAGATCGAACCGGGTTTCTTTGTAGTTGGTATTTACGCCGCCAATGATCTGATTGCGTTTGGTAGCTGGGGTTGCCGCCAGGTGTACTGTAGGCACGTGATAGGACTCGTTGAAATTGTCGAGCACTACCTTCCAGTTACAAGGTAGCGTGGTGGTTTTTGCAGAATAGCGTTTCCATGTGTGGATATCCCAGCGCTGCCAGTCTTCCCATATGGGGCCCAGGTATTCCTTCAGGGATACGCAATTGGTATCCATGTTGATCCAGACAAAACCAGCAAACGTCTCGCAGGCAACCTCTTCAAGACGCAGCTTGCCGCAGGGATTTCCCTCAGGGAAGTCATCAGCATCAGGGGCAAAATTGAGCTCTCCGTCGGGTAGAAAAGCCCAACTGTGATATCGACAGACAAATCGCTTCACGTGCCCCTTGGGTTCTGCAACGAGCGGGTTGCCTCTATGCTGGCAGACGTTGTAGAAGGCCTTAACGCTGTTGTCTTTCTGCCGAACCATCAGGAACGACTCTGGACCAACATCTTCTCGCTGCCAGTCTCCGGGGTTGGGAAGCTCGGATTCCCGGCCGAGCAGCAGCCAGACTTTTGTCCACATCTGCTCAAACTCTTCGTCGGCAAAGGCTTTGGAGGTGTATCGATCCCCCGGGATTCTATGCCCTCGCAGGGTTTGTTCTGGCCAGCTGGCGATAATATCTGGGTGTTTGGCTTCGGCCATGGGTGATTCCTTTTTTACTGCTGGTGCTTCTGCTTCTGCTTGTGCTTGTGCTGCTGCTTCTGCTCAGGAGGGTCTGTGTGTCAGATCTTGAGTGCCTGGGCTAGTTTTACCATATTTTCCTAGGTGCCAGAATATTGATAAATTGACGCCTGTTTAACGACGTTCGAAGCAAATTGACTCAAGGTGGTGAGGAACTATGACCCAAAAATCTCGTCCTGGTAATAACGAATACGCGGAAGACTACGAGGATGTTACTCAATACCCGCTGGATGCGTCCAGAGAGTTTGAGTTACGTGAAAAGCAGAAAGAGTGCACCTTTATGTGGACCAACAAGGCAGGTGAGCCAGTTGGGGTGATTATGAGCTACCTGGATACAGGTGATGGGCGGTTATGGTTGACCGGTGCGGAGCAGCGACTACGTTTTCCGGCCATTCGCCGCGATCCTCGCACTTGCGTCTGTATCAGCAGCGCTGGAACAGATATGGGCCCTGGAAAGACGGTAACCTACAAAGGTATCTCGGTGATTCATGACAAGGCCAATCGTGAGATCAAGGACTGGTTCTATCCTGAATTCGCCAAGAAACTGCGGGGCGCCGAAAACACAGCTTTAGTCGAACAGTTTGTAGAATTTCTGGATTCTCCACGCCGGGTTGTTGTCGAATTCATACCAACCAAGAAAATTGTCTACGACGGAGAGAAAATGGCGGCTGCAACACCTGCGATTCAGTAGGACAGATTTGAAAGCCGGAAGCGGGTTCTGTGAATACAAGTCCAATACACGTTACCAAAAGAGGGTCTCGATGTGAGCGCCACCAGTTTGAAGACCGATAGTGCAGCGGATGCTTTCCGCCAGGAAGTTCGCGACTTTATCAAAGAGGCTTTGACCCCAGAATTGCAAGAGGCTGCCTCACTAGGCTTTGGCATCAAACGAAAGGATGGTGCCCGCTGGCACAACGCTCTGTTTGAGCGTGGCTGGGTGGCGCCGGACTGGCCCGAGGAATATGGCGGGACCGGCTGGGACATTACCCAGAAACACATTTTCTCTGAGGAGCTCGCGCTGGCCGGAACGCCCATGCTCATGCCGTTTGGTCTTGGGATGGTGGGTCCGGTGATCTATACCTTTGGTAGTCAGGAACAAAAAGATCAGCACCTGCCTGGTATTCTCGATGGCAGCACCTGGTGGTGTCAGGGCTATTCCGAGCCAGGCAGTGGATCTGACCTTGCTTCGCTGAAAACAGCGGCGGTACGCGATGGCGATGATTACGTGGTGAATGGCCAAAAAATCTGGACGACTAACGCCCACAAGGCAGATTGGATCTTTGCCCTCGTACGGACGGATGGCAGTTCCAAACCGCAACACGGCATTAGTTTTGTGCTGATCGATATGAAAACTCCCGGTATCGAAGTGAAACCTATAGTTTCAATCGACGGCCTGCATCACTTGAACGAGGTTTACTTCACGGACGTTCGAGTGCCCGTAAGTAATCTCATCGGCGAGGAGCACAAAGGCTGGGGTTATGCCAAGTTCTTGCTCGGCCATGAGCGTGCAGGCATAGCCGGTGTCGCGGGTTCTCGTAAAGCGATTGAAGCACTGCGTAGTTTTGCAGAGCGCGAGATGGGCTCCGAGGGGAAAACGCTGCTTCAGGACAGCGATTTCACTACTCGCCTCAACGAAGCAGAAATTCGACTGGAATCGTTGGCTACAATGGAAGCGAGGATTCTCTCAGAGCTTGCAGCAGGCAATAACCCTGGGGATTCAGCGTCAGCGCTGAAAATCCTCGGGACGGAGATACAACAGATGATTCAAATCCTCAGGGTTGAAGCTGTTGGTTACTATTCCCAGCCTTTTGAGCTCGACCTGGTGGCTGGCGAAAGCAATATGAGCCCACCTGGCGATCCCTATGCGCTGCGTGCCTTAAGCGACTATAACTTCGGACGAGCTGCCAGCATTTATGGCGGCTCGAACGAAATTCAGCGGAACGTTATTGCCAAAGCAGTACTTGGTCTCTAGCAGAGCTTGCCCGCCTAGGGCTCGCCATAGAATTCCTTGATGTTCTTGGCAACATCGCTGAAGAGAGGATTTGGAATGGGTAGTGTCAGATTGTATTGCGCTACTCGCCACAGGTTCGAACCGCTTGCCGCATCAGGGAGCTTAACTAACACGCCAGTGCCGCGGACCCGGCCGTAGCTTTCGGAGCGCAGCTCTTCCTCAAACCAGGCGGTATTGCCGTGGAAATGCAGTTGCCGACTGATGGGGGTGTAAGTCCAGCCCTTGCCCGTTTCAAACCTTGGTTTGGTATAGGCCTTGAACTCTTCCAGTGGCCAGTACTCGCTTCTGTCGGTTCCCAGGAATACCGCTGTTGGCGCGTAGAGTTCAAAGTAGCCCAAAAAGTTTGCTGCAGCAGCCTGGGCATGTAGATCATCCAGGACCGCATTTACGTCGTTTGTGGCAGTCTCCGGATCAGGCTGGTTTATATCGTGGGTGCATCCGGCGCTAACCAGTAAACTCCAAAACACCAGTGCCGCGCCGAGAGCTTTGTTTATGCGCATTTTCATATGTCGGTCCTTCTCCCACTAGGTTGTTTTCACTGATTGTTCTGGCGCGTTCTCAACCCTGTGGTGGGGGGCTAGCGATCCGAAAATACTGCCCGATCAGTAGTGAGTGCATCCAGATCGAACCCTTTTTTAGCTAGCCACATGCGACGCAGTGGGTAGTAGGCGATGGAAATCAGTATCCAGACGATAAACAGAAACGTAACGCGACTCGAAAGGGTTTGAGCTAAAAAGATAATCCCAATAAGCGTGGCGGTGATTGAAAAGCCAAAGAAAGTCCACAGCCACACAGGCTTTAGCTTGAAGCTTGATTTGGCGTATTCAGCTGGAAATTTCTTGGGTATCTGCACCACACTCCAGTAAACGATAAACGCAGGGAAGCTTGCAGACAGAGTGGCCGCTCGCGCCAGTTCTCCGATGTCGAGGCCAATTGTGAGGGGACCTATGCCCACCACAAGCATGCCTAACAAGATTACCCATGGGGCCTGGAAGCGATTCAGTGCCCCAACCCAGTGGGGAATGAGTCGATCCCAGCTAGCTACGATAAAGGTGCGTGGTAGCTGTATGAATTGGGAGTTCAAGGTGGTGCATATGGCAAGTCCTGCGCCGCCGATCAGGAAATAACTCAGTGCCCAGCCTGGAAGAAACGCCTCGCCGGCTACTGTGAGTGGCTGATCGACCATTTTTGTCCAGTGGATAACACCCACGCTTGCGAGCGCCACAGCGCTATAGATCAATGCAACAACCAGCGTTGCACCTATCATCACAGTGGGGATGGTGCGTTGTGGGTCTTTCATTTCACCGCTTAGGCCAACGATCATATAAGCACCGCCGGTGGCGAACTTCAGCAAGAACACGGCTGTAATAAACCCTGTGATTCCATGCGGGAATGCGGGTGTTAGCAGAGCCGCATCAATTCTCGGAGCTGCAAAGCCTGCATAGATAGCCAGTGCAGAGAGCAATACCAGCACCAGACACATTTGTACCTTTGACGCCATCGACAGCCCAAATAAATTTGCACCACACAGCAGTGAGATGATGAGGATTCCCCATTCGTCGGAAGACAAAACGGGAAACAGCGGCTCCAGATAAAGCCCAAAGGAACTTCCGTACAGACTAAGAGAGATACCAGCTAAAAAAATCAGCGATAACGTGATGCTGCCCAGCCAGCCGCCGCCAAGGCGAGAAGTCCAGGCGTAGTAGGCTCCGGTTACAGGCAGGGTGGCACCGGCCATAATGATGAGCACCGTGGCGGCAATAACCAGTGGTGCGGATAACAGGTAGGCGAGAATGATCGACGGGCCGGTCATGCCAATGGCGATGCCGGTCAGGGTGACAACTCCGGCGCCGATGATCTGCCCGACGGCGATGAAGAACACATCCCAAAAGCCCAGTACTCTTGGCAAACTGTTCGCAGTCATAGATTCACTGGAGCTTCTGCTCGGAATTAGGGGGATAATAGGCCAATCATGTTGTTGGCGATAGAGGAGCAGCCCCACTAGTGGCTCGTTGGGAGTATCAAAGCAGTGCCGCTATACCCAAGAGTGGGGGTGAATTGCAGCTTTATCGCCGGGAAATGGCCAGAGCGCCGGAATATGCGATTCGAATAAAAGGTGAACCCGGCGATTTGATGAGTTCCCGGGCGCATGCATCAGAAGATGCGCTGGGTACTTTGCCGCTTGGTGTACTTAAGGCCACTACAGAGTTAAGAGTATTGATTGGCGGCCTGGGTATGGGCTTCACGCTTGCAGCGGCTCTGCGGTGGTGTGACGAGACGGCGCAGCGTTTTCCGAATCCTCAAATAGATGTCGCCGAACTTGTTCCCGGAGTGATCGAGTGGAACGAGACGATTATTGGCGATTGCGCGGGCCGGCCGCTTGAGGATTCCCGAGTGAATGTAGTTCAGGGGGATGTGTATCGGTTTATCGACCGTGCCAGGAGCAAATACGATGCGATACTACTCGACGTCGACAACGGCCCCGAAGGTCTGACTCACGATCACAATCATCGGCTTTACAGTGCGGATGGGTTGTCGCGTGCGCTGAATGCGCTTCGTGAGGGTGGGGTGCTTGCTGTTTGGTCGGCGGGACCTGACCCCTCATTTGCTGCGCGCCTGGAAAAGGTTGGCTTTAGTGTTACGGAACATCGGGTGCGAGCGCATGCGGGCAAGGGGGCTCGACATGTAATTTGGTTGGCCACCTGTTAGGTCCAGTTTAGGCGTTTGCTATGGCACTGAAACCCACGATTCACAAATTCTCTATTTCGTTGTCGGATCTCGACCGCGAGGTCTATGACAGCCTGAACCTTACCGTCGCGCAACATCCGTCCGAGTCTGCCGAGCGCATGCTGGTTCGGGTAATGGCGTTTTGTCTGAACGCACAGGAAGGTCTTAGCTTCACCCGCGGTCTGAGTGATACCGAAGAGCCGGACATTTGGCTGAAAAGTCTCGATGACCAGATAGAGTTGTGGGTCGAGGTTGGTGAGCCTGGCATTGACCGGTTGAAGAAAGCAACACGTCAGTCCGGGCGCACGCTTGTGTATGCCTTTAACAGCAAATCATCCACCTGGTGGAATCAGCTCAATTTGCAGCGCTCGGGCCTGGCTGTTGAGGTGTTTGCGTTTAACACCGAAGAGGTGTCCGTATTAAGTAAGCTCCTAACGCGCACCATGAAAATGAGTGTGACCATTACTGGCCAATCGGCTTATGTGGCTACGGACCAGGGGGAGTGCGAGGTGAGCTGGCAGCAGCTGAGCTGAATACCAGTTTGTTGCTCAACAGGTAAGCCAGCACAAAGGCCACACCACCAGCGATAGCCAGACGCACTGGAATGGGCAATTCATCGCGCGAGTACGCCTCACCCAGTTGGGTAAAGAGCACCAGTCGAACGGTCAGCGTGAACAGGGTAATTGTCCAATAACCCAAAAAACGCCAGAGAGTGGCTTGAGGTGCGTTGCGAAAGGTCCAACTCTTGTGGGCAAAGAAGCAGCCCGCGGTGGCGAGTGCAAAGCCAGCGACGCAGGCAATTTGCTCCGGTACAGCGTAGAAATTGATCAGGCTCCAAACCACACAGATATCGACACCAAATCCCGCCAGGGCCACCAACAAGAAACGCAGAGTTTCGCCGATTCGGTCAGCCTGTTCGTCAGAGGGACGTCGAGATGATCCAGTGTCTTGGTGTAATGGGGATTTTCTGGGGCTAGGGGAAGTCACGGGGCTTGGCTGTTTGATTCGCTAAAGCGATGATTACTGCGTAACTAAAAGCGGCGAGATTTTACCGGACGAGCGCTATAAGTGGGTCGAAAGAGCCCAAAATATCGCACTTTGGTGGGAATTTTTTGGGGATATTGCCTGTTTTTTGATCAGATCTGACAGATAAATGGTCAATGGGCCTCGCCCGATGGATTTCGGGCGAGGGTTGGATATCTGCCTAAACCTTAGCGCTTAGCGCCTGGATATTATGATTCAGGATTTCATCGTTTTCGGTGTAGTCCACTGGGCAGTCAATCAGATGAACTCCCGGGCTGTTCAGACAGGTCTCGAGAATTGATGCAAGACTATCTACTGAGCTCACGCGGTGGCCATGGGCGCCGTAGCTTTCGGCGTATTTCACAAAATCCGGATTGCCGTACTCAAGCCCCCAGTCATTGAAGCCCATGTTGGCCTGCTTCCAGCGAATCATGCCGTACGCACTGTCATTGAGAATAAGAACCACTAAATCCTGCTTCAGTCTAACGGCAGTCTCCATTTCCTGACTGTTCATCATGAAACCGCCATCGCCGCAGATTGCCATGACCTTCTTATTGGGATGCACAATCCTTGCGGCCATGGCTGAGGGCAGCCCTGCTCCCATCGTTGCCAGGGCGTTATCGAGTAGCACGGTATTGGGTTCATGAGCTGTGTAGTTGCGTGCGAACCAGATCTTGTAGACGCCGTTGTCCAGGCAAATGATGCCGTCATCTGGCATCGCATCGCGAACTTCACGAACCAGCCTCTGGGGATAGATAGGAAAGCGATCATCATCGGTGCCCTCGGCTTCATTGGCTTTGCCTGCTTTACGCACCTCGGCCATCCGCGAAAAGTCCCAGCTTGCGTCCTTTGACAAACCTTCCTTGATTCGCCAGATCGCGTTACCAATGTCACCAACAACCTCAACCTGAGGGAAATAGACAGGGTCTACTTCTGCGGAACGGAAGGAGATGTGAATAACTTCAGTACCGCCAACCTGCATGAAAAAAGGTGGCTTTTCGATGACGTCATGACCGACATTGATAATGAGGTCTGCAGCCTCGATCGCTCGATGTACAAAGTCACCAGTAGAGAGTGCCGCGTTGCCCATAAACGAGTTATGGCGCTCATCGATAACCCCCTTGCCCAATTGAGTGGTTACAAACGGAATGCCGGTCTGTTCGACCAATTCCAGCAACATCTTGCCGGTAATCTTGCGATTTGCTCCGGCGCCGATCACCAGGATAGGAGAGGTAGCTGCCTCAATGCGTTCAATGGCTGCTGTGATGGCCTTGTTTTCTGCGATCGGACGCCGCGTTACCGGTGCGGGAATTGCGATCTCATCTGTATCTTCGTCGGCAATATCTTCAGGTAGCTCCAGATGTACCGCGCCAGGCTTTTCTTCCTCAGCCAAACGCATGGCCTCTCTCACGCGGCTCGGAATGTTATCTCCCGAGACAATCTGACTTGCATACTTTGTAACGGGACCCATGACATCCACAACGTCGAGAATTTGAAAGCGACCCTGCTTGGATTTCTTCACCGGCTTCTGGCCGGTAATCATCATCATGGGCATACCGCCTAGCTGTGCGTAGGCTGCGCTGGTAACAAAGTTTGTGGCGCCCGGCCCAAGGGTCGAGAGACACACGCCGGTTTTGCCTGTAAAGCGACCATAGGTTGCCGCCATGAAACCCGCTGCCTGTTCGTGACGGGTAAGAATCAATTTAATTTTCTTGGACCGAGACAGACTATCGAGAAAGTCGAGATTTTCCTCACCTGGAATTCCGAAGATGTATTCCACTCCTTCTTCTTCCAGGGTCTGGATAAACAGGTCGGATGCTTTAGTCATTGGTGTTCTCGTTTAGCTTGATTGATTGAAATTGTGTTGTGTTTTTTGCCCGGTTCGAAAAGAACTAACCGCCGGGCGGCGTGCGAACCACCATCATGCGGATCTCGGTCATGTCTTCGATGGCGAAGCGAATACCTTCCCGGCCAAGACCACTTTCCTTAACGCCACCGTAGGGCATGTGATCCACGCGCCATGAAGGGACATCGCCGATGACCACACCGCCCACTTCCAGTTCGTCCCAGGCTTTCTGGGCCTTGTAGATATCACGTGTAAAGATTCCGGCTTGCAGTCCAAAATCACTGCTATTGACCTCTTCCAGCGCCTCATCAAAGTCTGAGAACTTGCTGAGCACGGCTACTGGTCCAAACGCTTCCAGACACACCAGATCCTGGTCGCCTGGAACGTCCTCGAGCAACGTCGCCTCGAGCATGGCCCCTTCGCGTTTTCCGCCGCACAGCAGTTTTCCACCGGCATTCACTGCGCGGTTAATCCAGTCTTCAAGTCGGATAGCTTCCTTTTCGGAGATAACGGGGCCAATAAACGTGTCTTCGTTGAGCGGGTCTCCCATTATGAGTGCCCGAGTTTTTTCAACCAGCAAACTCCGTAGTTGATCGTAGATTTTAGCGTGGATCATGATCCGCTGCACTCCAATGCAGCTTTGTCCGGATTGGTAGAATGCGCCAAAAATAATTCGCTCAACGGCGTCGTTTAGGTCAGCATCTTCGTCGACGATAACGGCGGCATTGCCACCCAGCTCTAGCACGACGGGCTTTTTTCCGGCTTTTTTCTTGAGCTCCCACCCCACCCCAGGCGAGCCGGTAAAAGACAAGAGTTTCAATCGCTCATCCACCGTAAACAGATCTGCCCCGTCACGACGAGCAGGCAATATAGAGAAGGCACCGGCAGGTAGGTCGGTTTCTGCCAGCACTTCGCCAATGATGAGAGCGCCAATAGGCGTCATGCTGGCGGGTTTGAGGACAAAGGGACAACCTACAGCCAATGCGGGTGCCACCTTGTGGGCAGCGAGGTTGAGGGGAAAATTAAATGGTGAGATGAATGAGCAGGCACCGATGGGTACGCGTTTCCACTGACCAGTGTATCCCTGCGCCCGGGGACTTATGTCGAGTGGCATCACTTCACCGTAGATTCGAACCGCCTCTTCAGCCGCTATTCGGAAGGTATCGATCAGCCTCGTCACCTCACCCCGGGCATCCTTTATTGGTTTGCCTGCTTCTATGCACAGCGCCTTTGACATTTCTTCGTGGCGCTCTGTGAAGCGAGCGACACAGTGCATCAGAACATCCTGACGTGCGTAGGCGGGCATCTGGCGCATGGCTCTGGTCGCCTGGTCTGCGGCTGCAATACCCGCGTCGATTGCCGCGGGGTCTGCCAGAGCCACTCGAGTTGCGACCTCACCGGTATACTTGTTGGTGACCTCCAGGTCGGTATTGGCTGCAACGGGGCGGTTGGCGAGATAGTAGGGGTAGGTGGGGTCCAGCATTTGGCTTCCTTTAGCGTCCTTTAGCTACCTTT